>JBILUC010000039.1:0-72431 GCA_044371205.1 Archangium sp.
GGCACGCCAACTCCGCCAGCCCTGCCGACGGCCGCGTGGATCAACAAGCCCAAGTCGGGCAACGGGAGCGTGCTCTCTCAAGCCTAAATGCAGAACGCCGGTGTCTCATTCACGTTGACAGGTTCCGTGGCCAGCTGGTCTACGGCCGCGACTTCGGCCTCCGAGAGCCGGTCGCGAACACTCGCGACCGCGAGCAACAAGGCAGCCGCGACGCCATCGTCTTCGCTCGCGTGTATCGCAAGGCGCCGACACAGCGTCACGGTGTCCGGGTCGAATCGCCGTGCCAGCGTGAGTGCAACCAGCGCTGCCGCCCGTCGTTCGAGGTCTTCATGCTCGGCCAGGCGACGAAGCGCGGCAAAGAGCTGCTCGTCTGTGCGCCCGAGGACCCCTGCGAGCAGCACAGCCGCCAGGTCAGGCGCGGAACGAGCAAGTTGGTCATGGAGCGCAGCGTGATCCAGGGCATCGATGATTCTCTGTGCCATCGCCGCCTGCCCGGGGTCTGCGTTCGGGGCATCGAGCGACTTGAACGCCGCGGCCGCGACCTCGACCAGCAGCTCCCAGGTTGGCAGCTCGCCTGAGTCGCCCAAACCGCAGAGAATGGGGACGACGGCGATCGTGATCTCACTGGGTTTTCCGCCGAGAACTCGCTCGCACACAAGGTCCCACGCGTCCGTCGCGATGTCTTCGTCTGGCGAGTTGAGCGCACGCAATGCTTCGCCGATCTCGGTCGCCCGTCCGACGTCGTCGCGGAGAGAAGGCCAGTCGATGGTCGGCATGCATCACGTCCCGTGGTCCGCTTGGCGACACCGCCCTGACAGCGCCGCTTACTGTTCGCAGGTTGGACTTTGGACCAGAGTTGTTTCAACCAGAGGAGGTTCACGATGTCGAGCGACCGCAACGAGCCCTCTCCGCGAACGTCGAGCAGCGCGCTTCAAACCCGTTTCGAAGCCCTGGGCCTTCAGGTCGACCTGTGGGGAGACGCGAGTGACGACTTCGAGGAATTCTTCGAGGCGGTGCTCACCTGGTAGGTCGACCCCGACCGCGCGAAGGCAGCTTGCGTCTTCTGTCCGGCCTCTTCAGGCTCGATGGCTGCACTCCGCCGTGAGCTCGGCATCGCGCTCGGTGAGGAGACGCGCCTGGAGGCCTCTCACATAAGACCTCCCGTGCTGACGCTCGACGAGGTGGGACGGGCGGCGTTGATCAAGACGCTCATCGCTCAGCGCGAGCCGGAACTTGAATACGAGCCGTGGTCGACGACGCTGGTCTTCAAGTCGTTGGCGGGATGACCTTGCCGAGATGCAGCGTACGAAATCGGCCCGACGGCTGGCTGGCCGATCAACACTGCGCACGTGGCTGCCCCCTCGACCCTCTACGACTTTCAACTTTCCCTCTCGAACGTCGATCGCGGCGTCGATCAACAGCTCGCGTTCAAGCTCGCCCGCCACCCCTCCGAGGTCATGGAGCGCGTCTGGCTCAAGGTGCTCGCCTACGCCTGGCTGTGGGAGGAGCGGCTCACGTTCGGACCGGGGCTCGGCGACCCCGACGCGCCGGATCTGGAGACGCGGGACTACACCAACCTCGTGACCCGCTGGGTGCGCGTAGGCAAAGCCGACCCGGCGAAGGTGCAGCGCATGGTCGATCAGAACGCGAACGCGCAGATCTCGGTGCTCTTCGAGAGCGCTGAGCGCCAGGCCGCCTTCCTCGCCGAAGCCACCGCCGCAAAGCTGAACCGGCTGGTCAAAGCCGAGTTCGCGGCCATCGACGCTGAACTCCTGTCGGCGCTCGCGGCGAGTGAAGAGCGCCGCACGAAGCTCACGGTGACCCTCACCGACGATCACTTCTACATCGACCGCGATGGTGACTCGTTCGACGGGCCGCTCGTGCGCGGCACCTTCACGCCCGGCTGATCACCCGCCTGGCGCGGTCGGCACGGTGCTGCTCGGCGGCGGCTCAGGAGGCGCCACCACCACCGGCACCAGGTGCGGCGCGCGGGCCTCGGCGATCTTCACCGACAGCGTCTGCTCGAAGGTCTTCGCGAAGGCGGCCAGCGACGGGTCGGCGGCACCTTGCGTCGAGCGCAACACGTTCCACAGCGGGGCCTCAGGCTGCGCGGCCTTGATCATGCCCCGCACCAGAGAGTCGATGATCGGCGCCTGGTCGGCCTCGGGGAGGCCCTTCATCGCCAGCAGCAGCTCTTGCGGCGCATCGGTGGCCACGACGGCGAGCTGCTCCGACAGCCACTCCGACGAGCGCTCGTCGCTCAGATCGACGCGAATGAAGTCGAACAGCCGGGTCACCGCCTCGACGTTGCCCGAGGAAGCCAGCTCGATGAGCGACGGCAACACGGGCAGGTTGAAGCCCGCCTCGACCGACGCCTTCTTGATGCGGCCGTACACGTCGTCGGTGGCCTGCGCCGAGTCGAGCAGCGTGCGCACGTTCGCGCCCTCCCGCGGATCCGACTGGTAGAGCGCGTCGGCGATGATCGCGCGCACCGCCGGGTCCTTCTCGCTGCGCCACGCGGTGCGCAGGAGCGCCACGTTGCGACGCTCCCCCTTCTGCGCGAGCCCCACGTAGGTCTGGAGGCGCGCCTTCAACTCTTCGAAGGGCCCCACCACGCTCGCCGGCGTCAACGCCGCCACGGCCGCGCTGGGGCCTCCTGACGAGCCGCTCGCCGCGATCGCCGTGCCCAGCGCGTCGATGTTCGGCACCACCGTGCCGGCGCGACCGGGGAAGTCGTTCACCATGATGGAGAACACGAAGCGCTCGCCTCCGACCGACTGCACGTAACCCGAGAGCGCCGACACCGTCTCGAGCGTGCCCGTCTTCGCGCGCAGCTTGCCCACTGCGTCGCTGCCTTCGAACCTGAACTTGAGCGTGCCGTCTTTGCCGGCGATGCCGACGGAGCCGACGAACTCGGGCATCACGTTGAAGTGCTCCATCATGTACACGAGGAGCTTGTTGGTCTGCGCCGCCGAGAAGCGGTTGGCGTCGTTGAGGCCCGAGCCGTTCTTCATCACGTAGCTGCCGCGCGAGACGCCGACTTCGCGCTCGAGAAAGTCTTCGACCACCTCGACGCCCTTGGGGTGCGACCCGGGAACGCCCTTCCCTTCCGCGCCCAGCGTCTTGATGAGCTGCTCGGCGACGAAGTTCGACGAGTGCTTGTTGAGCTTCTTGAGCACGAGGTCGAGCGTGTCGCTCTGCGCCTGAAAGAGCAGCTTCTGGTTGAACGGCGTCTTGCCGCCACCGAGCCGCCCCTTCACCTTCACCCCGCGCTGCTTGAGCAATTCTTTCAGCGTGAAGCCAAAATAGAGCGCGGGCTGGTCGATCTTCTTCCACACCGACCACGTGCCCTTGTCGACCGGCACCACGCCCTTCGCTTCGATCTTCTGGCGCACGCGATCTTTGTCGACCGAGGACGTCACCGTGAAGCGACGCTGTGTCTTGTTGCCGGTGCTGACGTCGCCCTCGATGACGAAGAAGTCGCTGGCGGGCTCGACCTCGACCGCCGCCTTGCCACCGGGTTCTTCCGCGGGACGCAGGTAGACGCCGACCGTGTTCCAGTTGAGCGAGAGAGCGCCCGTGGGGGCGAGGTACGCACGATCGCCCCATTCCTGATCGAACCCCGGAGGCTGTCGCTCTCCGTCGAACCACGTGTCGTCGACGACGATGTCACCCACCTCCTTGAGGCCGTTGTGCAGCAGCTCACTGACGATGCCGTACAGGCGCTCGGTGGTGATGGTCGGGTCACCGCGCCCGCGCACATAGAGCGTCTTCGCCTTGCCTTCCTTGAAGTCTTGATCGACGAGGAAGTCGGTCTCGAAGCGGTACTCGGGCCCGAGCTTTGCGAGCGCAGCGGCGGCGGTGAACAACTTCACGTTCGACGCGGGGTTGAGCAGCTCGTTCTCGTCGCGGCTGAACACGACCGAGCCGTCTTCGAGGCTGCGCACCTGCACCGTGACGCGCGCGTTCTTGAGGTTGGTGCCCTGCAGCACCGATTCCATCGTGCGCCGAAGCGCCTCTCGATCTGCGGGTTTGGGCCCGGCTGCCGAGGCGACACCGGAAACCACCAACAGCACGCAGAGAAGTTGTCTGGAACGCATCTGGAGCCTCAGAGTTAACTGCGTTTTGAGTCAGATGCGAAAGTCTGACCACTCTGATCCGGGAGGGATCACATGAGCGACAACATCTCGATGTCCGACATCATCCCCGCTTCGCCCGAGCGCGTGTACGCAGCGTGGCTCGACCCCGAGCAGCACGCGTTGATGACCGGCGCGGCCGCGAGTGACGAAGGGGGTGGCCGCTTCACCGCGTGGGACGGGTACATCACCGGGCGAACCGTGTCAGCGGTGCCACACGAGAAGATCGTGCAAGCCTGGCGCACCACCGAGTTCCCACCCGACGCGCCCGACTCGATGCTGACCATCACCTTCACCGCGGCCGAAGGGGGCGCAACCCGGATCGGCCTCCTGCAGGAGACCATCCCCGAAGGCCAGGCCGCGGCCTACAAGAAGGGCTGGGACGAGCACTACTTCGGGCCGATGAAGAGCTGGTTCGCGCGAACCTCGACGCTGGGCAAGGCCAAGGAAGCGTTCGAAGAAGTCCTCGAAGACGCCAAAGAGGCTGCCGAGCAGACCGTGAAGGAAGTGAAGAAAGCGCAGAAGAAGGCGGCCGCCACCATCAAGAAGGTGAGCGCGCAGGTGAGCAAGAAGGTGCAGTCGCTCCTCAAGAAGAAGAAGCCGGCGAAGAAGAAGGTCGTCAAGACCGTGAAGAAGAGAGCGGCACCCGCGAAGAAGAAGAAGAAGTCGCTGCCGAAGAAAAAGAAGAAGTGAGCCTCAGTTTTTTTTCCGCCGCGCCTGCGCCCGCTTGCCGAGCTTCACGAAGAGCGGGCCCAACTTCACCACCGCCGCCGGGAGAAGCGTCGCCAGGCGGGCCATCGCCCCGCGGCTGAAGGGAATCGGCAGCTCGAGCGGCGCTTCGGGCAACACCACGTCCAGCAGGGCGCGCTCGATGTCTTCGACAGTGAGCGCCTTCGGCCCGCTGAACGTCATCGCCGCCTGCTCGCAGTCGACCTGCAGGTCGAGCATCGGCGTCTCCACCGCATCGGGCATGACCAGGGTCACCTTCACGCCGTGCGGGGCCAGTTCCTGCGCCGCAGCGAGGGTGAAGCCGCGCACCGCGAACTTGCTCGATGAATAGAGCCCGAGGCCTGGCACCGGCGCGAGGGAGGCCAACGAGCCGATGTTGATGATGTGCCCGCGCTTCTGCTCGACGAAGTGCTTCCCCACCACGTGCACGCCGTAGATGACGCCCTTCACGTTGATGTCGAGGTGGCGATCGACGTCAGCGGTGGTGATCTCCCAACTCCAGCCGGGCTTCAGGTAGCCAGCGATGTTGAGGAGCACGTCGAGTTTGCCGAAGTGCTGCAGCGTCACAGCGAGCGCCGCTTCCCATCGCGCGCGATCTCGCACGTCGAGCACGAACGTCTTCACGTTCTCACCCTTCCACCCCTTCGCGGCCTCGAGCAGCCCGGCCTCGTTGACGTCGGTGGCGAGCACCTTGTGGCCCAGGCCCGACAACGCGCCCGCGAGGTGGCGGCCGATGCCGCTGGCGCACCCGGTCAGCAGAAAGACGTCGCTCATGGGCCCGGCTTCTACGCACGCAAGTGCCGGATGCACCGGTTTGTTTCTCGCGTGGCGGCGGGACGGCAGGCAGCGCTTCTTGCTAAGCGCGAGCCCATGCAATCGGGGCTCAGGTCGTTGCTGTTCGTGTGGCTCTCCGTCGCCGTCTTCGCGTGTGGGGGCGGCACTTCGGGGTGCGCGTGCGGTGGCTTCACGCCGCTGCCGCAAGGCACGTACTCGGGCACCAAGCAGAACACCGCGGGCGCGGCACGGCTCTCGGCGCAGGGTTTCTCGGCGCTCAACGCGAACTCGACCACCATCCTCGACTTCTTCGCTCCGGGTGGGCAGCTCACCGTGCCCGTGCCGTGCAGCATCGAGCAGGTGACGATCGCCGGCATTCCCGCCGTGCAGCTCGCCGTTGCCGACACGGGGCAGTTGTCGTGCGCCGCCGAGTCCTGCGGGCGGATGGACGGCGTGTGCGACGCCGATGACTACGGCCACAGCATCACGCTCACCTTCAACAGCCTCTCGTTCGCGCCGAAGTCACCTGACATTCTGGAAGCGAAGGTCACGGCCACCGTGCAGACCGGTCGGCTACCGATCTCGTCGAGAGGCTCGTCGGCGTCAGCGCTGTGTCTGTTCAACGGCCGCGCGAAGTTCACCGTCGATCTCGACACCGCGCGCGCGCAGCCTCCGTCCACCGACCTCGCCGTCGACATCAAGTTCGCCATCGACACGAAGTGGGATCAGCTGCTCTCGCTCGAGGTGGTGAACGTGGGCAACGCGGTCGCGTGCTCCGGCTCGAACCAGCCGCCCAACTGCATCGATCCCAACGACATGGAGATCCTCAACGAGGGGTGCGGCGCCCTCAACATCGCGAGCCTCTCGGCGGTGAAGACGCTGCTCATCAACCAGCTCGCCGACTCGCTCAAGTCGCAGCTCAGCGACACGCTCGCCGACGCCAACTGTGCCTCGTGTGGCCCGATGGGCGAGTGCCCGACGGTCGGTACGGCGACCTCGAGTTGTGAAGTCGACGCCGGCGTGTGCCGCGACACGATGACCGGCAAGTGTGTGCCCTCGCTCCTCGGGGTCGAAGGTCGCCTCGAGGTCGGTCAGGCGCTGGGCACCTTCGGCGCTCCACCCAACTCTGCGATCGAGATCTCGCTCGGCGCGGGTGGCAACGCCGAGGCCTCCGATGCAGGGCTGACGGTCGGCCTGCGTGGCGGCGCGAAGGAGATCGTCGTCGCGCCTTGTGTCGCCCCCCTCACCCGCGCGGCGCCGATGACGCTGCCCCTGCCAAACTTCGACGCCGAGGCACCCGGCGCCTACGACGTGGGGCTCTCGGTCTCGGGCCAGATGATGAGCGAAGTGCTCTTCCGCGCGCAGCAGTCGGGCGCGCTGTGCCTCGAACTCGGCACCGACACCATCGCGCAGCTCGAGAGCAGCCTGCTGGCGACGCTCCTGCCCTCGTTGAACCTCGTGACCGAGCGGCAGAACGTTCCGCTGCGCATCGTCATCCGCCCCGTGAACCCACCCACCGCCGTCGTCGGTGAAGGCACCGTCAATTCCAACGGCGAGCCGGTCAACCCGCTCGTGCGCCTCGACTGGCGCGGCGTCGAGCTCGATGTCTATGCGCTGCTCGAAGATCGTCTCGCACGCCTGTTCACCGTGTCAGCCGATCTCTCGCTGCCACTCGGAGTGACGCTCGATGGCTGCTCGGGCGTGACACCCATCGTCGGGAACCTGATGGGCGCCGTCACCAACGTGCAGGTGAAGAACAACGAGATCCTCGCCGAGCCGGTCAGCGTGCTGCAGAACCTCGTGCCTTCGCTGCTCACCCTCGCCGAGCCTGCGCTCGCCGGCGGCCTGAGCACCTTCACCATTCCCGACTTCAACGGGTTCCAGCTGAAGCTCGTCGGCGCGAAGGGCCTCGGCCGCGTCACAGGCACCCAGACGTACACCCATGTCGGCATCTACGCCGAGCTGCTCAGCGGCGGCATGACCTGCACGCCGATGATGAAGCGCAGCGCGCAGTTCATCCGCTCCGCGGCGAAGGAAAAGTCGACCGCGTCGCTCGAGACCACCGTCGGCCAGCGCTACTCGTTCCGCGTCGATGGCGGCTTCTGGTCGACGTGGATGACGCCGAACTCGTACGGCCGGCTCGAGCTCGAGCACCCTCGCCTGCTGCTGGGCGGTGAACACCGCGTCGAGGTGCGCACCGAGTCGGGTGAAGTGCAAACCGTCGTCGTGCGCTGACCGATGCTCTTCCTCGCCCTCAGCTGCTTTCAGGGGCGACCGATGGACGTGGCACTTCGCGCGTTGCTCGAGCTGAGACCCGACGGCGTTCAGCTGACGCCAGGCAACCAGCCCACCCATCAGTTCGAGCGGCTGCTCGACGGGGTCACCACACGCACGCACCACGGCTTCGAGCCCCGAGTGTGGAAGCGCACCGTCTGGAATGACGACGGCTCGTGCGCCGTCTCCAGTGACTCGGTGCACCCTCCCCTCGCCTCACACCCTTCCTTCGCGACGTGGCGACCCTCGCCGGCGATGCCGGTGATCGAGACGATGTACCCCGGCTCCGCGCTGGGAACGGGTGACGAGCTCGAGGCCGCGATGCGAGAGGGCCTCTCGCTCGCGGTCGATGTTTCACACGTCTTCATCCAGCGCACGGCCGGCGTCATCGCGGACTCCACGTGGCGACGCCTGCAGGACTACCCGCACATCGCCGAGGTGCACGTGTCTCGCAACGAAGGGAAGCAGGACTCACACTTGCCACTCATGCCAGACACCTTCGGGCTCGCGTGGGCGAAGGCCAGACTTCGTGCAGGCACCGCCGTGATTCTCGAGTCGTACTTCCACCGGCTTTCACCCGAGACGCGGCGGCAGCAAGTCGCGCTCTTCGACGAGGACCGTTCATGAGCGACGAGTCGTTCACCGATGTGCTGGCGATGCGCCACTTCTCGATCAACCAGTTTCGCGAACGCGCCACCACGTACTTCGAGCACCGCCCCGAGGCGCAGTCGCTCGTCATGGGCGTGAGCCAGTACTTCGCCGACGAGGCCGGCGATGCGGTGCACGAGCACTTCATCGCGTTTCCCACGCGAGAACCGACGTGGCCGCACCACTGCGACTACGGCGAGACGCCCTCGGAAGACGGGAGCTGGTGCTCGTCGTGCGACCCGCGCGATGGAGACCGCGAAGAATCCCTGCCGTGGCCCTCGCTCGACTCGAACTCCGAAGCGGTGACCGCGTGGAGCGCGCTCTGCACCGAGTGGGGCGGCGGCGAGGGCGACGCGGCGTTGGTCGACCCGATCGCCATCGCCCGGCGCGCAGACGATGGAGGGGTCGACGTCGAGTTCGTTCATCAGGTCGTTCGCCCATGGCTCGACGACAACCGCGCGGCAGAAGCGCGAGACGAAGAGTTCTGGGAAGAGGATGCGCTGCCTCCGAAGCCCGAGCCAACGCGCGCGCCGTGGACCACGGAAGAGCGCGCCCTCTTCGAAGCCGTCCTCGCCGCGCCCCGTGACGATGGCCCGCGAAAGGTGCTGGTCGATTATTGGCTCGAGCGCGGTGACGTTCGCGGCGAGTTCGGCGCGCTCTCCTTCGAGACGCCGGCCACCTCGAAGGACCGGGCGCGTCGCGAGCAACTGGTCCAGCTGCACGGTCGAGCGTGGCTCGGACCGCTGCAACCTGCGGTGTCACTCGGCGGTGCGACGTTCGCGCGTGGGCCCTTCGCCTCACGCGTCGTCGTCTCGCTCCGCGCCGATGGAGACCACTCGCAGCTCGACGAGGTCGCCGACTGGGCCCTGGTCGAAGCCGTGCACTACGCGGCCGACGATCGTCCGTTCAGCCGCCGAATGACCGGGCTGGTCGAGCTGAGCGGCGCGACCGGAGAGGTGCTCGAGCGACTCCACGCGTCGGGTGCACGCCCCCCGCTGCACACGCTGGGGCTGGTCGAGCCGATTCAACCCGCGCAGTGGGGCCCTGCACTCAATGGCGTCAAGACGCTGCGGCTCGAGCGCTTCGATTCCTGGGGTCGCCACGACGCCGAGCCGTGGACCCGGCTCTCCCAGTGGAACCAGCTCGAGACGTTCGAGATCTGGTTCAGCATGAACGGGGAATCGGCCGACGGGTGGAACGACGATCGGGGTTCGCGAGCGCTGACCGCATTTCGGCCCTTGCTGGGTCCGAACACCACCCTCAGGGTCGGCTACCAGCTCGGCAACGGCGCGCGTGGCGGCGTGGTCGCGGTTCTGAAGGGCCAGGAACTCGCTCTCGAATCGGCTGGCTTCGCGGGGCCGCGGGCTCAGAAGGCAGCAGAAGCCAGCCTGTCGGGTGCTGGTGCCAAAGCGCTGCCGCCAGAGCAGAGCGCACCTACGGCGAGCAAGACGGGCTGGCGAAAGCTGCTGGCCCGCTTCGGGTTCTGAACTTCAGTACACGACGGCGTAGGGCGCGGCGGGGTGGTCGCTCAGCGATTCGGTCGAGCGATCCTCCGCGGTCTCGATGGTCAACGAAGCGTCGAGCCAGATCTGGTCGACCACGTCGGTCGACTCGACCGTGGGGGTCAGGTCGACCAACACACTGGCGACGTCGGGGGCGGTCAGATTGAAGTCTCCGAAGACCACCACCTGCCGGCCCGCGTTGCGCTCCAATGCCATCAGCGTGCGCACCCGCTGCAACTGGTGCAGCGCCAGCGGGGTTCCGCCCTCGTACTCCAGGTGCACCACCATCACCGCGAGCTCGGGACCAGCGGGCCGCGTCAGATGCGCAACGAGGAGCACCCGCGGCTCGAAGGCCGGTCCGCGACGAACCGCGTCGTTGTGCTCCGAGAGCGCGCGCAACGTCGTCTCGTCGATCGACGCAGCGACGAGGCCTCGATCGAAGGGCCTGGTCACCGGCCACGACGCGTCATTGGGGAGCCCGACCGCGTAGGTCTCTTTCACCACCAGACCGCGCACGATGAGCGAGAGCCCGTAGCAAGCGGTGGGTGAGCGATCCAGAACACCATTTTCATCGGGGATGCCCGCCGGGCGACCCTCTTCGTCGTTGCGATAGGGATCTGCCGCGCACAACGCACGCGCCGACACCACGGTGCCCGACTCGCCCACGCATCGCCGGGTTCCCTCGCTTCGCCAGTCCGACACGTTGCAGTCGAAAGGGGTGAGCGCGGTGGCCACGTCGACCTGGCCCGAGCGCGCGACGAAGAAGTCGACCTCCTGCAGGCCGATGAGCTGCGCGCCGCCCTGATCCAACCAGCGCCGCTGCGCTGCACGATGACTCGTCGTCCGGTAGCTCGGCCCTGCACCCTGCGCCGTATTGAACGAGAGCAGGGACACCGGTGCGGGAACGGGAGCGGGAGTGGGAATGGGAGCGGGTACGCAGCCGACCAACACCATCAGGACCGCAGCGAGTCGCGCCACCATGGAGAACAGCATGACTCGCTCAGCGGAGCGCGTCGATGGCGGCCCGGTAGTCCTTCGACTTGAAGACAGCGTTCCCGGCGACGAGCACCGTGGCGCCCGCCGCGACGACGTCTTTCGCGGTGTGCGGGTTGATGCCGCCGTCGACCTCGATGTCGACGTTCAGCTTCCGCGCGTCGAGCATCGCGCGCAGGCGCCGCACCTTGTCGATCGTCGACGGAATGAACGCTTGCCCACCGAAGCCGGGGTTCACCGACATCAAGAGCACCTGGCTCACTTCGCCCAGCACCTCTTCGAGCGTCACCAGCGGCGTCGAGGGGTTCAACACCACGCCCGGCTTCGCGCCGGCGTTGCGAATCTGCTGCAGCGTGCGGTGGAGGTGCGGGCACGCCTCCTGATGCACCGTGATGACGCTCGCGCCCGCCTTCGCGAAGTCGTCGATGTACTTCTCGGGCTCGACGATCATCAGGTGCACGTCGAGTGGCAGCGTGGTGCTTCGCTTGACGGCCTCGACCACCAGCGGGCCGATGGTGATGTTGGGCACGAAGCGCCCATCCATCACGTCGACGTGTACGAGGTCGGCCCCGGCCACCTCGATGGCCCTCACCTCTTCGCCGAGGCGCCCGAAGTCAGCAGAGAGGATGGAAGGGGCCACCCGCACGCGGTTCGTCATGCGCCTCGTGGTAGCCCGCCCCGTTCCGTCGTGCACGCGCGTTCTCCGCGTCGTCGTGGTTGCCGAGGCCGTGCCTTGGGAGGAACATTCGCGCACCGTGGCCACCGAACTGGAAGAGAACACTTCGCCGTCGATGTCCCCATTGCGACAGGCGCTTCGCCGCGCGGACAAGCTGCAGGCCATTCTCGACATCGCCAAGGCGATGACCGCCCAGCACAACCTCGACGAGCTGTTGCCGCTGATTCTGCGCGAGGCCGCGCGCGTGGTCGAAGCCGATCGCTGCTCGTTGTTCATCCTCGATCGCCAGCGCAACGAATTGTGGAGCCGCGTCGCGCAGGGCGCCAAGACCGAGATCCGCGTACCGCTGGGTCAGGGCATCTCGGGCTCGGTCGCCCAGACCGGCGAGGTGGTCAACCTGCTCGACGCCTACGAAGACCCCCGCTTCCAGCGCGACTGGGACGTGAAGACCAACTACCGCACGCGCAGCATGCTCTGCGTACCGATGCGCGATACGCGCGGCGAAGTGACGGGCGTCATTCAGGCGCTCAACGCCGCCGACGGCAAGTTCGACGGCGAAGACGAGGAACTCTTGATCGCCCTCGGCGGTCAGGCCGCGCAGGCGATCGAGAACGCCATGCTGCATGAAGAGATCAACCGACTCTTCGAGGGCTTCGTCCAGGCGTCGGTGATGGCCATCGAGTCGCGCGACCCGACCACGGCCGGTCACTCGGGTCGGGTGGCGTCGCTCACGGTCGGTCTGGCGCAGGCCTCTGAGCTGGCTCCAGCCGGGCCGTACCGCGACCTCAAGTTCACGACCGATCAGATTCAGGAAATTCGATACGCCTCGCTGCTGCACGACTTCGGGAAGATCGGCGTGCGGGAACCGGTGCTGGTGAAGGCCGAGAAGCTGTACCCCCACGAGCTCGAAGTGTTGAAGCAGCGCTTCGAGTTGGCGCGCAAAGACCGACAGCTCGCCTCGTACGTCCGCCGCATGGACTCGATCAAGATTCGCGGAGACCGCGCGATGGACGAGATCAACGCCGAGGAACAGGAGCGCCTCACCCGTGAGCTGAAGGAAATCGACGAGGCGCTCGACTTCATTCTGCAGTGCAACCGGCCGACGGTGCTCGCCCAGGGTGGCTTCGAACGGCTCACGGGGCTCAGCGTGCTGTCGTTCAACGACTCCCGCGAGCGGCCGCAGATGTTGCTGACGCCGAACGAGGTGCAGGTGCTGTCGATTCCCCGGGGGTCGCTCTCACCGACCGAGCGCCGCGAGATCGAGTCGCACGTCACGCACACCTTCCGCTTCCTCGCGCAGATTCCCTGGACCCGGGTGCTCAAGCGGGTGCCTGAGATTGCGTACGCCCACCACGAGAAGCTCGACGGCAAGGGGTACCCGCGCGCGGTGCCGGGCGATCAGATCCCCGTGCAGTCGAAGATGATGGCCATCAGTGACATCTATGACGCACTCACTGCGAGCGACCGCCCGTACAAGAAGGCTGTGCCGCACGAACTGGCGCTCGACATCTTGAAGAAGGAATCCGAGAGCGGCCAGCTCGACCGCGACCTCTTCAGAATCTTCGTCGAGGCCGACGTGCCGAGGAAGGCGCTGAAGGCGAAGTGACGTGAAGCCTCGCTTCTTCAACTCGTCGACCGAGTTCCGCGCCTGGCTGCAGGTCCATCAAGCCCAAAAGACAGAGTTGCTGGTCGGCTTTCGCAAGCGCGCGACCGGTACCCCGAGCATGACGTGGTCTGTGTCCTGAGTCCGTCGAAGAGGCCATCTGCTTCGGGTGGATCGACGGGGTCCGCAATTCGTTCGACGAGGCGCACTACACGATCCGCTTCACGCCGAGGAAGCCGACCAGCATCTGGAGCACCATCAACGTCGCGAAGGTCGAGCGCCTCTGATGCATGAGGCCGGGCTGAAGGCGTTCTCGCTTCGCAAGGCTGACCGCACGGGGTTGTACGCCTTCGAGCGGGCCGAGGTGGCGAGGCTCAACCCTGACGAGGCCCGTCAACTCGAAGCGAACCTCCAACGCACTGCGCTGCACTGGGTGACGAGCGCGAAGCGGCCCGAGACGCGCTCGAGGCGCTTGCACCAATTGATCTCAGACAGTGCGGGCGGGCGCCACGTGCCTCCGTTCATACGTTGACGTTCGGGCCGCGGCTTTCACACGCACCACGGCAATCGGCCTCACACGGCGCAACAATCGACGCAGCACCGAGGTGCTGCTCGACACTCCGCAACGATCAAGCACTGCGGTGCCAACGCAGCGGCCGGAAGAGCAAACCAGCCGCGACGGCAGCAAGCGGACCCAAAGTCAGCACCGCCAGCACAGTGCGCCCGCCCCTGTCCTGAAAGTTCCTCGCGCTGCGAAGCGGGGAGAGGGAGAGAGGACTTTCGTCCTCGGTGGTCGACGCAGTCGGTGTCGTCTCTCCTCGCTGTCGAAGAGAGAGGGAGAAAGGCCCGACCTGGCGCGGACGCGCCAGCGACGCTCACATCTCGATGGTGTGCAACCGAAGCGAGTTGATGCGGCCGGCCTGACCGACAGGCGCGCCGAACACGATGACCACCCGATCGCCACGCTTGGCGAGCCCACGCGCGAGCAGCTCCTCTTCCACGCGCTTCACCATCTCTTCGGTTTCCTGCACCGGCTCGAGGACGCGCGGCATGACCCCCCACAACAGCGCCAGCCGACGTCGCACTTCCTGGTTTGGAGAGAAGGCGATGATTGGCACCTGCGGTCGGTAGCGCGAGAGCAAGCGCGCCGTCGTACCGGTCAGCGTGAAGGCGACGATCAGCGCAGCCCCGGCCTCGCGCGCCGCACGGCACGCCACGCCGCACGTCACGTCAGGGAAGTCGGCAGGGATCTTCGCCGGCTCGCCCGTGCCAATGCGCGGGAAGCTCTGTCGCATCGCAGACTCGGCCGCCTCGACGATGCGGTTCATCATCTCGACGGACTCGATCGGGTACCGCCCCGAGGCCGACTCGCCCGAGAGCATCACCGCGTCGGTGTTGTCGAAGATGGCGTTGGCGACGTCGCTCGCTTCGGCGCGCGTCGGCCGCGGGTGCTCGATCATCGAGTTGAGCATCTGGGTCGCGACGATGACGGGAAGGCCCCGCTGGTTCGCCCGACGAATGATGTCTTTCTGAATCGCGGGCACTTCTTCGGGGGGAATTTCCACCCCGAGGTCGCCGCGCGCCACCATCACGCCGTCGGTCTTCTCGAGAATGGCGTCGAGCCGCGCGATGGCCTCGGGCTTCTCGAGCTTGGCGATGATGGGCACCACCCTGCCTGCGGCCTGCATGGCGTCGCGGCACATGTCGATGTCCTGCGGGTTGCGTACGAACGAGAGCGCGACCATGTCGACGCCGTTCTTCAGCCCGAAGATGAGGTCTTCCTTGTCTTTGGGGGTCAGGGCGTCGGCGCGCAGCGCCACGCCCGGCAGGTTGATGCCCTTGTTGTTCTTCAGCGTGCCGCCGTGAATGATCTCAGTGCGGATGAGCTGCTTCTTGTCGGTCGCGAGCACCCGCAGCTCGAGCAGACCGTCATCGACGAGGATGCGGTCTCCCACGTTCACGTCCGACGCAAGGTGCGGGTAGGTCGTCGAGACGAGCTCCTGGGTGCCAAGCACCGACTCGTCGGTGCTGATTGAGAGTTCCTTTCCTTCGACGAGTTCGACAGCCCCCTTCTCGAGCTTGCCGGTGCGGATCTTCGGACCCTGCAGGTCACCGAGAATGCCGACGGCTTTGCGCACCTTGAGCTGCGCCGCGCGAAGCCGTTCGATGGTCAACAGGTGATCGGCGTGGGTGCCATGACTGAAGTTGAGTCGCGCCACGTCCATGCCGGCGTGAATCAGCTTCTCCAACATCTCCTGTGAGTTGGTGGCCGGCCCAAGGGTACAGACGATCTTCGCGCGTCGCATGCCAGCGGTTATACGGATCGACGTGTTGCTCTTCCAGAAACGGTTTCACGAAGGTCTCGTCAATGGCGCAGTGCGTCTGACTTTTCGGCTGTGGGACAAGCCCCACGTGAAGGTCGGAGGGCGGTACCGCGTTCACCCGATCGGGGTGGTCGAGGTCGACTCAGTCGAACACGTCACACTCGCGCAGATCACCGACGACGATGCGCGCGCTGGGGGCTTCAGCACGCGAGAGGAGCTCGTCGAGTACATGAAGCCGGTCGCCAAGAAGCCGCTGCGCCCCACCACCAGGCTCTTCAAGGTCGGGCTGCACCACGGCGGTGACGGAGATCGGGTCACCATCGCCCTCGAGACCGCGCTCACCGACGCCGACGTGGCCGAGCTCGATCGCCGCCTCGATCGCTTCGACGCCAGCGCCCGCTCCCCGTGGACGAAGAAAGTGCTGTCGCTCATCGGCAAGCACCCGCGGGTGGCCGCGTCGCAGCTCGCGAAGAAGCTGGGGCTCGACGAGACAGAGCCGTTCAAGATCGACGTTCGAAAACTGAAGAAGCTCGGCCTCACGCAGAGTTTTGAGGTCGGCTACGAGATCAGCCCCCGCGGCCGCGCCTACCTCGAGAAGAGCAAGCGCAAGACGAAGTGAGGGCTCAGCGCCGCAGCAGCTGCTGGAGGTGCTCCTTCTCCCACGCGATCGCAGCGCCGTATTTCGGCCACGCGCGCTCGCGCTCGCGGAAGGCGCGCGGGTGGTGCACATGGCGCCCGGTGTCGCGTGCACTGGGGAAGAGCTGGTGAAGCATCTCGTGGAAGACGATGAACTCGACGAAGTAGCGCGGCACGTCGGGGCGATCGAGCGCGGGGTGAATGCGAATCTCCTTCGCCTTGTGATCGTAGACGCCCAGGCGAATCGACTTTCGCCGGCGACGGCCCGGGGTTCTCCCCCACCCGATTCGGGCCACGATGGCGCCATCGAAGTGCGCCGCGTTGATCGAATCGAAGAGTTCCTGCAACTTGAAGCAGCGGCCACGTGACTCGAGCAGGCTGGGCTTCCGTGGGAAGGCGCGAATCAGTTCCTGCTGGGCTGAGATGAAGTCATCGAGCACCGCTCCGGCAGCAGGCTGCCCCTTGCCGGCATACTCGGCGATGGCGCGCACCACGGCGTCGGGAGCGTCGAGGAACATGTGGTGCACGCGAATGCGCACCAGAGGCAGCTGCCGGCGAAAGCTGATCATCGTCGAGCGGTTGTCGTGCACCACGAGGTGCACCTTCAGCTCGGCGCCGAGCACCGCCGCGATGCGCTCAGCGAGCTGACGGGCGCGCGACAACGTCTGCTGACGGGTGGGCAGTGGCAGCATCGGTGCAGGCTCGCGAGCAACCGGCACCGGTACCGAGGCGGCGTGAAGCAACGCGGGCCGGCCACCGCTGAAGAGATCGAGCTGTGCGCCAGTGGCCGCCACGATGCGAGTTGTAGCGAAAGAGAACGATCCTGAAAACGAAAGCGCCCGACCCTCACGAGGAGAGCCGGGCGCCGACGATTCAGCTTCCGACCGCCGTTACCAGGCGCGGCCGAAAATGTCGTACAGACCGCGCATCATCTCGAGCGTGCGGGTCGCACCGCGCAGCTCGGTTTCCCACTGCGCAGCCGTCTTGCCGTCGACCGGCTGCCCCGACGCCACGGCGGCGTCCCACTTCACACGCATCGCAGCCGCGCGCTCGACCATCGCAGGACCTGCGGGAGGCGTGGTGGACCCGTTCTTCTTGAGCGCCGAGTACACGTAACCACCACCGAACGGATCGTTGTACGAGACGACCGTGAAGCCAGCAGCCGGCGTCAGGTTGTCGGTCGAGCCCAAACGGTAGACCTGGTTGAAGTTGGCGAACTCGAGGTTGAAGTTGGCCGTGAAGAAGGCCATCGACCACACCTGCGCGTAGAAGCGCGAGCTCCAGGTCGAAACAGGCGCCACCTTCGACATCACCATCGGCTGACCACTGCCATCAACCGGAACCACGGGCGCGGGCGGGTACACAAAGCCGGGCACGAAGTCCTGCGCGCGGATGAAGTTGGGCAGCTGCACGATGGCGGTGCCGTCTTCGAGCTTCGCGAGGTTGGGTGAGTAGTAGGGGACGTTCTCGGTCCAGTAGTTGTTGAACAGCGGAGCGAGCTCGAGGTTGAACGTCGTGTAGTACGGCAGGGAGTAGCGGAGCGCGTCAGAGCCACGGTCGACACCGAGGAAGTTCGTCTCGCTGGTGGTGAGCGCGAGCATCGCAGCGTACACGTCCCAGAAGTGACCCGCTTCGTTCACCCGGGTGAAGTTGTCGTACCCGAACGTGTCGTACACGGTGAACATCGAGCGGCCCGGGCCACGCGGCACGTACGCGATGTCGGAGTAGCCACCGTTCTGCGGCTTGGCCAGCTCGACCTTGAGCGCTGCTTCAGCTGCAGACTCGAGGCGACGGTTCTGCGGGTCGCCGGAGGGCACGTATTCCCACGTCCCGTCGGCTTTCTTGCCGTGGTAGCCGGCCGAAGGAATCGAGATCTGCTGCATCAGCAGGTTCGTCGAGTCGATCACCGCCATCGTCCAGTAGTTCTGCCAGATCGGGTCACCGAGGCCGTAGAACTTGTCCATCTCCTCGGGGGTCAGCTGGTAGTACTTCGCGAGGTAGAAGATGCTGAAGAGCCACTGTTGGTAGACGTTCGGGATGTTGCCGAGGAAGCGGCCGAACTTGCCGCTGGCGACGGCCGCCGGCGAGTACATCAGGCGATCGCGGCGGAAGTTGCTGAACACGTACGACTGGTTGAACCGCTCCATCCACTTCGTGGTCATCTCGTACACGTCAGCGCCCTGGTCGTTGCGGTTGCAGAGCAGGTTCGCGCCGACTTCGTAGTCGGAGCAGAACATGTACGGCACCTCGACGGGGATGCTGCTGCCGCCGGCCTTGTTGACGATGTCGCGAGCGCGGGCGTAGTCGTTCTCACGCAAGCCGTCTTGCGAGAGGTTGAAGCTCTTGAGCTCCTCCTCGACGCGCTTGTAGACCGCCGCCATCTCAGACCACTTGCGGAACGAGCGGTTCTGCATGCGGCGGATGCCCTGATCCAACATCCCCGTGAACGAGGGCTGCTGGTCAGCGAAATGGAAGGGCAACGTCGTGTAGTGGTACTTGTCGGTATAGAAGTTCGAGGCCGGCGTGTAGTGCTCAACCTGAGCCAGCGGCAGCTCGACGTGGGCACCACGAACGGTGAAGACCCGCGCCTGGTTGTCGACCGGAATGGTGATGTTCGGGTTCGCGTAGTCAGAGCGCAGCTCGTTGAACACCTCGACCCAGCCCGGCTCAAAGCCCCCGGAGTAGGCGAAGAGGATCGCAGCGTCGTCGTACTTGCCCGTGCCACGGTTCTGCGCGTTGACGCGCGCGCCGTAGTCCATGATCGACGAGTACTGGTACTCGTACATCGACGCGTCGATCTGCGCCTGATTGGGCTTTGCGGCATCGACCAGGTTCTGCGGGGTGACCGGCATCACGCGGCGACCGCCGACGTTCACGCCGATCGTCTCCTTCCGCATTTCCCAGTACCCGTCCTGGTAGTTGAGGGGGTCGGCGGAGGCGATGAAGTTGTGCATCAGGCCGACGGTGTGGCCGATCTCGTGCTCCGTGACGGAGCGGTAGGCCTCGCGACGGAGCGAGTTGTAGACCTCGGCCTTGGCGGCCACGAGGGCCTCCGCGTCTGACTTGCCTGCTGCCTTGTACTGGGCGACGAGGTCACGCTGGAGCTTGCCCTTCTGCTTGGCGAGGCCCACGTAGTCTTCGTCTTCGTACGAGAACTCGTAGAAGCAGCCGATCGACGGGTCGGGAGTGTTGCGCGACTTCTTGATGGCCGCCTCGATGGGGTCATTGCCAAGAAGCACGTTGCGCGCGACGGTGCGGTAGAAGCTCGAGTCCGTCTTCACCTTCGCCTGGAATCCAGCGTTGGTGGTGAGCGACTGAATCGCGATGCGCACCTCAGGGAGGTTGACGAGCTCTTCTTCGAGCGCCGGGTTTTCCTTGATGAGGCGCTCGACGACGGCGCGTCGGTTTTCCTTCGCGAGCGGGAGACCGGTGATCTTCCACTGAGCAGCGAGGGTCTTCAGCTTCCCGTCCAGGTTACCGAACGAGCCCAGAGGGCGGGTCGGCTCGGAGATGAGGCCCTGCTGAGAGTTCCACGGCCCGTTGAGGGGACGGCGGGGGTCGGTCGGGTTCAGGTTCGCGGCGACGTAGTCCTTGATGTCCTTGCCGGTGATGAGCTGGCTGAGCGAGACCTCGCCGTTCACGACATCGATGATCTGCTGCGAGCTGCCAGACCAGCTGTCGAGACCGGGGCCGTACACGTTGGCGGCGGCCTTCACGATGCGGCCCGTCTCCGGGTCCATTGCCGACGGGCCCAGGCCGAGCAGGCCGCCCGCGTTCTGGTCGACGTACGGCATCATATGGTAGCGGAGGTCGCCGATGCGGGCGTAGGTGCCCGGCTTGCCGCACGCTGCGGGCGAGCCTTCGCGAACCGGCGACTCGCACACATAGAACATCTGCGGCACGTCGCTGATCTCAAGACCGCGAGGAACCGCGACGGCACGGCGGTACGCACGATCCCACGACGCTTCGATGGTCTGCTTCGGGTCAGTGCCGGCCTTGGTGGCGAGGTGCTGGGCGGCAGACTGCTCGAGGTAGGCCGGCGTGTTCGCCGTCATGTAATAGACGATGGGTCGAAGGCCACGCTGGGTGACGGGGATAACCGTGCCCTTGTCATCGTGCGCACGCTCCCAGATGTTATGGCGCATCGCGAAGAACTGTTGGCCCGTGTACGTGTAGTAGTAGTCCTTCGAGTAGCTGTACGACTCCTGGCGGAAGTACCCGAACTTCGTCATCAGCTTGTCGCCGTAGGCGAGGGGCTCGTAGTCGTTGGCAACCGCTTCATCGACCTTCAGCACCGAGGTGCGAACGCGGAAGTCGGCGCTCTCACAATCGACGGTCGGGTTGAAGTAGCAGAACGGCAGGTTGCCGTAACCTTCGTAGTAGATGCTGGCGGGCAGCCCGATGCGCTGCGTCGTCCAGTCGAAGTACGTCAGCTTGCCAGCCCCATCACGGGTGAAGGTCATGGCCTGATCCTGCGGGGCCTGGTCTTCCTTCGTGATGAACCGCATGTACATGCCGCCGTTGGCGTAGCAGGTGTCGGGGCCGATGATGTTCGGCTGGTTGCAGTTGTCGTAGTTGATGATCTGGTTGGTCGTCCAATCGACGCGCATGAACTCGCGCTCGTACCAGGGGCGATCCGAAGCATCTTCGACGAGCACATTGCTCTGCTCGCCAGTCGACGCGTTGTACTGACGCTGACGATCGAAGTGGCTCTGGATGCGGTAGGCGAAGACCGGATTGCCCTTGTAGGGGCGCCCGTCCTGGAAGACGACCTGACCGAGCTTCGACTTCTGGCGGTCAACACGCGGGTCTGCGCCGGGGACGACCTCGTACGAGCGGTAACCAACGAGGAGGTCTTCCTGAACTTCCCAGCGGATCTTCTCGAGCTTGCCACCGAAGCCGATGGTGCCACCGGCGCCCGGCGTCTTGGGCGCGTCGATGATGGACTCCTGAATGTACCAGGAGCCCTCGAGGAGGTCCTTCTTGTTGATGTAGTTCGGCTGCGTGCGGTCGATGAGCTCGGGCTGCGCACAGGCCGACACCACGAGGGCGGCGGCTGCGAGGAGTGAGCTGCGGAACAAGTTCTTCATGTTCTTGGTCTCGTTGGAGGAAGTCATGGTCAGAACGCCTTCCCGTAGATGGAGTACATGCCGCGCTGCAAGTCGAGGTCGCGAATGCTGTCCTGGAAGATCTCAGTCCAGAACTTGCGACGGTCCTCGATGATCGCGGGGTTGTTGGCCTGCTCAGCCGGCAAGCAGGTGTACCCGAGGAAAAAGACGTAGTCAGGCAAGGGACAGGTCGCGGGGTCGTTGACCATCTTCAGATACTCGTTCGCGATGCCAACCATGCGTACCGCCCCCGTGCTGTTGGGCGCCGCCCCGTCCTTCTCGATGGCGACGTAGCGGTGACCGTTGATGACGTCGGGCACTTCGACCGTGTGGTAGCCGGGCGCGACGGTGAAGGCCTCACCCGAGCCGAGCTTGAAGACCTGGTTGGCCTTCGCGTAGTCGAGGTCGAAGTTCACGCGGAAGAGCGCCATGCCGAGGAACAGACCGTAGATGCGGCTGGTCCACGTGAGCTGGATGTTGGCAGGCGCGGGGTTCTGCTGGGCAATCCAGCAGTCATCGCGGTAGGGCCGCTGACCCGCGCCAGTGTTGCAGTTCGACCTCTCGCGCGGGTAGTTGAAGCCCGCGAAGAAGTCGGTGCCGCGCACGTACGTGCGCCACTCGATGGCCGCGTTGTCCTGAACCTGATCAGCCGCGTTCACCGTCTTATACGCGGTGGGACGAATCTTCTCTTCGTCGTTCGCCCACAGCGAGCTGAAGGTGCTTTGGAACTCGTCGCGGAAGATCGTGTAGTACGGGATGTTGTAACGATCCTGGTCGGCCGTGATGTCAGTGCCCTGAATGTCAATTTCGGGGATGACCGCTGCGAACATCGCGCCGACCTGGTCGTTGTAGTGACCCGCCTCGAGCATACGGTTCCAGAACCCGAAGCCCGACTTGAAGTCGTAGCGGCTGAACATGCGACGACCGAGGCCACGCGGGATGACGACGAAGTCCTGCGCGCCGAAGCGGCTCGTGTAGAGCTCCTCGAGCCGCTGACGACCCGTGGGGTTCAGGTAGTCGAAGTCTTCACCCTGGCTGACGAGGTCCCAACGCGGGCCGCCGCGGAGGTTGCGGTACATGAACAGACCGTCCGGCGGAACGGACATCACGTTGAGGTGCTGGTTGACGCCGTCGAGCACCGACATCGTCCAGTAGTCCTGAAGGATGGGGTCGATCTTGTAGCGCTGGACCTGCTCCTGATTGCGGGTGCTCTTCTTGTAGAACTCGAAGACCCAGTGCTTGTAGCCGTTGGCGATCGTGAAATATGTCCCGAACGTGCGGTTGAGCGCTCCGTTGCCCGAAAAGAACGCGCTCTCGCGACGGAAGTGCGTGTCGAGGTAGTAGTTCCAGTAGTCCTCGAGCTTGGTGCGGACGATCTCGTAGTAGTCGGGGCCGCGGTCGAAGCGGTTGCACGACAGCACCGGGCCATCAGCCGACTCGTCCGAGCAGAACATGTACGGCACGCGGAGCAGCGGCGAGCCGAACACGCCAGCGGCGCGGTCGGGATCGTCGACCAGGGTCGGGTCGGCAAGCAGCGCATCACGGACACGCTTCTCGCTGGCCGCCACATCGGCCCACTTCACCAGCCGGCGGTTCTTCAACTTGAGGATACCGTCGTTGATGATCGCGATGGCCTCTGAGCCTTCGCCGAAGTGCAGCGGCACCGTCGAGTAGTGAAAGCGCTCGGTGTAGTTGCGGATGTTGGGGTTGGTGTGCGTGACGTTGACGATGGGCAGGTCAGCGCCCGCGCCGGAGATCGTCATGTTCGCGCCGTCGGAGCCAGGGATGCTCTTCGAAGTGGTGCGCGCGTTGTTGAAGACCTCGACGTAGCCAGGCTGAGTGTCGCCCGAGTAGGCAAAGATGATCGCCGCTTCGTCATACTTTCCGATACCTGCGGCGCCCTGGAAGATCTTCCCCGAGTAGTCCATGATCGAGGAGTACTCGTTGTCGTGCATGCCGCTGATCAGCTGCGTCTGCGTGCCTTCGGACGCCTTCTTCAAGTCAGCCGGGGTGCGCGGGAGCTTCGCCTGTCCGTTCTGCTGAACGGTGAGCGACGCCTTGCGGAGTTCCCAGTAGTCGTCGAAGTAGTTCACTGAGTCGTACGAACCCTGGAAGTTGTGGCGCAGGTTGAGGGTGTGACCCGTCTCGTGGAGGGCAGTGGTCAACCAGACCTGCTGACGAACCTGCTTGGCGATCTCATCGTCTGCGATGGCCTTCGCTTCGGTCAGCGTGCAGACGTTCACATCGGCGCAGCGCGGGTGCGCCTTCCCGTTGAGTTCGCTGACGCGGTTATTGCGGTAGTTCAACTTCGCCGAGGCGACACCGACCAGGGTGCGATCGTAGAAGTCGAAGGTGGTGATGCTGTTCTTCGACAGGTAGTCGAGTCGCTGCTTCTCCCAGGTCTGCGAAAGCTTGATGTTGGTGAGAACCGAGCGCGACGCCTGACGGAGGAACGACGGGTCACGCTTGGCTGCAACCTGCGCGAACGGGGGCAACAGGTTCAGCAGGTCGCTCTGCATGTCGGGGTTGTCGAGCACGGCCGCTTCGAGGGCCGGGTTCTTGGCGAGCTCATCGGCGGCCTTCTTGAGCGCGTCGCCCTTCGAGGCGATCATCGACTTGTCAGACGTCATGCGAGCCATGACAGACGCCATGCGGGCCGTCGGACGGTCCCACGCGCCCACGGTCTCTTGCGCGCGGGTGGGGATGCCCTGGAGTTCGGACTGAATCAGGCCGTCACGCTGGACGCGCGACAGGTTGTAGGTCGGGTTGGTCTTGATGAACGAAGACACGTCGACGCCGGAGATGTAGTCGCGCTCCGACTTTTCGCCCGTGAGGAGCAGGATCCAGTTGGTGACATCGCGGCCGTAGAGGTCGACGCCCCACGTGTAGGTGTTCGACATGCCGGAGATGAGCTGGCCAGTCTCGGGGTCGGCTGAGGACGGGCCGTAACCCAGCAGACCGTTGGCCACGGGCTCGGCAATGGTGTTGAGGAAGCTGTAGCGGAGGTCGCCGATCTTGGGCGAGAAGCCGGGGTTGCCGCACTCGGCCGGATCGCCGGACTTCACGGGGTTGTTGCAGACGTAGAACATCTGGCGAACGTCGGCAGGATCCTTCTGCTGAGCGGCGCCGATCGCACGCTTGAAGGCGCGGTCGAAGTCACGCTCGATGATGCGACCCGGTTCCCAGAACTCGGCGTACCGCTCGGCACCACCCATGCGGGGCGCGGGCGTGAAGTAATACTTCACCGGCTTCGGCGTACGGGCCGCCATCGGAATGGCAGTGTCCGTGACCTCACCGTTGGCCTTCTGGTAGTACTCTTCCCAAACGCGGTGACGCTGGCCGAGACGAATCACGGCGGTGTCGTTGTAACCAAACTTGCGGTCGTAGTTCAGGCGCTCGGTGCGGAAGTAGCCGAAGTACGACATCAGGTCGTTCGGGAACTGGAGCGGCTCGTAGTCACGCGACCACGTGGTGTCGACCTTGGCGATCGAGACGCGCATGTGGATCTCGCTGGCGCTGCAGTCGTACACGCCGTAGGCGAACCAGCAGAGGGGGATGTTGCCGTAGCCCTCGTAATACAAGGTGTCGGGCATGGCCTGGTAGCGACCGGTCACGTCGAAGTAGACGAGCTCTTCCTTGCCGTCGCCGTCGCGGTCGGCGTACTCGAAGGTGGGCCAATCGTAGGGGTCGGTTCCAGGTTCGTTGGGCTGGATCCAGTTGGCGGCCGTGGCCCCACCGAGCGGGTTCTGCACCGTGCCCCAGTTCATGCCCGAGAACATGTTCACGAGGTTCATGGACCAGTTCACGCGAACGTACTCGCGCTGGTTCCACGGCCGGTCGGACGCGTTCTCACTCACGACGTTGGTCTGCTCACCCGTCGCCGGGTTGTACCCGCGCTGAATGTCGAAGTGGCTGGCGATGGGGAAAGCCACCACCGGCGCGCCGTAGTACTTCTGGCCGCCTTTGCAGACGCCGCTGGCGTCGCAGTACTTGGCCGTGGTGCCCGAGATCTTGGAGTTCGGGTCGACGTTGACCTCGGCGCCGGGCGTGAAGGCGTAGGAACGGTAACCGACGAGGTTCCCTTCCTGGATTTCCCACACCAGCTTTTCCATGTTGCCGGTCTGGCCGGGGAACGTGAACTGAGTGTTGAACGGCGTCCAGGTCACGGTGTTGCGGAAGAACCACTGACCGTCGAGCAGGTCAGACTTCCGAACGACGTTCGGCTGCACGCGAACGACGTCGCCGTTGCTTTGAGCGCACCCGATCGCAAACAGCGCGATCACGGCGGCACCAAGCCAGCGAGAGGTTGAGAGACGGTTCATGTGACCTCCATTGCGGTTAGACATGTTCAGTAAGCGGCGGTGAGCGTGAAGTAGATGGACGTGTTGTTGTCGGCCCAGGTGCCGAACGACAGGAACGGGAAGCGAACCTGACCCGTCGGGGTCAGCGGCGTTTGAACGGTGCTGGTACCAAGGTCGAGCGAGTAGTGCTCGTTCAACTGATACGAAGCGCCGAAGAAAGCAGACGTGCGGTCGAATGAGCCCAGGCCCACACGGGCGACCGGATTGCCGTTGTCATCGAGCGCCTTCGGCGTGAACTCGTCTTGCACCGTGTTCGCCGAGTAGCGCCAGCCGCGAATGTAGGTGTAGCCACCATAGAAGAGGAGGCTGCCCGTGGCGCGCCACTGAATCTGGCCACCCGCCGAGATGCTGAAGGCGGTGTTGTTGTTCGACACCCCACACAGCGCTTCGCCGGGGCGGCAGATGACGAGCAGGTTGCCGTTCGCGTCGCGGGGCAACGCGTTGCCGGTCAGCGTCGGGTTGCGGAAGCCATTGACAGGCTGACCGAAGATTGAGGCGGTGCCCGAGACGTTGGCTCGGAAGTCAACGGTGGCCACGGAGCGGGAGGCGGTGATGCCGGCACGAATGGTGGTGATGAGGCCAGCGTTCCAGCTCTCGGGCGAGGTCGGGATGGTGAGACCGACGCTCGGCGTAAACGCGATGTTGGTGAGTGCCTTCTCACGGAAGAAGGCAGGCGCCGCGACGCCGACCGAGATGTCCGAGATGGCGAAGCGACGGCCCGTCTCGACGTCAGGAAGCGTGTACTCGTAGCTGCCGCGAACGGTGGCGCTGGCGACGAGACGCTGCTTGCCGATGCCGAACAGGTACTGCGGGATCACCGTGAGCCACGCTGAGAGCGATGAGTAGTAGCGGGCGTCAACGAACGTCCCGACGCCCAGGTAGTGATCAAGCTGGGTGATGAGCTGCCAACCCGACTGCATCGCCTGCTCTTCAGGCGTGCGCGCCTGCACGGCTTTCGCGAGCGGGTTGTTGGCCGTGGTGGTGGTCGTCGCGGCGGGCTGGCCGTTGGGCGCAGTGGTCGCCGCCGCGTTCGGGTCGGTCGGCTGGGAAGAAGCCGGCGGCGTGGTGGTTGACGGAGCGGTCTGACCGACCGCCGTCATCGCAACCAGGCTGAGCAGGACTGCAAGCGCACGCTTCACGCGGACCTCCGAAGGGACAAGGACCGGACCGGGGGCAACATGCGTGCCGCACGGGCACCACCCACGAATCGGGGCAAAGTCGATGAAATCACAATGGAATCGCCGTGAGCTGCACAACGAGAACCGATGAGGGGTCTGCCATTCGACGCGCTTGTCGTTAGCGAAAACGCGGCTCTGGTAGAAATCAACGCCAGCAAATCAACACCCCTGAAGCTCTCGCCCGGTGTGGGCACACGTCTGGAAAGAGCGCGGGGCTGTAGCACAGTGTCAAATTCGGGATCAACGCGTCCACTCGCCTCAGCGCGTCAATTGGCGCTTTGGAGGAGCCTGCGAAGGCGTTCGGGTTCGACACGGACGAGGAGGGTCTTCTCGCGGGTGTACCTGACCGCGCCAGCGGGGGCGTCTTTGGGTTTGTGCACGAACTTCACGGGGGTGTAGCTGACCTCCACGCGCGGCTCGCCCTTGGCGTCGCTGTGGTGGGCGGCGAGGGTCGCTGCGTCGAGCAGCACTTCCTGCTGGAGCGTGGCGTTCTTCTCGAGGGGAATCACCACGTGTGCGCCGGGGACTCCGCGTGCATGGAGCCAGACGTGAAAGGGCCTCGCGGTGTGAAAGGTCAACGCGTCGTTGTGAGACGAGCCGCGGCCGACCCAGAGGCGCTGGCCCCCGTGGCCGACGTACTCGCGGTAGGGCGGGAGCGCCGGCTGCTGCGGCTCTTTCTTCGGGCGCGGGCCGACGCTCGGCGTGGCCGGGGTGGTCTCGATGGCGGCGAGTTCAGCGTGAAGCGCCCTTCCCTCTTCTTCGAGTTGGGAGAGGCGTGCCCGAGCGATGTCGGCTCCGCGGAGCAGGCGCTTGTACTGGTGGAAGCGGTGCTCGACGAGCTGTTGGGGCGACTTCGCCGGATCGAGCGCGAGCGTCACGTCCCGGATCGTGCCGTCCGCCAGGTACTCGGCGAGCGCGACTGAGGTCTGCCCGCGCTTGAGCAGGTGGAGGTTCTGGGTGAGCAGCTCTCCCTCGCGGCGCAGCTCGTGGGCGCGGCTGGTGCGCTCTGCTTCGGCGCGCACCTTGTCCTTTGTGCGCTCGAGCTTCTTCAGCTTCGCCAGCAGCGGCGCGCGCCGAAACTCGACTGAGTTCTTGAGCTCAGTCTTTTCGAGCAACGTCTCGGCGGCGTGAGAGAGGCGGAGGAAGACGTGGTCCCCTGCGAGGCGGGAGGCGGAGGGCTTGCGCGGCTGCTCCGGCAACGAGGCCCACGGCTGACCGACGCGGAGCCCCGCCCGGTTGGGGATCGAGAGCGAGCGAACCTTCCCCGCGTCGTTGCAGAGGATGATCGCCGGCTCGTTGGTGCACTCGAGGATGAGGTGCACCGCATGGCCCGCCTTCGTGAAGCGCAAGATGACGGTGCGGCGAGAGATCAGCGCGTCGACCTCGGCGAGCTTGGCCCCCGTGAGCTCCGTGCGAAGCACCGACTGCCACGTCGGCGGCGTCGGCGGGTTGGGCGGGCGTTCTTCGACGGCTGCGAGGCGCGCGAGGCCCGGATCGCTGCAGAGGTGCATGTTCACTGAGCGGCCGGGGACGCGGAGCTCGAGGTAGACGCGAGTCGTCGTGGGTGCTGCGACCTTCTGCACCACGCCGCCGACGAGCTCGCGCGTCATTTCCTGCGCGATCAACAGCAGCTCTTCGGGGCGCAGCGACATGACTCAGGCCTTCTTGCCGGGGCTCAGCGCGATGATCTTCTCGAGCGAGAACGGGTTGGGCGGAAGCAACTGGGTGAAGAGGCAGTCCTTCGGATCTTTGTCTTCGCGCCACCGCAGAAACGTCGACGCGTGCCGAAAACGGGGGCCCTGCAGGTAGTCGTAGCGCACTTCGCACACCAGCTTCGGGTGCAGGCCCACCCAGGTCGGGCCGTCCTTCTCTTTGTCTTTGCTCCAGCGGGAGGGCGCGTCGGGCGTACGGCCGTCACCGAAGCCGAAACCGCCCTCGAACGGCTTCAACTTCGTGAGCAGCTCCTTCTTGCCTTTGGCGGTGAACGACGAGGTGTGGCCGATGTGATGGAGCACGCCCTTCTCGTCGTAGACGCCGAGCAGCAGCGAGCCGACCGAGCCGGGGGTCTTGCCGAGCCGATACGCCCCCACCACCACGTCGGCGGTGCGGCCGTGTTTGATCTTCACCATGACTCGCTTGCCAGATTGGTAGCCGAGGTCGGCCCGCCGCGCGATGACGCCGTCGCAGCCGGCGCCCTCGAACTCGTGGAACCAGCGTTTGGCTTCCTCGGGGTTCATGGTCTGCGGGGTGACGAAGAAAGAGCCGTGCGCCTGAAAGTTCGCGACGAGTTTCTCGTGGCGCACGCTGTTGGCGAACGGACGCAGGTCGGTGCCGCCCAGAGCGAGGCAGTCGAAGGCCACGAAACCAGCCGGGGTCTCGCCCGCCAGGCGGGTCACGCGCGAGGCAGCGGGGTGGATGCGGTTCGAGAGCGCGTCGAAGTCGAGCCCCTTCGGCCCGGGCAAGATGATCTCTCCGTCGACGATGCACTGCGCTGGCAGCGACTTCTGCAGTCCGGCCACCACGTCGGGGAAGTAGCGCTGGAGGGGCTGGCCGTTGCGTGACGAGAGGTGCACTGAGTCGCCGTCGCGAAAGACGACCGCTCGAAATCCATCCCACTTGGGCTCGTAGAGCCACCCGTCGCTGGCGGGGATCTCGTCTTCCGCCGAGGAAAGCATGGGTTCCAGAGGTGGCTGAAACGGGAGCATGGCTGGCGTTCTACTCACGACGCCGTGTTATGTGCTTTTGGTGATGGCTTCGGGCGGTGATCAGCGGAGGTTCGTGACGCTCGTCGGCGTGTCGCTGGCGATCCACGCGGGCGCGCTGGGGTGGATGGCGACGAGGCCCCCCGAGCCCCGACCTGCGCGAACCTCGCAGCCGATCGAGATGGAGTTCGTCACCCTGCCCCCGCCTCCCGAGCCCGAGCAGGTGACGCCGCCGACTCAGCCCGTAGCGCCCCTCGCAGCCGTCACCCCGGTGAAGAAGAAGAAGGTCGAGCCGACCATGGTGCCTGAGCCACAGCAGCCCAGTGGCCCGGTCGCCGAGGGCAACGCGCCGCCTGCGCAGAGTGCGGGCATCGGGCAGCGCGGAGACCTCCCTGTTGCGTCGCGCCCGAGCCTCGTGCCGAGCAGCGGGTTCATCATGCAGCTCGGGCCCGCGGGCACGAACGATTCAGGGCGTGGCACCACGCTTCGCAATGGGCCTGGTGAGGCGCCCGATCAAGCGAGCCTCAACGACTACACGGGCGAGGTGCTGACCCGAAAGCTCAACACCGATCTGCGCGAAGAAGTGGGTCGCGCGGCGGTCGAGGTCGGCAACGTGCCGACGCACTTCAAGCGCTACGAGAGCGCGATGCGGTCGATGTTGCCGAAGGCGAAGATCGATCGCACGCCGATGACCGCGAAGGAGACGATCGCCGACGTGGCAGGCGTGATGTTCAACAACGGCCCCTCTGACGAAGCGACGAAGAAGGTCACCGACACCGCGACCGGGCGGAGCATCACGGGGGGCAACGTGATGATACCCAACGTGGAAGATCAGCGCGCGCGCGAGGCGGGTCTGGCGATGATGGTTCAGGGCGAGAACATCAGGGAGCGGCTGCGACGCGCGCGGCTGCGCACGGTGCTCGAGGTCACCACCGACGCGACCGGCGCGCTGGCCGACGTGAGCATCATCGAGAAGTCGGGCGACGAGCGGTTCGACGAGTCGGTGCTGCACTTCAGCCGCAAGGTGGCGCGCACCATTCCCGACGCCGACGACAAGCTGCTGGGGGCGACGATGTGGCGAACGCGCTGGCAGTTCACGTGGGAGCCGCCCGACGTGCGCGTGCGGTTGATCAACGCCGTGCGCGTGCCGCAGTAGTCAGGGCACTTCGCGAATCCGCACTCCGAACGGGAAGATCGCGAGCATCGCGAACTTCACGTGCTGAATCGCGAAGGGGATCCCGATGATGGTCACCGCCAGCGAGACGGCTGCCGCAAGGTGGGTGAGGAAGATCCACACGCCGGCGAAGACGAACCACACCAGGTTCAGCAGGCCGCCGCCGACGCCCATGCCACGCCCATCGTCGTAGTCTTTTCCAAAGGGGAAGAGGGCGAGGCCGGCGAGCTTGAAGCACTGCATGCCGAACGGAATGCCGACGATGGTGACGCAGCAGACGAGGCCGGCGAGCGCGTACTCGAGGGCCAGCACGATGCCGCCGCCGAAGATCGCCCAGAGGATGTTGAGCAGGAAGCGCATGATGGTCTCTCTACGCCCGAAGGCGCCCTTCATTGCTATTCGCGGGTGACGGCCCGCAGCACGACTTCCCGCCGAACGTGCAGGCGCTTCACGGCGTCGGGCAGTGCGATCAGGTAGAGGCCCCACGCGAGCCCAGCGGCACAGGCCACAAAGAGCCAGTTCATGATCGTCGGGGCGTTCATGCCGCAGGATCTCAACGTCCACGCGAGCGGCCAGGTTCCCGCACCCGCCGCGCCGATGCCGATCATCGAGGCGATGAAGGGCAACTTGTCGCGGCGCTTCAGGTTCGCGTGGAACTTCACCGGGAAGTAGAGCGACAGCAGGTTGCCCACGGTGAGCACGACGGGGATCAACGTCGCCACTGAGGTCAGCGCGAGCGCCACGTCGAGCAGCGAGCCCGCGTGAAAGTAGAGCACGTAGAAGATCGCCACCAGCAGCGCGAGGCCCGCGCCGGCGCAGGCGTGCACGAGGTTCTTCGCGCGCAGCACGAGGCCGAGATCGACCGGCGACGCGAGGAAGGCCGAGAAGCCGTGGCCGTCGTAGGCGAACGCGTTCTGCGAGAAGGTCGAGCCGAGCACGATGGCGCCATAGACGCAGAGGCCCCCCAGCACCCACGCGTCGGCGGCGTCACCGAGCAGGTACACGAACAGCGCGCGGCCGCTGAGGAGCTTGAGCAGGATGCCGAGCACGAACGGAACTGCGACGAGGAGCCGCGCGCGCGGGTTGTGCCAGAGGTCGACGGCCTCGCGGAGCACGAACACCCCGAACAACGTCTTCGGGCGCACGAACGGGTTCTGTCGGCGCTCGGTGCTGGTGACGGGCGGTGTGCGCCCCGGCTGGCGGTGGAAGTCGATGAGGAGGCCCCACGCCACCACCATCGCGATGATCGTCAGCTCGATGATGGCGAGCATGTCGCCCATCGCCGCGACGGGCTCATTCAACGCGAGCCGCATGAGGCCATGCGCAAAGAAGCCCGTAGGGAAGCGGCCGAGCGCCTTCGTGGCGTCGGCGACGATGGTGTCGGGCACTGCCTGTACGCCCGCCTTGCCCAGCTCGAAGAGCCACGAGGTGTCGACGGGGGGAATGAACGACGCGATGATCAAGCTGATCACGAACCCGCCGCCGATCAGCTCGGCGCTTCGTTGCTGACGCAACACGTTGAGCACCACGTGGAGACCGACGCGAGACAACGCGGCGTTGAAGAGCACGTAGCCCGCGAAGCCGAGCGCGATGAGTTCCGGGTGGTTCACGTCGCGAATGGTGAGGTACCCGAGCGTCGCGCCGACCAGCGGGCCGTAGAACACCAGCGAGCGCGGCTCGAGCAGGCTGGCGAGCGTCGAGGCGAGCATCAGTCGCAGCGAAGAGATGGGGTAGGCGGCGTAACGCGAGAGCTCGGAGTGATCATCCACGCCCGCCGAGAGCACGGGCCAGGTCACCCAGACGCAGGTGGTCACGAACGAGAGCAGGCGCAACAAGAAGTCGGGCCAGATCACGAGCTCGAGGTTCGCCGAGAGCCGGATCAGCCCGAAGAAGCCCACCGCGAGCACGAGGGCGGGCGCGCTCGAGAAGAGAAAGGCGACGATCGAGATCCACCACTGACCGGGGGTGCCGCGGTTCAAGCCGATGGTGAGCCGAAGCCTCCACAGCAGCAGCAAGTGCGAGAGGAAGCCCGGCCGCTTCATGACGGCTGTCCGTAGAAGCTCAGCTTCGCGGCGCGTGAGGCCGGTACGCCGATCAACTTCTCGAACACGCGCTCGAGCGACTCGCAGCCGTTGCGCGCTTTGAGCGAGGTCACGTCGCCCTCGTCGATGAGCTTGCCCGCACGAATGATGCCGGCGTGGCTCGCCAGACGCTCGGCGATCTCGAGCACGTGGGTGGTGAGCAACAGGGTGACGCCGCGGCGAGAGAGCTCGGAGAGCAGCTCGCGGATGACACCGGCCGCGAGCACGTCGATGCCCTCGAAGGGCTCGTCGAGCAGCACGAGATCGGGCGCGTGAATGAGCGCCGCGGCGATGGCGAGGCGGCGCCGCATGCCCTTGGAGTACTCGGCCACCAGCGCGTCGCCCTTCACCACCAGTTCGGTCAGTGTCAGCAGCTCTTCGGTGCGCGCGGCGGCCTCGTCGCCTGAAAGCCCGTGCATGCGGCCGCTGAAGACGAGGTACTGGCGACCGGTGAGGCGCTCGAAAAGCGAGAGTTCTTCCGGCACGACCCCGAGGCGGCTCTTGACCTCGAGCGGATCTTTCAGCGCGTCGCGCCCGAGGATGCGGAGCGTGCCCGCATCGGCCCCGTAGGTGCCCGTCAAGAGGGAGATGGTGGTCGACTTGCCGGCGCCATTGGGCCCCAGGAAGGCGTAGAAGGCCCCGCGTGGCACGGTCATGTCGAGCTGATCGACGGCGGTGAAGCTGCCAAAGCGTTTCACCAACTGCCTCGCTTCGACCGCTGGTGCGTCACTCACGGCCGACGAGTGTAGGCCGAGGCCACTTTTCGGGTGACTTCGAAACGCCGTGTTCTAAGGGGCGGCAGGCCGGGTTGGCCGGAGTTGGTTTTTTCGCTACGAATGTCGCAGAGCTGTCTCCCGTGGCCGGCGACGACAGACAAGGAATCTCCATGAAGACCCAGAAGCCTCTGTTGGCCGGTTTTGTGATCGGCCTTTTCATCGCGCTCACGCCCGCGTGTGGCACGGGCGGTACCTGCACCCCGGCGAACTGTCGCACCGGCTGCTGCGATTCGAAGGGCCAGTGTCAGTCCGGCGCGTCGGCCAACGCGTGTGGTCAACTGGGCGGGGCGTGCGCGACGTGTCAGTTGGGCACGGCCTGCAACCTCGGCACGTGCATGGCGAGTGGCTTCGGGGGCGGCACGCAGGGCGGCGGCACGGGTGCCGGCACGGCGGGTGGCGGCACGACGGGCGGCGGTACGACGGGTGGCGGGACGACGGGCGGCGGCACGACGGGCGGCGGCACGACGGGCGGCGGCACGACGGGCGGCGGCACGACGGGCGGCGGCACGACGGGCGGCGGCACGACGGGCGGCGGCACGACGGGCGGCGGCACGACGGGCGGCGGCACGACCGGCGGCGGTACGACGGGCGGCGGCAACGGCTGCGATGGCTGCATCGCGAGCGGCACGACGACCTGCATCAACCTCGCGAACAGCGGCACCAACTCCTTCTGCGGCCGCAACGGCGTGACCTGCGCGACCTGCGGCACGAACCAGACGTGCACCAACTACCAGTGCGTGGGTGGCACCGGCGGTGGCGGAGGCACGACGGGTGGTGGTGGTGGGACCACCGGTGGTGGCGGCGGCACCGGCGTGACCATCGGCATGACCTGCACGACTAACTCGCAGTGCACCGGGCTGGGCTCGGGCGCGAAGTGCAAGCTGCAGACGACCCCGTTCGGTGGCAACGCTCCGACGCCCTACCCGAGTGGCTTCTGCACGGTGCCGTGCTCGGGAATCGGCAGCTGTCCTGGCGGTGCGGTGTGCGCCGGTGGCGTGAGCAGCTACCCCTACCTCTTCAACGACGTCGATCAGTTCTGCACGAAGCCGTGCACGGCCTCGGCCCAATGCGGAACCGGCCTCGTCTGTGGGCCAGCGTCGACGCTCTTTACGCAGTCTCAGCCCACGGGTTGTTTCATCGCGCCCAGCTCGACCTTCTTTACGGGCGGCGGTTTCCCCACGAAGGCGGGCAACCCCTGCACCACCGACACCGACTGCGCGAACCCGCCCGACCCGGCGCTGGCGAGCTGCCTCACCAACACGGCGTTCACCGGCGGGTACTGCCTCGCGTCGTCTGACTTCGCGCCGGCCGACACGTGGTGCGACACGGCAGGCAAGACCGAGGTGGGCTTCCCCCTCTCGGACGGTGGCGCTGAGTTCTACTGTCTGGGCACGTGCTCGCCCGCGGGCACCGTGGGCAACAGCCGCAACGGCTACACCTGCTTCCGCAAGTCGGCGGCGACACCGAACATCGGGGTGCAGTGGCCCAAGTGCACGACCAACACCGACTGCCAGGGGCTCATCTTCGCCGACGGCGGGACCACCGTGTGCAACCCGACGAGTGGCTTCTGCTGCAGCACGACGACGAGCACCACGAGCTGCGTCATCGACTTCAACTGAGCAGCCGAAGTTGACGTTCGAGACGGGCGCTCGCGAAAGCGGGTGCCCGTTTTCGTTTCTCAGGGTGTCGCGATGACGCGCGGCCCGTACTCCGCGGCGAGCCGCTCGACCTCATTCGAGAGGGCCTGCCCTTCTTGAAGGAGGCGGGCCTGCACCGCGCGGCGGCTGATGAGCACGAAGAAGGTGCGCACGTCGCGCAGCGCGGCGACGCGGCGCTCGAAGTAATACCGGGTGAAAGCGGCGAGCGGCAGCGTGGCCACCAGCGCAAACAGCGCGAACGGGAGCCCCGCGGCGAACCACGCGCCGATGACGAGCACGGCCCACCACAGCGGCGCGAGCAACAGCAGCGTGAGCACCTTCACCGTGGACTCGGTATCGATCTCGGGCTTCGCGGCCTTCACGGCGAGCTGCGGCAACAACCAGGGAATGAAAAAGAGACCTACGCCGATGAGGAACAACGGCAGCGTGGCGAGCCAGAGCAGGTTGCGGGTGATGAACCACGCCACGGTCGCCGGGCGGTAGCGAGAGGTGAGATCGTCGGGCGTGACGGACAGGAGCGTGAGGCGCGTCCGGAAGCTGGCGAGCTGCGTCTTGAGCGACTCGAAGCGCTCGGGCTGCTCGGAGCGCACCAACGACATGCCGCGGGCAAAAGCCTTCTGGCGCTCGGGGTCACCCGCCGACTGACCGCGGCTGAGCGCCCACAACGACTCTGCGGTCTCGACAATCGGGAGGTCTTCCCACGCCTCGAGGTTGAGGGTCACCGCCCGCAGCGCGTCGGCGATGGTGGAGGTGAGGCGCTTCGCGGCCTGATGCGGCTCTTCGCCAGGTTGCTCGACGAAGTCTCTGGCTTCGATGGGCTTGCCGACCTCGACGTGCACGCGGCTGCGGAAGAGGTTCTTCGCCTCGTACGTGATGCCGATGGGGATGAGGCGCACCTTCGCGCCCTTGCGCGAGGCTTCCAGCGCGATGCGGGCCGCGCCGGTCTTCAGCTCGGCGAGCTGCGGCTCACTGTGGCTCTTGCCCTCGGGGAAGATGGTGATTGCCCTGCCCTGTTCGAGCGCGGCGACCGAGGCGGTGAGCGTGCCTTCGTTCTTCGTGGTGTCGCCTGGCCCGTCTTGTTTGCGGAAGACGGGGAGCGCGTCCATGCCCTTGAGAATCTGACCGAGCACGGGCAGGCGAAAGAGCGGTTCCTTCGCGAGGAAGGTGACCTGGCGCCGGGCGAGGATGAAGACCATGCCGGGGTCGACGAGCCCGTTGGGGTGGTTGCCGACGAACATGACCGGCCCCTCGGCCTGCAGCGCGAGCTGGGGGTCGACGGGGGCCTCGAGCCGAAAGAACAACCGCAGCAGGACTGAAGCGACGAACCGGAAGGCCCGGTAGAACATCAGGGGCGATCTCCTGGGGGAGGCGGTGTCACGCGCTCGAGGTACTTTTCCTGTTTCTCGTAGCCGCCCTTCTCGAGGCGACGGGCTTCGATCAGCTCGGCCGACTTCTTGAAGATGTCTGCCAGCGCGCGAAAGCCCCGAGCGAGCGCCTTCTCGATCTGCTCTTCACGTTCGCGCCTGGCGGCGGTGGAGTTTTCCTTCTTGAAGAAGCGCAACGGCATGGCGACCCGTTTCTAGCACCGAGTGAGCGTGGTACGGCGGCGCTCATGAGCATCAAGCGCGTCGGCTTCCTGGGCCTCGGCACCATGGGCGCTCCCATGGCGAAGAACCTGAAGAAGAAGGGGTTCGAGGTCGTGGTGTGGAACCGCTCACCGGCGCGGGCCGAGGCGTTGAAGGCCGACGGCCTGTTGGTGGCAAAGAGCCCTGCTGCGTTGGCGGAGCAGGTCGACGCGTTCTGCACGTGCGTGGCCGACCCTGCGGCGTTGATGAGCGTGGCCAGCGAGCTGTTCGAGACCGCACGGCGCGGGCAGCTCTTCATCGACTTCTCGACGGTGGCGGTCGAGACCGTACGTTCGCTGGCGGAGCGCTTCGGTGCGCTGGGCGTCGACTTTGCCGATGCACCGGTGACAGGCAGCCGCGGTGGCGCCGAGAAAGGCACCCTGGTGATCATGACCGGCTGCTCAGCGGCGACGCTCGAGCGGGCCACGCCGATCTTCCAGGCGGTCGGCGAGAAGGTGATTCACTGCGGTGACGTGGGCACCGGCACGCAGGTGAAGCTGGCGGGCAACGCGTTGATTGCGGGCATGCTGCAGTCCTTCTCGGAAGGAATGCTGCTCACGAAGAAGGCCGGCGTCGACCCGCGCAAGCTGCTCGAGGTGGTGCAGGCGTCGGGCTTCCGCTCGCCGTATTTCGACTTCAAGGGCAAGGCGATGCTGGAGCGCGACTTCACGACGCACTTCTCGATCGACCTGATGCACAAAGATCTCTCGCTCTTCCTGGACAATGCAGCGACGCACCGCGTGCCGACCCCGACGGCAGCGTCGTTGCGGGAAACGTACAACCTCGCGCGGGCGGCGGGCCTGGGCGACAAAGACATCACGGCGGTGGTCTCGGCGTTCGAGCCACTGGCCGGCGTGAAGGTGAGCTGAGTCATGAAGAAGAGTGGTGTGGTGATCGCCGCGTGTGTGGTGGTGCTGCTGGGTGCCTGGGTCGCGTCTCGGGCGCTGTCGGGCGACGTGACGCCGGCCGCCGTCTCGAACCCGATTCAGACCGTGAACATCAATCAGGTCATCGAGCCCGAACTGCCCAGGCCGATCTCGGCGCAGCCGACGCCGAAGTTCGATCGAGAGAAGGTGCTGGAGCTGGCGCAGAACCCGGGTCAGGTGCGGCCCTTCGCGCGCAACCCGCAGCCGGAGCCAGCTGAGGCGCCCGTCGAGGAGGCCGAGAACCCCTTCACCTCCGCGGTCTCGCCCGAGCTCGACTACGCCGACAAGCTGATGTGGGAAGCCGACGGCGGTATCGAGCGCCTCACGTCGGCACGCGACGTGTACGCCCGCTGCGTCGAGGCGGCGCCGACGCTCCAGCGATGCAAAGACGGGCTCGCCGCAGCAACGGAGCGCCTGTCGCCGCGGCCACGCGCCCTCGCGAAGCCCGAGCAGCAGCCGACCTTGAAGGGCGAGGACATGCGTCGGGTCCTGCCGTCGTCGAAGCCGCCTGGCGCCACCCGCTGACCACGCTCCCTCGTGCCGCGGGGGGGAAGAAAGAGCCGTTCTCGCCCGCTCTTGCCTTTCAGGTGCACGGAGGCTTTCCCTCGAAGTGCTTATGACGTGTCGCAGGGTGTCGCCGATGATGGCCACGCCCGACAAGACGATGTTCGGCACCACCGCCTGCACCGTGCCGTCCGGTGTCGATCGGTCGCAAACGCCAGCTGCCGCGGCACGAGTCCTTCTTCGAACTCGGCTTCAACGGCGTGCTCGCGTTTGCCGCTGACGTCAACGCTTCGCGGGGAGACGCTCACTCAACGCGCGCACTTCGCTCTTCAGCTTCTCGAGTTCCCCACGCAACGACTGCACTTCCTTCGTGGTGGCGCTCTTCGCCCGCAACGCACGAACGGCCTCGCGAGCGAGCCGCTGTTCGCGACCATCGAGGAACGGGGTGGTCGACAGCGGGCCGATGAGCCGCTCGTCATTCAGAGTCGACGCCGCATCGATGGCGGCGAGTCGAACGCGGAAGTTCTCGTCACGAAGAGCCTGCGCGATGCGCTCCACCGCCTCGGTCTTCTTCTCGGCAGGCTCGGCGAGCTTCGCCAGCGCCACCACCGCCGCGCGACGACCGAAGTTCGGCTGACCGACGGCGAGGCACGCGAGCACACGCTTCCACGCCTTCGGGTCGCGCAGCTCGGCGAAGCCATCGAGCGCGCCGACCCGCACCGCGTCTTGAAACGCAGGTTTGTCGATCAACGACTCGAGGGCCGCGAAGGCCCCCTTCCCGCGCACACGGCCGATGGCGCGCGCGAGCTCACCTTCGACGAAGCCGCTCGCGTCACCCTTCTTCGCGTGGGCAGCCAGCACGGCAGCAACCGCTTCGTCTTCACGGAACGAGCCGAGCGCCGCGACGATCGCGCGGCGGGCCTTCGGGTGCTTCACCTTGCCGAGCAGCTCGATCAGCGCCTCGCGCGCCGACGGGGTGCGCAGCGTGCCGAGGGCCTTCGCGCACGCAGCGCGGGTGCCCCAGAACACCGATTCGGCCTTGAGCGTCTTCACCAGCGCCTGCACCGTCGCGGGGGCGGTGTCTTTCGAGAGCGCAGCAGCGGCCTCGGTGCGGGCGCGCGCGACGGACGCCTGCTGCACCTCGGTGCGCCACCACCCCAGCGGCTTGTCGACTTCCAGCGTGGCCAGCAGATCGCGGTGGGGGTCGACCACGCACTGTGAGGGCTCTCGCGTCGCGGGGAGAAAGAACGTCTCTTCCTTCTTCTTGAGTTCGAGGGAGTGGGTGGAGGGCTTGTCACCGACGACCAGTTCGACCGGCACAGCCAACGCGATGGCGTCGCCTTCTTGCGTCTGCTTCACCGACACGCGCACCCGCTGCTTGTCGCTCTCGTGGGTGAGTTCGACCTTCAGCTGAGGGTGGCCAGCGCGGTGCACGTACTCGTCGAAGAAGCGATCGACGTTGCGCCCGGTGGTCTGCTCGATGGCGCGGGCGAGGTCGACGGTCTCGACGGTGCCGCCGGCGTGCGCAGCGACGTAGTTTCGAATCGACGCAACGAAGTCTTCGTGCCCGAGCCGGCAGCGCAGCTCGTGCAGCACGAGGCCGCCCTTCTCGTAGAGGTGGCGATCGAAGAGATCGATGGGCGCGTCGAACTTTCGCGCGACGATGGGCCGCGCGTAGCGCTCGGCGACTTCCGACAGGTAGGTCTCGAAGTCACCCTTGCGGGTGTGGTCGGCCTCGTCGAGCGACTCGCCTTCTTCCTGCCAGAGCACCTCGGAGTACGTCGCGAAGCCCTCGTTCAGCCAGCCATGCGGCCAGTCGCGGCAGGTGAGCAGGTCGCCGAACCACTGGTGCGCGAGCTCGTGCGCGATGAGGAACTCGGCCGAGTAGTCGGCGTGCGCGCGCTCGTCGTGGAGGATGGTGTCGGTCAGCGTGGTGGCGGAGGTGTTCTCCATGCCGCCGAAGATGAAGTCCTTGACGAAGATCTGCGCGTAGTCGCCGTACGGGTACTTCGTGCCGGTGAGGTGCTCGAAGAGCGCGAGCATCTGCGGCGTGCGCTTCACGCAGCGCAGCGCGTCGTCTTTCTTCCCCGGCGCGAAGAGCGTGCGGATGGTCGTGTCGCCCTGCTTCTGCTCGTACACCTCGAACTTGCCGACGACGAGCGTCACCAGGTACGGCGAGTGCGGCGCGTCGAGCTTGAAGTGCATCGTGCGGCGCGCGCCCTTCACGACGTCGCTCAGCAGCGTGCCGTTCGAGAGCGAGGTCAGCTCGGCAGGGAAGCTGGCCTTGAGCTCGGTGCTGCACTTCTGTGCGGGGGTGTCGAGGCAGGGGAAGTAGTGGCGCGAGTCGATGTCCTGCCCCTGCGTCCACACCTGATCGTGGCCGACGAAGTAGAGGCCCCGCTGGGGCTGCGCGCGGTACGTGATCTTCACCACGAAGTCGGCGCCGGCCTTCACGGCGCGGGGCAGCTCCACGTGCAGCGCGCGGCCCGAGGCGTTGTCGAAGGTGGCGACCTTGCCGTCGACCTCGACCTTCTTCACATCGAGATCGACCGCGTCAAAGGTGAGGCGCTTGAGGCCCCGAATGGGGTGCAGATGATGCGTGGCGACGCCGGTCAGCGACTTCGTCTTGAAGTCGAGATCGAGCTGCAGCGCGAGGTGCTTCGCGTGAACCTCGCGGTCTTCGGCGTAGTGCAGCGTGGCGGTCTCGAGGCTGAACGGATGCGGCTCGTCGATGCGATGCATGGTCGATCGACCTACCACCCGAAGGGAGGCGAGTCGTCGACTTCAGCGCTCGACCACCCGGGTGCGCGCGAAGGTATCGCCCCACCTGCGGTTCTGAGGCTGCATCACCATGCCGATGAGCTCGCCGAGCATCACCGAGAGACCGATGCAGGCCACGGCCCCGCGATCCCACTTCGCGGCGTCGGCATCAGCGCCCCACCAGCCCGAGACGATCACCGCGCGTGCGATGGTGGGCAGGCCCAGCATGAAGTTGCGCTGGAGCGAGGCGATGGGGCCGATGGGGCTGCCGTCGAGGTGCACCACCTTCAGGCGAAAGAGCCACTTCCCGGGTGAGCCGAACCAGTCGCTCAGCATGAACCAGCTGGTGCCGACCACCGCTGCCCACGGCATGGGCACCACCCACAGCAGCGACAGGCTGAAGGCCCCGGTGAGCACAGCGTCGAGGAGCTTTGCGAAGACCCGCTTGATCATCGAGCCCGTCTCGAGCTGCGGCAGAAACCGGCCCTGCTCGTCGGTGGGCGGGAGGCTCATCGGGCGAGACTATCCGCGGCTGGCGCGGCGTCATCGACTTCCGCGCTGCTCAGTTCTCTCGCATGCGCCTTTTTCGAGTGGTCGCGTGCCTCAGGGGCATTCTGCCAGCGGCTGGCTGCGAGACGGTGTCCGGGCGACGGTGTCCGGGCCGAGCACCCCGGGTTCTACTGACGGAGGACGCCACACGCGGCGGCGACCTCATCGCGATACGCGAGCCACGCCGAGAGCGCTTCGTTCATGGCGGCCAGCACTCCGGGCCGATCGGCGTCGATGACGTGATCGAGCATCACCTTCCAGGCGGCGAGGCGGTGATCACCTTCGACGCCACGGTGCGCCTTCGTGAGCGCGAGCGACTCGAGCGGCAGCCCGTAGTGCTTCGCCAGCGGGTGTTCGCTCAGCGCAGGCTCGGCTCTGGGCGGCGCTGCCGGGTCGAACAAAGCGCGCTCGTGCGGAGTGCCTTCGATGAAGACAGTGACGACGGCGGCCGCAGCGGCCCAGCCCCGGCGCTGGGTTGTGTCGTCGAGCACGTCGCGGTACCGCTTCGCTCCTGGCAACAGCGTCACGTTCACGAAGCGCCTGAGATCGAAGCCGAGCCCCTTGGGGTATTCGAGGAACAGCTCGGGGTGCGGGCGACCGGCGTGCAGCCCACCCGTCTCTTCTTCGTAGAGGTTCTCGGCCAGCTCACGCCGCACTTCGGCGATGGGGCACTGCACGTACGCGCGACCGACGAGCACGGGGAAGTCGCGCACGAACACGGCGTATTCCTGCTCGAGGTGCACGTGCAGCTTCGACTTCGCGACCGCGCCCGAGGTGAAGCGCGGCCAGGCCCAGTGAACCTTCCGTTCCATCACCTGCAGCAAGGCCTCGCGGAACTCGTCTCGCGTCATGGGTGAGCGAGTCTAGCGCCCCGGTAGCAACCACGCGGTGAAGGCCTCTCGCTTCTTGCCGCGCAGGGAGCCGGAGAGAAACGCCACGCGAAACTCGACCTGGAGCTTCTTCGCGGCCTGCTCGACCCACGTGGGGAGCTCTTCGAACGCGCAGGAGCCGAGGTCGAGGTCGTCCTGCTTTGCACCCTCGGCACCGAAAGAGCTCGTCGGCATCTTCCAGGCGCGGTCGACCCGCGTGACGGACATCGACCACCAGACGTCCTTCGCCGAGTTCACCGAGAGGTACGCCTGAATCAGGGGCACGTCCCCTCTCTGGAGCTCGGTGCTGCCAAACGAGACGGAGAACTTCACGCGCTCGAGCGATGGATCGCCGACGAGGCGGCCGATGACTTCAACCGCCGAGCTCGTGCGTTCCTTTGCTTCGCGGTTGCGCGTCGCGCCCGCCAACAACGCCTTCATGGCAGGCGTCTTTGCGGCGTGCGTCGCGAGCGCCTCGAGGCGGGCCTGCTGCTTTCCATCGGAGAACAACGGCAACAGCGCGTCGATGGATGCCTCAGACGAATCGATCGCAAGCACCGCGAGCATGTCGAGCGAGGCGTTGGCGCTGCCCACCACCGCTGCCTGAACCGCGCTCACGACCCGCGGTCTCTTCGCGAGCGACTGCAGCTTCGCTTTGCGCTGCCTCGAGCCCCAGGCGTACGTGACGTTGAGATCGAGCAACGCGTGCATTGCCTCGACCCAGGCGTCTTTGAGCGCCGCATCGGCGAGAGAGGGCGTGACGTATTCGCGCAGAAAGAGCCTCACCACAGAGGTCGCCTCGTTCGGCAGCAGTCGCACGACCTCGCGGATCACCGTCGCGGGGAGGCGCTGACACGAACGACCGAGCCCCCACGCGCTCGCCGAGTCATCAGGGATCATCGAGAGCACATGGGCCGCAGCGAGAGCTGCGTCGACGTCGTCGGGCAATCGTTTGAGCCCGTCGCGTGCGCCGGGGTTCTCGCGCAGCCACGCGTCGGCCTCAGCTTTGTTCATCGCCTTCAGCGGCGCCTGCCTTCCTGAAAGGTCGTCTCGAGCTCGAGCGTCTTGCCCTCGCGCAACACCTTCGCGGTGATGGTCTCGCCCGGCTTCGCCTGCATGAGCACGAACATGAGGTCTTCCACCGACGCGATGTCGAAGGTGCCGAGCTTGATGATCACGTCACCGCGCTTCATGCCCGCCTTGTCCGCGCCGCCGCCGGATCGCACGTCGTCGAGCAGCACGCCCTTCACGCCAGGCGGGGGGCCTCCGTAGTTCGGCACCGTGCCCAACGACGCATTGAAGCTGCGCGCGTCGCCCTGCCCTGCCGGCTCGGGGATCTTGTTGAAGGTGAGCTGCGCGTCCTGCGCGGCGCGCGCGAGTGTGACGACGACCTCCGCGGTCTTCGCCATCCCGACGGCGTTGAGCTTGTCGGGCGAGTCGGAGGGCTTGTGGTAGTCGCCGTGCGCCCCCGTGAAGAAGTGCAGCACGGGGACGCCCGCCACGTAGAACGACATGTGATCGCTCGGGCCGTAGCCGTCACCGCTCGCACGACAGTCGACCCGAGCGCTCGCGCACGCCGTCGCGATCAACGCGTCGAACTCGCTGGCCGACTTGCTGCCCAGCACCGAGAGGGTGTTCTCGCGAAGGCGCCCGACCATGTCGAGGTTGAGCATCGCCACCGCGCCCTCGAGCCACGCCGGCTTCGACTTCACGAGCGCCGCCGAGCCAAGCACGCCGTCTTCTTCACCGCTGAAGCTGGCGATGACCACGTCGCGCGTCAGCTCGGCCTTCGCTTCCGACAGCGACTTCGCGATCTCGAGCAACGTCGCGGTGCCGCTCGCGTTGTCATCCGCGCCGAGGTGGGGGGCTGACTTGTCGGGTGCGAGCGAGTTCGGCCCGCCGAGCCCGAGGTGATCGTAGTGCGCGCCGATCACCACCACGCCCGGCTTCGACTTCTTGCCCGCGGCGATGCGACCGACGACGTTGAAGGCCTTCGTGCGCTCGGTGACGAGCTCGACCCCGAGCGCTACGTCGATGGGCTTCTTCGCCTCGAGCGCCTTCCAGCTCGACTCCAGCACCGCGCGCTTCACGAGCAACACCGGGATGCCGGCCTCACCCGTGCCTTCAGGTCGGAGCCCGGGAAAGGCCGCCTCGGGAGGCGGACCTGACGGTGCGTGCGGATCTTTCGAGGCCACCACCACCGGCCAGTCGACAACGATCAGCGCCCTCGCCCCGGCGTTCTTCGCGACGAAGGCCTTCTTGCGGAGATCGCCCGCGCGTCGCTGCGCCTCGGACGCCGAGAGCTTCTCGTTCTCGGGCACGAACCGGCGCGCGATGACGATCTTCCCTTTCACGTCGAGGCCCTTGAAGTCGTCGAGTCCCAGCTCCGCGTCTTGAATCGCCCAGCCCGCGAGCACGGCCTTGCCCTTCACGGTGCCGGCGCTGCTCCAGCTGACAGGGGTGAAGTCGGCTTCGGAGACGCTCTTGCCGGCAACGGTCAACACCGTGCCCTTGCCGCGCGTGGTCTTCGTCGCGACCTCGAACGGCACGCGGAACGAGCCGTCGGCGCCGAGCGGCTCGAGCCCCAACGTCTTGAAGCGCTCTTCGAGCCACGCGCCTGCTTCGTCGAGCCCCTTCGTGCCGATGCCGCGGCCCTCACGCTCGGGTGCAGCGAGCCAGGTGGCGTCTTTCAGCGTGCGCTCCGCCGCGCCACCGCTCGACACCACGGCGCCGTCCCTCCATTCGGTGATGAAGAGGTTCGTGTCTTGCGCGCCCTCGGCCGTCATGCGGTTGCTCGAGAAGAGCAGCCACTTGCCGTCGGGCGAGAACATGGGGAAGCCATCGAAGCCCTTCGTGTGCGTGATTCGCTCGAGCCCCGTGCCGTCGACGTTGATGGCCCAGAGATCGAACTCGCGGCCCTTCGGATCCCCGTAGTTGCTCGAGAAGATGAGCCGGTCGCCCCTGGGGAAGAAGAAGGGCGCGAACGACGCCGCGTTCAAATACGTCACCTGACGCGCATCGCTGCCGTCGGCGTTCGCGACGTAGAGTTCGAGCTTGCTGGGCCGCACGAGGCCACGCTTCAGCAGCCCCTGAAAGTCTTCGAGTTCCCTACCGGGCTTCGGTCGCGAGGCGCGCCAGACGAGCTTCGAGCAGTCCCGATTGAAGAACGCGCCGCCGTCGTAACCCGGCGTGAAGGTGAGCCGCTTCACGTTCTTGCCGTCGCGATCCATCCGGTAGAGCTCGATGTCGCCGTCGCGCGTCGAGGTGAAGACGATCGACCCGTCTTTCCCGCACACCGTGGCCTCGGCGTCGTAGCCCGGAGCGTCGGTGAGCCGCGTCAGCTCACCGCTGCCATCGGCCTTCTTCTTGAAGATGTCGTACGAGTCGTAGAGCGCCCAGACGTAGCCCAGCGACATGTCGGGCTTCGGCGGGCACGCGTCGCCACCAAGGTGCGTCGATGCGTAGAGCACCTCGCGGTCATCGGCGAGGAAGTGCGCGCAGGTGGTCGCGCCCTTGCCGCTCGAAAAGAGCTTCGGGCTCGGCTCACGAAGCAGGCGGCTCTGCGCGTCGAAGAGCTCGAGGGTGGCGATGCGATCGCACGCCTCGTCGCCCACGCGGCGTTGCATCGAGGCCCCGCGCCCGTCGAAGCGCCAATACGCCTCGGCGTTTTCGCCCCCAAACGTGAGCTGCACCAGCTCGCCGAAGTGCACTTCTCGAGGCGTGGTCACCACGGGGGGCCCCACCACCGGCGCGACCTTCTTCTCTGTCGTGGTGGCGCAAGCGAGAAGCGACAGCAAGGGCAGCAGCAACGCTCGTCTCATGGCCGGCTTCTACCGAGCACGAGTAGATTCACCAACCCCATGAGCGAGACGCCGAACTTCTTGCGCGAAGTCGACACGCTGATTCGCGCCCGATACCCGCTGCTCTACCTCGTCACCTTCGAAGAGCAGCGCGTCGACGCGTTGATGGGCGAGATCGCCCGCGCCCACGGCAAGGAACTCGTCGAGTGGAGCGCGACCCGCGGTCTGCGGACCTTTACTGGCGCGCACCGGGGCACCCCCATCGAAGAGACCGCCGAGCCGCTGCGCGGGTTGATGCACATCTCCAAGCTGCCCAACCCGAGCATCGTCATGCTCAAAGACTTCCACCGGTACCTCGACGAGCCGGTGGTGGTGCGCGCGCTCCGCGAGTTGGGGAGCGCGCTGAAGAGCGCCTACACGACGGTGATCGTCGTCGCGCCCGTGCTGACGCTGCCCTCCGAGTTGGAGAAAGACGTCTCGGTCATCGACGTGCCGCTGCCGACCAAGGCCGATCTGATGCAGCTGCTCAAAGACATCGCGCGCACGGTGACGCGCAGCCGCAAGGCGACGGTCGATCTCACGCCGGCACAGGCCGATTCGCTCATCTCGGCCGCACACGGGCTGACGCTGTCGGAAGCCGAGAACGCGTTCGCCAAGGCCATCGCCCGCGACAACAAGCTCGACAGCTCTGACCTGAAGCTCATCCTCGACGAGAAGAGCCAGGTCGTTCGCAAGTCAGGGCTGCTCGAGTACCACGCGACCGATCAATCGCTCGCTGACGTCGGCGGGCTGGGTCACTTGAAGAGGTGGCTCGACCGCCGCAAGAACGCCTTCAGCGATGCGGCGCGTGAGTTCGGGCTGCCCTCGCCCAAGGGGTTGTTGCTTCTCGGCGTACAGGGCTGCGGCAAGAGCCTCACCGCCAAGGCCATCGCCACGAGCTGGAAGTTGCCGCTGGTGCGCCTCGACATGGGCCGCATCTACTCGGGTCTGGTCGGCAGCTCGGAAGAGAACCTGCGCAAGGCGATTCGCGCCGTCGAGAGCCTCGCGCCCGTGGTGCTCTGGGTCGACGAGGTCGAGAAGGGGCTCGCAGGCGCGTCGGGTGGCAGCAGCGACACCGGCGTCAGCGCGCGTGTGTTCGGCACCCTGCTCACCTGGCTGCAGGAAAAGACGTCGCCCGTCTTCGTGGTGGCCACGGCCAACCGCATCGAGTCGTTGCCGCCCGAGCTCTTGCGCAAGGGCCGCTTCGACGAGATCTTCTTCGTCGACCTGCCCTCGTTCGACGAGCGAACCGACATCCTCAAGATTCAGCTCATCAAGCGAAAGCGCGACCCGGCGAAGTTCCCCATTCCCGAGCTGGCGAAGGCGACCGAGAACTTCAGCGGCGCGGAGATCGAACAGCTCGTGGTGGCCGGTCTCTACGACGCATTCGCCGACTCGCAGGAACTGACGGGCGAGCACCTCCTCACCTCGGTGAAGGAGACGTCACCGCTCGCGATCACCATGGCCGAAGACGTGGCGCGGCTGCGCGAGTGGGCCCGAGCGCGAACCCGCCCCGCGAGCTGACGCGCGCGTCACGACAACGAGCGCGCGAACCCCTGCAGACCCCGAATCAGGAAGTTCACGCTGCGCAGCGCGATGCCGGGGTACGGCGGCTTCAAGAACAGGTAGGCCGGGCTGACGCGGCTGGTCACCATCACCCCACGCAGGTGGCTCAACCGCTCGAAGCCCCAGACGCCGTGGTACTGCCCCATGCCGCTCGCGCCGACGCCGCCGAGCGGCACTTCTTCCTGGGCGAAGTGAATGAGGGTGTCGTTGACGCACACCCCGCCGCTGGGCACCCGGTGGAGCACCTCGTCGATGCGCTCTGCGTCGTCATCGAAGTAGTAGAGCGAGAGCGGTCGGGGGCGGCCGTTGATGTTGGCGATCGCCTCGTCGACGGTGTCGTAGGGGATGATCGGCAGCAAGGGGCCGAAGATCTCTTCCTGCATCACGGTCATCTCGTCGTTCACGTCGAGCAGCAGCGTGGGCGGGAAGGCGCGCGTGCCTTCCTTCACCTTGAAGGTCTCGATGGCCTTCGCGCCCTTGCTCTTCGCGTCGGCGAGCAGCACCTCCATTCGCTTGAACGCACGGTCGGTGACCATGGTCGTGAAGTTGTCGCGCCCCGCATGCTGGAACTCGAGGCGTGCCTTGAGCTTGTCGACGAAGGTGGTGAGCAGCGCGCGCGGCACGAGCACGTAGTCGACGCCCACGCAGGTCTGGCCACCGTTGAACGTCTTGCCCAGCGCGATGCGCTCGACCGCCGCGTCGAGGTTGTACGAGGGGTGAATCAGCGCAGGCGACTTGCCGCCCAGCTCGAGCGTCGCGGGCACCAGGTTTTCGGCCGCGGCCTTGAGCACCAGCCGCCCGACCTGTGTCGAGCCGGTGAAGACGATGTGATCGAGCGGGAGGTTGGTCACCTCGCGTGCGACCTCAGCACCGCCCGTCACCACCGCGAGCTCGTCGGGCTTGAAGAACTCGGCGATGGCCTTCGCCAGCACCTCAGTCGTCTTCGCCGAGACCTCCGAGGGCTTGAGCAGCACCCGGTTGCCCGCTGCGAACGCCGCCGCCGCCGGAGAGAGGGTGAGCAGAATGGGGTAATTCCACGGCGCGATGATGCCCACCACGCCGAGGGGAATGGGCTCGACGTAGGTGTGCGACGGCATGCTCAGCGGGTGCGAGTTGACGGTGCGCCGCTGCATCCACTCGCGGACGTGCTTCCGGGCGTAGCGGGCCGAGTCGAGCGGAATGAGCACGTCGGCGGTGCGCGACTCGAAGGCGTTGCGATAGCCGAAGTCGTCGCTCATCGCCTTGACGAACTCGTCGTCGTACTTGAGCAGCATCTTCTCGAGGCGATGCAGCAGGTCTTCTCGGGCCTCGGCGTCGAGGTATGGCTGCTCGTTGTATGCCTTGCGGAGCACGTCGTACGCGCGGCGAACGGCGCTGATGTCGTTGGGGGCTTGCATGAGACACCTCGAGGAGAGAGGCCTCCATCCTACGCCTTCTCGATGCCCCGGCCCAGCCCTTGCGCGCACCCGTCGAGCAACGCGCGCAACCGCTTCACTCCACCGGTCGCTCGATTGAGCCACTGCCGGCGTCGCATGCCGCCTCTGCAGACACACTGCTTCCATCACCTGCGGACCAGGCACCTTGCAACAGGCGTTGGGCCCAAAGTCGCTGCTGGCTGACGTCGGTGCACAACGCGCCACACCATGACTTGAACGGCCCGAAGACGAACCAGCACGCGAGGGCCTCGCGCGAGGATCACGCCCTTCCCCAGGGAGCCGAGCAGCTCTCCGCCCACCGCGACGAAGCCTGCGCGGGTGGCGACCACCCCGTGCAAGCCGAGCGAGGTGACCGGAGCGATGACGCCGAACGTGTCTCCCTGCCCCGCGGCCAGAGTTCTCGTCTCGGCTGATGGCGGGTCGCATTGGTGCCGATGAGTGCGGGCGACCCGTTGCGGTGGTCGACCTTCGAGGCGAAGCAGTCGTCGAAAGTGCTGTTCTTGAAGGTCGACGCCGGTGCAGGTCGTCAGCTCAGCGAAGACGAGCTCGAAGAGCGCTTCGTGGCCGATGCGCTGCTGACGCCGTCGTGGGTGCCGGCCAGCGATCGCGGGCGGGTGAGTTCGCGCCGGGTGCGCGTGCCCTTCCTGAAGGGTGACCCGCTCCTGTGGACCCACCTCGACGCCGAGCCGAAGAAGGAATCAGCGCGGCAGGTCGGGCAGCCGGCCATCGAGCACCACGCAGCGGCGCTGCAGTGCTTCGGTCGGCTGACGACGGGCGATCATCAACGCGCGCTCGCACTCGGCCCACACCAGCGGGCCCAGCAGTTGCCAATTCGGCGGGTCGACCACGCTGAGCTCGAGCAACCCGAAGGTGAAGCGAATCGGCTTGCCGACCTTCGCAGGCAACACGTCCTTGAGCCGCACGATGAGCTCGGGGCCCACGGCGCGGTCGGCCGTCGGTCCGAAGAGCATCGCGAAGCCGTCGGTGTGCAGGCGCACCACCTTCGACGAGGGCGCCACCTCCCGCATGCCGGCCACCATCGCCCTCAACGCCGCGTCGCCCGCTGGAAAGCCGTGGTGCATGTTGAACACGGTGAACTCCAGCGGGTCGATGAGCACCGCGCCCATCACCCAGCCGTCGGAGTGGCCGTGGGTCGAGAGATCGAACTCCTCTTTGAGGATCGAGCCCTGGTTGAGCGCCAGCGCGTGAATCGCGCCGCTCACCACGTCAGGCACGCCGCGCCGGTGCAGCTCGGCGTCGACGAGCTGATCGACCAGCCACGCCTCGGCGTCTGCTCTGCCCTGCGCGGTGGGGAACAGCGCCATCAGCGCCCTGGCGCTGCGCTCGGAGATCTCGCGTGAGGCCACCGCTCACTCCACCGTAACGCTCTTGGCGAGGTTGCGGGGCTGATCGACGTCGGTGCCTCGCAGATCGGCCACGTGGTAGCTGAGCAGCTGCAGCGGGATGGTCGCGATCAGCGGGGCGATCAGCGCGCTCGTCTTCGGGATCTCGATGAAATCGTTGGCGAGCGACTTCGCGTGCTCGTCACCCTGCTCGACCACGGCGATGACCATGCCGCCTCGTGCGCGCACCTCTTCGATGTTGCCGATGATCTTCTCGTAGTGAACGTGCGGTTCCTGCGGGGCCGCGACGACGACCGGCAGCTTCTCGTCGATGAGCGCGATCGGCCCGTGCTTCATCTCACCGCCCGCGTACCCCTCGGCGTGGATGTAGGAGATCTCCTTCAACTTGAGCGCGCCCTCGAGGGCAACGGGGTGCATCGGGCCACGACCGAGGAACAAGAAGTCGGTGGCGTGCAGGTACTTGCGCGCGATCTCCTTCACCTTCGTCTCGGTCTGCAGCACCTGCTCGATGACCTTCGGCACTGCGGACAACAAGGTCAGGTGCTGCTGCGCCTGTTCCCTGCTCAGCGTGCCGCGCAGCCGACCGAGCTTGATCGCGAGCAGGTAGAGCCCGACGAGCTGCGTGGTGAAGGCCTTGGTCGAGGCGACGCCGATCTCCGGGCCCGCGTTGGTGAGCACGGTGAAGTCGGCCTCGCGCGTCATCGCCGAGCCAACGACGTTGCAGAGCGTCATGGTGGTTGCACCGCGCGTCTTCGCCTCGCGCATCGCCGCCAGGGTGTCGAGCGTCTCACCCGACTGGCTGATGGCCACCGCGAGCTGGTTCTTGCCGACGATGGGGTCGCGGTAGCGGAACTCGCTGGCCAGCTCGACCTCGACGGGGATGCGGGCCAGGGTCTCGATCATCCACTTGCCGGCGAGGCCCGAGTGGTACGAGGTGCCGCACGCGAGAATCCACACGCGATCCATCGCCTTGACCTGCGCTTCGCTCAGCGACCAGCCGTCGAAGTGCACGTCGCCTTCCGAGCGCAGCACACGCCCGCGAAGGGTGTCGGCGACCGCGCGCGGCTGCTCGCAGATCTCCTTGTGCATGAAGTGCTTGTGGCCACCCTTCTCGGCCATGCCGGGCGTCCAGTCGATGCGGGTGTGCTTGCGCTTCACCTCGGCGCCGGTGCGATCGGTGAGCGCGATGCCCTCTTTGCTCACCACCGCCACGTCGCCGTCTTCCATGAACACCACGTCGCGGGTGTGCTCGAGGAGCGCCGGCACGTCAGAGGCCACGAAGTTCTGGCCTTCGGCGTAGCCGAGCACCATCGGCTGGGCCTCGCGCGTGCACACGATGCGCAACGGGTCGGCCTCGCTGATCGCCACCAGCGCGTAGGTGCCCTTGATCTGCTTCACCGCGACGCGCACGGCGTCGAGCAGCGACTTGCCGCTCTGCTGCGCCTCGCGGATCAAGTGCGCGAAGACCTCGGAGTCGGTCTCGGACGAGAACGCGTGCCCCCTGGCCTTGAGCTCCGCCTTCAACGCGAGGTGGTTCTCGATGATGCCGTTGTGCACCACCGACACGCCCTCGAAGGTGTGCGGGTGCGCGTTGTCGTCGCTCGGTCGCCCGTGCGTCGCCCAGCGCGTGTGGCCGATGCCCACCTTGCCCTTCGGCATCTCGGTGGCGATCTTGCCCTCGAGGTTGCGCAGCTTGCCGGTCGCGCGCACCACGGTGAGCGTCGCGTCCTCGAGCACCGCCACACCCGCAGAGTCATAGCCGCGGTACTCGAGGCGCTTCAGGCCCCCGACGAGAATGGGGGCAGCCTGCTGTTCACCGACGTAGCCAACGATTCCGCACATGGGGATTCCTCAGTCCTGCTTCAAACCTGCGAGCACTTTGCGGCGACGTTCGGCCCAGCCTTCTTTCGTCGTCTGCGGAGTGCGGGAAAGCGCGAGCGCGCCCGGAGGCACCTCGTCGGTGATGGTCGAACCTGCCGCGATGAACGCGCCATCGCCCACCTTCACCGGCGCGACCAACTGCGTGTCGGAACCGACGAAGACGCCAGCCCCCAGAACGGTCTGGTGCTTGTTCACGCCGTCGTAGTTGCAGGTGATGGTGCCCGCGCCGATGTTGCAGCCCGGCCCGATGTCGGCGTCGCCGAGGTACGCCAGGTGACCGGCCTTGGTGCCTTTGCGCAGCCGCGCCTTCTTGGTCTCGACGAAGTTGCCGACGTGCACGTCTTCTTCCAGCACGGTGCCCGGCCGCAGCCGCGCGAAGGGGCCCACGTGGCAGTTCGGGCCCACGACGGCCTCTTCGAGCACCGAGTACGGCTTGACGTGCGCGCCGTCGCCGACGGTGGTGTGCGTGAGCACCGCGCCCTGGTCGATGGTCACGTTGGCGCCGATCTCACACTCGCCCTGAATCGAAACGTTGGGGCCGATGACCGTCTCGGGGCCAATCTCGACGCCCGCATCGATGAAGGTCGAGGCCGGGTGCTGCAGCGTCACGCCCGCCTTCAGGTGCCGCGTGTTCACCCGCGCGCGGATCACCTCGGCGCGCTCGGCCAGCTCGGCGCGATCGTTCACGCCCGCCGTTTCCTGCGCGGGGGCCTCGATGACCGCCACCTCGCCGACCTTCGCCGCCTGCGAGACGATGTCGGTGAGGTACAGCTCGCCCTGCGCGTTCTGCGGCGTGAGCTTCTCGAGCGCGCCCCAGAGGAACTTCGCGTCGACGATGTAGATGCCGGCGTTGACCTCGGTGATGAGGCGCTGCTCGGGGGTGCAGTCTTTGTGTTCGACGATGCCTTCGACCTTGCGGCCCGGCCCGCGCAGCACGCGCCCATAGCCGGTGGGGTCTTCGAGACGACAGCTGATCATCGCCAGCGGGCCCTTCGACGGCTGGTACGCCGCGACGAGGCGCTTGAGCGTGTCGACCGTGAGCAGGGGAACGTCACCGTAGAGGATGAGCACCGCGCCCGAAAAGCCGGTGAGTGCGCCGCGCGCCGAAGCGACCGCGTCGCCCGTGCCTCGCTGCTGAGCCTGCATCGCGAACTGGATCGGCTGCCCGGGGAAGCCGGCGCTCAGCTGCTGCTTCACTTCTTCGGCTTGATGGCCGACCACCGCCACCACCTGCTGGGCGCCGAGCTCGAAGGCGCTGGTGACGGGGTACCACGCGAGGGGCCGACCGAGGATCGGGTGCAGCACCTTCGCCCGCTCCGACTTCATCCGCGTGCCCTTGCCTGCGCACAACACCACTGCCGCGAGGGATGGGTTCATACGTCACCCTTTGGCAAGGGCACCGCTCAGGGTCAATGAGTTGACGTCAGTGCCGCGCCACACGGCGAGGGAGCTGGTGCTTGAACTCGCTCGCCGCCTCGACCTGCACCGCCAACTCACCTGAACGCGGGCTCACCGAGATGCGGAAGCTGGGCTTGATGAAGGTCGACACGCCCAGGAACTCACGCGTCGACATCACGTCGTCGGGGTTCGGGGTCAGGCTGGTCTGCGTGTCAGAGCTGAACTGCATGACGCACGCCTTCAGCATGAGACATGCCACATGTAGACGTTCATCATTTCATGCGTTTGCGCGCACTGAGCCAGACCAGCCGCGGCACGGGTGACATGGGGCTGGCAAAGGTGTGCGTGGGTGGACACTCCCGATAAAGGGAGGTCATGACGCGTCTTGCCCTCGCAGTGACCCTCACCTTCTCGTTGCCGTCACTCGCCGCGCGTCCCTGGGAAAAGGGCGTCGCCGCCGCCGCCCACCCGCTCGGCGCAGAAGCTGCGCGAGAGATGCTCGCCGCAGGAGGCAACGCCGTCGACGCCGTGGTCGCAGGGGCGTTCACGATGGCGGTCGTCGGGCCGTACCACTCAGGGCTCGGTGGAGGCGGGTTCGCGATCATCCACCTGCAGAAGAGCGGTGAAGATCTCGCCTTCGACTTTCGCGAAGTAGCGCCGCTCAAGGCCACGCGCGACATGTACCTCGTCGACGGCAAGCTGGTGCCGAGCAAGGCCACCGATGGCGCGCTGTCGATCGCGGTGCCGGGCGCCGTGAAGGGCTACCTCGAGCTGCACGCGAAATACGGAAAGCTCCCTCGCGCGAAGGTGCTGGCGCCCGCGATTCGGGCGGCGAAGCAGGGCTTCCCGGTGACGCCCAGGTACCGGGCCGTGGCGCTCGATCGCGAGGCGTGCCTCCAGACCGACACCGAGGCGTCCCGCATCTTTCTGCGCGATGGCGTCGTGCCTGCGAACGGCACGGTGATCACCCAGCCCGAGCTCGCGGCCACGCTGACCGCGCTCGCCCAGAAGGGGGAGTCGGCGTTCTATTCGGGGAAGATCGCCCAGGCGATCGTCAGCACCGTGGAGGCGAAGGGCGGCCTGCTCTCGCTCGAAGATCTGAAGCGGTACCACACGACGTGGCGCGCTCCGCTCGAGGGGCGCTACCGCGGTCAACGCATCGTCACCATGCCGCCGCCGAGCGCCGGTGGCATTGCGCTGCTCGAGACGTTTGGCCTGCTCGAAGCCAAGGGCGTGAAAGGCCCCGCGAGTCGTGAGGTCGACGCCGTGCACACCTTCATCGAGTCGCTCCGCATCGCCTACGCCGATCGTTCCACGCTGGTCGGAGATCCTGCCTTCGTCGACGTGCCGGTGAGCGCGCTGCTCTCTGAGGCGTCGATCCAGGAGAAGGCCGCGCGCATCGATCTCACGAAGGCCACACGCTCGACGACGCTGCTCGGCGCGCCGACGGCCGCCGACCCGCTCAAGAAGAACACCACGCACCTCTCGGTGGTCGACGCCGAAGGCAACGCGGTCGCGCTCACCACCACCATCAACTACTACTTCGGCAGCTGCATCGTCGCGAAGGGCACCGGCGTGCTGCTCAACGACGAGATGGACGACTTCGCCGCGCAGCCCGGCGCGCCCAACAAGTTCCAGCTGGTGATGGGCGAAGCGAACGCCATCGCGCCGGGGAAGATTCCGGTCTCGTCGATGACGCCGACGCTGGTGTTTCAAAAAGATCGCGATCACGACGTGATGCTGGTGGTCGGCAGCCCGGGGGGATCCACCATCCCCACCACGGTCATGCAGGTGGTGAGCAATGTGCTCGACGGCTCGCTCGACGTCGCCCGGGCCGTGAGCCGTGGCCGCATTCACCACCAGTGGCTCCCCGATGAGGTGTGGGTCGACCCCGACGGCCTCGACCCGGCGACCCGCGCCGCGCTCGAGCAACGCGGGCACACGTTCGTCCCCAAAGCGGGCTGGGGCGACGCCGAGGCGGTGATGGTCGACCCCATCACGGGCCTGCGCACCGCCGCGTCCGACCCGCGCAACGAAGGACAACCCGCCGGGCAATGACTTGCACTCGCCGGGCGGTTCGCGCGAAATGCGAGCCATGCCCCGCCGCCTGCAGCAGTCCCCTGCACCTGTCGCGCCTCGCTCCACCACGCCACGAAGCACCGAGACCGCACCCAGGCCGGCGACGGTGAGCCCCGGCACGTGGGGCGCCGCGCCCGCCTCGAAGGTGAAGAAGTCCGTGCTCGCCCCCCTCGAGGGCACGCTGCACCCGGCGGCCACCCGACCGCTCGGCCCCGCCAACGTCGGCTCGACCATCGCCGGCGTTCCTGTGCGCAGCGCCACCACGTCTCAATTCACCGGCCTCACGGGCGCGCAAGACCTGATGACCCGCTCCGTCAACGTCTCGTTCGGCACGCTGAGCCGGCCGCAGTTCGACGCGCTGAAGGCCGAGTTCGGTGGGAAGAGCGCCGTCCCGTTCGACGCCAACCGCGCCTACTCGGCCATCGACTTTCTGCCGCCAGTGCTCCAGGGCCTCGTCAACCGCGACCTCGACACCGGCAACAACATCACCATCCCCGGCACCAGGAAGCTCGCAGAAGAGATGAGGATGGGTGACCTCGTAGAGATCGGCTCGACCCCAAACTGCCACGGTACCGCGTGGGAAATGATGCGCGCGTACCAGGGCAACGCCTCTACGCACGTGCAGCTCGCCTACGGCGACGCGCAGCTGATCGGCGATCGCTACTCGACGGAGTTCACCGCGATCGCCACCGCGAAGCCCGGCGAGAAGCTCGACACCTCGAAGCTGCAGCCCGGCGACGTGGTCACCTTCGCGCGCCACCACCCTGAATTCGGTGAGATGGACCTGCTGCACTCGGCTGTCTACGTGGGCGGTGGGCTCTACTTCGAGAAGCCCGACACCGAGAGCGACAAGTACGCGGAGTCACCGTATCGGCTCGTCACCCTCGAGCAGGTCACCGCGCCGACCGCCGACTTCCTCTCGGAACAGCCCTCGATGACCGCCCGTCGCCCCAACGCAGCGCTCCCGCCACCCGCTGAGGCCTTTGCTTCGTCTTCTGAAGACACCGGCAAGCTCGAAGCGCTGCTCAACAAACGCGGCGAGTCCATCGGCCGGCCGCTCACCACCGAGCTCATCATGGGCATGGGGGGCGGCGTTCGCGGCATGGCCTTCAACGCCGTCGTCACCAGGCGCGTCGAGCTCGACTCGAGCGGCCGCGGCGCGATCCGCTGACGTGCTGGGTGACCTCTTCAACCCCCGTGTGCACCCGGCGGGGTTGAGCGACGCCGATCTCGAGACGCTCCAGGTCTTCGGCGTGCGCCGCGTGCTCGCGGTCGCCGATTCCACCGCACACCCCGCCACCGTCGAGGGGTTGCTCGCGCACTTCGACGAGCTCGTCGGCGCGCAGTTGAAAAGGCTTCGTCGCGCAGGCCTCGACGCCGCCGTCGCGCTGGGCGTGCACCCGCAAGTGGTGCCGAGGCGAGGGCTGACCCAGGTGCTCGACTCGTTACCCGGGTACTTTCAACAGGCCCACGTCGTCGCGCTGGGGCAGCTGGGGTTGAAGACCGGCTCCTCGATCGAGCTGGAAGCGCTCCTCGCGCAGTTGGCCATTGCGCACCAGTTCAAGCGGCCCGCGTTGGTGAGCGCGCCGGTGGACGAGACCGAGCGGCTGACGAAGAAGATCCTGGCCACCGTGCAGCAGAGCGACCTCGCTCCCGGTCGCGTGCTGATCGAGGGCGCCACCGGCAAGACGGTGCGCGGCATTCTTGCCCTCGGCTTCTGGGCGGGGCTCACCGTGCACCCCACCCAGCTTCCCGTCGAGCGCGCGGTCGCGCTGGTGCGCGCACTGGGGCCCACGCGGCTCATTCTGAGCGACGCTGCTGGTTTCGGCTCGAGCGACATCGTCTCGCTGGGGCGCGCGGCGCACCGGCTCAAGCAGGCCGGTCTGTCGAACCGGGTGATCCGCCTGGTGACCCACGATCACGCGGCCTCGCTCTTCCGCCGCTGATAGACTCGTCGGTGCCGTGCCCGCCGATTCACACGATCACACCGTCGTCGTGCACGTCACCCCGGGCGAGCTGCTCGATCAGCGGTGGCGCATCGAGACGCGCATCGGCCAGGGCGCCATGGGCAGCGTGTTCAAGGGCCGCGACATGCAGGCCAACAAGCTGGTGGCGATCAAGATCCTCGCGCCCGAGCACTGTCGCAAGCCGAAGGTCGTCGCGCGCTTCGAGCGCGAGGCCGAGAAGATGACCGGGTTGCGCCACCCGAACATCGTCGCCTTTCAGGGGCACGGCCGGCGCGGCGCGTTGCCCTTCATCGTCATGGAGTTCCTCGAGGGCCTCACGCTCTCGGACGTTCTCGAGAAGCACGGCGGCAAGGTGGCGCTGCCCGAAACGGTGGCGATCGTGAAGCAGATCGCCGGGGGGCTCTCGTTTCTGCACCACAACGGCCTTGTGCACCGCGACATCAAGCCGCAGAACGTCTTCTTCTGCGTCGGTGGCCGGGTGACGATTCTGGATCTCGGCGTGGTGCGCGATCAGGCCAACCCCGGTCTCACGCGGCCCGGCGCGATGGTGGGCACCCCCTATTACATGTCACCCGAGCAGATCCTCGGGGTGGAAGACATCGACAAGCGCACCGACGTGTACGCGCTCGCGGCCGTCACCTTCGAGCTGCTCACGGGGCGGCCCCCGTACCTCGGCAACAACAACTTCGAGGTGCTCTACGGCCACAAGAACACGCCGCCGCCCGACGCCACCGCGCTGGTGAAGTCGATCCCGAAGATCGTCTCGCAGGTCATCGTTCGCGGTCTCGCGAAGCGGCGCAACGAGCGCCCCGACACGGTCACCGAATTCGTCGCCGATCTCGAAGCGGCGGCGGGCCCGAGCAAGGTCGACCTCAGCAAGGCGTTCAAGATCGCCGTCCCCGCAGCCCCGGCGAAGAAGGTCGTCGCGGAAAAGACCCGCATCGTGGCGAAGCCGAAGCTGGCCGAGGTCGGAAGCGAGCCGCAGCCCGCGCCCCCCCCGGCGCGACGCGACGCAGCTTCGATGCTCGGCGAAGACGAGTCGTCCTCGCTGAGCGAAGAAGACAACGTGCCCGAGGCGTCGAACAGCGACGTGCTCTCGGTGCCTGCCGCCCCCATGCCCTCGGAGACAGGCTCTTCGGGCGAACAGAAAACCGTCATTCTGCGCCTCGACGAGAAGCCGCGCGCCGAAAAGGAAAAGCCCCGAGGCTCGACCCACGCCACCACGATGGGCCCGCCATTGGTGCCCCCCTCGAAGCAAGACCGCACCTTCGTCGGGCGCAACCCTGAGGACGAAAAGACGGGCGACAACCCCGTCCCTGCCCCTGCGCCACACAGTGGGCAGTTGCGCGTCGTGGTCACGGCCAGGGGCCAGGCCGTGGAAGCGCACCTCACCGTCGACGGCAGGTCACACGGGCAGTCACCGAGCACGCTCACCCTGGGCGCAGGCCCGCATCAGATTCGCATCGAGCTGCAGGGCTTCTGCACGGTCGAGCGCTGGGCGACGGTCATCCCCGGCACATCGACCAACCTGCGCGTGTTTCTCGAGAAGGCCTGACGCCGCTCAGGGGCCGGCGTCGACGGGCTCGACGTACGGGTCGAAGCCGGCGTCTCGCGAGATGGCCGAGAAGCGCCCGTTGAGCGTGCGACCGAAGCCGATGTCGCCGCCTTCCTGCTCGAAGAGCATCGAGAAGTTACCCGAGGTGAGCGTGCCCACCGGCCCGCCCTCGGTGATGACCAGATCGCCGCGCGCCACCTTCGGCAGGTTGCGCACCGGCTCACCACCCGGAGCGTGCGTCACCGAGGCGCGCAACACGCCGCTGGGCGCCAGGCCCGCGAGGTTGATGCGCGTGCCCGGCTTCAGCTCGAGGGCTGGAACACCCCCGTCGACCGACACCCCCTCGGTCGAGAGCGAGATCGACACCCGCGCGACCACGTCGAGGAACACGCCGCGGTTGCGCAGATAGGTCACCTGCAGCGCTTCTTCATTCTGGTGCACGTCGACCTTCGACACCTCGAGCGGGAACACCTCGCTGAGCGAACCACCCAGCCCGTTCTCAGGCGCGCACGACACCAGCGCCCATGCGGCGAGCAGCCACCACCACCGAGCCCGAAGCATCAGCGCTCCACCGCAATCTTGAGCGCGCCCGTGTTCGACACCGGCAACCCATTGGCAGGGTCGATCGCCGGCGGCACGCGGTAGACGACGACGCGCTTTCCGTTCGCGAAGAAGCCGAGTTGCGGGGCGTAGCCTCCGCCCGGGTCCACCACCACTTCGCGCCAATTGCCGGAGATTCGCTGCGTCACCCGCAGCTCGTCTTCAGTGATGTTGCACCCCGTCTCCGTGACCGAGCTGCGCGCGCTGCACACATAGAACGCGATGGCCGGCTCGTGGTTGATGGGGTCCATCGAGAGCGACGGGTACCAGCCACCGCTGCCGGCACCGAACACGGGGTCAATCGCGCTCCACGCCGTGCCGTTGGCCGAATTGATGTAGCTCAATTGGTTCGTCGCGCGGTCGACCACCGCGATGCCAAAGCCTTCTGTCGCGTCGTAGGCGAGGGTCGCGCCGGTCTGGGTGTTGCTGATCGCCAACAACGTCCCGCCCGCGGTCGACCACGTGCCGTCGGTGCGCCGCTGCTGGAAGATGACGTTCTGCCCGTTGGTGTCTGCGGTACCGAACATCTGGTCGTGCACGATGGCGGGCTGGTTGTCTTTGCCGATGATCATCTTCAGGTGGCCACCGTACGCGTTCTTGTTGTCACCACCCGGCGCCACGCACACCCCCATCGAGGGCCGCGGAATGCCTTCCCACACCTCGACGTCAGAACCCGCCCAGTCCTGCTGCGGGAAGGCGCCGCTGTGCGTGTCGCGGTAACCAAAGTACAGCTTGCCCGTCGAATCGAAGGCCATCGCCGACCACAGACCGACGAGGAAGCCAAAGTCGCTCACCCGGTTGCCACAGAAGACCTCGTCGCCATTGCGCGCGACGGTGGTCTGCGTCCACGTGCCGTTGGTGCGGCGGGCGTACGCGGAGTCGTTCTGGAACCAGAAGTTCGACTGGCCCACCACGAACCCTTCGGGTCCCCCGACGAAGCCGACGAACGGGTCGCCGCTGATCGGGTCGAAAGCGACGCTCAGGCCCACCAGCACCTGGGACAGTCGAATGCGCTCGGGCGGCACGACGATGGCCCCCTGACGCCACTCGACGTATTTGAGATCAAAGTCCGGGCGACCGACCATCGTCTCGGTGCCGGCGGGCGTGTAGTAGGCGACGCCGACCCGCTGGGCCGCAGGATCGAAGGCGACCGCAAAGTAGGTCGCGTCACGTGCGTTCGGGTCGAGGTCGCTCACCCCAAACGGAGTGAGCCCGCCACCGCCGCCGGTGCCACCACCCCGCCCGCCACCCGTGCCGCCATCCGGGGGGGGTGGAGGAGGTGTACACGCGACCAGCGAGAGCACCGTCAGCAACGCGATTCGTCGAACCATGCGGCGCATCGTAGCCAATCGAACGCGTGGTGCGATCGCTGGAGCGTGTGTGGTGGACAGTCCACGCCGCTGTGGGGTGAATGCTCCTCTTGCGTCGTCAAGATCGAGCGTCAACACTCCGTCCGCGTATGAGCGACGACGAGCTGAAACTGCCGGCCGACGAGGGCGTCGATGAGGTGTCCCGCCGCATCTTCGTGCAACACCTCACGTTCTTCGGGGGCGGCGTGGTGCTCCTCGAGGGTTGCAAAGAGCCCGAGAAACCGAAGCCCGTCGAAGCGCCAGTCGTGAAGGACCCGCTGACGAGCTCGCACCAGACGTTCACCGACGCCGAATGGGCGACGCTGGTGGCAGTGGTCGATCGCATTCTGCCCAAAGATCAAGACGCAGGCGGTGTCGAGGCGGGCGTGCCCGAGTACATCGATCGCATGCTTCAGTCCGAAGCGATGGCGCAGATGAAGACCAACTTCGTGCCCGGTGTGGCCGCCCTCGATCGCCGCGCTCAGCGCATGTTCCAGAAGCCGTTCGCGCAGTGCACCGGCGCGCAGCAGGACGAGTTGATCTCGATGTTCAAGAACTCGCCCGAGAAGAGCGGTGAGGCGCGCTGGTACGAGATGGCGATCGTGCTCTGTCTCGAGGGGTACCTTGGCGACCCTTCCTACGGTGGCAACAAGGGCGAGGGGGGCTGGAAGACGGTGGGCTTCCAGCTGGTCGGCCGCAACGTGAAGGGTGACCCGAAGGCGCCGTACGACGGCAGCCAGCGTTTGCACCAGCTCACCTGCGGCGGGGGCAAGGGCTGCTGATGGCACTCGATCCAGTCGACATCTGCATCGTGGGTTCCGGGGCGGGCGGCGCCCCTCTCGCGCTCGAACTCGGCCGCGCGGGCTTCAAGGTCGTGCTGCTCGAGAAGGGCGCCTGGTACAAACAGGAAGACTTCGTCCACGACGAGATCCTCAACTCGCGGCGTAACTTCTTCATGCCGCTCCCGTGGGACGAGCCTCACCTCTGGCGGGCGGGGGCTGATCAGCCTTTCGCGCGCACCAACGAAGCGTGGACTGCCAACTGCGTCGGCGGCGGCACCGTACACATGAGCGGCTACTTCTACCGGCTCAAGCCCGTCGACTTCCGCATGAAGAGCGAGCTTGGCGCGCCGAAGGGCAGCAACGTCGCCGACTGGCCCATCACCTACCAAGACCTCGCGCCCTTCTACGACAAGGCCGAGGTCGAGATGGGCGTCAGCGGCAACGCCGTGCCCCACCCGTTCCTCGAGCCACGCAGCGGCAACTACCCGATGCCGCCGCTGGCCGAGCACCCCGTCTCAGGCGAAATCGACAAGGCGGCGAAGTCGCTCGGGTGGCACGCCATCCCCACGGCGCGCGGCATTCTCAGCCGTCCTTACCGCGGCCGTGACGCCTGCGTGTACTGCACCCTGTGTGGCAGCTACGGCTGTGAGCACGGCGCCAAGTCCAGCATCGGCGCGTCGCTGATTCCCGCCGCGCTCGCCACGGGCAACGTCGAGCTGCGACCGAAGTGCATGGCGACGGAGATCACCGTCGACGACAAAGGCAACGCGAAGAGCGTGGTGTACCGCGACGCCGACGGCGTGACGCAGGAACAACCCGCGAAGATCATCGTCTCGTCGTGCACCGCGGTCGAGAGCGCCCGCCTGCTCCTCAACTCGAAGTCGTCGCGCTTCCCCAACGGGTTGGGCAACGACAGCGGCCTGGTCGGCAAGAACCTGCTGTTCTCGAGCTTCGGTCAGTCGAAGGCCACGTTCTCGGTGAGCAAGCGCGGCGCCGAGCTGCCGTGGCTCACCTCGCCCGCACCTTTCATCAACCGCAGCCTGCAGGACTTCTACGTGCTGCCCGACGAGCGCTTCGGGTTCCGCAAGGGCGGCACGCTGGGCTTCATGTGGGCGCACCCCAACCCGATCTTCGCGGCCGTGGGGCTGGCGCGAAGAGGCCAGAACGGCATCTTCGGCGCCGCGCTCAAGGACAAGCTGCGCGAGTACAAAGACGCCCGCATCCTCGAGTTCGAGATCTACGGCGAGTTCCTCTCGAACGATTCGACCTACGTCGCCGTCGACCCCAACGTGAAAGACAAGTACGGCCTCCCCGTCGCAGCCATCACCATCAAGCGCCACCCGATGGACTTCACGATGACGAAGTTCCTCGTCGATCGCGGTGAAGAGGTGCTCGCGGCGATGAAGCCCGATCGCGTCGATCGCGTCGGCACTGCGGGTGAGACCACCATTCTTCAGGGTGGCACCTGCCGCTTTGGGAAAGACCCCGCCACGAGCGTGCTCGACGCCGACTGCCGCTCGCACGTGGTGAAGAACCTCTACGTCGTCGACGGGAGCTTCCTGCCCACCAGCGGTGGCGTGCCGCTCACGCTCACCATCGCCGCCAACTCCTTCCGCGTCGCCTCGAAGCTCGTCGAGCGGCTCAAGAAGGGCAGTTGAGTGTCACATCACGTCGCGCAGCCGCAGCGGCAGCACGTCGATCTTCATCAGGTAGCGGGTGCGCGAATCGCTCTCGACCTCGATGAGGTGATCGCCCACGCCCGAGAGCTCGGCCTTGCGCAACGACCAGCCGGTCTTTTCGACTTCACCCAGCAGCGTGCGCCCCGTCACCTCGCGGCGAATGCGCGAGCTGCAGCTGGGCTCGAAGAAGTTGAAGACCGTCTGCTCGCCGGCGCCGGCGGTGTCGAAGAGGTACAGAGAGACGGTCACTTCGCTGGGCTCGAAGAGCTGAATGCCCACAGAGTTCTTCCCCGGGAAACGGCCCTCGACGTAGCTGCGATCTCCAACGAAGCAACCGACCGTGGTGGCGCACACGTTCCACTCGCCGCTGCACCCGTCTTCGATGCGTGTCCCGATGAACTGCTCGCGCACCCCACCGCAGCCAGTGGCAACAACCGCGACGAGCCCGACCCAATGAAGTAGTTTGTTGCCGCTCAAGCCATCCCCTCAGTGAGGAACTTCATGAAGCGAATGTTGCTGGCCAGCCTGACTTCCTTCTCGATTCTTTCGGGTTTCGCCGCCTGTGGGAAGGCGCCAATGGTGTGCGACGCCGACAACCTCACCGAGGCGGCGCAGCTCTGCAGCGACCGCGACAGCCTCGGCTTCGCGCGCGAGTTCGGCAGCGGCACCTTCATCGGCGCCGCCCCGCAGGACTCGTTGCTCATTCGCAACGGCGGCCTCGCCGACCTCTCCATCAGCTCTGCCACGTTGACCGGCGACTCGGCCTTCACGCTCACCACCGAGCCCGCCTCGCTGCCCGCCACCGTCAAGGGCAACAAGTACTTCTACATGCGCGTCGTGTTCGCCCCGACGCAGGCGAAGCTCTACACCGCGAAGATCTCGGTTCAGAGCAACGCGGCCAACTTCCCCAGCAAAGACTTCGAGCTCACCGGCTGCGGCGTGCCCACCGACGGGGGCACCTCACCCTGCTTCGGCGGCGGCGCCGACGCGGGCCCCTGATCGCGGCACGTGCTCGTTGGTACCCCGGGTCACTGCCACTGGCAGTGACCCTTTTTTTGGAGCTCAGCGGGCGAAGCCGCACCCGCCGTCGACCACCGGGCAGGTCTGCGCGCCACCATCGAGGGTGAAGGCGCCTGGATACGGGGTCAGGCGCTGCGAGACGCGGTAGCGCATCACGTCGTTCGAGGTGCGGTGCAAGGCCGCGACGTTCGCGAAGAACGAGCCGGCCATCACGCGCGGACCAGAATGGCACCAGCAGCCGACCGGGGCCGCCGTGTACGTCGTGAACGTGCCCATGTTCTGCTTCGTGAAGAGCATGCGCCCATTGCTGACACTCTGAGGCAGGTACCACGGCGTCAGCGACCCGTCGTTGAAGGCGAGGATGCGCTGACGCTCGGCGTTGGGGCACAGCATCGTGTTGCCGCCGCTGCCAGCGCACCAGGTCAGCTCGAAGGCCAGCTCGCCGGGGGGCTCGGTGCCACCGTCGGGGTGCTGGAGATCCCACGAGATCTCCCAGCTCTGATCACCCGTCGCACCGCCGAAGTTGAACTGGAAGAGATCGCGATCGGTGTCGTACGCGTCGTAGTCGTTGAGCCCACGCAGCGCCTGAGACTGACGGAACCAGTTGGAGTCGAGGTACTGGCCGTAACCGAAGGTCAGCTCACCAGTCGAGACCGTGGTGGTGCCACCAAGCGTGACCGCGGTCGGGCCACCCGCGCGCGCGGCCTCGTCGGCGTCATCCGTGAAGTCCAGCACCAGCGACCAGTCTTTGTCGTCGGCGTACTTGCTGAGGCCCTGCCCTTCGTCGCGGAACACCAGGACGAACTCCGTCGGGCTCCCGCTGGGCAACACGGGGATCGCGCCGACCAGGTTCCGCAGGTTCGCCAGCCGAGGGTTCTCTTCGTTGCGCTGCGCGTACAGACACAGGGCCGGATCCGCCGAGTTGCAGAGCGAGGCGTGCAGCATCGGATCGAAGTCGTCGGCGCGGGGGCAGAGCGCCACGTCGTCGCGGCAGTTCGTTTGGCGAACCTGCGCGTTGGCGCCCGTGGTGATGGGCTTCATGATCCGAATCTGCCGCGCAGGAGTACCTGACAACGGCGCGTAACGGCCCGCAGTCATCGAGCTCGTCAGCGAGTACCTCAACGTCCCGGGCGACGCGCGCGCCGGAATGGTGATGCGGAACCACTCGTCATCGGGCACGTGCGCCAGCCTGCCGACCAGCGTCTGCCGACCAGGGCCTGAGAAGTTCACCGCGCGCGCCGTCATCAGCGTGTCGTTGGGCTCGAGCATGTCGAGGTCGGGCATCACCCGCACCTCGACGTTGTAGTTCACACGCAGGTCACCGCGAATGACCGCCGTCGACCCTGGTGCCTTGTAGCCCGAAATGCGCAGGGTGTACGCGCCGCCGGCAGGCACCGCGAGCCGGGCCGTGGCGAGATCGATGGGCAGAAACTCGTTGTCCATCACACCTTCGGACACCGCGACGCCCGCCGGGTCGGTGAGCGTGTACGAGAGGCGGAACGGCGGCGGCGGGTTCGTGGGGTGCGTGCCCGTCTCCGTGATGTGCAGGTAGATGATCTGGCGACCACCGCCGGTCGCGATGAACGAGAATTGGTCGACGTCGTCGTTGGTCGCGAGGAAGCCGCTCGAGGTGCCCTGCGCACCACTGGCGCCCGGCGTCAGCGCAATCGAGGTGGGCGTGGTGTCGTTGGGCTCGTTGGAGTCAGGGTTCTCGAGGATCTCCATGAACAACGAATACGGGTTGCGGTTGTCGACCCGGTTCGAGCCCGCACCGGCTTCGTCGGCGACCAGCACCCACAGCTTCGCGTTCGACTCTGAGAACGGGACAATGAGGTCCACCGGCTTGGGCGCGGCGGCCCCGTGGCGGTCGATGCCGTTGACGACACTGGTGAGCATCGCGCCGTTTTCCTTGAGCACGTTGAGCGAGAAGTTCACCGCGGTCTGAGGCACGCGGTAGCCACCGTTGACGTGCAGCAGCGAGCGCGGCGTCAACCCACCCGGCAGCTGCGCGAAGTACCAATCCTGGTCGACGCCACCATCCGACAGCCGGCTCAGAAACACGTCTTGCTTCACCGCCGTCGCCCCCCCCACCGTGGTCACGGTGAGGTGGCAATTGGTCGAGTCGGACTCGGCCTCTTCCTTCGAGTTGCAGAAGTCCTGTGGCAACGAGCCCGCGTCTTCGCAGACCGGCTCGTCGCCGTTGATGCACTCGACCATCTCGGGGGGACAGCCCGTCAGCAACAGCACGGACGCAACGAGACACAGAGCGTGAATTCGCATGGTGGAAAGACCCGGAAGTGTTCGGCCGAAGTTACGGAGTGGTCGGAACGGCGGTGCGGCAGCCTGCCACGAAATCATCGGGCCCGACGCGAATGACGCCGTCGTGTGGCGACTTGATGCCGCCCACGGGGTACCGCGACGTCACGTGGCGGAACGAGCGCAGCGAGGTGCGCCCGGTCGGGTCATCACCCGGCGTCATCGAGAAGGTGACGAAGAGATCGTTGAACCCGGCACGCTGGCGGTAGAGATCCGGGCCGCCATCGGGGTTCCCCGCATCGCGGGTGTCGGGGATGGTGTTGGCCAGCCCAACGTTGGTGACCGTGAAGTTCCAGCACTGTCGCCCTTCGAGATCGAGGCCGGCGTTCTTCACCACCTCGTAGCGATACCCCGTCACCGAGAGGTTGTCTGAGTCGTCGACGAGCGGGTTCATGTGCATCGTCAGCTCTTCACCCGTGGTGAGGCGATCGTTGTCGGGATCCTGGGGGAGGTCTTTCGAGCTGGGCTGGCTGCCGAGGCGGAACTCAACGCCATCGCTGACGCCGTCGTCGTCACTGTCCATCCGCTGGGCGTTGGTGCCGATGATCTGCTCGTCACAGTCGGTCAGCGTGTCGCAGTCCTGGTCGACGCCGCGCAGCTCGATCGGGCAGCCGGGGTCGAGCCCGCCGCCGTCGGCCGTGGGGACCTGATTGGGCGTGAAGTTACCCCCGCGGTTGCGGAAGTAGACCTCGACCCCGTCGGAAAAGCCGTCGGTGTCGGTATCACTCACCCAGGGCAACGTGCCGGCCATCGTCTCTTCGGTGTCGAGCAACCCGTCGGAGTCGCTGTCGGCGGGTTCCGCCGGGCTCCCTGCAGCGGCCGAGAGGTTCGACACCACGAGCTTGTCGAACATGAACGTTCGTCGCACCTGACCGAACTGAAAATTGAGGAAGTTGATGGGTTCGTTGTTGCGGAAGTCGCGGAAGTCGCCGCCCCCCAGCAGGCTCATGCGGTACAGCCGCTCGGCGTTCTGGTTCACGATCAGCAGCGGGCACGAACCTGGCGGCAAATCGGGGATGGTGCACGTCATGCCCCCCAGCGGCACCGTGATGCCCGCGTCGAAGTCGCACGCGGTCGAGGCGATGGGCTGGCTCGGCGTGAAGACGTGCACGGTGTTCACCTTCACGTCGTCGGCGAGATCCTTGAGCTGGCGAATGCGACGCACGGCGTCGCCGCAGAGCAGCTCGTCGTCCTGGTTGTTGGTCGGCTGACCGTCGGACAAGAAGATGATCGAGTAGCGCGCCCGGGTGTCGTCGTTGTTGTTCATCACCCGCGTGTCGGCGATGTCGCGGTTGATGAGCCCATAGATGTCAGACAGCGGCTTCACGAAGTCGGTCGAGTCGCGGTTGGCCATGGTGCCCGGCGCCGCGAAGTTCAAGATGCGCTGCCGCAGCAGGTTCTTGTCAGTGGAGGTGAGGTCGGTGATGCGATCGAATTCCACCAGCCCGCTCTTCGACAGCCAGGCCGTGGTCGAGCCTGCGAACAACATCACCACGAACGAAATCTCGGGTTCCTGCGGGAGGTTATCGATGAGATCGACCGCCGCCTGCGCGCGCGAGCCCGTGGGGTCGGTCACCTGCATCGACTGCGACGCGTCCATCGCGATGAGGATCTTGATGGGCCGGATGACCTTGTTCGGCGAAGGCGTGCAGAACTCACCGACGAGTTGCAAGTTGCGATCGCGGGGCAGCTCGTCGTCGCGCCGCTCGTCGAAGAGATAGGTGTTGGTGCAGGCGGCGAAGAGGGCGCTGACCGTGAACGCCGCCACCCCTGCACGCACCGGGTGCAACGAACGCATCAGGGAGTCCCCCGCGCCGGCGAAATGCCCTGGCAGTTCACGTCGTACTGCGCAGGACTCGCGAGCTGCTGCGGCGGACGGAAGTTGGAATCGACCAGCGGCTGCACCTCAGGCCCGGCCGGAATGCGCACCGAGGGCGGGTCGTACTGCGCCCAGAAACAGGCAGCCTTCCACACCCCGTAGTCGGTCGACACGCCGCTCTCCGGTGCTTCGCCGAACCAGACCTTGAAGAGGTTGTACCCCTGCGTCAGGCCAGCGACGTTGGGCGGCGTCACCATCTGAATGTTGCTGATCTTGAAGTCGTAGCAGACGCGGCCGTCGCTCAACGTCTCCGACTCGATGGAGTACTGGTACTGGCTCTTTTCCTGGAAGGCCTTGTCGCGAACGATGGGGTTCGACCCCATGCGGAATTCGTCGCTGTCCGAGGTCGCGTCACCGTCGGTGTCGATGCCGCTGAGCAGCCGTGTGATGGGGTCGAGCCCATAGCGAACTTCCATGCCATCGGGGATGCCGTCGGCATCGGAATCGACGAGCGTCGGGCGCGACTTGAGGTAGTCCTCTGCGAACTGCGAGAGCCCGTCACCATCGGTGTCGCGCGAGCGGCAGTTGGGCGTCAGCGGAGACATCGGGTTACAGCCTCGGCCGTCCTTCGAGTCGGGTCGGAAGCCGTCGTCGAAGCGCCGAATCTCGAAGGTGTCGTCGAACCCGTCGTCGTCCGAGTCGCCCTGCGTCTTGATGGTCTTGTTGGTGAAGTCGTTGTCGAACTCGTCGATGGTGCCGTCGCCATCGGTGTCGACGACGCGGCCCTGCGCGCCGGGCTCGCTCGAGAGCGACTGGAGCATCAGGGTCTTCATGACATTGCGCGAAGCGAGCGACGAATAGTCGAGCACGCCGAGGTTCAACTGCGCGAGGCCCGAGAAGTTGTTGAACTCCTGGTACACGCCATTGCCCTGCTGGGCGAGCTGCTGCAAGGTCCACTGTGCGATCGATCGTGCGGCCACGGGCCCGTCGGGCACCGGCACCGGACCGGGGTACCGCACGTACGAGCCGTAGACGTCCTGGCAGATGGGGCCGCAGTTCCGCACCGATTCCTCGTTGAACATGAGCACGGTGTGCAGGCGAACATCGCCCACGTTGAACTGATCTTTCAGGTCAACGATCTGCTTCACGTAGCTGAAGAGCTGGTAGTTCTGATTGCGGTCGGTGCCGGCCACGAAGCCTGTGATGGCGTCGGGATCCCTCGGGTCGATCTGGTTGCAGAAGTCGCCAGCGCCCAGCGAGTCGGCCCACGTGAGCTGCGGGTTCAAATCATCGGCGTACTGCGTGAGCATGTCGTTGCCCGCGCAGCGGGGGAACGGCACACCGTCGGTCAGAAACACAACCACATATTTGGTGCGCGGCAGCACTTCCGGCGTCGTCATCTCAGTGGCAGAGATGTCGCTGGCGATGAGGCCGTAGGCATAGGCGAGTGCGCCCTGATAGTCGGTGCCCTTGCCGAGCTCGGCCTGGAGGGTGTTCACGCGGGTGCGAAGCGTCGCGTCGGGCCGCGCGAAGCGGGCACCCACCGCGTTCGGCCACGTCCCCTTCACGTTGGTCTCGAACGGGGCGAGCGCCACCTGAACGTTGGGCGCCATCTGGAATTGGTCAAGCAGCCGATTGAGCGCTCGCACACGTGCAGGCTGGGTCACGCCGGGAGGCACCGTGGAGTACATCTGACAGAAGCCTGAGGACTCCTGACTGCCCGGCGGGTCGGAGATGCACATCGAGCCGGACTGGTCGACGATCAGCACCACCTTCACCGGGAAGCCGCTCGGGTCTGGAACGTCGGTGCACACGCGGCCTGCGACCGCGAGCTTGTCGTCGATGTTGATGTCGTCAATCTGGCGCTTTTCGATCAGCGCATCGCTGCAACCGAGAAGCGCCAGACCAGCCAAAGAAGCAAGCAGTGCTCTCATGTGCAACCTCGTCAAACGTGGTGCCGGCCTGCAGGGAAAGCCTACAGCAACGGCCAAGCCCCCCGTCAGCGGTGGCTGACGAGGGGCCCGGTCATTCAAAATGGTTGCGGGTACTCAGCTCTTGCGGCGGCGGGCCAGCGCGAGGAGGCCGAGGCCGAGGGCCGCGAGCGACGCATCCACGGGGAGAGCGCTGCAGCTCGCCGCGCCCTTGCCGTCAGGCGACGCGTTCAGCTTGAGGCTCGACGTCGCATCGCGGTTTTCCGGGTACGCGCGGTCGGCGAAGGCAAGCTTGGCCTGCAGCTGGATGTCGTACTCGCCGTCGACGTCAGCGGTGAACGTCGGGACGTTGCCGTCCGGGTACGCGTATTCCCAGTGGCGCGACATCGTGACGACGCCTTCCGGGTTGACGATCGCCGTCTTGCTGCCCGCCGGGCGCGCCTTCACCGTCCACACGAACTCGATGGCCGCGCCGTTGCGGTTCGCGAAGAGCGGCAGGCGGAACTTCTCACCGGCCTTGAGCATCACCAGGCCGCCAGCGTGCACGCGGAACGGGCCGTTCGGGTCGAGGCAGTCACCCTTGTTGCTCGGGTCGACGACCACGCAGTACTTCGCGTCGCAGGCGTCACCGAGCCCGTCGCCGTCGTCGTCGAGCTGCGTGCGGTTGCGCACCAGGCTGCAGTTGTCGGCCGTGTTCAACACGCCGTCGTTGTCGATGTCGAAGTCGCAGACGTCGCCAAGGCCGTCGAGGTCGGTGTCGAGCTGCGAGGCGTTGACCGAGCCGACGCAGTTGTCGAACGCGTCAGACACGTTGTCGGCGTCAGCGTCGGCGTTGCAGCGGGGGTCGTTGAGCTGCACGTTGCCGGGGTTGCTGAGGAGCGGGCAGACATCAAGCGTGTCGGCGATGCCGTCTTCGTCGTCGTCCTGGTCGCACACGTTGCCGAGCGCGTCGGTGTCGGCGTTGCCCTGGTCGCGGTTGGGAATGTTCGGGCAGTTGTCGAGCGCGTTGTCGAAGGTGTCGCCGTCGATGTCGCCATCGCAGCCGTCGCCCGCGCCGTCACCGTCGGTGTCGAGCTGGGTGAAGTTCGAGGCCGCGGCGCAGTTGTCGCACGCGCTGCCCACGCCGTCGCCGTCGCCGTCGAGCTGGTCGCGGTTGCTCGCGAACGGGCAGTTGTCGATGTCGTCGCTCTTGCCGTCGCCGTCCGCGTCGTCGGTGTACGACAGCGTCTTGCCGTCGTCGGTGTACGCCACCCACACCGAGCAACCGCAGCCGCAGCCGCAGCC
>JBILUC010000081.1:0-20950 GCA_044371205.1 Archangium sp.
GCGCACGGCGGTCCTTTCTTCGGTGACGAGTCTCGCAACCCGGAACCTACGAAAACCGACCGTGCGCGTCCTTCTCTCAGCCTCCTACGCGGGGCGCTGCTTCACCCACACGAAGTCCAAGAGAGCCTCTTTTCTGAGCCGGCAGGTCTCAAATGGGTCGTACAGGCCGGCGACACGCGAACGGACTTCGTCCATCGCGCCCACGTCCCCCAGCCAACGGCTCATCGTCGCTCGGTCGGTGACAACATTTCGGGCGGCATCGCCCGCTGGCCTGAATGTTCACCACGGGTTCGGGCGGAAGAGGTCCAGCAGGAGTACCGAGGGCTTTCGGTCCTTCGCGAGGCCCCACTACGCGCGGCCACCCATCTGTTTGTCGACGAACAGCAGGAGCGGCGGAGCGGGCGGCGCGGCAATGAGTCGCACCTCGTCGTCGCTGTCGTCGCTGTGCGTGTCGATGACGTCGTCGAAGTAGCTGTGTGGGAACGCCTCGTCGTCGATGGCCTCGAGGAGGGCACGGAACGGCTCGTCACCCATCATCGCCACGCGCCCATAGGTCGAGCAGGACTCGGCGTCGGCTTGCCAACGAACGACGGGTGAGGCGCGAACGGTCACCATCCGCGAAACTGAGGCCTCCTCCAGAGTGCTTTCGGCGCTGCAGTCGGGCCCCTCACCCCGACCCTCTCCAGAGGGGAAGAGGACCATCAAGGGACGAAGAAGGTGCGCGACCCGGCGCGGGAACCTCCGTTGTTGAGCGCGTAGAAGCCCGTCACCGTGAAGTGGTACTGCCCGTTGGGCGACTGAAGCGGCGCGAGGTCGGCCCGCACCAGCCGCAGCACGCCGCCGTTGTCCCGCGTCATCGAATCACTCGAGCCGTTCGAACCGATGGGCACGAAGTTGCCGCCCGTCGAGGTGAGCTCGATGTCCATGGCATTGGTGTTCCACGTCGACGGCGGGTTCCCGAGCAGGAACAGGTGGTGCGGCCCCTCGCAGAACGTGAAGTTCGTCGTGTACGCGAGCTCCACCACACCCGCGCCGAAGTTCACCGTCGCGCAGTTCGCCGGCGACACGAGCGTCAGCACGCACCCGCCACTGCCGTTCACCTCGGTCACCTGTTGCGCGCAGTCGACCCCGGCCTCGGGCGCCGTGGTGGGTGACTCGGTGTACGTGTTCGGTGGGCAGGCGGGCGCCGCGTCGTCGAACGTCGTAGTGGCGACGGCGTTGGCCGACGGCGGGCTCTCGGCCTGGAGGCCCACCACCTCGCTCCCGCGACCCCGCTGGGGCCATGCCTCGACGACCGCGGGCCAGCGCGTCTTCGTGGCGGGCGGGCAACCCGACGACACCGGCTCGCAGGAGCCGCTGCCCGAGGTGCTGGCGGCCGATGCGCTCGCAGATGGGGGCCTCAGCGCGTGGCAGCGCGTCGGCACGCTCGGCGTGGGGCGCCGCAACTTCACGCTGCTGGCCTCGGGCGGCGTCGTGCTCGCAGTCGGTGGCGTCGGCAGCTCGGGCGTGCGTTTCGACGACGTCGAGGCCGCGCCGCTGCTCGACGACGGCACGCTCGGGCCCTTCGTGCCGGTGGCCCGCTTTCCCCTGGCTCGTCGCCACCCCGTCGCCGCGCTCGTGGGAGACCGGCTGCTGGTGGGCACCGGCGTCGGTCCTCCCGTGCAGACGCACTTCGCAGACGTGTGGCTGACGCGCCTCACGCTGCCGCGCGCGGTCGGCGCGTGGACCACGCTCGTCGACCTCGGCCCCGAGACGGTGTTCATCGACGCCTTCGAAGTGCGAACGGGCGGCATCGGCCGTGTTCGCGCCGAAAGTGCAGTGTTGGGGCTCGATGGTGGCTTCGAGCCGGCCGTCGCCCATGGAGACGTCCTGCCCGGGGCCCTCGTCACCCTCGCACGGCCCGGGCGCGGGCTGCGGCTGTCGCTCGCGTTCGACGAGAGCTCGGCCTTCGCGCGAGACGTCGATGCCGGGCGCTTCGGCGTCGACGCCATCGAGGTGCACTCGCGGGTGCTCGATGCGGGCACTCCTGATGCGGGTGCTCCTGATGCGGGCGTGCCTGATGCGGGAGCAGATGCCGGCGTGACCGAGGGGCAGGACGCTGGTGGCGAGCGCCCGAGAGAAAGCTACGCAGTGGGCTGCGCGTGCCGAGGAGGCGACGGCACGCCGGTGCTGGTGCTCCTGCTGCTGGCGGTGTGGCGCCGTCGCCGCTGAGCTGTCATCCACCTGTCGAGGTACCAGCGCGCCAGAAGCGTTGAGAGACGATCGTCAACCCTTCGCGGTGGTCAGCGACGCAGACTCGCTTTCGATCAGCCCACGCGAGACCAGGTTCTGCTGAACCATCGCCACCTCCCACGGTGCGGCCCCGAAGCGTTCGGCGACTTCGGCGACCGCGACACCACGCACGAGGCTCGCGAGCATCGGCGTCAACGGACCACGGACGTACTGGCCTCCCACCGCAGCGTGCAGTGTGAGGCGCTCGCTCACCGCTACGCAGCCGAGCTCCGTGCGCCGAAGCTGGGCGGGCAGATGGAAGTCCGCGCGCGGCGCCACGGCGAGCGCTCGCACCAGGGCGCCGAGGAATTCGTCTTCACGCACCTCCCGTTGCCCGACTCCCTCGGCGACGAAGAACTGGAAGAAGGCCTCCTCCAGAGACTGACCCTTTCGCGCGTTGGGGTGCTCCCGCCATGCCGACGCGGAGGGCGACGCGGTGAACCGCCTGACGAGCTCACGAAGGTCCTGGTCAGAGGGGTGGAGCTCGAGCCACGAGGCGAGCGTGAGCGGAAACCACTCGCGCAGGCCGCCAGTGCCCCGGTAGCGGCGCTCGAGGATCATCTGGTGAACCGCCTCGACGGCTGCGGGCTCGTGATGCACCGGGAGCCCGTCGAGCTCGAGCGTCGTGGTCACCCCGTGCAGATGGTCGCCGAGCGCACGCTCGAGGTGGCTCAGGTCTTCGTGCCTGCGCACCTCCCACGCGCTGGTGGTTTCGAGTGATGGCGCGTCGGCAGGACCCACCCACCCTGCGACGAGCTGCTGCAGGTGTCGCCACGAGGCGAGGTTGGCTTCTCCCAGGACCCCCTGCGCATCGAAGCGCGGATCTTCCCAGGTGACGGCGCGCACGTTGGGGCACCGCTCGAGCAACTGCGCGGTCAGCTCGAACTGCTCGTCGAGCAGCGTGCCGTGATGCGCGTCGATGAAGGCGTCGCCGACCACCTCGCAGCCCGAGAGGTGCAACTCGAAGCAGTGCTCCAGGGGAAGTCGTTCCAACTCCTCCGACAGGGCGCGCCCTCGCCGACCGCGCCACCACTGGTAGGACAGCAGGTGACCCACGTCGAGCGTGACCGGCGCTTCCGTGCCCTCGGCGAGGCGGCGGAAGAAGTCGTACGCGTGCATCTCTCCCACCGTGACGCTCGCGCCGGCCGAGAAGCCCGGGAACTCGAGGAGCAAAGGCACCGGTAACGCCGCCTGACACTCGCGCGTGTTGGCGATGGTCGCGGCGAGCCCGCCCTCTGTCAGAAGCGGCGGGAGCGGGTAGGGCACGGCGCGCCCGTCGAGAGACCAGAACCCCACGTCCTCGTTCACCCACTGGAGTCGGTAGCGCTCGCAGAGCTGGCGGGTGAAGGCGAGCAGCCCGCTCCGCTCGTACGGGCCGAGCGAGGCGAGGTTGAGCGCGGTGTGGTGCAGCGCGCGCGGCAGCGACGGCGGGAGCGCGGCGACCAGCGCGTCCCACGCGGGGGCAAAGTCGTCGAGGCGCGGCGCCGACCGGTCGCGCGGCTGCCAGGAGAAGAACGTGTGCGCCCAGGACCCGGCGTGGCGCTGGAGGAAGGCGCGGAGCGAGGGCGTGGGCCCCTCTCCGTGCTCTTCCGAGCTCCCGAACCCCGTCCGACCGTCCCACGGCACGTCGAGGCCAACGCCGAGGCCCCGAGCACGGAGGGAAGGGAAGCGCACGCTCATGGTCTCAGAGCCCCTGCGCGTGGTCGGCGATGGTCATCGCCAGTTGGGCGCGGCGTTCGTTCTCGAGGCGCGCGGCCTCGAGGTCTGCCGGGCAGGGGAGGTTGTAGCAAGCGGACTGGCTCTGCGGCTCGACGGTGACGAGCGCCGAGACGCGGATCACCTCCAGCGCGTTGAGCGCCTGCACCGCCTCGGCGGCGCTCTGCGGCTGCGAGACGGGGCAGTGGCCGCTGTTGCAGCGCTCGGCCACCTGGACCAGCGAGGCGAGCCGCGCGGCCTGCCGCACCAGCTCGGCGTCGTACGCCGACTGTCCTGCGGTGTCGTCCGGGCAGGGTACGCCGTAGCAGTCCGTCACGTTCGCCGGCAGCTTCAGCACCAGGTCGCGGACCTTGAAGAGCTGCAGGGCGTCGAGCCGGGCGAGGCTCGTACGCACCGACTCCTGCAGTTCCTGGCGCGAAGGGCTGGTGACGACGGTGGGCGGCGCTTCGATCGGCCGCGTCGCGGCGTGGTCGGTGCCGCAGCCGCTCAGGCCGAGCGCGAGGGCGAGGGTGCTGCCGGTGGTCTTCAGGGGCATGGGGTTCTCCAGGTGAGGGGGCACTGCGCTTGAACTGCGGCGAGTGAACACGCGCTGGTGCAGGTTGTGCGTCAGGATGATTCGGACATGACTGTTCGGAGATTCCGTGCAATCGATTCGGCATGGATCTCGATTCCCTCCGGTGCTTCGAGGCGGCGGCGACGACCCTCAACTTCCGGGCGGCGTCGCAGCGCGTGTTCCTCTCGCCCGCAGCCTTCTCCGACCGACTGCGGCGGCTGGAGGAGGAGCTCGACGTCAGGCTGTTCGACCGCACCACGCGCAAGGTGGTGCTCTCGGAGGTCGGTCAGCGGCTGCTGCCGCTGGCGCGCGAGCTCATCGAAGGCGAGGTGCGGCTCAAGGCGATCGGCAAGGCCCCCGCCCGCGCCGCGCCCTTCGAGCTGATCATCGGCACGCGCTACGAGCTGGGCGTCTCGTGGCTGTGCCCTGCACTGGAGGACCTCTCGACCCAACGGCCGGAGCGCACGCTGCATCTCTACAACGGCGACACACCGGACCTCCTCCAGCGCCTGGAGCGCGGAGACGTCGACGCCATCGTGGCCAGCATGCGGCTGACCTCGCCGACGCTGACCTACGCCGCGCTCCACCCGGAGGCGTACGTCTTCGTCTCGACCCACGCCACGCTTCGGCGGAGGGACGACGCGAGAGCTCACGTGCTGGTCGACGTGTCGCGCGACCTCCCGCTCTTTCGCTACTTCCTCGACGCGCTGCCGAACGCCGAGCCCTGGCCCTTCGCGAAGGTCGAATACATGGGCGGCATCGGGAACATCCGCCGGCGGCTGCTCGATGGGGGCGCGCGGGTGGCGGTGCTGCCCCGGTACTTCGTGGAGCCCGACCTCGAGGCCGGCCGGCTGGTGCGGCTGCTGCCCTCGGTGCGCCTGCGCGGCGACAGCTTCCGGCTGGTGTGGCGCGCCGAGCACCCTCGGGGGCCCCAGATGCTGGAGCTGGCCGAGGCGCTGCGAGCGCACCCCCTGAGGTGATCAGCGCTGTGGCCCGTCGGTGCACCGTTTGTCGCGATGATGCGCCAACACCTGGCCGCATCTTCTGACTCCGGAGCGACGTTCAACACGACCCGGAGGTTCCGCGAGACGCTCGGTGGGCCTGGGCGCGCTCATTCCGAACCGGGGGGCGGTGTCCACACTCAGCCGTGAACGCTCTTCAGGGTGCGGTGAAGGCCGTCGAGGGACTTTTGAAGGGCGACGAAGTGCACCGCTGCGCTCGCGCCCTCGGCCTCATACTGGTGAAACTGCTGCTGCATGTCTTTCGCGCCGAAGAAGGTGTCGATGGCCTGCGCCATGGAAAACGCCTCGAGCCCCAACTGCTCACCGGTGGGCGACCCGTCCATGACGCGCACGAAGACCTTGGCCTGAAACGAATAGGCGGCGCCGCCCTCCAACCCGAGCCCGACCGCAGCCTGCCGGGAAAACCCGAAGAGCCACCCCTGCGTGCGGGGATTGACGACGATGGGTGCCTGCGAGCCGTCGAGGTTTGCCCGAACGAATTGCCGGCGGAGAAAGGCAGCAGCGTCTTCGGCCAGCGCGAGCGCTTCATCTGACATGGGCCCGTTTCAACCACACCCAGGCGTCGACCTGAACGGCTCGCCGATGCGTTTTGAACTGGCAAGAAGAGGAATTTCAAACCGCGAAACTGAGGCCTCCTCCAGAGTGCTTTCGGCGCTGCAGTCGGGCCCCTCACCCCGACCCTCTCCAGAGGGGAAGAGGACCATCAAGGGACGAAGAAGGTGCGCGACCCGGCGCGGGAACCTCCGTTGTTGAGCGCGTAGAAGCCCGTCACCGTGAAGTGGTACTGCCCGTTGGGCGACTGAAGCGGCGCGAGGTCGGCCCGCACCAGCCGCAGCACGCCGCCGTTGTCCCGCGTCATCGAATCACTCGAGCCGTTCGAACCGATGGGCACGAAGTTGCCGCCCGTCGAGGTGAGCTCGATGTCCATGGCATTGGTGTTCCACGTCGACGGCGGGTTCCCGAGCAGGAACAGGTGGTGCGGCCCCTCGCAGAACGTGAAGTTCGTCGTGTACGCGAGCTCCACCACACCCGCGCCGAAGTTCACCGTCGCGCAGTTCGCCGGCGACACGAGCGTCAGCACGCACCCGCCACTGCCGTTCACCTCGGTCACCTGTTGCGCGCAGTCGACCCCGCCGCCGCCACCTGTCGGAGGTGCGCCTCCGCCGCCACCGCCCCCACCACCGGTCAGAGGAGCACCACCGCCTGTCGCAGTGCCGCCTCCGTTCGCCGTGCCGCCACCCGAGCCCGAGGTGCTCGTGCACACGCCGCTGAAGCACGTCTGCGGTTCCTCGAAGAACACCGGCGCCTCGGCCCGCTTGGCGTTCGACGCCACCAGTGAGCGTCTGCGGGGCATGTTCGGCCCAGGCGCGCAATTCGCCCCCGTTGAGCGCGACCGACCTCGACGTCGCGACCAGAAACATGCGCGAGAGCCCGGGCCCCAAAACGCAGCGCGTCGGCCCGGCGACGACTCCCTTTCACCGATGTCCTGTCACGGGTGATCGAGCACTCCTGAATCAATACTCGATCAGCTGAATGACCCGCTTCTTGTGGGCCCGGTAGATCGTGAAGTCGCTGTCGAAGGTGAAGACGGATGCATCGGGCATCAACTCCACCAGCCGAACCAGGCACGCATCGGCCAGCGACATCGGGACGCTCGCGTAGCGCGTCATGAGTTCATCGATGCCCTGGGCCTCAGGAGCGACCGCGAAGGGAATCCTGAGGAACCCGTTGCGCAGCATCGCGAGCACCGCCCGCGCGCCCCCCGGCACGGGACGCAAGAGGAACAACGCCTCGCTGATCATCGGCTCGACGGTCAGGAGCGGCGCGGGCAACTGAGGGAGGACAGCCTTCACCCGTCGGTGGAGGTTCTCCCTTCGATTGAGGAGTGCGACGAGGGGACCTGTGTCGAGCAGGACCGGCGGCTTCAACGCCCGTACCCCTTCATGTGCTTCGGATTGGTTGAGAGGTCCCCGGGGCCGCCGTCGAGGCAACCGATGAACTCGCGCGCCACGTCGGCGAACGAGGTGCCCTCATGGGGTGCGTACAGCTCGATCGCTTCACGGACCACAGCCGAGACCGTGGAATTGCGGCTCTTCGCGAGCTTCACGACTCGCGCACTCAGCGAGGCAGGCACTTTGATCGAGAGGGTCTTGAGACCCGAGTGTTTGCGGGTATGACGCGACATGGTTTGAGTATGACGCAGGTCAGCTGGAAATCACACCGAAGGCCGGGTGATGCCGACCCGCGCTGCGGAAGTTCACCTCGGGACACCGGGTCGAGCTGGTCAACAACGGCGCACTCTTCTGCGGCGGCGCGGTGGCTGGCGGCAGCACCCGAGAGGGCAGGCAGACTCGAAGCTCGGTGAGGCGGACCTCGGCCTGCTTGCGGGTTGAGTGGAGGCGCCTGATGGTGCGCCGCCCGCCACAGGGGCAGCGCAGCACGTCGGTGCCGAAGGTACGCTGATGAAGCGCGGTGGAGGAGATCATCAAGACGTTTCCGGGACCATCGTCGCCGCGAACGCGCCCTCTGGTTGCGCTGTGTGACCCCGCGGATGGTCTTCATGCTCGGGCGCTTGCAAGCGCTGAAGACCGGGGAGGGACTCAACGGTGCTGGTCGTGGCGCGTGGTCTCGAAGAGGCCGTAAGGTGGCGTCATGAACCGGGGTCAGGCCGAAGCCACGCTCAAGCAATTCTTCGCGCGCGCCCCGAACGACGTGATGGCTGCCTATCTCTTCGGCAGCGTGGCGCGGGGCTCGAATCGTGAGACCAGCGATGTCGACATCGGCGTGCTCCTCTCGAGCGCGCCCGCTGGCTTCGCTGGCCTGCAGCTCGACCTCGAGGGCCGCCTCGAGACAGCGCTTGGGCAGCGCGCGCAGGTGGTGGTGATGAACAAGGCGCCGGTTGATCTCATTCACCGGATTCTCAGAGACGGAGTGCTGGTGTTCGAACGGAACCCTCCTGCGAGGATTGCATTCGAAGTGAAGGCGCGGAATGAGTACTTCGATTTGCGCCCCTACCTCGAGCAGTACCGTAAGCCGAGGACCGCCTGATGGATCACGAGCTGATCGCGAAGCGGCTGGCCTTCATCGAGACGTGTCTGCGCGAGCTCCGCACGAACGCGCGCCTCGAGGTGCTCGAAACCGACCTGCGCGAGCAGCGCTACATCGAGCACACGCTCCAGCTTGCAATTCAGGGCGCGCTCGACGTCGCGTCGCACGTCGTTTCTGACGCCAGACTTGGAGAGCCGCGTACCAACCGCGAACTCTTCGAGTTGTTGGCCCGACACCACGCACTCGACATCGACCTGACCAGGCGCCTTTCAGCGATGGCGGGGTTCCGCAACATCCTGGTGCACGGCTACACCGACGTCGACCTCGGCATCGTGCGCGACGTCGTGGCCAACCGTCTCGTTGATCTCGACGACTTCATCGCCGCCATGAGGGCACGGTCTCAGCACACGACGAGATGAGCGCGACGGTGAAGTGCGCCTCGGTGTGGTGGCTTGCCTTCGCAGCCCTCGCAGTCGCAGCCCGTGGGGTCGGTCAGTTCGTCCCACCCGCGTCGGCGCGAGGCGGCCGTCGGGGCTTCATCACCCGCAGGCTTCGAGGGGACTGGCCCTCCCTCGGGCAAGCAGGAGCGCGCTGGGCGCCACCCCGTTCACGGGTGCGTGCGCTCGGGCGCTACTGCGCCTGCGCGACCTCGCGCGCGAGGCGTTCGCGGGCCAGCATGAGGCGGGGGAGCGCGCCGCCGTCATTGGCCGTCAGCGGCACGACGGTGTCCCGGTTCACCGCGTCGAGCCGGCGCGCGGCGGCGAGTTCCTGAGGGGGGACCGCCACGTGACGCTCCCGGTACCACTGGAGCCGCGCGGCGACCTGGTTGTTGATGGAGGCGGCGCGGTCATAGGGGTGCAGCTCAGCGGGCGGCCGCTCGACGGTCGCGGGCGGGGAGAGGGTGGGGAGAGGGTGGGGAGAGGGGTGAGGCCCGAGTCGCGCCGCTGAGGCAGACTGCGCGGGTGCGTGTTCATTCCATGATGCTGGTGGTGCTGGTGTGCGGTTGTCCCGAGCCGAAGCCGCCGGCGCCAGTCATCGTTCCACCCGTGGCTGCAGTGCCCGATGCCGGGGTCGTCGCCGGTGCTCCCGAGCCGGAGCCCGAGCCCGAGCCGGTCTCGCCCGAGCCCGACGTGGTGTCTGACTTTCCCGAAGATGAGCGCGCAGCCCTCGACGCACAACACGACGAGGCTCTGCGTCGCTTGCTGATGATTGACGCCTCGGCTGCGGAAGCCGAGCTGACGTTGATGGAGACCCCTGACGCGTTTCGAATCGCGCTCCTCGCCGAGCTGGCGCGGGCGCGGGGCGGCAAGCAGGGTGACGTCGCACCCGAGCCGCTGTTGCCGCTCGATGCGGGCGCTCCCGTCGTCGCCGGCGCCGCGTGGACGGTGGCCGACGCCGTGCCGCTCACCACCACCGACGCCACCTCGAAGGGCCTCGTGCTGCCGTTCAACACGCAGGTGCAGGTGCTCTCGCTCGAGCAACGCCAGGCGACCATCGAGGTCTCGCTCGCTGACGTCGTGACGTACGACGCCACGGGTGGCGCGCCGCGCAGCGTGAAGGCGGTCGCAGTGAAGGGCACGGTGCCGCTCTCGTCGCTGAGCCCCGTCGCGCTCGTCGCCGCCGCGCTCGAGGCCGAGGCCTCGCGTCAACCGGACGATGAAGCGGGGCAGCTGCGCGCCATCGCGTTGCGGCAGCGCGTGTGGCGCATCGAGCGCAGCCGCCGGGCGCGCGAGGCCTTGCTGGAGTCAGGGTGGAAGGCGAAGCGCGCGTCGACCGTGGTGCTCGCCGCGCTGGCGCATGACCTCGCGCCCGTGAAGGACCTGAAGGTGGCGGCGTGGTGCGGGGCCGACGCGCCGCCGAGCACGAAGTGGCTGACGGGCGACGTCACCAGGCTCGCGCGTGTTGGTGCGAGTGAGTGTGTGGCCGCGTTCGATGCGAGGCGCGCCTGCGAGCGCGACGCGAAGAAAGAAGCGAAGCGACGCACGGGGGTGACGAGCTGGGTGCAGGCCCACGCCGCCGACCCGCGCGGCAGTTGGCTGCGCTTCGTGGTCGATGGGCGCACGCCGCGCCGGCTGTTTCTCGTCGAGACGCCGCTCGCCGTCGCGGACCCATGCAACGACTTCGAGGAGGTGACGTTCGACGCCTCGCAGGGCCGCGTGCGGCGGCTGGCGTTTCCGCTGGGGCGCGCGGCGCTCGAGGTGTGGGTGCCGGTGCAGGCGCAACTGGGGGTGGAATACGCGCTGGTGTCGGCGGCGTCAGAGCCGCAGGCCGTCGAGTGGCTGCGCAGTCGCGCGAAGTACCGTTGGACGGTAGGGGCGCGGGGCGCGCTGCAGCCGTCGTTGGGCACCGACGCGACGGGCTTCGCGGTGTCGCAAGACGTCGACGCGCTCACCTTCGCGCTCGCGCCGGAGCGCAGCTGTGGGTGCCCTGAAGTGGCGCCTGAGTAACTCCAGCAGGGCGCGCCCACGGAGGGCTCTGAGCAACGAGGTCACCACTGCGTCGCGGGGCTTTCGGGTTCCTTCGGGGGCGTTGCCGTTGCTAAAATCTGCGCGCCCGGTGGCTGACGAACATCCGTCCCCAGTGAAGTTGTCCCAGCATCTCGGTGGGCTCCTCGACGCACGCGAGGAGGCCCTCGTGCGCGCGCACCTCGCCGCCTGCGTGCTCTGCCGCGCCGAGCTCGCCACGCTCAAAGAGATGAACCTCGCGGCCACGCAGCAGCTCCCGATGCCCGACATCACCGCGCCGCATTCCCTGGGTGGCATCGAAGACACGCTGGTGCGCCACCGCGCCACGCCGGCGCCGATGCCCAGCGGGCCCCCGACGGGCGAGGCCGAGGTCGTCACCGGCTTCGAGGTCGGGCGCTACGTCGTCACCCGGCGGCTGGGGCAGGGCGCCATGGGCCAGGTCTTCGCCGCGTACGACCCGCGCCTCGACCGCAACGTCGCCATCAAGCTGCTGCGCGCCGACCTCCCGATGGTCGAGAACAAGCCGCTGCGCCAGCGCCTCGAGCGCGAAGCGCAGGCCCTCGCGCGCCTCTCACACCCCAACGTCGTCGCGGTGCACGACCTCGGCGAACACGGCGACGCGCTCTTCATCGCGATGGACCTCATCGAGGGGCGCACCCTCACCGAGTGGCTGCGCGAGGCCCACCCCTGGCCAGAAGTGCAGCGCGTCTTCCTCATGGCCGCCGAGGGGCTCGCTGCCGCACACCGCGCGGGCCTCGTGCACCGCGACTTCAAACCCGACAACGTGCTCGTCGGCGCCGACGGGGTGGTGCGGGTGAGCGACTTCGGCGTGAGCCGCCGCGTCGCGCGAGACGAGGAGGACGAGAGCGAAGACACCATCACCGGCGCCGGCAGCCTCATCGGCACGCCGGCGTACATGTCTCCCGAGCAGTTCGACGGCAAGCCCGCCGACCACCGCAGCGACCAGTTCAGCTTCAGCGTCGCGCTGTTCGAGGCGCTCTCGGGCGAGCTCCCCTTTCTGGGGAAGTCGCTGCGCTCGCTGGCCGACGCGGTGCACGCCGGGCCGCCCGAGCGAATCCCCTCGCGCACCGCCATCCCCGAGTGGCTCGAGCGGGTGGTGCTCAAGGGCCTCTCCACGAGGCCCGCCGAGCGCTTCGCCACCACCGACGAGCTCATCGCTGCGCTCAAGGGGCCTACGCCGCAGAAGAAGTTCCCCGTGGTGCCGGTGTCCATCGCGGGCGCGGCGGTGCTCATCGCCAGCGTGCTGGGGTGGATGGAATACGTGCGCCGTCGCGACGACCCGTGCTTCCACATCGACGAGCGCGCGGCCGCAGGGTGGAACGACGCCGCACGCGCCCAGATGAAGACGGGGGTGCTGGCCACGAAGGTGCCGTGGGCCAACGACGCCTTCACCCGCATCGACACCGAGTTCACCCGCTTCTTCGACGACTGGTCCGCCGACTACCGGGCGCTGTGCACCGCGCCGTCGGCCGATTCGAACCGCGCGGCGCGGCAGGCGTGCCTCGAGTCGCAGCTGCGCACCTTCGAAGCGGCGCGCGACGTGCTGAGCAAGCCGACCGTGAGCGCGTTGCGAGACGGGCTCACCAGCCTCGCGGTCGTCATCAACGCCACCGAGTGCGGGGCGAACCCGTGGTTCATCGACGTGCCGCTCGAGCCCGAGCGCCGCGAGCGGTTTCAGAACCTGCGCGGCGAGCTCCTGTCGCTCGACATGCAGTCTTCGCTGCAGCTCGGCGGCGCTCAGCTCGAGCGCGTGAAGGAACTGAAGGCCGAGGCCACCGCGCTGGGCTTCACGCAGCTGGCGGCGCTCGCGGCCTTCACGCAGGCCCAGCTCGTGTTGAAGCGCGTCAACGCGCAGGAGTCGCTCGCGCTGTTCGACGACGCCACCGTACTCGCCGAGGGGTCGCGCTTCGATGTGCTGGCGGCCGAGGTGCGGCGCACGCGCGTCGAGTTGCTGGTGCACGAGGCCGACGTGAAGCAGGCGCGCGCTTCGATTCCCGCGATGCGCGCGGCCTACCAACGCCTGGGCTTCGACCCCGACCGCACGCGGCAGGTGCTCGACCTCGAGGCCGCCGTGCTGGTGCGCGAAGGTAAGTTCGACGAGGGGGTCGAGAAGCAGCGAACGGCGCTGGGCCTCTTGATGCCTTCGGAGGAGTACGCGCGGTGCGCCCTGCTCGAGGGCCTCGGCACGGCGCTCGAGCGCGGCGGCAAGGCCGACGAGGGCATCGCGCGCAGCCGCGACGCTCTGGACTGTTACCGGGCGTACGTGGGCGCCGACCACCCGACCTACGCGGCGTCGCTGAACTCGCTGGCCACGCTGCTCTCTCGCGCGGGGCGCGAAGACGAGGCCGAGAAGTGCCTGCTCGAGGCGTTGACGGTCCTCGAGCGAGACCCGGATCAACGCGCGTACATGGTCAGCCTCTTCAACCATGGCCTCGTGCTCAAGCGGCGCAAGAAGCAGCGCGAGGCGCTCCCGGAGATGGAGAAGGCGCTCGCCATCGCCGAGGGCCGCAAAGACGAGAGCATGCTGGCCAAGATGCTCAGCGGGTACGCCGAGGCGCTGCAGGAACTGGGCGAGCTCGAGAAGGCCGAGCCCATCGCCGCGCGCGGCGTGAAGCTGTCGCAGCGCGTGTACGGCGAGAGCAACCAGTTCGCCTCGACGCTCACCTCGCACGCCTCCATCCTCGCGTCGCTGGGGCGTCACGAAGAGGCCGCTGCCGAGTTCAAGCGCGCCATCGCGCTGTTCGAGTTGGTCGGCGGCAGCCCGGTGCTGCTCCAGGTGACGCGCTACGAGCTCGCCGGCTCGCTGTGGTACCAGAAGGAAACGCGCGCCGAGTCGGTCGAGACGGTGAAGAAGGTGCGCGACTGGTTCCTCGCGAAGGGGCCGAACTTCAAGGATTACAGCGACGAGGCCGAGGCCTGGCTCAAGACGCACCCCGCGAAATGACGCAATGTCCCCTCCGCGAGGGTTGGAGTGTCGAAGGCACATGACACGAGCGTGGATGGCGGTCGTGGTGGTGACGTTGATGGCGTGCGGCGCCCCGGGTGGCCCTGATGCGGGCGCCAGCGACGCCGGGCCCCTCGACGCAGGGCCTGTCTGCGAGGGCGTGTACCCGGGGTTGCAGGGTGCCTTCTGCATCGAGCTCGACTCCGTCGCCTGCCAGCCGTCGGCGCTGCAGACCTTCACCGCGAACTGCGATGCCGGCATGCCTCAGGCATGGTCGTGCGGCACGTTGGAAGCGGTCAGCTACACCTCCGGCCCCTTCGGCGATGCGCACCGCTGCTTCTACCCGACCGACGGTGGAGTGCTGGTGGGCGCCATCAATTTCTCAGACCGTGGCCCGCTGGTGGCCGGCTCCATCGCAGACTGCACGCCGCGCACCGCGCCCTCGTGCCCCTGAGGTCACTTGTACTGGCTCGTCCACTTCAGGCTGGCGGGGTCGAGCGTCAGCACAGTGGTCTTGTCGGGCATCACCGTCGCCTTGAAGCTCGCTGAGTTGCCGTCAGCGAGCTTCACGCTCACCTTGTAGATGCCGCTCGCCATCTTCTTCTGCGTCGGCGGCTGGCCCCAGTCTTCGCCCTGCACCGCGACGCTCGACCGGTCCTGGTTTCCACCGACGCTCACCAGCAGCTTGCCGGTGCCCTCGGGAATCGGCTCGTCCTTCCCGACGACTGGTTTCTCTTGCGGCTTCTCGACAGGCTTGTCGACGCGCGCCACCACGGGTGGTTTGGGGGGCTTCTTCACCGGCGGGGGCTTGTCGCTCTTCGGCTCGACCGGCTTCGCGATGGGTGCGTCGGCCACCTTGATGGTCTCTTCGCCTGCGTCGATGACGGGCCGCGGGTCCACCTTCGGCACCACCACCACCGGCTGCGTCGGCGGGTCCTTCTTCGCGACGAGCGGCGGGGGTGATTCCTTCGGGGGCGGCGGTGGCGTGTCACCCCCGAGCCACACCACGCCCGTGATGCCGACACCGAGCATCACCGCGAGCGCGAAGGCCCCGAAGTAGAGCGCCTTGCGCGACCGGGGCCCGTCTTCCCCGCCCGCCATCGGAGGCAGCCGCTCGGTGCGGTGCGCTCGCGGCTGGTGCGCTTCGATTTGGCGAACGCTCTGCGCGCTGGGCGCCTGAACGACGGGCGCCGCCAGCGGCTTCAAGCTCTGCTGCGAGGGCGGGGCCGAGATGCCGGGGAAGGCCGACATGCGGCTGCCCCCGTCGGCGGTCACTTCACCGTCTTCGTCGAGGTACCCCATCAGGCTCGACTGCCCGATGCGAATGTGCGCGTCGAAGGCCGCGCGCTCGAGCGCTTCCCGCATCTCGCGCGCCGTCTGGTACCGGTCTTCTGGTTTGAGCCCCAATGACTTGCGCACCACCTCGTAGAAGCCGTCGGGCAGCCCGGGGTACACGTCTTCGAGGTGCTTCCACTGGCCGCGCACCAGCGCCGCGTGCCGCTCGGCGTGGTTCTTGTGGTCGTCGAACGGAGTGCCGCCCGAGGCCAGCTTGTAGAGCGTCACGCCCAGCGAGAAGAGGTCGCTGCGCCCGTCGAGCTTCTTGCCCATCGCCTGCTCGGGGCTGAAGTAGCCGGCCTTGCCCTTGGTCACGCCGGGCATCGTCAGGTTGCGGTTGGTGGCGGCCTTGGCGATGCCGAAGTCGATGAGCTTGAGCGAGCCCGTCGTCGAGAGCAGCAGGTTGTGCGGCGAGACGTCGCGGTGCACCAGGTTGGCGACGCCGCCTTCGACGCGCAGGGCGTGCACGGCGTCGAGTGCGCTGCAGGTGAGAATGCCGATGCTGAAGAGCGCCTCGTCGCTGAAGCGCTCGTCGGTGCCGCGCAACGTGCGGTTGATGGTGGCGAGCGTCTCGCCGCTCACCAGCTCCATCACCATGAAGAGCTGGCCCTCGTCGGTCTCACCCACCTCGTAGATGTGCACGATGTTGGGGTGGCTCAACGTGCACGCGGTGCGCGCCTCGTCGAGGAACATCTCGCGGAAGTCTTCCGACTCCGAGTACTCGGGGCGAATGACCTTCACCGCGACGGGCCGCGAGATGCCGCCCGTCAGGTCCTGCTCGGCGCGGTACACCTCGGCCATGCCCCCCTGCGCCACGAGGCGGGAGATGGTGTAGCGGCCAACTCTGGTACCTGATTCGAGGGACACTGCGGGGAGCAGCCTATTCCACCGGTGGGCGGGCGCGAGGCAACGGCCTGAGCGTTCAGGCCGCCGCCGGCGTGGTCAGGGCAGCGTCAGCGACTGGCTGAAGCTCGCGCTGGTGAGGGCCGTGAAGCAGCCATCGTTGACCGGCGTGGTGACGAACGTCATGGGGGCGATGGTCACGCGCTGGAACTGCACGTTGCTGAGCGAGGCCGCGAAGGTCTGACCCGCTGCGGTGCCCACGCTCGTCACCGTGAGCGTGCCCGAGGTTGCGATGTAGTCGGCCCCCCACGCATTGCCTGCGGTGTTGAGGGTGCCGAGCACGCGCACGCACGCGCCACAGGTGGCGTAGTTGTTCTGGCCCGCGAGGTTGAAGGTGCCGGGGGTGATGCCGTTGGCGAACGGCGCCGAGCCCGCGTACAGCTCGACCAGGAGGATGTCGACGGGCGTCCCCGTGGTGAGCGGGCCCTGGAAGAGGATGGCGTCGTCGAGCACGCCCGCCTGCCCCAGCGTGATTTCAGCATTGCCCGTCAGCGTGCCTTTGTTGCCAAAGTTGTTGGTCGTGACCAGACAGGTGCTGGTCCCTCCGCCGCCACCCGTCGCGGCACCGCCGCCCGTCGCAGCACCGCCGCCCGTCGCAGCGCCACCGCCCGTCGCAGCGCCACCGCCCGTCGCAGTGCCACCGCCGGTCGGAGGGCCGCCGCCCGTCGGAGGGCCGCCACCGGTCGCAGCGCCACCACCGGTCGCAGCGCCACCACCGGTCGCAGCGCCACCACCGGTCGCAGCGCCACCACCCGTGCCGCCGCTCCCGAAGAGGGCGCTGCCGCAGGCCGCGCTGAGGGTCTCGGTGGCGCTGATGCACATGAAGAACTGATTCTGCGCGGCCGTCTCGTTGCCAGTCGTACAGGGCACTGCGGAGAGGCAGGTGCCAAAAGTGGTGAGCAGACTCACGTCACTCGCGTTGCATGCGCTGATGCCCGCAGCGCACTGCGTCGCGAAGTTCGGGTTGAGCGACACATCACCGCAGCTCTGGCGACCCGCAAGGAACGTGCTGTAGGACGCGGCGATCGAGTTGCACGTGGTGTTGGTGCCGCCCCCGCCGCCGGTCGTGCCGCCGCCCGTCGTGCCGCCGCCTGTGCCGCCACCAGTCGTGCCGCCACCGGTGCCGCCACCGGTCGTGCCGCCGCCCGTGCCGCCACCGGAGGTGCCGCCCCCTGTCCCGCCTCCGAGCCCGGTGCCGATGGGCACACACTGCCCAATCTGGCACTGCCGACCGATGCCGCAGGCCATGCACGCGTTGCCCTGGCCACCGCACTGCGAGTCAGACACACCGCCCTGACAGGTCCCTGCGGAGTCACAGCAGCCGAAGGCGCAATTCGAAGGCGTGCACTTGCCCGCCGTGCCGCACGACACGAGAGACATCGAAAAGCCGAGCAGGGAGCCCAGCAAAAGCCAGCGAAGCGGGTTCATGGCGCACCAATTTCAGGTTCGAGGAGGCAAGTCCACGGGTGACACCGGATCAGCCCTCTCTGTGCAAGCGCAACGTTCGCCTTGCGCACGACGGCTCCACGTCTCGAGCCGCAGGTGGCTCTTCTGGAACGACCTCAACGAGCTCGAGGCCGGGAGGAGCGGTTCCATTCCGCATTGCGCGGCCGGTGATGCAGAGTGGGGCCGATGCTCTCGCGGCGTGACGTCATCGTCGGCTTTCTCGGGACGGCTGCCCTCGAAGGCTGTCGCCAGGCGCGTGTCACCGACCCCGAGCAGGTGAACGTGACGGGCCAGCTCGTCGACTCGGTCGTCGAGGTGGGGCACCTGTTGCGCGCGGCTCCGCTGGCGGTCGCGGGGGAGACGAGCGCGAGCGTCGATTGTCTCGTGGTGGGCGCGGGTGCGGCAGGGTTGTCGGCGGCGTGGCGACTGCGCGGCGCGGGCATCGAGTCGTTGCTCGTGGTCGAGGTCGACGCGGTGGTAGGCGGCACGGCGCAGAGCGGGAAGAACGACGTCTCCGCGTACCCGTGGGGGGCGCACTACCTGCCGGCGCCGCTGACGAACTCGGGGCCGGTGCCGCGGTTGTTGAACGAGCTGGGCGTGGTGACCGGGGTCGATGAGACCGGCGCTCCGCAGTTCGCCGAAGAGGTGCTCATTCACGAACCTGAAGAGCGGCTCTTCTACAAAGGCCACTGGTACGAGGGGCTCTACCTGCGCGCAGGCGCGAGTGAAGACGACCTCTCGCAGTTGAGGAAGTTCGAGGCGCTCACGAATTTACTCGCTGGAGCGCGTGACGCGAAGGGGCGCAAGGCGTTCGCGGTGCCCATCGAGACCGGCAGCGACGACGCCGAGTGGACCTCGCTTGACCGCATCTCGATGGCGCAGTGGCTGAGCGACCAGGGCTTCACCTCGCCGCGGCTCAAGTGGCTCGTCGATTACGCGTGCCGCGACGACTACGGCGCGATGTCGGAGCACATCAGCGCGTGGGCGGGGCTCTGGTACTTCTGTGCGCGTCGCACGGCTGACGAAAAGAACGACGGGTACCTCTCGTGGCCCGAGGGGAATGGGCGGTTGATCAGCCAGCTCGCGAAGTCGGTCGCGCCTGATCAGCTTCGCAAGCGCGTGCTGATCCACACCCTCGAGCCTGCGCCGACCGGAGGCTGGTTCGCGCAGGGCGTCGATGCGGTGACGCGCGCGCCGGCGCGAATCGCGGCGAAGCAGGTGGTGCTGGCGACGCCGAGGCACGTGGCGGTGAGGCTGGTCGCTCCGTGGCGCGCGCAGCGGCCCGAGTTCCTCTCGCAGTTCGTCGGCGGCTCGTGGGTGGTGGCGAACCTGACGGTGAAGTCGGCGCCGCGCAGCCGCGGCTTCCCGCTCGCGTGGGACAACGTGCTCTACAGCTCGCAGTCGCTGGGGTACGTGGTGTCCACGCACCAGCGGGCGCGCGCGTCGCAGCAGGGGCCGACGGTGTTGACCTGGTACTACCCGGTGGTCGACGCCGACGTGCTCGCCGCGCGCAAGAAGCTGCTCGAGACGACGTGGGCCGACTGGAAGTCCATCGTGCTCGCGGACCTGCTGCCCGCGCACTCCGGGCTCGCGGCCGACGTGCAGCACCTCGACGTGATGCGCTGGGGCCACGCGATGGTGCGGCCGGTGCCGGGCTTCCTGTGGGGCACCGCGCGACAGGAAGCGCAGCAGCCGGTGAACGGCTCGTTGCACTTCGCGCATTCCGACCTCGGCGGGCTCGCGTTGTTCGAAGAGGCGAACTGGCACGGGGTGCGCGCCGCCGAAGCGGTGCTGCGCGGCCTCGGTCGCGACGTCACTTCGTGGCTGTGACTCGGCCGATCTCTGTCTGTGTGATTGCGGGAAGCACTGAGGCCACTGAAGGGCCGACACGACCGGCTCGAGTTCACTTCCGCCATCCGAGCAGGAATGGTCGTGAATTCAACGCACTGCACGTAACGATACAACAACTCGTGCAGGTGCATGTCTGACACTGTGGCATGCCTCTGCCCATCGGCCCTTGGGTTCGCCCGGCGGTCACCCTTCCCACGCCGACGACACCTCGCCCGGCCAGCCCGACAACCCGACCCGACCCGCTCGCGGTCACGATGACGAACGGCACCGCGTTCTCGCCAGTCGATCGCGCAGCGCTTCAGGCCGAAATGAACAAGGCGCTCAAGCTCGGCGCCGACGTGCCCGGCCGCATTCAAGATGGCCCGACCTGCGGGCTCTACGCGCTCGGCATGGTGATGGACTTCCGGGACAAGAAGGACTCGCGCAACCTGAACCCGTACGTGCGCAACGAAGACGTCGTGCGCTGGGACGGCCACTCGGTGCCGGCCGACACGAACCGCCGCCTGCTCGATGAAGCGAAGGCGAAGGGCTTCACCACGCAGGGCGAGATGTTCTACGCGAGGCAGCTCGCCTCGCTCGCGCGCAGCTTTGGCGACAAGGCGACCGTCAACGCCCACTTCACGCTGCAGGAGCTGCACGCGGTGCTCGACAGGGGCCACCCGGCGCTCGTCGGTTTCGACGTCGACAACCAGGGCAACCCCGGCCTCTACGAGGGCAAGCGCGCGCACTGGGCGGTCATCGAAGGTCACTTCAAGAAGGACGGCGTCGAGTACCTCGTCGCCACGCACGGCTGGACCGGCAAGGAATACGTCTGGAAGGCCGATGAGTTCATGAAGTCGGTGGAGAACCTCTCCAAGTCCGACTTCGTCGGCGCTCCGAAGAACATCGACGGCACCCTGCGCGCCCGGCTCGTCGAGGTGACGCCGGGCACGCGGTAACGGTCTGGTTCAGGCGTCGTAGAGCGCGTCGACGTACGCCGAGAGAAGGTCGCTCACCATGCCCTTGAACGGCAGCGACGAGGCCAGGCCGTAGACCGGCGCCATGCCGTCCTTCGACGGGGGCGTGTCGCGCACCGCGTCGACCGACGCGCGCAGGTCGTCGACGAACTTCTTCGCGACGCCCGGCTGTGCGTGCCGCAGCGTCACGCAGAGGTGCACCGCCGCCGGGTTCTGCAAGCCGTTGAGCGACCAGCCGCGCTTCGTCATCTCGTCGAGCACCCGGTACACGTCGACCGTGTCCGACTTGAAGGCAATCACCCACATCGGGTCGCCGATGATGCGCAGCTGCGGAATCGACTCGATGCCCTGCCGAATCTCGCGCGCCGTCTCGAGCACCAGCTTCGTGTTCTTCACGTAGCCTTCGCGCCCCAGCGACA
>JBILUC010000082.1:0-20777 GCA_044371205.1 Archangium sp.
TCATCGGCGACACCCGCTTCGAGACGTTCAAGGGCCTCGACGGCAAGTTCTACTTCCACCTCAAGGCGAAGAACGGCGAGATCGTGCTCCAGTCGCAGGCGTACACCACGAAGACCAGCGCCAACGCAGGCATCGCCTCGGTGAAGACCAACGGCGCGGTCGTGGCCCGCTACGAAGTGCGCGCGGCGGCCGACGGCAACTCGTACTTCGTGCTCAAGGCGGCCAACGGCGCGGTCATCGGCCGCAGCGAGATGTACGTCAGCAAGTCGGGCGCTGAGACGGGCATCCTCGCGGTGCAGCGCCTGGTCGGCGAGTCGAAGTAATCCAGCTCCGCAGTGGTGGGGTGACCACGCGCTCGAGGTGCCAAAGGGGGCACTTCGAGCGCGTCGTCGTTGCGGGGTGTCGATGAGCAGTTCGTCGAACGGCACGGGGGTGTCCGCCAAAGAAGAACCAGTCCCTGAGGTGAGACGCCAGCGGTACGCAGGGGTCCGCATTCGCTGATCTTCCAGGCGGCGCGCACCTTGCGAGGTGAGCCCCCATGCGCTCACACCTCTGCTTCGTCTTCGCTTCACTGTTCGCCACCGCCGCCTTCGCTCAGGACGACTTCTACGCACGGCAACTCGAGAATCGTCAGTTCGAGGAACGGCAGTTCTCACAGCAGCTCGAGACGCGTCGAATCGAGACGCAACGCCTCGAGACCCAACGGGTCGAGCAGGCGCGCGTTCGCAAGGAGCAGGACCGCGCGGATCAACGGGACACCGACGTGCGCTTCGCTCAGCAGCAACGCGAGCTCGCCGCGTCGCGACGCGGGTCGACACCGTTCACTGTGCCCGGGCAGATGCCTCCGGCTCGCGAGCGGCGCACGGCGTCACCGACGTGTCGCAGCCTGCGACTGACCAGGCTGGTGCTCGACGGCCAGAGCGCGGGCGTGCGCGGCCCCGAGGGCCACAGCATTCTCCTCGCTGCGTTCACCGGGGAGGTGGATGGCAAGCCTGCACGCCTCGTGGTCACGACGCCGATCGACGAATGGGGGTACGCGAGCGACGAGGTGGCCGTCGCGATTCACCGCAGAGCCGCAGGCAGCCGGTCGTGGTTTCACTCGAGGCTGAGGCTCGCGAAGAACGAGTACCACGGGTCTCCGAAGAAGGGCTCGTGGGCGCTCGAGGTACGCGACGTCATCTTCGCGGATGGTGGGGGGTGCGTGTCGTTGGGACGGCTCGAGATGAACGTCGAGTGGAGGCAGTGAACACGCCAGGCACGGGTGGACGCCGTCCGCCTGAGATTTGCGTTTGAGCGAAAGGAAGAGAAAGGTCGTCGTGCATGCACGGCTCAATGCGCTGCCTGTTCCTTCTGGCTCTCGTCTCCAGTTGCGCAGCCCCGCCAGAAACGACTCCTGACGCCTCAACAGGTGGCGGGGCAGCGGGTGGCGGAGTTGCGACAGGCGGTGGCGCAGCGACGGGTGGTGGGGCAACGGGTGGCGGAGCTGCGACAGGCGGCGGAGTTGCGACAGGTGGCGGCGCAGCGACGGGTGGTGGCGCAGCGACGGGTGGTGGCGCAGCGACGGGTGGTGGGGCAACGGGAGGCGGCGGAGCGACAGGTGGCGGAGCAGCAACAGGCGGCGGAGCAGCGACAGGCGGCGGAGCAGCGACAGGCGGCGGAGTAGCGACAGGCGGCGGAGTAGCGACAGGCGGTGGCGGTGCGACGGATGGTGGCGGTGTCACGGATGGTGGCGCAACGACGGACGGCGGTGCGGCGACCGATGCGGGCTTCGTGGTCGACGCGGGGAGCGGCAACGACGCCGGCTGCGGCTTCTTCGACAGCTTCGACGGAGGCTTCCCCGCCGCGACGTGGTCGGTGCTGGGCGGTGTCAACCTCAGCGCCACGCCATCACGCGTGGGCTGGGCTGGACTGGTGCCGCTCGTCTCGAACCAGCCCTACACGTTGGCGCGCGTCGGGCGCGTGCGCGGGAGCAGTTGCAGCACCAGCCTCAATCAAGAGGTGACGTTTCGGGTCGAGCTGCCCGACGCGCCTCGTCAGGGTGCGGGCATCTACCTGCGCCAGAACGGCGGCTTCCTGGCACCCGCAGGCGCCGGGGCCGGCTACGCGATTTTCCTCGAGGGGTTCCGCAATCGTCGCTTCGGGTTGTGGCGCGAGGTGGGCGGCGTCGAAACCGAGCTCCTGCCGGTGACGTTGGGCGCGCCGCTCCCGTCGGGCGTGTGGCTCGGGCGATTCCGCGTCGAGCAGATCAACGCCGGCACCACCCGCCTGCGCGGGCGCGTCTGGGCGGACGGCACGGCAGAGCCCACGACCTGGGCTGAGGTGTTCGACAGCACGCCCTCGCTGCAGGCCGGCGGGAGCGTCGCGCTCGACTCCTACAACTCAGCCTTGCCGCGAGACGGTGGGGTCGATGCGGGCGTCCTCCCCCCCGTCTGGTTCCAGGATTTGCGCGTCTCGGACCTCTGAGCGCCCGAACATCGCGATGCGGCAGCACGGTCGAACGCCACGCCGGCCTTGATGGCGGGTGACTCGCTGATCAGCGCCACCCCGTGAGCTGATCAAGCTGCACCGCCTGACGCGGCAGCGGCGTCGCCAGCTTCTTGTTCGGGTTCGCCACGCACCAGAAAAACTCGGCGTCGTTGTGCATCGGGTTGGCGATGGGTGGCAGCACGTCGCCGGTGGTCGTGTTGATGCACCGCGGCCAGGGGGCATCGTCCGTCGTGTCTCCGTTGGTGTCGTACAGGAAGACGGCGTGCTTGAAGCAGAAGCCGAGCGTGTTGCTGAAGCGGCTCAACCCCGTGAACGTCTCACGCGACCACCAGTAGCGACACGACTCGCCCGCCGTGGGATTCGCCGGCTGCGCCGCTCCCCATTTCGTCTGGCACGACTGAGCGCCCACGCCCCCTTCGTCGGCCACGTTCATTCCCTGCGTCACGTCGTTGGGCTGGCAGAGGCCACCGCACTGCATCGTCGCGGACGAGCTGTCCTTCTTTCGCGGCTGCGCGCCGGGCACGCACGAGTTGGCGAAGACGGAGCCGGTGATGTCGACGTTGTGCGCGACGCTCCCTGCGCCCGCGCAGACGCTGATGCTGTTGAACGAATCGCTGAGCACGTAGCAGCCACGGTTGGAACCGCAGGAAGCGCCAGAGTTCGTCAACTGCGTGAGCGGGTTGCAGCCGTCCGTGCAGGCCCCGGCGAAGGTGCTCATACCGTTGGTGAAGAGGCCTGAGTACGCGACGCAGTTGTCGTTGCCGCAAGACGTGCGGTCGCTCGTGTCACAGATGCGATTGCAGGCCCCTCCGATGCAGACCAGGCCGTTGGCACAGTCGTCGAAGCCCGACGTCTGGCCGTCTGGGCCGAACGCGCAGCCCGCGTCGAGACCGACGGTTCCTTGAGGGACGCATCGCAGGGTGCCGGACCCCGGCATTTCGTTCACCCAGCCGCACTTGAAGCCGGCGCCACAGCTCGAGCCCGCATCTTGAAGGTTGTAGCTGCAGAGAGGGAAGCCGGCGTCCGTTGCTCCGCTTCCGCCACCCGTCGCAGCACCGCCGCCCGTTGCAGCGCCGCCGCCCGTTGCAGCGCCGCCGCCCGTCGCAGCACCGCCACCCGTCGCAGCACCGCCACCCGTCGCAGCACCGCCGCCCGTCGCAGCGCCGCCGCCCGTCGCAGCGCCGCCGCCCGTCGCAGCACCGCCGCCCGTTACAGCACCGCCGCCGGTCGCAGTGCCGCCGCCGGTCGCAGAGCCGCCGCCGGTCGCAGCGCCGCCGCCCGTCGCAGCACCGCAGTCACACGTGCCGAAGCCTGTGCCCTCGTCGTTGCACCGCTGGCCACCCATGCAGCCGGCAGCGCCGATGCACGCCTCCGATTTGCCGGGAGTGCACACCATCGGAGTGGGCTTCTCGCCGCAGCCAAAACACATCACCACCGCGCTGAGCGCGAGCCACCTGTTCGAGATCTTCATCTGCCCCCGAGTGAGTTTCAGTTTGGGTTGAGGGAAGCACATCACCTGAAAATCACCACCTCGGGGAGAATCATTTCTCCAGCCAGCTCAGATGGCTCACGGAGGTTGATGTCGGCGGGTGCTGATCAGCGTTGATTGATCAACCTCACACCTCGAACGACGAACCGGCCTTGAGATGGCTCGCCCAGTCGGGTCGAGCGCCTGGTTGATTTCGATTTCGTCGCCCGTTCCCCAGCAGGTTTCGACGCACCGGCCGGCTTGCCGAACGCTTCAGCAGCAGCCTCCCGCAGCGCCTTCCGAAACCAGGTGATGGCCGGATCGCGCTCGAGCTGTGCGCTCCAGAACACCGCCAGCTCGACGGGCGCGAGCCTCACCGGGCACGGCAGCGCAACGAGCCCGAACCTCGGCGCCACGTCGGCCAGCACGGCACGCGGCACCGTCATCAAGAGCTCCGAGCGGGCGAGCAGCGGAGGCGCCAACATGAAGTGAGGCAGGTAGGGCCCAGCGCGACGCTTCAGCTTCTGCGCGCGCGCCGCCACGTCGACCGGGCTCTCGCCACCCGACGAGGTCCGCACCCGTACGTGCGGGTACGCAGACCACGCACGCGCCCCCCACGCCCGCACTGCCGGGTGGTCGCTCCGCGCGTAGACGGCCCAGTCGAGTGACACCAACGACTCGCTCCGCACGCCGTCGCTCCGCGGCGCCGAGCCCGGGGCAATCGCCACATCGACCCTGCCATCGGCCACGTCGCGCAGCATGCCGGGGCCCGCTGGCACCAGCTCGACCCCGGCCGATGGCGTCTGGGTCGCCATGCGCGCAAGCAGCACCGGCAACGTCGCGGCGACGAAGTCTGGCCCCGCCAGGGTGAAGACGCGGTCGGTGGTCGCAGGGTCGAACCCGCCCTCCTGCGCGAGCACCCGCCGAATCGTCAGCAGCAGCCGTGACACCTCTCCCGCGAGCCGCTCGGCCTTCGGAGTCGGGCGCATCGCGCCGCCCACCCGCACGAGAATCGGGTCCCCCAGCTGCTCCCGCAGCCGACCCAGCGCGTGGCTGGTCGCCGACTGGGTGCGATGCAGTCGTTTCGCCGCGCGCGTCACGTTCCGCTCCTGCAGCAGCACGTCCAGCACCACCAGCAAGTTGAGGTCCGCGGTCGCAATATCAAAGTCGTGCATGACCCATGCACACTATTCGTGTTCTTCATTCCGTCCCAGACCCCATGGTGCCGGCACCGAAGCATCCGGAGCCACCATGCGAGCGCACGTCCTCACCAGATACGGAAAGACCAACGCCGTTCTCGCCTTCGAAGACCGTGCACCGCGGGAACTCGCGGCCGACGAGGTCCGCATCGACGTCGAGGCGGCGGCCCTCAACCCGGTCGACCTGAAGACCCGCGAAGGCGAGCCGAAGATGCTGCTGCCGTTCCGGCCGCCCTTCGTGCTCGGCAGCGACCTCGCGGGGACGGTCGTCGAGGTCGGAGGCGAGGTGACGACGTTGAAGGTCGGTGACCTCGTCTTCGCGTACGCCGGTATGGACCGCATGGGGGCGTTCGCCGAGACGGTCGCGCTCCCCGCAGCTCGCGTCGCCCGCCGCCCGAGCCAGCTGAGCGCGCCCGAGGCCGCGTGCCTGCCACTGCCGGCCCTTTGCGCGCTTCAGGCCATCGATCAGGGCCAGGTCGGCAAGGGCAGCCGCGTGCTCATTCATGGAGGCGTGGGCGGCGTCGGCAGCCTCGCCGTTCAGCTCGCCAGCCAGCGCGGGGCCGAGGTGTTCGCCACCGTGGGGCCCGGTGACCTCGACCGCGCCCGCGCGCTCGGCGTGACGCACCCCATCGACTATCGCTCTCAGCGCTTCGAGCAGGTCGCGCGAGACCTCGACTTCGTCTTCGACACGGTGGGCGGAGAGACCCTCGCCCGCTCCTGGGCCTGCGTGAAGCGCGGCGGTACCATCGCCAGCCTGCAGGTGCCGCCCGAAGCAGGAGCGTTGAGTGCTGCTGGGCTGCGAGCACCCTGGCTTCTGCGCGTGCTGCTACCGCTCATCACGCGTGGGCCTCGCGCTGCGGCGAGCCGAGCCGGCGCCCACCTCGCCCCGATTCTCAGCGTGCCGAGCGCAGCCGGCCTCGAGCGAATCAGCCACGCCGTCGAGACCGCCGGCCTTCGCGTCACCATCGACAAGACCCTGCCCTTCGACGCGCTCGGCGCCGCGTTCCAACACCTGCAGAGCGGCAACGCGAAGGGCCGCGTCGTGCTGACCCGTCGCTGACGTGAAGCCAGAGCTCCGCGGCTCCCTGTCGCGCCGGGCCAACCGGTTGTCGCGTGGGGCCACGGCGCTGAGGCGGCCGGGCGCAGAGTCTTGGTGGCACGAGCGCATTCCGCGCCGCCAGGAGCACCGCCCATGTCTGCACCCGCACCGACCCATTCCTTCTTCCGTCTCGAACCCACCGTCCGCCTGAGCTGCGGTGCTGGCGCGTCCGCCGCGAGAGCTTTGGATTCGCCCCTCAACGACAGGCGGTTCGCGCGCGAGTTGGTCGAGGGGCACGGGTGACGTCGAGGCCTGTCATCGGCTCATGGCGTACGACCGGGGCTTCGCGGCCCAGGCCGGGGCGCACTTCGTGGTCCTGGAATCACAAGCATCGCCCGGGGTGAAAGTGTGTCGCGTGGCGCTTCGCGCGCTCGACCGCGACGTCGGCGACCTGACCCCCGCGCACCTGAAGGCCCGAGCCGTCTGACGGTGCCTTGAAGACGCTCAGCGCGGCAACGCGCCGCTCGCGACGAGGAGGTCGAGCCGCGCCTGCCTCGCTGCGTCTTCCGCGAGCGCGCGTTGCAGGTCGGCGTCACGCGCGCGGCGCTCGGCGTCGATGACGTCGAGGCTCGTCGTCGCGCCCGCCTTCCACATCGCGTTGGCGAGCTCGAGCGCTTCGGCGGCCTGCGTCGCCCCGTCACGCGCGGCCTTGAGCGATTCATCTGCGTGCTGCACCTGAACGAAAGCGGCGCGCACTTCCGACCTCGCCTGGCGCACCGACGCCTCGAGCTGCGCGGCCTGGCTCTTCGCGTTCGCTCGACGCTCGTGCGCCTGCCCGTAGCGGAGACCACCGTCGTAGAGCGGCAATTGCAGCACCACGTTGAGCTGCCAGCCGGTGAGCGGCTGCGTGAGCGAGGGCGGGTTTTGGTAGAACGGCTGAAACACCGCCGAGAGCAGCGGCAGGTAGTCCATCCAGTCGAGCGAGGTGGCGGCCTGCGCGGTCTCGTTGCGCACCTTCGCGGCCTGCACGTCGAGCCGGGCGACGTCGACGGCCTCGAGTGACTTCTCGAGCGTGGGCCCGGTGTCGAGCTGCGGCTCTTCGGCCACCACGTCGAGCGGGCCATCGGTGCCGGTCTGCACGCCGAGCGCTTCCTGCGCGCGGGCGAGGCCAGCGAGCGCCGATTCGAGTTGCGCGGTGCTGACAGAGAACTCCTGCGCGGCGCGGAGCTCGTCGAGGCGGGTGCCGACACCACCCTGACGACGCTCGGTGGCGAAGGTGAGGTGGGCCTGCGCGGAATCCTTCGCGGTGGTGGCGGCGCGCACCACGCGCTGCTGACCGAGCACCGAGAGCCACGCGCGCGCGGCGTTGACGGCGACCTGGCGCTTCACGTCGGCGGAGGTGGCCTGCATGGCCTCAACGGCCTTCGACGCGCGGTACCACTGCGCCCAGCGCGGCGTGTTGATGAGCGGAGCGGAGAGCTGCACGTTCGCCGAGAGCTGTTCCTTGCCGAGCACGAGGCGGTCGCCGAGGCGGCGGTCGTCGTCGAGGCGCGTGAAGGTGCCGTTGGCGTTGAGCGTGGGCAGCGAGGGTGCGCGCGCCTGCTCGAGTTGCGCCATCGCGCGCGCGGTGTCCTGCTCGGCGACGCGCATCGCCGGGTGGTGCGCGAGGGCCCGTTGCACGGCATCGGTGAAGGTGACGTGCTCGGGCGCCGTGGTCTGCGCGAGCACGACGAGGGTGAGGGCGAGGCTCATGGCTTCCTTCGCTCTCCCTCTCCCTGCGACAGCGGGGAGAGGGTTGGGGTGAGGGGCCGAGTTCGTGACCTGTGGAGCGTAGGTGCGAGGCCGAGCCCCTCACCCCTGCCCCTCTCCCCGCTCGCGCAGGGAGAGGGAGAGTCGTAACGCGTCATGGCGTCTCCTTCGCTTCGTCTTCATCATCGACCGTGCGGTCGGCGAAGCGGTCGAACCATGTGTACAGCACCGGCACGAAGAACAAGGTCAGCCCGGTCGACACGGTGAGCCCCCCGATGACCGCGCGCGCGAGCGGCAAGTTCGTCTCACTGCCTTCCCCGATGCCCAGCGCCATCGGCACGAGCCCGACCAACGTGGCGATGGTGGTCATCAAGATGGGCCGAAGCCGGGTGCGCCCCGCTTCCACCGTCGCCTCGTTGAGCGACAGCCCACGCCTGCGCAGCACGTTCGCGAAGTCGACGAGCAGCACGCCGTTCGACACCACGATGCCAATCATCATGATGATGCCCATGAAGCTGTTCACCGAGAGCGACGTGCCGGTGGCCCAGAGCATCAGCGCCACTCCGGCGACGCCCAGCGGCACGCTGAACATGATGACCAGCGGGTCGACCAGCGAGCGGAACTGCGAGGCGAGCACCATGTACACGAGCACGATGGCGAGCAGCCCCGCGAAGCCGAGGCCCTGAAACGCTTCCTGCTGCGCAGCGGCCTGACCCGAGAGCCGCACCGTGAAGCCGTCGGGTGGCGGCAATTCCTCGAGCACCTGCCGCACCGCGCTGGCCACCGTGCCCAGGTCGCGGCCCGGCGCGACGTTGGCCGTCACGTCGACGATGCGCTGCAGGTACTTGCGCGTGATGGTGACCGGCCCTGACGAGCGTTGAAGGTTCGCTATCTGCTCGAGCGACACCACGCGCCCCTGCGTGCCGCGCACCTGCGAGAGCCCGAGCGCCTCGACCGAGCTGCGCGCCTCGTCGCGCGCGCGCACGTTGATGTCGTACTCGTTGCCGGTGACAGGGTCCGTCCATGGAATGGGGGCGAACTGGCTGTTGCCCACCAGCGTGGCGAGCACCGTCTGCGCGACGTTCTGCTCGGTGATGCCCAGCACGCCCGCTTTCTGGCGGTCGACCTTCACGTCGAGCTGCGGGTAGTTCTCTTCCCGCGTGAGCTGGAGGTCGGTCATCAGCGGCGCCCCGTCGGGTCCGCTCAACTGGCGCAGCCGCCCCAGCACCTGCTTGGCGTACTTCTGACCTTCTTCGACGTCGTACCCGAGCACCTCGACGTCGATGGGCGCCGACGAGCCGAAGTTCAGAATGCGCTTCACGAGGCCGCCGGTGCTGAAGAAGACCTGCACGCCGGGCAGCGCGTCACCGAGCGTGGCGCGCACCTTCTCGCTGGCCTTGAGGTCGCTGAACTCGCGCTGCGTACGCGGCACGAGGTTGACGTTGACGTTGCCGGCGTGAGGGCCGCTGTTGCCGCCAAAGAGCCCGCCGCGGCCGACGGGCAGACCGTCGCTGGTAATCATCGTGGTCACCGCCCCGTTCGCGTCGCCCTTCGCGCGGTGGCCCAGCGCCTTGACGATGGCGCCTTCGACCACGGCGCCGACCTCTTCGGTCTGCGTGACGCGCGTGCCGATGGGGGTGCGGAAGCTGACCGAGAACTGCGCCTCATCGGTCTCGGGGAAGAACTCGGTGCCGATGCGCGTGAAGAGGCTGATGGCGGCCACGCTGAAGACGAGAATGCCGAGCACCGTCACCACGCGGTGCCGCAGCACGGCGGTGAGCATGCGGGCGTAGGCGTGGTCCATCGCGTCGAGAGCGCCGATGACGCGCGCGGCGAGCGAGCCGGGCTTCTGCTCGTGCGGCTTGAGCCACATCAGACACAACAGCGGAGTCACCGTGCGCGACACGAAGAAGCTGACGATGAGCGCGAAGCTGATGGTGAGCGCGAGGGGGATGAAGAGGTTGCGCGCCACGCCCTGCAGAAACAGCACGGGGAAGAACACGACGATGGTGGTGATGGTGCTGACCAGAATCGGCATCGCCACTTCCTGCGCGGCGGCGAGCACCGCGGCCTTGCGCGTCTGCCCCATCGCGAGGTGGCGGTTGATGTTCTCCAGCTCGACGATGGAGTCGTCGACCAGCCGGCCCACCCCCAGCGCGAGGCCACCGAGGGTGAAGACGTTGAGCGTCTGCCCCGTGAAATAGAGCAGCACGAAGGTGGTCACCACCGAGAGCGGAATGGCGACCGCCACGATGCCGGTGGCGCGCACCGAGACGAGGAAGATGAGGATGATGAGCACCGCGAAGAGCCCGCCCTGCACCGCCTCGTGCTGCAGCGAGCTCACCGCCGCGCGGATGTATTTCGATTGGTCGAGACCCACCGCGAGCTTCACGTCAGGCGGTACGCCGCGCAGGTTGGGCAGCATCGCGTTCACCGCGTCGACGACGGCGATGGTGTTCGCGCCCGGCTGCTTGAGCACGCGCACGTAGATGCCGCGGGTGCCGTTGATGCGCACCACTTCGGTCTGGTCGGCCGTGCCGTCTCTCACCTCAGCGACGTCGCCCACGCGCACCACCCTGCCGTCGGCGCTCGGCGCCCCGATGACCACCTCGCGCAGCTCATCGAGCGTCTCGACCTGGGTGTTGGTGAAGACGTTGTAGTCGCGCGTCTGCGTGCGGAGACTCCCCGAGGGCAGCAGCAGGTTCGAGCTGCGCACCGCGGTCACCACGTCGAGGATGGACAGGTTGCGCGCGCGCAAGGCGTCGACGTCGGCCAGCACCTGCAGCTCGCGCTGAAGCCCGCCTCCGGGTGTCGCGCTCGCCACGCCGGGCACGCGCTCGAGCTGCGGCTGAATCACGTTGGCGGTGAGGTCGTAGAGCGCCTTCTCGTCGAGCACGTCGGACGTGATGGCGATTTGCAGCACGGGGATGTTGGTGATGTCGAACTTCAGCGTGAGCGGCTGGCCCACGCCCGGCGGCAGCGTGTTGAGAATCTGACCGACGCGTTGCTGCACCTCGAACTGCGCGGTGTCGAGGTTGGTGCCGTACTGAAACCACACCGTCACCAGCGACGCGCCCTGCTTGCTCGTCGACTCCACGCGGTCGACGCCGGGGGCAGCGCTCACCGCGCGCTCGATGGGCTGGGTGATGGCCTTCTCGACGTCTTCGGGGCCCGCGCCCGCATAGAAGGTCGCGATGCGCACGTTGGGCAGGTTGATTTCAGGGAACAGGTCGACCGACAGCCGCTGGAGCGAGACCAGCCCCAGCACGATGGCCATCAACGACATCATCAGGATGAGCACCGGGTTTCGCAGCGCGAGTCGCGTCAGCCACATGGTGTTCTCCTTTCTTCAGCGCGCGACGGGGGCCGCCGGGCCAGGTGGGGCGGTGCGCACCTTCGCCCCGTCAGACAACACGTCGATGCCGCGCGTGATGACCAGCACGCCGGGCTGCAGGCCTTCGGTGACCTCGAGCTGCTCGTCGAGCGATTCGCCGGCCTTCACCTCGCGGCGCTTCGCGGTGTCGCCTTCGAGCACGTAGACGAACGAGCGGCCGCCCGAGAGCTGCACCGCGCCGACGGGCACCACCAGCGCGTTGGGGTGACGCGCGAGCTCGAGTGAGGCGCGGCCATACATGCCGGGGCGCAGCTCGCGCTCGGCGTTGGCGAGGTGCACCTCGGCGTCGAGCGTTCTCGTCAGCGGGTCGAAGCCCGGGGCGAGGCGCTCGACCTTTCCTTCGAAGACGCGGCCGGGGAAGGCGTCGAACTGCACGCGCGCGAGCTGACCGAGCTTCACCGAGGGCGCCTGCTTCTCGTTGACCGCGAGGAAGAGGCGCACCACGTCGAGCTTCGCCACGGTGAGCACCGTGCTCGAGCCCGCATTCACCAGCGCGCCGGGGTCGAGGCGGCGGCTCATCACCACGCCGTCGAAGGGTGCGTCGAGGCGCGTCTCGCCGATGCGGGTGGCGACCGCGCCGAGCTGCGCCTGCGACGAGGTGAGCTGCGCTTCACTCGCGGCGGCGGCGGTCATGGCGTTCTGCAGTTCCTGCTGAGACACGAGGCCTTTGGGGGCGAGGGCCTGGGCGCGCTCGAGGTTCGACTTCGCGAGGCCCGACGACGCCTGCGCCTGCGCGACGGCGCTCTTCGCGGCGGCGAGTTGATCCGCCAGCTCGGCCGGGCGCACCAGCGCGAGGAGCTGGCCCTTCTTCACCACGTCACCGCGGTCGACCAGCACCGCGTCGAGATACCCCGTGGTCTTCGAGCCCACGTCGGCCTGCGCGATGGGCTTCAGGTCGACCGGCGCGCGGGCGAGCACCGGCACGTCCATCACCGTCACCGGCGCGGCGACCACCAGCGGGGGAGGGCGCGTCTTCGGAGGGGGCTTTTCCCCGCACCCCAGGAAGAGGACCGCGGCGAACGCCATCAGCGAGTGGGGCAACCTTCCCATGTGCGCCACCTAACCAACCCCGGGCACTCCGGCCAATCATTGTTTGAAGCAATGATTGCTTGAAGCATGCATCGGGCTGATGTCATGGTGCGCGGCCGTGGCGAAGCGCGACGAGCACATCGAGAGGACCGAGCGGCTCGCGCGTGCCGTGGGCGGCCTGCGTCGGGCGATGGTGAGCCGGGCCTCGCGGGCGCTCGCGCGCACCGATGACAACCTCGTGCACTGGCGGTTGATCAGCGCCATCGCGTTCGACGGGCTGCACTCGCAGCTCGAGCTGGCGGAGCGCACCGACGTCGACCCCGCAGGTACCTCGCGGGCGCTCGATGAGCTCGAGGCGCTGGGCCTGGTCGCGCGCCTTCGGGACGAAGACGACCGCCGCCGGGTGAACGTGTCACTCACCGCGAAGGGCAAGCGTTGGTACGAGCGGGTGCGGGTGCAGGTGTTCTCCGAGCTTGCGCCGTTGTTCGACGGGTTGAGCCAGCGTGACGGCAAGCAACTCGAGGCCCTGCTGGCGCGCGTGCTCGAGCGCCGCTGAGTCGAAGGGCGCCTCGACGGGGCGCTGACGCAGTAGCCTCCCCTCGTGGCCGACCGACCCGTTCGTCGCAGACCTGCACCCCCGAAACCCGACTCGGGCCTTTCCGTTCCCGAACGACCGGCGGGTCGCGCCCGGCCGGTGCGCACCTCGCGACGAGATGCAGAGTCGGCCGCGCCGCGTTCTCCGCTGCTGCGCGTGGTGATGGGCGTGCTGGTGCTCTTCGTGCTCGCGCTGGTCGGCTTGAAGTTCTCGTCGGGCCGCAGTGGGCCCCCGCGCATCGACTCCGATGTGCGCGGCGAATCGGACGCGGCGATGTTGTTCGCAGAGGCCAAGGCGCTCATTCGCCAGGGCAAGTGGGCCGCGGCGAAGGTGAAGCTCGAGGCAGTTCGTGCAGAAGACGAAGACTACGTGCCGAGCCAAATCGACAACTACTTGAAGATTGTGAACGAGGAGCTTCCGAACGAAGAGCGCTTCGCGACCGCCGCCGACGCCATCGCGAAGGGTGAGCTCGGGCGCGCGGCCACGGCGCTTTCGCAGGTGAAGACCACCACGCAAGACCGGGCGCTCACCGACGCGAAGCAGGCGCTCTCGCAGAAGGTCGAAGCGCGGAGGAGCGAAGCGCGCGGGCTCCTGGCCACCTCACAATGGGCGGCGCTGCTCAAGTTGAGTGACGACCTGTTGGTGGCGGTGCCAGGTGACCGTGACGCGTCAGAATGGAAGCAGCAGGCCGAGCAGGCCATCGCGCGCGGGAAGCGGGGCCCGGTGAAGGTGGTGAGCACCGAGACGCCGTGGCTCGAGGCGCAGCAGCGCTTTCGCAGCGGAGACGTGAGCGGGGCGCGCGCGTTGGCTCAGGGGTGCTCGAAGCAGTACGCGAAGTGCCGCGACTTCGAGAATGGGCTGTCGGTGCTCGAGGCGAAGACCGAGCGGTTGGAGTCGTTGAGCGACCCCGACCTGCTGACGGTGTTCAAGCTCGACCGCGAGCTGGCCGGTGGCTCGTCGAGTGACACCAGCAAGCCGCTGCGTGCGCGCCTGGCCTCGCGGTTCGCGCTCAAGGCAAGCGGGGCGAAGAGCAGTGGCGCGTGGGGGAAGGCGTACGAGTACGCGCGGGTGGCGCTCGACGCCGAGCCGGGCAACCCGGCGGCGCAGGCGACTCTCAGCGAGGCGAAGAGCGTGTCGGGGGACCTCTTCCTGCGTGCGTATCAGCAGCGCGAGACCGACCCCGCAGAGGCGGTGAAGCTGTTCAAGGAAGTGGTGGCGATGACCCCGGCGGATGATCAGAACCACATCAAGGCGAAGGGCTTCATCGAGCGCCTCGAGCCGCGGTGAGTGAGTTGATCAGCCCGCGGTGACGACGGCCGGAACCTCGGGCTCGGGCGGCGTGTCTTCCGCGACGAACTCCGAGCGAATCTTCCCTGCGAGGTAGAGGAACGGGAACGACACGAAGAGGCCCGCGAAGCCGAGCAGGTGCTCCCACGCGATGAGCGAGAGGATGAGCACGAAGCCCGGCAGCGCGACGTGTCGGGCCGTGAGGCGCGGGTTCAGGTAGTACGACTCAATCTTGTGCAGCACGAAGGTGAGGCCCACGAAGAGCCCCACGCCCAACCAGCCCTTCACCTGAAACGCCATCACCACCAGCACTGCGCCGCTGATCAAGTTCCCCACCACCGGGATGAGGCCGCTCACGAAGATGAGCACCAGCAGCGCTGGAATCTTCGGCACGCCGATGAGCAACAGCACCGGCAACGTGAGCACCGCGTTGCAGAGCGCGACCACCAACTGCACCTGCACCGTGAGGCTCACCGACTCGGCGAGGTGCTCACCCCAGCGCGCAATGGTGCCGAAGAGCGAGCGCTGGTCGAGCGAGCCGCGGAACTGACGAATCCGCTCCTCATCGAGGAAGTAGACCACCGCGAGGATGAGGCCGATGAGCGCCATCAAGAACGCGCGCCCGATGGCCGCCGCCGAGCGCGCCACGTCTGCGGCGTAGTGCTCGACCGACTTCGCGAGCTCTTCCGAATCGGGCAGGTGCTCGGCCAGCGCCTCGTACCAGGGGTGCTCGCGCAGAGCGGCGATGCGCTGTGGCAGCGTGTCGCGCGTCTCGGTGAAGGTCTTCGTGAGTCGACCCGCCGAGAGCCACGCGGTGAGCGCGATGAGGTTCGAGGCGATGAACAGCACCAGCAGCAGCGAGGCCCACCGTTTCCACTTGAAGCGGGCTGACAGCTTTCCCGCCGTGAAGAACAAGCCGCGCTCGAAGGTGACGAAGAACACCAGCATCAACGCGAGGTGACGGAAGGCGATGATCAACAGCCCGAAGAGGCCGAGCGTCAGCAGGCGTCGGGCGGTCTTCTCGGCGAAGAAGGTGGCGATGCGGTCGGCCATGGGCGCGCACTGTTACACTCCCCGCTGTGTCCGACGAGAAGGAGCTGCGCGAGGCGCTCGAGAAGGCGCAGCACGCGAACAAGCAGTTGGTAGGTGAGCTCGCCGAGCTGAAGACGTTCTCGCCGAAGGAGCTCCTCGAGAAGGTGCACGCCCTCGAGAAAGAGAACGCTGAGCTGCGAGCGCGGCTCGAGCGGGCCGACCTCGTGCGCGCCGACTGGGACAAGAAGGTGCGGCGCCTCAAGCTCGAGCTCGACATCGCCAAGCAGGAACAGGACCGGTTGCGCAACGTGCTCGAGAACGAGCGGCTGTCGGGGGCGCGGAAGTAACGCTCAGGGCTGTTCGTCGAGCAGCCCGGTCGCCTTCGCGCGAATCGCCTCGGGCACCGCCGGCGGCTCGACACCTTCCGTCACGACGAGCCACTCGCTGAAGCACGGCTCCCACCGGCGCGTGAAGCGCGCGTGCTCGACGAAGCGGGTGATGAGCTCGGGCGCCTTGAGCGCGCTCAGGTCGACGCAGCTCGCGGTCGAGGCGAAGCGGTGCTGGTTCGTGCAGGTCTGCATCGCGGTCTCGAACAGCCGCTCCAACTCACGCGTCACCGCGTCGCGGTCTTCGGCGGTGAAGTTCAGCGCGTTCGACTTGCCTGCACACTTCACCGTCAACGAGCCGGTCGCGCCCTTTCGATTCAGGTCACGCTCCATCTCGAAGGTGCTCATGAAGTGGTCCGACTCTGCACTCTTCGGGGGCGCGGCCGGTGGAGGCTCACAGCGCACTGCCAACATCGCGCTCACGCCCGGAGGCAGTGCAGGCAATGGCACCGCCTCGTTCGGACATCGCCACCGCGTGGGCTGCCAGGTCCCCGCGGGCGGCTCGAGCTCGACGCGCGGACCTCCGAAGCTCTCGGCGAGGGCGCGGTGCAACCACTTCGCTTCGGGTGTCGCCTCCATCGTCTTCGCGCGGGCGAGGTGGTGGGCCTGCGCCTTGTCGCGCAGCGAGGAGACCTGCGCGGCGACCATCGGCAACACGCCAAACGGCATCGCGAGCTGCGCGGCGAGCCCGAACTTTCCCTCGCGGGACGCGCGCTCGACGTTCGGCCATTGCAGCACGCGCAGCCGCTCGAGCGAGAGCATCGCCTCGGTGCGTGAGCCCGACACGCCCGGCGGCAGCAGCCCGAGGATGCGCCCCAGCTCGTTCGCCTTCTTCTTCGGCTCCAACGGCTCGAGCGCGTCGAGGCAGGCCCGCGCCGCCTTGTTTGCGTCACCGTTCTCGCGCACCACGCACTCAAACTGCGCGCACGCGCTCACTTCGTGACAGAGCGTGTCGGGCAGCTCGGGCTCAGGGCCCTCTCGCGACGGGCCCGTCACCGCGAGCCCCTTCAACAATTCGTCGTCGCGCTTGTCGAGCTTCGGCGCCGCGGCTTCCCGGTTGATGCGCAGCCGCGCCTCGACGAGCAGGGGCTCGAGCTGCACGGCTTCCGGGCCCAGTTGCTCGGTGATGAGCAGCCGCAGGTCGCGGGTGTCGTAGGTGGCCGCGAGCGCGTCGAGTTCCTGCTGCACCGCCTGCGGGCCATCGCTCTCGCGCAGCTCGCGCAACTTCGAGATGCGATGTCGGGCACACGCCCGGCGGGCGAGGTTGAGGCGCGACGATTCCTTCACCAGCTCGTCCCCTGGCGCGCTGGCGAGCAGCTTGTCCAACTCCGCGCGCACGGCGTCGTCGACCGGGCCGAACGCGTCACACGTCTGCGTCTCGGCGAGCGTGAGTCGCGCCGTCACGCAGGACGAGAAGAGAAGCCCGAGCAGCAGAACCCGAAACACGCGGGCGCATGTTGTCACTTCTCGTGGAGGGCTCTGCATTTCCGGCGCGTGCGCAAAACATCGAAGTGACGCCGCGAAGGTGATGAAGTCGTGCCTCCGATGAAGGTCGGTGATTGCCCCTCGTGTCGAGCCCCCGTCGAGTTCCGCCCTGGTGCGGGGCGGGTGAAGGTGTGCGAGCACTGCAACACCGTCGTGCTCCGCGGTGAGTTCAAGCTGGAATCGATGGGCAAGGTCGCCGAGCTGCTCGACCTCGACTCGCCGCTCAAGCTGGGGCTCTCGGGCCGCGCGTCGGGCACGCCCTTCACCGTCGTGGGCCGCGTGCAGAAGTCCAACGGCACCGGCACGTGGGACGAGTGGTGTCTGCAGTTGGAAGACGAGCGAACCGCGTGGCTCGCCGAGTCGGAAGGCGACTGGAAGCTGCTCTTCCCGATGCTCAACGTGAACCCGCCCCAGCCCGCGGCGCTCGAGCCGCTGGGCACCTTCCTGCTCCGCGACAAGCCCTTCGTCGTCGAAGAGAAGAATCAGGCCACCACCGTCTCGGCGCAGGGCCAGCTGCCCGCCTTCAACGCCGAGCACCACTACGTCGACGCCACGGGGCCCAGGGGCGTCTTCTGCACGCTCGACGAGGCCGATGGTCAGGTCGAGGCGTACATCGGCAGCTTCGTCACCCTGAAGGAACTCGGCTTCGACGAGAGCGAGCTGAGCCCCTCGCCGAAACGCACCGCGCTCAAGCAGGCCCGCTGCACCCAGTGCAACGGCATGCTCGACCTGAAGGCCCCCGACGCCGCGAAGCGGGTGGCGTGCCCGTATTGCAGCGCGCTCCTCGAGGTGAAGGGGGGCGAGCTCGAGTTCCTCGAGCTGCTGTCGAAGCCGCCCTTCGAGCCGCGCATTCCACTGGGCGCCGTCGGCACGCTGCACGACCCGACGCTGGCGAAGCCGCCCGCCGGCACGCCCCCGGCGTGGACGTGCATCGCCTTCCTCGTGCGCAGCTGTCAGGTCGAGGGCACCCGCTTCCCGTGGGACGAGTACCTGCTGTGGAACCAGCGCGAGGGCTTCCGCTGGTTGATGCACAGCAACGGCCACTGGACGTGGCTGACCCCGACGCCCGCCGGCGAGTGCGTGTTCGAGATGAAGCAGGCGAAGTTCGGCGGTGAGGTCTTCCGCAGCTACCAGTCGGTGTTCGCCACCACCGAGTACGTGGTCGGCGAGTGCTACTGGCAGGTCACCGTCGGAGAGGTCGCGCGCGCCACCGAGTTCGTCGCGCCGCCGCGCTCGCTCAACGTCGACCAGAACCTCGAGGAGGCCACCGTCACGCTCGGCGTGATGCTCGACAACGCGCTCGTCGAGAAGACGTTTGGTCTCAAACAAAAGCTGAACCCGCCGGTCGGCATCGCGCCGGCCCAGTTGAACCCCTTCCGCGCGAAGATGGGCGACGCGTGGACGTGGGCGTCGCTGTGGGGCGCGGTGCTCATCGGGTTGATGGTGGTGTTCAGCGTGCTCGGCACCACCGAGCGGTACTACAGCGGCACGTTCTCGGTGCCGCCTGGCGTCGCGCCCGCGTCGCCCGACGCGCAGCGCTTCAGCGAGCCGTTCGAAATCAAGAAGTCGGTGCCACTCGAGGTCGAGGTCTCCGCGCCGGCCCTCTCGAACAACTGGATGGGCATTTCGGTCGACCTGGTGAACGAGAAGACGGGCGAGGTCATCGCCGTCTACGGCGAGCCCAGCTACTACTCGGGCGTCACCGACGGAGAGAGCTGGAGCGAAGGCAGCCACAGCGCCACGCTGCAGACCGAGACGGTCGAGGCGGGTACCTATGTGTTGCGCGCCACGCCGAGCTTCGAGCCCTCGCGCGCGGTCAACTATGGCGTCACCGTGAAGGCCGACGACGGCGCGGGCGTGGCCTGCCCGCTCTTCATGTTCATTCTGCTGCTGTTGGCGCCGCTCTATTACTCGCTGCGGTCGAACTCGTTCGAGACGCAGAAGTGGAACGACGCGGTGTTCCAGCCCGCGCCGGGCATCAGCACCTTCCCCTACGCAAAGAATGACGATGAGTGAACGGAGGGCCGCATGAAGTACTTCGGAGGCATTCTCGTGCTCGCCTACGCGGCGCTGCACACGCTGCACCTCGACCGGTTTCCCGACGACGACCGGGGTGAAATTCCGGCGTCGGTGCGCACGGCACCGGGTGGCATCTTGAGCTGGCACGACGGTTTCATGGGAGGCAAGTGATGAACACGGACGCACTCATCCGGGGGGCGGCCGCATCGCTCGTCTTCTCGGTCATCGGCATTCTGGTCTTCGTGGCGGGCTTCTTCGTGGTGCGAAAGCTGATGCCCTTCGACGTGCACAAGGAGCTCGAGGTCGACCAGAACACCGCCGTCGGCCTCGTGGTGGCGAGCTTCATTCTGGGGCTCGCCTTCATCGTCGGCATGTCGATTCACGGCTGAGGTCGAGCCCCGCGAGCCCCTCACCCGGCGCTGCGCGCCACCCTCTCCCCGCGTCGCAGGGAGAGGGACTTCTCAGGCGTCGGCTTTCGCGACGCCGCAACCCCAGCCGTCGTACACGCCGTCGTGCGGCTCGAGCAGCTCGAGCACTTCGGCGACGAATTCATCGGGCGCACCGTCGGCGAGCTCTTCGTCGCGGTGGAATTGCAACGACCAGCCCTCGCCCTTTTCCTTCGGCGCCGTCACCTCGTCGGCGCGAAAGTCGGCTGACATCAACGCCACGCGTGCGCGCTCGGCCTGGTCCTTCGTGGGGAAGAGCGCGAGGTGGTCGACCTCCCGCGTCAGCTCATGCCGGTCGCCGGCCTGGGCGAGTTGGTCGAGCAGGCGGCGGTTCATGATGGTCTGGAAGCTCCAGGCGTCGGGGTAGAGGTCGTCGTAGCGGGCCCACTCGGGGTCTCGCTCGCTGAAGAACTCGAGCTGGTAGCCGCCGGTGTCGGGCAGCAGCTTGCCGTCGGTCTTCAGGTGCGCGGGCACGTAGAAGAAGAACTCGCTCATGCCGTACGCGACGCCGCGCGCGACGTAGATGCCCTCGAGCTTCGTCTGCACCGCCTCGACGAGCTTGTCTTCGAGCGCGAAGAGCGCCTCGGCCTCTTCTTCACTGCGCAGCCCATCGGGCCGCGGCTGCTTCATCTTCACGCGGAACTGGAGCCGCACCGGGTGACTGGCCACCGGCGCGTGCTGCTTCGCCGCGAGGTCGACCGAGATGAAGGCGCGGCCTTCGCGAGCGCGCGCCTCGTAGAAATCGAAGTTCTCCTGCCACAGCGCCATGGTGCCTCCGCGGTGGCGGTCTAGCAGTCCGCACCTGTCGAGGGTTCCGGCAAAGCGTCAGGGCCTTCCGGACGTCGCGCGGGCGATGCTCGACGAGGTCACGGCGCCGCAGTGGGTCGGCAGGCCCTGCTGTGTCGTCCCGGCGTAGCAGTTGATGAAGGATGGACGGCCCGCAACCTTGCAAGGGGTGCGGTGTTAGAGCGTGGGAGCGATGCGTCGAGCCCTGTTTGCGGCGTCCGTGCTGGTGGGCCTGTGTGCGCGGGCGCACGACCTTGGCGTCGACGTGAGCGGCACCTTCACGCAGAGCAGCTCGACCAACCCGCGCGTCGGCTCGCTCGGCGTCGGTGCCAGCGGGGCGTACGACTTCAACGATGCGTGGTCGCTCACCGGGCTG
>JBILUC010000040.1:0-71352 GCA_044371205.1 Archangium sp.
CGAGGTTGAGCAGACCCGCGCGCGGGTTGGCCAACGACACCCAGCCCATGCCGAGGATGAACGGGGGCAACGCGGCGGGCAGCGTGAAGAGCGCCTTCAAGAAGGTGCGGCCGGGCAGGGCGGTGCGGGTGACGAGCAACGCCAGGGGGAAGGCGAGCGCGAGTGCGAAGGAGGCGGCGCCCAGCGAGGTCACCATCGAGCCTCGCAACGCACGGATGCTCTCGGCGCTGAACAGCACCTCGCCCCACGACGCGTCGGTTGACTTCGACAGGAGCAGGGCCACCGGCATGATGAAGAAGATCGCCAGCAGCGACCACAACGCCGTCTTCATTGGGCGAACGCCTTGCTGAAGGCCGCCTTCACCCTGGCGCCATCAGTCAGCCCGCGCTCGAGCATCGCCTCGTCCCACGGGGCGCTCTTCTGAACGAGCTCGTCCAGCGAAACCGAACCGCCCGGCGCGGCAACGCGGGGGTCGACGGCGTGCATGTCTCCAGGCGACGAGATGATCTTCTGGCTCTCGGGTGAGAGCAGCGCGTCGACGACGGCCTTCGCGGCTTCGGCGTGCTGGCTCGACGCGAGGATGCCGGCATACCCGGGAATGACCACGGCCCCGTCTGACGGCCAGGCGAGCTCGATCGGGCTGCCCTTTCTCTTCGCGGCGAGCGCGTTCTCGAGCAGCAGCACGCCGACCCTCGCCTCGTTGCCCTCGAGCTTCTGCAGCACCGCCGCGTTGCCACCCGCCACGCGCGCGTCGTTGGCTCGCAGCGCGGCGAACCACGACTCGCCGAGCGTCCGTTCCATCGAGACGGCCCAGGTGTACGCAGTGCCGCTGGTGAGGGGATCTCCGAGGGCGACGTCGCCCTTGAGCGAGGGCTCGGTGAGCGACGCGAACGACGCCGGCGCGGTGGTGCCGGCACGGTGCACCAGCACCATCGTCGACAACCGAATCGCCGCGAAGTGCCCGTCGGGATCTGCAAAACGCAGCGGCGTGCGCACCCCGTTGGGTGACACGTAGCGCAGCCAGCGCGATTCCTTCTTGAAGCGCTGAAAGAGAAACGGGTCTGAGGTGATGAGCACGTCACAGGGGCTGCCACCCGCAGCCAGTTCAGCCTCGAGCTTCGCCGTCACCTTCTCGCTGCCGGCCTGAAACCAGTGAATCGTGACGCCGGGCAGCTGCTGCTTGAGCGTGGGCTCGAGGGCGTCGATCACGTTGCGGTAGATCGACGTGTAGATCCACACCTCGCCGCTGGGCCCCGCAGCCGAAGTCTTCGCTTCCGCCGTCGAGCCGCCGGGTGTGGCGAACTCGACGCGGCAGCCCGTGATGAGCACCAGCAGGCCGAGCCACTTCATTCGTCGTGCAGCCCGAACTTCTCGGCCAGCCGCTCGCTCGTCGGCACGTCGTCGAAGTTGAGGAGCATCTCCCAGAACGCGCGGTAGTAGCCGGCCCCCTCGCGCTTCTTCACGCGCAGCCGGTAGCCGTACCAGACGTCTTCCCAGTTCGACGGGCCGGCCACGAGCGACCAGAGCTCGGCCGCCGCGACCATCAACGTCTCGTCTTCGTCGCCGACGAGACCGGTCTTCACCTCAGGTGGGGCGCCGGGCGTGAAGCGCAGGCTCCACTCGCCGCCGCCTTCACCGACGAAGCCGGCCTTCATGTCGAGGTTCGAGATGGACTCGCCCGCAGCCTTGATCATGTCGGCGCAGTACAGGTGCATCGCCTCGTCGAGCTGCTTCGGGTCGACCTTCGCGCTCAGATGACGCGCCGCCGAGATTTCCCGCTGCACCCGCACCTGCTCGTGTTCGGCGTACTCGCGCACCGCCTCGACGTCTTGCGTCCACCCTTCGCAGAGATCCTTCTCGAGCACGCCGGTGTCGGGGCTCCACTCGTCACCGGGCATCATGCGCAAGAGGTGCGTGCCGTTCTCGTGGGCGACCTTCATCGAGTGCGCCAGCGCCTCGTCAGAGGTCGGGCGATCGACGAAGTTCTTCTCGACCTCCGACAGCTCGAGCAGGGCCCAGCTCGAGGCGAAGGGCACCGCTTCGGCAGGTTGCAGCCCCACGATGCCGTCGGTGAAGCGGGCGAGGCCTTCTTTCTTCTTCTTCTCGCAGCGCTCCTTCATCACCTCGGGCGTGCCGCCAAAGCCGGTCGGGTACGAGCTCGCGCCCGCGTAGGGCAGGAACGCGATGTCGATCTTCCCGAGGCGGCGGACGATGTCCTTGTACGCCTCGATGGAGAGCGGGTTGTCGTTGCCGTGGTACAGCCGCACGCCGTCGGCCTCGACGATGATCGACGAGACCTCCCAGCCGCGATCGTGACCGACGAAGGTGACGGTGAGCCCCGGCTCGAGCTGCACCGTTTCCCATGCGCCCAACCACTGTACGCGCGAGAAGCGCAGTTTGGTGAGCCGCCGCTGCAGCGCACCTGAGGGAAAGGCCATCGCGAGCGTCTTCGTGTCGGGCTTGAGCTGCGCCAACGTGCCCGGCCCCGCGTGATCGGGGTGAATGTGGCTCAGCAGCAGAAAGTCGGGCTTCGGCAGCAGCGACGCGTCGGGGTACGGCGGGGGCGGGTAACGAAACCAGGCGCCCCCGAACACCGGCTCTGAGAACCACGGGTCGATGAGCAGCGTCTTGCCGCCCGCGTTGAGGAAGAGGCCAGCATGGCCGAGCCAGGTGACGATCATGAAGAGGCCTGCACGTTCTCGGCGATGACCGCCGACCAGTAGTCGCGCCCGTAATACTGCCGCATCATTCCGAGCTTCTTTCCGTCTCTGAACAAGATGAAGGCGGGGATGCCGAACAGCCCGAAGCGGCGCGCCAGCTCGGGGTATTCGTAGGCGTTGGTCTTCACCACTTTCACGCCCACCGGCAGGGTGTCGAGCAACACCGGCAGGTCGCGCGCGAAGACCTCGCAGTTGGGGCACTCGGGGCCCCAGAAGTAGGCGACCACCAGGCCAGGCTGGGCGAGCTGCGCGTCGAACGTCTCAGGGGTGCCAATCTCAAGGTTCATGACGGGGCTGGGGCTGGGCGTCCGTCGTCAGGGTGCAGCAGGTCGGGGTTCCAGTGCAGGCCGCGGAGCTGAAACATCGACGCCGACGGGAAGCTCTGGGTGAGCAGGAGCAGGCGGTGCAGCACCTCGGGTCGATCGCCGAGGTGCACCGGGGTGGTGCGCGCGAGGTTGCGGCAGGTGTTGAGCATCGAGCCCCACAGCTTTCGGACGAGCCACAGGCCGAGCGCGGTGCTGACCAGCCCGTGCACCATCAACGGCTCGGGGAAGGTGAGGGCGTGCACGTTGAAGTGGAACAACGTGACGAGCACCGCCCCCCGGCGTCACCACGAGGGTGCGCAGGGTGATGACCTTCACCATCGAGCCCTTGACGGAGAAGAGGGTCGTCCGCCACTTGTTCGGGTCGTACGCGATCATGTGGGGAGGAGTTGGTTCAGAAGCCCTTGTCGGGATCGAAGGTGGTCTCGTCGATGGTGAAGGGCTTCAAGCCTGAGAACGCGTACCGCTCGATGAGCTCGCCCTTCGGGTCGAAGCCCTCGACCTTCATCGGCACGCCGACGACGGGGTCGTAGCAGACGCGGGTGCTCGCGTTGTCGAAGCCCTTCCCACCGTCGGGCAGCGTGTAGAGCGAGCAGAAGTGGCCGCCGGGCGTCCACCCTTCGTGTTTCACCACGATGCGCTCTCCTGCTCGGGACCCGTCGGCCTGCAGGCGTCGCACGAGCGCCCCAAGCCCCGCCTCGGCCACGGTGTGGTTGCTGTCGCCCCTGGTGAGGTCGGACTTGAGGGGAATCCACAACCTGCCGATGACCGAGAGGATCCCCGGCTCGCGCACCCGGAACTCGTCTTTCTTCACCTTCGAGTTGTAGATGAGCTTGCGGCCGGCGCTGGGCCCCTTGAGGTACTCGAGGCGAATCGCGTTCGGGTCTTCTTGAATGATGGTCTTGATCGTCTGCTCACCCTGCATCGAACCGTTGATGCGTTCCTGCTTCACCATCGTGTACTCGTAGGGCCCCATCGAGCGGATGGCCTGCGCGCTCAAGGTGAGCAGCACCGAGGGCTGGGTCGACTTGAGCACCTGCTCGAGCTCGGTCTTCGAGAGCTTCTGAACCTGCACCTTGCGCTCGGCCTCGGTCATCGCGCCCCAGGGCGCAACGGAGGCCTCGGGGGCGGCCTGGTGCAGCGCGAGCGCCGCAGCGGCGGTGAGGGCGAGGGTGATCATCCGATGCTCACTTGTTCGACGGCACGAACTTCACGCCGGTCTCGGTGGTGGGCGTGACGAGCCCGGAACTCTCGGTGTCGCCCGAGAGCAGCTCGAGCTCGACCGAGCCTTCGTTGTCGGCCGCGTAGGGGTCGAGGATGCCGAAGCGAATCGAGCGCCCCTCGGCGAGCACGCTCTCACCCGGTGCCAGCGTGCCCGTGCGCCATTCCTTCTTCTCGCCGAGCGTCTCGAGCACGTAGACGACCTTGAGGCTGACGCGCTCGCCCAGCTTCACGGTGGAGTCTGTCGGCACGCGGACGCGCTTCTTCACGCCTTCGCCGAGCTCCATGAGGCGCATGACCTCAAAGTTCCAACAGTGGCGGGCGGGGTCGAGCTTGATGGGCACCGAGCGTTTGGTGGCGAGATCGGTCAGCTCGAGAGGGAAGAGCTGACCTTCGCTGAACTGCTTGCCCGGCTCGCAGTGCATGCGCAGCGCCTTTGCGCCGCCGAACTGGAGCGCCGCGTGGCTCGCCATGCGCCGCATCACGCCCCAGCCGTTCTTCTCGTCGAGGCGGGCCAGCGCGATGCCGAGGCGCGAATCGTCGCGTTGAATCGTGAGCTTGTACTTGTGCGCGGGGTCGAGCGGCTGATCGTCGAGGTGCACTCCGTAGGGATCGACGACGTGCCTCGCGGAGTCGAGCTTCCAGGTCGGGTTGGCGGCCGCGCTCGGCTTCGGCGTCGCGACCACGGCGGGCTTTGGCTTCGCGACCGGCTTCGGGGCCTCGTCGACGATCTGCTCGGGCTCGCTGGGCCGGGCGGCGACCTGCTTCTTCGCGGCGCGGCTCGGCCAGAAGACCCACAGCAGAATGAAGACCAGGCACACGCCCGCGGTGACGCCGGCCACCTTCTGAATCGTCCACTCGATTCGGGGGCCGACGGGCTTTGAGCGCGGGGAGGTGACGGCCGTCTCCACAGCGGCAACGAGGTCGGACTCGGGAGGCAGCCCCGGGATGCTCTCTCGCTCGACGAGCAGCTTCGAGGGCACGGCGTTCTGGTTGGGGGCGGTTGACGGCACGTCGACCGGAATGCTCACGGCGACCCTGCTCGCGCGGCGTGGGGCCTCGGGCGCCTTCGGAACCGCGCCGGCCGTCCTGGTGCGCGGCTGAGCGGGGACTTCAGCGCTCGACTTGCTGCGCGGCGCGTCGTGGATCGTCTCGGGTCTGCGAACACCGCCGTTCTTCGTGCGCGGTGGCGCAGTCACCACCGGGGGACTCGCCGCAGGCACCGGGGGCAATGCAGGGGCGGTGGTGTCGACGGAGCCCTGATCGGCCACCTTCGGCAGGCCCATCACGGTGGCTTCGGTGTTTCCCTTCTTGTCAGTCACGGGCGGTGGGTCTCCGAACGGGGCACTCTGTTTTATTCCACAGTGATTAGAAAGCGGTCAGGCGGCACGAGGGGGAACGTCGAAACCTCAGTCGCCTCTGTCGAAACGGTGTTGACACCCTGAATCGAAATCCGTAGATGTCGCCGCGTTTTCAGCAGCCAGAATATTGGGCGAGGGCGGATAGCTCAGTTGGTAGAGCGTCGCCCTTACAAGGCGAATGTCACAGGTTCGAGCCCTGTTCCGCCTAAGAAAAGCAGCATCGCAGCACCCTTTTGGGGAGTTAGTTCAGCTGGTTAGAACGCCGGCCTGTCACGCCGGAGGTCAGGGGTTCAAGTCCCCTACTCCTCGCAGAAATGAAGCCCCGGAAGCCGAAAGGTTTCCGGGGCTTCGCTGCGTCTGGGCTTCGACTGTAGCAAACACTGTAGCAAACCCCTGGTCGCCCCCCGCGGAACCTCCCGGAACCACGTCGCCGGCAGCGCGAGCCAGGGTGATGAGCTCGCCGCGGCCCTTGAGCTTCAGGTTCAGCTTGAGCACCTCACGGCAGAGAACCTCGAACTCGAAAGTCGTGTAGCCCTCCATCACGTCGCGCGGCGCCTTGTGCGTGGCGCGCTTGAGGATCGACTTTTCGGCACCGTCGGTGCGGGCCAGCGAGATGAAGGTGCGCCGGAGATCGTGCACCCGCCGTTCGCGGAAGCCGAGGGTGGCCAGGTCGCGGTGGAGCAGCTTGAGGGTGCGCGTCACCACTCGCATCGCGCCGGCGTCCGAGCGGGACGTCTTCGGCGTCGGCGCCACGAGGTCGTCGGGACCGGGCTGTCGGCCCAACTCCTCGGCCCAGCCATGCCCACGCCACTCGGCGAGCAGCGCGGCGAGGGTGGGGTGGATGGGGACCGAACGCGTGTCGCCCGTCTTCGTGCTGCCGGTGTCATACGAGGTGCAGACGAGGATGGTGCCGAGGGGTTTCGTCTCGCGGTCGACGTGTCGCCAGCGCAGCCCCGCAGCCTCTCCGTGCCGCAGGCCGGCTGCCACCATGAGGCCCCAGAGGACGCGGCGGTCGAACGGGATGCGGCTGTCGGAGATGAGAGACTCGGCCTCGCCGCGGGTGAACTGAGCGCCGCTGCGCCACTCGGGGTCAGCGTCGCGGCTCTTCCCGAGCTGGTGCTCGGTGAGGATGCACGGCGTCTGGGTGATGAGGCCCTCGATGTTCGCGTCGCGGAAGAGAGCGCGCACCGTCGCGTAGGTGTTGAGGACCGTCTTGGGCGCGAGCTTGTTCTCGGTGCGCGTGCGCAGGTCGCGGAAGAGGTCGGCCAGGTGACGGGGCCGCACGTCTGCGAGCGGCATCTTGCCGATGACCGGCAGCACGTACAGCCGCAGGCGGGACTCGTCGTTCTCCCAGCTCTTCACGGTGCGCTTGCGGAGCTCGAGCCACCGGGTCTGGAACAACGCCACGGTCAGCGGCCCGCCGGCCGGCACGCCGTAGCGCGCCTCGGTGGCGAGGGTCTCCTGCGCGGCCTTGAGGGCGGCCTCGGCCTGCTTCTCCTCGCCGACGTTGAAGCCGGTGGCAATGCTCTTCCAGGTGCCGTCGGCGTTCTTCACGCGGACCCAGAGCTTGGTGCCGCGGACGTAGAGGCTAGTCACGGGTTGTCCTCCGCAGTCGGTAGGTCAGCTCGAACTGAAGCGCAGCGGACAGCCGTTCGAACTGCGTGAGGCTCGGCTCGTAGGAGGGGCTCTCGAGCTTCGCCATCATCTGCTGGGTGACGCCGAGCCGGCCCGCGAGCTCGGCCTGGGACAGCCCCTCGGCGAGGCGTCGGGCACGGAGGTCGACTTGGAGCTGTCGGGCGAGCGGGAGATCGTTCACGGGCATCCAGCTGCAAACGTACAACTCTTGAGTTGTCGTGTTCAAGGCACCACCTGCAGCTTCTTGAGTCGGGCAGCCAGTGCATCGACCTTCTTGCCGACCTCGGTTGAGCCGGCCCCATCGACAAAGCGCCGCAGGTCGTCGCGGTGGGTGCGGAGGGCGCGCTCCACCCGAGTGGCCTTGAGTTTCCCCTTCTTGATCCAGGTCCGCACCGTCTCAACCTTGACGCTGAGCTCGCGCGCGACGTCCGCAGGGGCGAGCCACTCGGTCTCGACGCGCCCTGCGTCGCCGGCGGTTGCAACCAGCGGACGGAGGTCGGCGCGGAGGGCGCGCACCTCCTCGATGACGGGCCGCAGCTTGACCTCGACGGCGGCGGCGATGGCTTCCTCGATGGTCATGCAGCCTCCGACTTGTTGAGGAGCCGCATGAGCTCCTGACGCTCCAGCTCTTGTTCAGCCGGTGACTTCAAGATTGGCTCGTCGAACGGAAGCCCCCGGACTTCAGCCGCACGCCTCCTCCACCGCTGCTCGAGGTCCGCAGCGACGTACTGCTCGTAGGTGTCTCGAGGGACGATGGCGAGTTTGGTTTCCCAGAGCAGCAGAGAGCATTCGTCGGAGCAGCACGACCCGAGAAGTTGGCCGTTGCAGAGCCGCCAATTGACCTCGGTGCCTTGCGGTATCGGCATGTGACAGACGATGCAGTTCATGAGGGCACCTTGCGGTCTGCGTAGATCTCGCCGCTCGCGTTCCGGGCGCCCGTGCGATCCGTGTTCTTCACGGTCGCAGAGCTGTTGTTGAGCTCGAGGTCGAACTCGACGTCGGCGACTCCCTGCGTCTGCTTGAGGATGGCAACACGAAGGGTTTCAGGGCCCGGCCGGTACAGGCCGAGGGCGACGCGGGCGACTCGCTCGATCCCTGCCGAGAAGGCGAAGTCGGTGAGTACCGGCCTGTCGGACTTCTCCATGAGCCCCGTGCGACGCCGAAGGTGGGCGGCCACGACGACGGGGACCTTGTGCGTCTTCGCGAGCGACCTGAGCGCGACGACCACCTCGAGGATGTCCAGGTCATGCCGCTCGGTCCGCCCAACCGAGATCTCCCCCAGATGGTCGATGACGATCACCTTGCAGCCATGACGCATCACCATCGTGGTCGCTCGGGAGAGGACCTCCGACAGCGAGAGCGGGCGATGCTCAGCGTCTTCCCCGATGATGGTCTCCATCGAGGGGTAGGCCTGCTCCATCGCGCGCCCGTAGCGTTCGAGCTGCGACATGGTGAGGTCGCGCGGGCGGTTCACAGCGGTGAAGAGCGGCACGCCGGACAACTCGGAGGCGACCCGCCGAACGAGCCACTCTCGGCTGTCCTCAAGTGACAGGAAGCCGACCCTCACACCCCGTTGTCCGAGGTTGCGGCAGATGCTCGCCACGAGGGCGCTCTTGCCTACCGAGGGGAGCGACCCAATGAAGGTGAGGACCGAGGGCTGCAGCCCACCGAGGTAGGCATCGAATGCCTCGATGCCAGTGGGCACCACGCCGACGAAGTCACCGCGGCGTGCGGCCTCGAGCTTGTCGAGCACCGTCACCACATCGCTGGAATAGGGGCGGATGGTATCGTCGCTGGTCGCGATGCCGTCGACGGCCGCCTTGACCTCGGAGATGACGGTGGTCAACGGGGTGGAGCCGGACTTCAGGAGATTCGCAGCGTTCCGCAGGACCTCGAGCAACTCGCGCCGGGCGGCTGCATCTCGAAGCGCGCGCAGGCGACCAGAGAGCTGGCCGAGATCCCGGCCGGCGACGATGTCGACCACCACGTCGCGTGGAACCTGATCGCCGACGAGCGAAAGGAGGGTCACGGGGTCGAGGAACTCGACAGCCCCGCGCCCGAGCTGAGCCATCATCGCCTCGAACAGCCGGCGAGCTTGCTGGTCGACGAAGTCGGACGGCCGCACGCCCGAGGCGGCGACGATGCTGGGGACCTCCTTCGGGTTGACGGACCACTCCCCCGCCATGGCCTTCAAGACCGCGTTCTCGAGGGCGTTCACGGCTCCTCCTCGACCCCAAGGCTCAACGGGCTCTGACGGGCGCGCTCCTTGGCCAGGATGCGGGTGAGGTCTGCGCCGACCAGCTTGGTGTTCGAGGCGGAAGGTGTCGGCGAGGTCGTCGCGGCGTTGTAGTGGCGCTCCCACTGCGCGACGAAGAGGCCCCACGGCCAGCCGCGGGTACGCGCTCCAGCGTCGTCGAGGAACTTCTTCCAGGCCTGTTCGAGGCCGGAGCGCCCCACGCGCTTCAACGGCTGTGCGAGTTGGGCGTTGAGCACCTTGGACTTGGGCGTCCCCTCCGCCTCCCGCTGCGGGACGATGCGAGCGGCCTCCGTCTGGGCCCAGACGAAGAAGTTCTCCTGCATCGAGGGGCGACGTGCCGTGGGGGCAGCTTGCGCCTGGACGTCGTCAACTGACCGCTGACCGCTGTCCGCTGTGCTGGCGTTTCGGCTGGTGGTCGGCTGGTCCGTCGGCTGGCGCTCGGCTGGAGGATGGCTGCCGATCGGCTGGTCAGCTACCAGCAGAACACCAGCCGCTGACGAGCCATCGGCATCAGCGCCAACGATCCGCACAGGAACAAACTGCCCAGCCTGCCTGTGGGCGCCGCTCGCGCGGGCCTTTCCACCCGCGGACGCACAGGCACGAGCCCGCAGCCTCTTCTCGATGGGCGCGAAGTAGCGCGACATGCCCCTCACGCGAAAGGAACCGTCGTCGCGCTGCTCGAGCAGGCCCAGGGTGACGAGGTCTGAGGGGTCGATGAGCTTTCCCCCGGATGCAATCTTGAACCTGGCGACGATCTCATCCCGGTTGAAGACGACCTCCGTGTTCCCCGCGCCCAGGAGTTTCTCGAGCTCGCGGGGGTCGCCGCAGAGCTCCCAGAACTCGACCAGCGTCCCCATGGCGTGCTGGTTGCTGACGCCGAGCACCGAGGCGAGCGAGGCCGCCTTGGTCTTCACGGCGCGATCGACCTGCACATAGGGAAGGGGATCGCTGGACCGCTGTGAGTTCTTCTCACTCACTCCGCACCCCGTGAGCTGCGTGGTCCTTCGCGGGCAGAGACGCAGTGAGGTGCTCGAGGAGGGCAAGCAGCTCCGGCCGCGTGCGGCTCCTCGGATCCGCCAGCACGATGGTCTTGGCAGCACGCAGCAGAACGGCTGCTGCCTCCGTCTCACCCCGACCCAACGCCGCGACTGCCGCGAAGCAGGCCTCCGCGGCCGCCTCCAACAGTTTACGAGGCATCACTGGATCCCCCGCGCGCCGATGAGGAACTCCGGACCGACCCCGAGCGCGGCGGCGACCTTGGCGATCGTGTCCAGGGTGGCGATGCTTTGGGTTTCCAAGTCCCGCAGCCGGTTCGGGCTGATTCCGGCCTTGGTTGCGACGATTTGCTGCGAGAGGCCGATGCTGTGGCGCAGGGTCTTCGCGCGCTCAGCCAGACCGGGGATGTTCATCTTTGAGATGCGCATGGGCATGCGCATTTGTCGCCTGCCCCTTGGTTGCTGTCCGCTGACTGATCCGAAGTCCTGGTCTTACGGATGCGGGTCCATGAGGCGTCGTAGCTTCTTTGTCACCGACCTCCCATCGAGGCTCTTCGACCAGCGATTGAATTCGACGCGAACGACTTCGGCACCGTTGCGGGGGTTCGACTTACGCACTCCGGCCGAGCGCAGGAGGTCGGCGGTGGACTTCCACTTTCCGGTGTTCCGCCGCCCGTCCGCCCAATCGGCGATAACCCCCTCCAGTTGGGTAGTCGTCATGCGCTCCGCGTACTCGGGCCAGAGCCTCTGGATCGCGCTGAGGGTCCTCTGGGCGCATTCGGAAAGAGTGCCGACCTTCGTTTCGTCGGCTGCAACAGCAATTAGCAAGACGATCTCGCCTAGCGCGACAGTGGGCACGTCGTTGTGGCCACGTAGCCGCGCCCAAGCCGAGTTGATGTCGTCGCCGAGTTTCGCAACGACCTCATCGTTCACATCGAGGCGAGCCAGCACGCGGGCAATCTCAGATGCTTGACGAGCCATATCTCGTGCCCGGCGAATCGCTCCTTGCCTCCTTGCGGAGAAACTTCGGCGTCCCTCATCTGAGAGCACGTCTGGCCGAAGAGCCGCCAGCACTGCGTTGATTCGTTCTTCACAAGTCTCGCAGGAATGCAGGACTACTTCGGAGACGGCTACGCCTTCGCAGCCGATGCACGAGACTGTCGATGCGCTCGGCAAGTCGTCAGGTGATGGCGCGGGATTTGGGGGGCGAGATGACCTATCCGGCATGCGTAACCTCAAGTTTGGTTTGGATAGGTGGGGTGCTACCCGAAGAGTTCGAACCAAGGCCCCGCAACGAACTGCGCCTCGAGCGCCGCGGCGATCCTCGTATCCTCAAGGAGCACGCCGACTTCGATGTTCCTGGTCTGCCCGCGATCCGTGAAGTTGGCTGACGTCACGAACACCCAGCGCCCGTCCACGACGACGCACTTCGCGTGCAGACTCGCGTAGACGCGCTTCGCGGGAACGAAGCCGTAGATCTCAGGAAACGGCGGCCCGAAGGGCCAGTTCAATTGGCGGAACTCCGCGACCTTCTGGTCGGCAAAGATCCGGCAGTTGACGTTTCTCGACTTCATCACCGCGTGAAGCGGGCGCAGTAGGTCCTCGGCGTGGTCGAAGCGGTAGCCAGCGATCAGGACGCGGCTCGTCGCTCGCTCGAACACGTCGTCGAGCACCACGGCGGTGTCGCGCGCGCGGCTGGCGTTGCCCTCGGGCCCCGTCCACACGAGCTCGGGAGGGCTGCCGCGGGCGTTCCGGTCGGCGAGCACCGCAGCAATGACGCCCAGCGCGCCCTCCTTGCCGAGGGCATTGAATGCGGAGGCGAGCTGAACCAGTCCTCCAAGCCCTTCACCCTGAAGACCGATGCTCGAGAGCGGGTATCGCAGACGGCCGCTCGACAACGCGCCCTGCAGCCGTTCGAGGTCGTGCTTCGAGAGTTGGCTCAGGTCCACCAAGGCTCCTTGAGGAAGGCGACGTCCTCATGCCCCAGCGTCGGCACAACCAGCGCGCGGTCGAGGTATTGGTTGAACCTCTCGCACGAGCACTCGGGCACGAAGAGGCAGCTGTGGCACGCCGCGCCCTCCAGGTTTCGGTCGTCGAGGCCGGTCGGCACGTGATGAGCGCAGACAGGGTCGTTCGAGCAGAGCCGTGCGTTCTCCCACGCACGAGCCAGATGTTTGCCGAGGCGGCGCCCCTCGTCGACGAGGCCGCCGAGCGTTCCCTCTGCGCCGGTGGTGCCAGTCATCAGAAGGATGCCTGCCATCGGCGTCGTGGCGCTGTTCGCCTCGCAGTAGATGCGCTCGCGGATCGACGACGCGGGGTACCCGCACTCCAGTGAGACCTCGGTCATCAGCAGATGCGCCAGCGAGTGAAGCAGGTAGAGGCGCACGCCTGGAAAGGGCAGCTTCGACTTGGAGTGCTTCCTCCACCGCTCCCAGGCGGCGAACAGCAATTCAGTGCGAGCAACGACAGGCGTGGAGATCTCCCATCGATGGACCTTCGCCTCGTCGAGGCGGAGCAGGATGCCCTCGCCTTGCACCTCGGTGACGGGGACCCAGTCGCGCTGGAGGCTGAGGGGCGCGAGCTCGACCTCAAGGTCGTATCGCCCCTGGAGATCTTTCGAGAGCGGCTCGATGCGGGTGAAACCTACCTGCGCCTGCACCTCTCGGAGCCGGCGCGCGAGGATGACCTCCTCGACCTGAGGTGGCAGGCGCGGCGGCCTCGAGATTCGTCGGGCCCAGAAGCTTTGCGTCTTGTCCGTGGGCATCTCGCCCGGCTTCTCCATCTCCTGATCGAGGAAGGTGAGCCACTCAGCCGTTCGAATCTCCGGCACCAGCTCTGGCTTGCGCTCGCGCTCGTCCTTGATCGCCTCGAGCACCTCGGTGTCGGTCGCCCCGGCGATGGCCTTCTTCACATCGGGCAAGGAGCGGAAAGCGGGGAGAGTCTCGGGCGTCGCGTGCTCCAGGATCTTCCAAACTGACTGGATCCTTCGCCGCAGGCTCTCGGGTTCAGGGATGGTGATGACGCTCGTCGTTTGGGCGAAGTAGCCGTTGCTCGCAGTGCGGATGAGAAGGCGCTGGTGCTCACCGCACTTCTCCTTCCCTTCGAGGCCGAGCCACGGCCGCTCGCCGTCGCATCGGAACTGCTTCTCCTCGACCGTCATGTCCATGAGCCGTCGACGTTTGCCGCAGCTCGAGCAGGAGACTTCGATCTCGCTGAAGTCACCCGTCACGCCTTCCTCAAGCTTGAGTTGAGGCGCCGTGCACGGCTGACGGTCGTGCATCCACCAGGACCAATCGATGTCTGCGAGATGTCCGCGGCGGCACGCCGCGACGAAGCGTACGGGAACGCACCGCTCCTGCTTCGCCTCGGCGCCAGCGCATCGGTGCCGGTATTCGCGGTTCACCCGCTCGAGGCTGTTCGCGCGGACGAGCGCCCGGCAGCGCGGGTTCTGGCAGACGAACCAGCGCGGAAACTCGTAGACCTGCACGCCGCACGCCTCTGTGGGTTCGCGTTCGTCGCCGGCGGGTGGCTTTCGAAAGGGGGCCTCCTTGCTCAGCCTCCACTTGTTCTTGTGGAACAGAGGCTCAACCACCTCGAGGAGCCGGGGCTCACTCACGACCTCGCCGTCGCCGGGCATACGCCAGAAGTCGAGGCCGCCAATCAGAACGGCGTCGTCAACCAGGTCGACCATGCTGCCCGGACCAAACGTCATGACGACCTGGCTCTGCCTGACGCGCCCATCTGGGGGCTTCATCTGCTGGCCCCGGTTCCACTTCCGCTTAGTCGCCATCCGCCACCGCCTCCGTTTCTGTCGCTGTGTCCGGTGCCGCGGGCGCTGTCTTCGGTGCCTTGTACCCACCCAACGGTTGGCGCTGGATCCACAGATGCACGCTCGCCTCGACGTCTCTCATTGAGAGGGGCGCTTCGAACTTACGTTCGTCCGGGGAGACGTTCTCGATCGGGTCGAGCACCGTACGCAGCAGCGGCTTGATGCCTTTCCCAGCTGGATCGTACGGCGAGTACGCGCGTTGGGCCGCGTCCTTCTTCGACTGCTCAATGACCTGCTGCCACGAGTCGAGGAGGTTCTTCACCCGATCGAGCACGAGTGCGCTGGCACGCTCTGATTCTTCCTTGGGGAGCCCGAGGCCGGCACGAGCGACGAGGTGACCAAGTTGCGCCTCGATGGCCTGACGCTGGGCCGCGATGGCCTTCACGTCGAGCGGTCCTGTCATCGAGGTGTTGAAGAGACGCCCCAGCGCGACGACGACACCCGCGAGACCGCGGTCGAGAGCGGGAGCCGAGAACGGCGTGACCGACGTCGCCTCGACGAAGCGGTAAAACGACTCGTGGTACGCGTTGAATCGCTCGTAGTGGCTCCGATCTCGCGGCTTGGCGACGTTCAACACCGTCACGACGAGGCCCGGCTTCTTCGCGTTACGGCCAACGCGACTCGAAGCTTGGATGTACTCGCTGGTCGTCTTGGGTTGACCGCCAACCACCATGAGCCCAAGTCGGTCGATATCGACACCGACTGAGATCATGTTGCTGGCCAGCACGACGTCCACGGCGAGGGGGTTGCCGAACGGGAGCTTGAGCCGGTTCTTGGCGTTCTTGATGTCGGACGTCTTCTCGCGACTGGTGAGCTCGATGGGCTCGGCGCCGATGGTGCGCTTTCGGTACCAGGGGTGCGGCGCGTCTTCGTCAAAGTCCTCGGGCCGACGCCGCCAGCGGTCCACGACGAGGCGCCGAACCTCGTCCTCGACCAGGCGGCGCATGCCGCCGAGTTCGCGGAGGCTGTTGAAGTACCCGACGAGGGACAGGTACGGGTCGGCGAGTTCGCCGTGCTGCTCCTGACCGTGCGCTGCAGCCGCGAGCAGGCTGACGTACGCACGGAGCAGGATCGCCTTGAGTGGCCTGCCGGGCGCAGCGACACCGAGGTACTGCCGGGCGCCTGCCTTGCCCACGCTGGCGAAGAACGTCTCGGATGCATCGACGCCGGGGGGCGGAAAGAGGGCGACCGGCCTCCCGTAGAGGCGTAGCACCTGTTGCTGCGAGCGACGCACCGTCGCGGTGGAGGCGACGAGCTTGGCCTTCGGCGCCAGCGTCAGCACCGCGGCCTCGTAGAGCCCCACCATGGTCCCGAGCGGCCCCGAGATGAGGTGGAGCTCATCTTGGACAATGAGCTCGGGCGGGCGAACGCCTGTCGGTAGTTTCACCGAGGCGGCTTTGATGCTCCCTGCGTCGTCGCACGGGCCGACGAACCGTTTACCGGTGCGCCCGAGGGCACGCCCAAAAAGCAGCCCCGTTTCACCACGCCACGGGAGCATGGCGAACTTGTCGACGGTGGCGACGAGGAAGCATGGCAGCTCGCGATAGAGTTGCTCGTCGACGAACAAGACCGGGATGCCCTCGGGGTTCTTTCCGAGGTTGAAAACGCACTCGATGTTCGCGCAGCCGACCAAGACTTCTTCCGGGTCGGACTTGTTCGGCCTGAGGATGAAGCAGTCGCGCGTGAACTCTGTGTTGCACCACGGGCAGGTGGCGAGCGGGAAGGGTGACTGCGCGCGCTGGCTGTTGTCGTTCTTGTACTCGGTGATCTGCTTGGCGACCTGCTCAAGCGTGTTCGCCGTTGCGGAGCGACCGACCCAGAGGCCGATGGAGAAACGCACGTCACCGAGGCGCTTCGGCTCCTTCTGGCGGAGCAACTCGAGCGCACAGATGAGCGTGGAGGCGCGGCCGAGTTGGTCGAGCGTCAGGAGGCGCAGCGTGTAGCGGAGCAGTACCGCGACGCCGAGGCCCTTGTCGGGGCGCTCCTGGCCTCGCAGCCGGCGGAGCAGCAGAGTGAAGGCGATGAGCCCGAGGTACGCCTGCGTCTTGCCGCCGCCGGTAGGGAAGAAGATGAGCTCCACGGTCTCGCGATCGACGTGGCCTTCGTTCTCGACCGAGGGGAGGTTGAGCAGAATGAACGCAAGCTGGAAGAGGCGCCACTCGGGCGCATCGTTCGGGCGCTCGCGCCGCTCTGCTTGGGCCATCACCTGGTTCATCCAGCGGAAGGCGTCGAAGGCGAACGGGTCGTTCTCGAGGAGTGAGATGCCCTCCTCGATGCGATTGGCAGCGCGGTGGGCCTTGTGGACGAGCTCGTCGCGCGTCTCCTCCCGGCGGTCGCTGCCGACGTCGAGCTGGCCCTGCCCGACGACCCACTCCCGATACTTGGAGACGAGGGGCTCGAGCGCCGCCCTCGCATGCTGAGGGGTCGTGATGGCGGCGAGCTTCTCCATCTGGACCACGACGTCGTCGAGCCTACGCGCGACGACGGGGAGCACCTCGGTCGTCGGCAGCCACGTGCTCTCGACGCGGGTGAGCGGCTGTTTCGAGCCGTCGACCCGCACGGCAACGCCGTGCCCGACGGCCCACTCTCGGCGGTACCTGAACTGGAGATCGTTGACCCGGTCGTCGAAGTCGTCGCTCCATTCATCACTGGTGTCCGGTCTGCCGTCGAAACCTTCAGGGCAGTCGAGCGCGAGGTGCGCCTGGAATGCGTAGGTCTCGTCGCGCGCCGAGGACTTCTCCTCAGGTGTTCGCCCGTTGACGAGGAAGACGGCCACCGCGTGGTTCCCGGCTGGCGTCTTCTCGACGCGGCCCTCGAGGCGCAGTCCGTTACTGCCAGGCACCGAGATGCCGGCTCTCAGCTGGACGTCGGTCAGGGGCACGGAAAGGGTCTGCGTGGCGAAGCGGCGGCTCCAGAGCTTCTTGTCGCCGACTTCAATGCGCACGTAGTCGGCCCAACTTACGTTGGCCGTCAGATGCGAGACGTTGATTGGCACGAAGACCGAGAGACCCATCGAGGCCGGCAACCGTCGGACCTTCTTCACCGTTGGGTCGGGCTTGGAGCCCTCTTCGTCGTCCTCGTCGTTGCCTGCCCCGAGGTCGTCGTCTTCGTCATCGGGTTCCTCGATCTCGCCCTGGTCGCGCGGGACGAGGAAGCCCGTCAGGTACCAGCGCGAGGGAGAGATGCGCAGCAGCTCGGCGGCGTCTGATGTGACGTCGCCGGGCTTGCGATTGAAGGGGCCGATTAGGTCGGCCTCCACCGCGTCGACGAGATGTCCCCGAACTGCGGCTGCGACCGCCGTCACCGTCGTCATGTCACGAGAAGATATTCCTGCTCACTCTGCTTCAGGAGACCTTCTTTCGCTTGGTGGCCTTGGAAGGAGTCGCCAGTAGGAGTTCCTCCTTGGCCCGCTGCTCATTGAGGGCGAAGAGGCGGTCGAGCACTTCGTCTTCGAAGGCCTCCATCTCTCCTGCAGTTGGCCCGCAGAACGGGGGAACAGGAATGTCCGACCAGCCGTAGGCCTCGAGAATCTTGCGGTCGACAGCCTCATGTTTCGAGCGGATCGATTGGGTCGCAGCATCCAATTCGCTCTCGTCCTTCAGCCTGTTGTACAGGGTCGTGAGTCCGATGTTGTTCGCGACCATGTGTCCCCTTCGCTCGGCCTCCAACTCGTCCCCAAGATTGTCCAGTTGGGGAAAGTTGGCGCCTGTTGGGAACGGGAATGTTTCGAAGCACTCGCTGGCGGTGTACCTGAGGTCGTTTCGCATCGACGAAGAGAGGAGTCGTGCCCAGACCTCGTGCACTCGCGACTGCAGCAGAGCAAGGTGCCGTCCCGTCGAGAATGGGAACACGAACAACTGCATCGAGAAGATGCGTGTAGTTGGCTGGAACGACATCATGAGGTGCTTGGTCACACGCGCCGTCACGATGCATTTTGGAATGGTTTTTAGCCGGGCGGCCATCTCAGGTCGTTCCGCCCAGTACTGCCACCAAAACTTCTTGAGCCTTCGGTTGATGTCGTTGTCTCGAAGCTTCAGGCGCTCTGGGAGAACAGTACTGCGTAGGTGCTCAACGAGTGCCGGCCAACGCTGAGCTTCCTCCAAGGACATCGACCCGAAGTGAATCGCGTATCGAGATGAGGACTGGGTGACATCGGAGTTCACCTCCTCCCCTCCGATGTACTCGAAGATGCGCTCCGCGTTTCTGTGATCAATCATTATGAGTCGATCACGCTCTTCAGGGCTCAAGACGAAGCCCTCACCGTAGACATGGACACCCTGCGACTGGAGCCCTCTGTTTGCGGCAAGCTTCTGGGGGGTCGAAGGCTCTCTCTTCGGACGTAGGCGAGAGTTGATCCTCTCGACCGTTCGCCCGTCGAACGTAACGCTGGATGCGACGTTGGCCCCAACAGACCCCTTTGCAGCATGAACGACTGCGATGCTGACGCCAGCTTGACCTGGCCACTTCAGCATCGGGGTGGCGTTGTAGATGAGCGCCCCCTGATTGACGAGGGCGCCCAGCCCCGTTGTTCTCGTGTCACCCTGTGAAATCGTCTTCGTGGCGATGAGCCCGAGAGTTCCGTTGTCACCAAGCAAGTGCCAGGCGCGTCGGAAGAAGTGAGCTACGACGTCCGCGTTGCCGTGCGAGTCGCTATGGAGCGCGAGGAGCCAGTCCCGGTAGGCATCTCCGAGTACACCGGATACCTCTCCGCCTCTGAGGAACGGGGGATTACCGACGAATCCATCTACCCACGCGGTTTTGGTCGTCTGCTCGTGGTCGAGCGGGTCGGGCCGTTTGCCATGGAAGATCTCTGGAAACTCCAGTGGCCAGTGGAACGCCCGTCGCGGAGCCGATAGCGCGCCCACTTCGGCGGGGATTTGGGGTGGCGTGCCGTCCTGCGCTTGAGCGACCCACGCCGCCACAAGGTCTAGCCGCCGTCGGCGCTCCTTTTCGCGTTCCTTGTCAGAGTCGCACGCAAAGAAGGCCCCGACGCACGCATCGGCGATGCGCCTCACCGGCGCGAGAGCATCGTCGGCGGCGCGCAGCAGCTCCTCCTTCTGCTTCGCAGGGTCGAGCTTGAGCTGCTTCGGCCGCTTGTTGCTTGGGCGCTCGAGTTCGAGCGCGAGCTGCAAGATGGCCTGCCGTTTCTCGAGTGCCACTGACATGGCGTGCTTGAAGACCTCTTGGGAGAGGTCGAGCTGCTTCTCCTTTTCGGTGCTCCAGTCGAACGTCCGAATCTGCTCGAGGTCCAAGCCGACGAGGGAGTCTCCACACTTCAGGGCGTGGTCGAGGAATGTGAAGGGCTCAGCTTTCGCGAGGGTCACCAGCCAGAGCGATAGCTTCGCCAGATTGACGGCCCACGGATTCTTGTCGACTCCGTAGAGACACCGCTGCGCGACGAGCCGCCGCGCCCGCATGACGATGTCCTCATCTTTCAGCGCGCCATCGACTACGCCTTCACGGGTCCACGCGGCCACGACCTGATCCGAAAGGAAACGGCACGCTTCAACAAGGAACGCGCCCGAGCCCATCGCGGGGTCGCAGATCTTCAGGTTGAGCAGCCGCTCTGAAGAGGGCAGGTCGCCCATGGCCTTCAAGAGAGGCTCGAGCGCCCGCCGCACGATGGGCGCTGAGAGCGTGCGCGGCGTGTAATGGCTGCTGGTCCGACGGCGCTCCGCCCCTGGCTGCAACACAAGTTGTCCCCCGCGGCGCACCTCGATGGCGCGGATCCGCAAGGGTTCGAGTGCGGCGACCACGTCATCCTCGGTCTTCGCTTGTTCGAGAGCCTTGGCGACGGCCTTTGTACCCTTGCCCTCAATGGCGCCTTCATCTTCGAGCCAAGCGAGGCGGCGCGCGGCAGTCTGCTTCAACATGTCGTCAGCAGCGACCCAGACGCGAGTCGACTTGAGGCACACGGCTGCGCCCCCCACGCGCTTCACGTGGTAACCCATCAGGGCCTCGTAGACGGAACCGATCTGCTCGACGTCGAGCGACTGGTAGCTCAGTCGCTGTCCCTCGAGCACGATGAGCTTCTCCAGGACTCGGTAAACGGTGCCGTCGTCAATGGAGGGCGGGCTCGTTGCCGCTCGCGCGCTCGCATCGACAGGCGCCCCACCGAAGCTCCAACCCTCGAGGAACGGAAACGCTTCCGGATTGAAGAGCTGACCGCGCCGCGGCGGCATGTGCAGCTTCCCGTGCGCTGCACCCATAAAAACGGTGCGGAAGAGCGCAAGGAGACGAGGCCAGGCACCGAAGCGCCTGTTCATTGCGTCTGGGTAGTTGCCTGCGTCCTTGAGGAGTTGCTCGTAGAGAGCCTTGACCGACAGGTCCTCGGCGTAGGGCTCCTGGTCGACGGGCAGCAGGCCGCGGTCCTCCGCGTAAAGCACGAAGACGAGCCGGAGCAGCGTGGAGAGCAGCCCACCGTAGACGTGGTCTTCGCCACGTTCGAAGGCGTCATCGAGGACCTTGCGACCGTCACGCTCAGCCGCCGCCTCAAAGCCGGCGAGGAGGATGGTGAGGGCCTCAAAGACCTGTTCGGCGAGGGCTTCGGTGACATTCGCCTGACGTCGCCGCGACTGTTCCAGAAGAGCCGGAAGTTGGTGCTCAGGGAGCGCGCCGTAGAGCCGTCTCGCGTGTAGCAGCATGACCATTGCGTCGAAGAGCGGTCGCCCGCTCGCCGTCACGAGATCTGCGAAACGGAAAGTGAGGTGGCCAGTCGACTCTCCATGGGGTGCGTACAAGAGGCGCACCGAGATGCCATTGAAGATCAGTCCGACGGGTACTCGTGCCGCGCGCAGCAGCCGCTCGAACTTCGCGGTGGGCTCGTAGTACCAAGCACCCGTCGTGTTCTCTTTCGCATCGAGGTCGAGGCCTGACTGGACCTCCCACGTCAGCATCACGAACTGCTCAGCTGCGCGGCTGGTGGGCGTCGAGTCATCGGGGAGGCCCTCTGGCTTCTTCGGGGGCGGTCCACGGCGAAGGAGCCCGCGCGTGGGGACGATGGTCTGGTGACCCTCCGCCACGTCGAGGCGCAGGTCCTCGGGGAAGGTCGTCACCCAAGCGTCGTCCGGGTAGCCCAACACCTCCTTGAGGAAGCGAGGGACGTCCGTCACTTTCGGCGCGTCTTCGCCAGCCAGTGCGACGAGCTTGTGCTGCTCGGTGATGGGCAGCCGCTGCATGCACTGCGCATCCACAAGCACCGGAACTGAAACGACGAGGCCCTCGATGGGCTGCGCCATGCCAAGCCAGGTCTCGTGGTACCGCCGTTCGATGTCACTCATTGCCCACCGCCTTGGTCGTCATCGCGAGCTCGGCCACAGGTACACCATCCCCACTGGAGTTAGCCGGGTCAGTCGGACCTCATAGGTGTTCCGCAATGCGTCGGGCTGTTCCACGAGTTCTTGCTCGAGGGCGGCGAGTCGGCGCTGAAGGTGGCCCTTGTCGCGGCGCCACTGGTCGAGTTCGTCCTTGTGCGTCAACTCGAGGTCCAGCTGTGCTCCGAGCGCCTCTTCGATGGTCTCGCGTTGGGTTTCGAGGATGGTTCGCAGGGCCTTGGCCTCCCCAGCGCCGCGCAGGTCGAGCTTCTTCATGGCGTCTTTGGCGCGCAGGTTCGCCTCCTGCTCGACAGAGGACCACAGGACCTCAAAGTCGGAGGCGGCGCTCGAGAGCAGCCGGTTACGCACGGCCCCTGAGAGCGCCGACAACTCTGGCGCCTCGGCGAGCGTGAGCTCCAGCTGTTCGATCGCCTTCCGGTCAGCGTCCTCACCGAACGGCTTCAGGTGGCCTTTGCCGCCCCCGTCTAGCCACTTGGCCGAGACGGAGACCACCTCGTCGTGGAGCCGCGCTGCGCCCGCTCCGAACAGTGAGAGCCGACCGAAGACGATGACGCGGGCGACTGCGTCTCGCTTGCTCTTCACCACGGTGACCTGGCTCAGATCTGATGCCGAGAATCCCTGGGCGAGGAATCGCTGGAGCACACGCTGCACGACCGGGTGTGACAGGTGTAAGTGCGCGAGCTTGCTTGCAATGCCGGAGGGCGCGTCAAAGACCACGGGGAGCGGCGGACGTTTCCTCCACTCCCAGGGCGGTTCGTCTTTCTCGCGCCGAGGGCGAATGCTGTCGAGCGTGGACGTCCACGAATCCGGGAGGAGGGGAAGCTTCCAGGCTTCAACCTCGGTCTGGTCGTCGAGAACGGACGTTTTCTGGAGCCGCGTCGCCTTGGACAGCTCGAAGCCGACATCGAGGGCGTCTCGAAGAAGGGCCGCGTCGAAGTCCATCACCTTCCGGCTGCGCTCCCGAATCTCGCCGATGGCGTCGAGTTCCTTTCGCAATGACTGCAGAGCGCGCTGACTCTCCAGTTCCTGCTTTGTCACCTCGGTCCGAGTCGAAGTCGCGGCGCGCTCCACCTTCTCGAGCGTTTCGGTTCTGATGCCGGACGCGAGGGCATCCGCCATTTGCTCCATAAGGACGCTTCCGAGGCTACCGAGCTCGTTGGAGATAACCTCGACCTTCCGTGCGAGGGTCTCCAGCACCGCGTCTTCGGCGCGCTGGGCGTAGACGAAGTAGCAGCACCGAACGACCGGCTGAGGTTGGAGGGTGCGGTCGATGCGTCCGTTGCGCTGCTCGAGACGCGAGGGGTTCCACGGCACGTCGTAGTGGAACAGGTCCGCACAGTGTCCCTGAAGGTTGATGCCTTCACGAGCTGCATCGGTGGCGAGGAGTACGCGGACAGGGAATTCGTCGAGCGAGCCGTTGAACGCCTCCTGAACCTCCGCGCGGCGTTCGTCGCCGAGACCGCCGGTCATGGTGAGGATGCGCTCGTCGCCGCGATCCGTGCCTTCGAAGGCCGCGGTGAGCTGCTCCTTGAGGTAGCGAAGTGTGTCGCCGTACTCAGTGAAGATGATGACTCGACGTGGTTTCCACTCTGCACCGCGGGTGAGGGGGCAAAGGTTGTCGCGAATCCACTGCACGAGCGCGAGGAGCTTGGCGTCGCGAGCAGTGCGGTGACGGCCGCTCAACTCGACCATCTGCTCAAGCAGTTGGCGGGCCTGCATGTCGACCGGGAGGCCGGTGCTTGCCTCGCGGGTCTCCTCCTCGAGCGCGAGTTCAAGGCTCTCCTCGTTGTCGCCGTAGTCCTCCGGCAGTGACTCGCGCTCTTGCTCGCGCCCGCCGGCTGCGAGGGGCCCAACGCCGGCGCCGGCGCTGTGTGCACACAGGGTGCGGTGAAAGGCTTCGACGCTCGAGAGCAGGCGCTTCTGGAGGTTGATGAAGGCGAGACGGCCCTTCTTCGAACTGGGAGCCGCCAGCTTCGTGTACTGGGCCAGCTTCTCAGAGAGCGTGAGCTCGATGTTTGACCCCTCGCCGAGGTCCATGCGGCGATCGACGGTCTCACCGTCGGGCTTGAGCCACTCGGCCATCCAGCGGCCCCCGCTGTGGGTGAGGCGGATGCCAATGACGTGGCGCTCTGGGTACTTCTGGTCACTTCCGAGCTTGCGGAGGTCGCTCTTGAGCCGGCGCACCATGACCGGTTCGAGCTGCGACTGACGCACCCTGGTTCCGCGCGTGAAACGCTGCCGGTCGAGCATCTCGAGCAGGGCAGAGAAGCTATTTGAGTGCCCGTTGTGAGGCGTCGCGGAGAGGAAGAGTCGGTGCTCAAAATGGTCCACGATCGAGCCGATGCTCCGGGTCGTGTCCGTTTCGACTGCGTAGCGGCTGCCCGATGCGGGAGCGACGACGTGGGCCTCGTCGAGCACGAGCATCGACTTCTGCCGGCCCTTCTCTTCGAGCAGGGTCTTGAGTGGCTCGAACGCCTCGCTGCGGCGGAGCGTTTGGTAGGAGACGATGAACCGCGAGTGCGTGCCCCAGACGGGCACCTGGAAGCCGCGCTCCTGCCGCCGGCGTGAGACGAAGTCGCGGTTGAAGATCTCAAAGTGGAGACCGAACCGCTTCTGCATCTCGTCGCGCCACTGCAGGGTGACGGCAGCAGGGCAGACGATCAGCACGCGATCGACGCGCTGGCGGAGGATGAGCTCCTGCATCACGAGGCCCGCCTCGATGGTCTTCCCGAGACCGACATCGTCCGCGATGAAGAGGTTCACGCGGGGCAGTTCGAGGGCTTTCTTGAGAGGCGTCAGCTGGTGGTCGAGGAGGTGGATGCCGGCGCGAAAGGGTGCCTGGAAGAGGCGGGCGTCGGTAGCGGTGACGGAACTCCACTTGAGCGCGTGCAGGTACGCAGCGAAGTGGCGGGGCTCGTCGAGGGCAGTGGGCTTTCCGAGGCCTGACGTCGCAGGGCGGATGACTCGAGCGCCGAGTTCACGCTCCCAGAGGACCGAGAGCGGGCGGCCTTGCGAGTCGTCGTCGAGGCACGTGAGGCGGACGAGGGTGTGCTCCTCGCGGACGCTCTCGGGCTTGATGACCTCCTCGACGAGGTATTGGCGGTGGCGGACCTGCGCGATGTCGCCTGGCTTCGGTGCGGCGTCGGTTTGCACGGCGCGAAATCTACCCACCGGGGCGCCGGAGCGATCGGAAATGGCGGGCCGCGTCAGTCGGCAACGGAATGTGCGGTGTGACCTCCGGTGTCACAACAGAAGCTCCGGGGCTCGGCCTGGCAGTCCCATCATCGAGTCTCGTGGCCTGATCAGAGCCCTGCAGCGGTGAGTTCTTCGGCAGGATCGACGTAGTCGAGCGCGGCGCCTACTTTCCGCGCGGCCGCGATCATGGGGGCAAGGGTCTTGGGGCGGAATCGAGGGACTCGAAGAGTGAGCTTCCCCGCCAGCGCCCCCAAGGCCGCGAGCGACCCCGGCACGGAGGAGAGGTACAGGCGAACGTTCGAAGCGATGTTCTCTCCCCGGAAGGGCTCGAGCACCACGTGCCACCTGCCACCGAGCGTACGTTTCGCCTCTACCGTGCGATTCGACACCTTCGTGAGCTTCGGCGCCTCCACCGTCAGCCAGCAGTCTGCGATGCCCGGTCCTCCGTAGAATTCGTCGAACGTGATCGATTCGAGTTCCTGCATCAGGCTTCCCGACTCATTGCAGAGCCGCGGCTCGCTGCGCCCGAGGCCCATGAGCGTCTTGATGACCAGGTGTCGGACCTTCAGCCGCGAAGGCGTCGGCGGCAGGTCGAGCTTCCCGAACCCACGGATGCTGACTGAAAGCCAGTCGAGGGCGACCGGCTCGGCGAGTAGGGCGAGGAAGGCTGTCTCCGTCAGGTTCTCGACGCGGCTGAGGCCCTCGATGGATTTGATGAGGTGGACGACCTGTGGTGGAGGTTCGTTGTCGAACTTGATCGACCGCAGTCCTTCGAGAAGTGGCTCGCCGACCAGAGCCGCACACTCTTTGGCGCCGAGTCGTCTGAGTTCAATGTGTCGCAGGAAGCCACGCTCGATCGACCACGTCCGTGCAGCTGGCTTCAACCGGCCGAGGAGCCGGTCTTCGAGGTCGCGAGGCACCCTCGTCGGATTGCCGCTGCGACACATGCGAGCGATCAGTGGGCCCAACGGATCGCCTCTGTCTTCCAGGGCCTTGGCGTACGCGAGATGGGCGGCCACATCGTTGGGGTTGAGTGCTGCCTTCCGTCTTGGCGCCTCGAGTTCCTCACCGACGGCCTTCTTTCGCTGCGAAGGTCGCAGCTTCCGAACCCGAGCGCGCACGGGAGGAACGGGGATCTTCAGGCTTTCGCAGACGGCTTCCTTTAGCTCGGCCTTGAAGCCCGTCGTCGAGGTGGCGGTCACGCGCCAGTAGGTGTCGCTGAGCCCAGGACCCGCGTCGTCGATTTGCTCATCGATCTCGAACCTGCCCGACGGGCACTGCTCGATGAGTTCCTGAAGCCCGTGGAAGCTCAGGAGATCCTGGAGGCGCTCGAAGAGCGTCTCGGGCACCTCGAGCCCGAGCCATTCGGCGACGTCTCTGTCGCAACCATCAATCGCGCTGCCCGTGAACATCGTTCGCCAGGTCATGTCGCCATCCTTTCGGACTTGCTGTCCTCGCGCTTCGAAAGCCGGGTCTTTGCTCAATCTTGCGTCGGTGGAGGGTCTGGTGTCGCTGTGACGCTTGAGGTCAGGGCACGAACGGCGTCGTCGGTCAGACTGCGGTGCGTCTGGTTTGGCGACGGTGGTCGCGGAATACTCGCGCTCCAAGGGGGCAACCTTGATTCGCCTCGTCCTGGAGTGGGTCTACAACTCGCTGTGTACAGTTTCGGTGGTCTGGATCGTCTGGGTTACCTGGCAGATCAACCGCGACGAGCGAGAGGCTGCGAGAAGGGAAAAGTGGTGCCGCACGGACCCAGGCCGACGCATGCAGATGTTGAGGGCGCGGCAGCGAATCGAGGACTTTGCTCGGGAACTTGCGGACGCTGAGTCATCACGTTCGATTCTTGATCGCGTGTGGGGCCGAACCGTTGTGCTTCGCGACACCGTCTGCGCGCGCTTCACACAGGTCATAGACGAAGAGCTCCGGACCTATCCTCCGACCCGAAGCGAGTCGTGGGAACTGAGCGATGCATTCGTTCACATGTTCGATCGGCGGACGTCAGGCGACGACACCACAGTCCGAAGTCGCCGCCCGTCGGAGCCCAAGCGTGTGGTCGTCCGCTCAGACGCCCCCGAAGTTGCTGCCGGCAATGGCGGTTCGGCAGCGCCAGGACAACCTTCAGCCAATCGCCCGATGTCGGAAGAAGAGTGGTCCAAGGCAGAAGCGGAAGCTTTGATTCGGTACGCGGCGCCGCTGATTCGGAAGGAGCATCTCGGGCTTCTGCTCGCAGAGTTGTGCGAGAGCGTCCTTCCGATCTGGCTGAAGCATGATCGCGACGACTGGCGTCTCCCCTGGTGCGTCGCCACTCTGAGGGCGTGGGCGTTGGGCGAGGCCTCAATCGAAGATGTGCGGCGCTCGGTTCTGGACGAGGACGCCGACGAGGATGAGCAGCTTGTCCTCTGCGACGATGATGGCAACCCCTACCTCGAGTACTCGACCTCGGAGTTCGTTGACGATGAGTTGGCCGCGGTCGCCTCCGCGGTCGCTCACGCCGTGCATTCGTTGGACGCCCACGACGTGGTGGCTGATGCCGTAGCGGTCGTGGACGCAGTCACGTATGCGCGAGCTGCAGCTGAGGAGTCGTTAGCGACTCGCGAATACCAGCTCTGGATCGAGGCGCTCGACGCGGAGACTGCGGCTGAGGACGCGATGGACGATCGGCCCCCGGATGTTGACTTCACCGACGAGCAGTATGCCGCGAAGGAGGAACGTTGGGAGGCTGAGCAGGCCGCACAGGCCAAAGCGGCTGGCGCATGGAGACGGGGCTTGGAAGAGGGGCTCACGCGCGCCGCAGGAACCATTCGCTCCTCAGTGCCATATCGAGTGGACAGGGCAACCGACTGGCGCGTCGAGAACGGCTTCGTCCGCACGGGAGGGGTCGTGCTCCGACTGGAGGCGTGGAAGCTGGTCGATGCTGTGGCTCAGGACCAGTTGCTCGCGCTGAACGGCGATCGCGCAGTCGCGTGGGACGAAGCGCAAGTGCGAGCCGGTTTCATTCTGTATTGAATGCCGCGTGTCCTGGCGCGCGCTGACTTGGGACATTGCCCCGAGCAGCGAGCCCGTCTCGCGATCGGCTGTGTCGAGTTCGTCGGCATTGAGACTTCGTTGGTCGTTGGCTGCTGTGGTCTCGGGCGACCACACGTGAAACCCGTGACTCAACGCCCACGAATTCAACAGTGTCCGGAACTGCGGCTGCGAGGCGACCCAGACGAGGGCTAGATCACGCCTGAGTCGGGGATGCTTCGTTCGTTGAAGAAACTTCAGCACCGCGCCCCGCGTCAACGCTGGAGCAAGGTCCTCTGGCGTCCTGGCGCCCCCGGTCTTGACGCCTTCTTGCGTCATCGCAGCTTGGATGATCGTGAGGGCTGCCATCCTGGCGCTGTGCTGCCCCCCGTCGTGCGGGAGCGTTCTCCAGTTGACGACCGCTTCGACAGCCGCATCCTGCAATTCGAGAAACGCCTCGTCGAAGGTCGACGCAGCCAGCCCTTCAAAGATGGACGTTTCGGCATGTTCTCGAGCCAAAGTGTCTCCGACCGGTGAATGAATGAGTGAAAGAGTGCCTCGAAGAAACTGACGAGCACCCCTGTTGGCGTGAGGTTGAGATCAGGCGCCTTCGTTCAACCAGCGCCCCCCCACTGTGGCGCTCAGCCAGAACTCTGAAGGCGGCAGACGGTCGACGTTCTGTTGGCCGCACGGGGGGGAGCAATGGCCTTCGGAACGAGCCGCGGACGCGCGCGCGGAAGTTCCACGCCAACCGCATCCCAAGCCTGCTCCCATCGATCCCCCTTGCTGGTGTCGCTGCCTTCCGAGCGCAGTTGCTTCGCGTCGCCGACCGAACGCATTGTTGATCAAACCGATGGGGGGTGGTCAGCAGCTTTTTTCGTCGGTGTGACAGCTGAGGTCTCAGTGGTCGCCACCAGAAGTTGCTCTGCCGGGATGCAGGCTCACTTAAGCTTGCCCGCGGTGACGAACTTCCTCGTCTGTCGGCTCTCAGAGGGATGGGACCCCGGCTTCTCAAAACCATTCCCCCCGGGGCCCTCACGCGCGTGACGGGTACTTCGTGCCTGATGTGATGCGGTTCTGTCCAGTCTGACGGCCGCGTCGGTCGCCGCCGGAGCGAGCGAAGCGAGCGCAGGCGCCCGTCAGTTCAGCGCCCCTTCTTCAGCTGCGCCCCCTCGAGCTTCGGCTTCTGCCGCTTCCGGTAGGACTCACCGTCGATGACCAGGTCGTAGCTGTTGCTGGTGAAGCGATCGATCGCGCTCTGCGCACGGACGGGGTCGGCGAACATCGCGAGCCACTCATCGGGGCCGCGGTTGGACGTGATGATCATCGAGCCCGAGCGGTGGCGTTCACGCAGCAACTCGTGCGCGTCGCGGCTTTCGGTGGCGTCCATCACGTCGAGGCAGAAGTCGTCGACGATGAGCAGGTCGACCGCGATGAGCTTGCGCAGCTCAGCCTCGAAGCTGTTGTCGAGCCGCGCGTGCTTGAGCGTCTTGAACATCTCGTCGGCGCCGAGCGCGAGGACAGACTTGGCGCGACGGCAGGCCACATGGCCGAGAGCCTGCGCGACGAAGGTCTTGCCGACGCCGACGGGGCCGACGATGGCGAGGTGGTGGTGCGTGTCGAGGAAGCGCAGCGTCATCAACTCGTTGAGCAACTGCTGGTCGTAGGTCACCTTGGCAGTGACATCCCAACGCTCGAACTGCATGTCGGGCTCGAGGTGCGCGCGGTCGGCTCGCATCGAGGCGGCGAGGCCGTCACGTCGCGACACCTCGTCCCCGAGCACGAGCATGAGGAAGTCCTGAATCGGCATCTTCTGCTGCTTCGCGGCGGTGAGCCGCTCGGGCAACGTGTCCAACATGCGTGAGAGCTTCAATCGGCGCAGGGCCACCTTGAGCTCGGGTGTGATTCCTTCGGTCATTCGTCCTTCTCCTCGGGGTGAAGCCCCTCGCGGGATGCGAGGGGAAGTGCGTACTGGGTGGCCGGGCGCAGGAAGCGCGCGAGCGGGATGACCTTGTTGGAGTCGGGCTCCGTGGTGGCCGGCTGCGCCATCGGGTGCCCAAGCTTCACCATCCGCTCGAGCCGATGGACGTCGAGCATCTCGGCGGTCAGCGCGAGCGCACAGGTCTCCTCGACACGCGCGTCGCCGTAGCGCTTCGTCATCCCGAGCAGCCGGTAGACGCGGCGCATTCGCGTCCAGGGCAGAGGGCCCTCGAGCAGCAGCGAGGCGAAGCGGCCGATGGCATCACCATGCTTCGCGGCCTCGCGCCGAAGGAAGTCGACGTCCCGCATCGCGTAGGCCGTCTTCTCCTTCGGGTAGTCATTGGGGTCCGTCGAGTGCCCGCCCGCGGGCTGGCGGGGATGCGTCTTCACCAACTCGGTGCCGACGTAGATGCGAACCAACTGGCTGTCGGCCCGCGCGCGCACTTCCTTGCCCACGAGCTGCAGGTGGCTCGGCACCGAATACAGCGCCTTCTCGACCACGACCCGGCCATCGCGCGCGACCGTCGGGTCGTGCCACGTGGGCACGTCGAAGGGCTCGCTCGGTGGCGGCCGCAGAGCCGGCTTCTCTTCGAGCTCGAAGTGCTCGAGCGGAAGCCGCTGCGTGCGGCTGTGCCGGCGTCGCCCGTACTCCTCGAGGCACCAGCGCCGTGCGTGTGCCCGCGCATCCTCGAGAGAGTGCAGAACCTCGCCAGCGAAGCAGTCGTCGCGCACCGGCTGCACGCTGCGCTCGACCCTCGCCTTGTCTTTGGGGCTGCGCACGCGCGTCGTGTCGACGTGAAACCCGCGGGCCTGCACGTACTCAAGGAAGGCATCGACGAGCTTCGGCGCGAGCGGGTCCGCCTTGGCGATGATGGCCTTCGTGTTGTCAGGGATGAGCACCTTGAAGACGCCACCGAAGAACTCCCACGCGGCCTCGCAGGCCTCGATGGCGTCCTTCGTCGTCTCCGTGAAGCACGGGTAGACGAAGCGATGCCTCGTGCACACCGAGGTGAAGATCCACGCGCGCAGTCGGCGACGCTTCCCGAACAGGTCCGGCACCAGCAGCGTCATCCAGCCGGTGTCGACCTGAAGCTCTTCACCAGGCCCGCAGTCGAGCACCGGGATACTGGGCGCGACCTGGCCGAACTCGAGCTCGGTCACCGCGAACCGGTGGAGTGTCGCGTACGGGATGGTGACGCCCTCGCGCGCCAGCAGCTTGCGCGCCTTGGTCAGCTTGAGCCGCTGCCCGAGCAACTGCGTGATGCGCGCTCGATGCTGCACACACAGCGCCCACGACTCACCACGCGGCCGGCCCGTCAGGCGATCGAGCGACTGCACGATCTCGACGAGCCGCTCTTCGGTGAGGGCGTCCTTGCCTCCACCCTCGACCAGTCCGAACTTCTCAGCCGCCTTCACATAGCGGCGCACCGTCTTGATATCGGCGCCCAGCCGGCGCGCGACGAGCTTCTTCTTGGCCCCATCGAGCCACTGAAGAAGGACCTCTTTGATCTCCAACACCGTGACCTCGCGGTAGCCCATCGGACTCCTCCTTCGAGGAGTCGTAGGCCTGCAAAGTCACGCGGGTGAGGGGGGAATCCTTTTGAGAAACTTCAGCCCGGAGGGGGGAATGGTTTTGAGAATTTCCTCAAACCGGGGTCCCTTCCTTCTGAGAATCGACATGGTGCGCGCTGATGAGCTGCGAGTCGCGCTTGATGAAATCATCGCCTTGGCGCGGCAATCAGTCCGATCTCGAAGGACTTGTCACCTCAACGAGGTCGTCGAAGCGCTGTCTGATTCGGTCGACGAGTCGCTCGAGTTCGCCATCGGCGTACTGACCGCAACCCTCGCGGTCAAAAACACCGTCAGCAGTCGGGCGAGGTATCTGGAAGAGGTGAAACGCTCTCTCCGTTCGCAAGGAAAGACCCCGGAGGTTGTTCTGAAGGGACTCCTCTGAAAGCGGGTGCAGAGCACTCAGTTAGCGGTGGGTCGCTGAGGCGCTGACGTTCACTCAACTCGACGGAAGGAGCTCGACAACTCCGTCAGCAGTTGGCGCTGGTTCTTCTTCTCGACCGGCGGCACTCGGCGCAGCCCTTCGATGAGCGCGTGTGCATCCCAGCCTGGAGTCGGCGCTCGCGCTTCAAGCGGCTGGTAGACGACCTCAAGCACGCGAGCCCACTTCGCACCGATTGCCTTGATCTCTGCAACCGAGCACCCAAAGGCGACATCGTCAGGGCGACTCAGCAGCGCTCGCACCTCGCCGACGCTCGCGCGCGTCACGTCGAACACCGACCAGCCCGCTGGTCGCCCGCGCGCATCAGCGGCTTTCACATCGGTCTCTGTCGGCACGAACCAATCAGGGAGCGGCAACGCCACGCCCGCAGGCAAGAAGCTCGACGGGCTTGAGACCAGCCGAAAGACAACGTTTGGCTCCGGCACCTTCTCGAACGGTTCAGGCATGGCTCAGTCGGGCAAGCCATGCATCAAGCTGCTTCGGGCAGGGCGTGTTGGGTTCCCACTCGCCATCGACTGCTTCTGTCGCGTTCTTCCGCTCCATCGCAAACCAGTACGCTTTGCCGTCACGGCTCAGCTCGACGGTCACCACGACCTCGTCCTGGCTCCAGGTGAGGCTGGCAGACCCGCCCTCGCCCTCGGTCAGGGCAGGCGAAGCGAGCATCGAATGTTGGTTCTGCAGCGCGGTGAGGACATTGGCGGCCGAGCTCCATTGCGGTCCCGGATGCTTCTTGAGCCACGCGAAGGCGAGCCTACGTTCCTCGTCCCGCACGCTTTCAATTTGCGCGACGAGCTCCTTGAGCGCGGCGATGCCGAAGCGGGTGCGCAAGGCCCCGAGCGTCCGCAGGGCGTCGTGCCAGCAGCCAGCACGCAACCAGGCCTTCGCGACCGGGAGGTGGAAGTTCTCGACCAGCCAGGGACCGGCCATGGCCTTGCTTCCGTCAGGATCGATGTGTCCCAGTGATTGCTTCCACGCACTCCGCGCCTCGCTGTAGCGACCCAGGTCGATGAGTGACGCGAGGTAACGCTGCGACCACCAGGGGTTCCCCTGGGCCTGCTCGACTGCCTGCTTGAATCTCGCCGCGACGGCCGGTGAGTTCTCTTTGTTCTTCCACCGGTTCCACGCTCCGTAGTGGAGCGCGTAGTTGTCGTGAGGGAACCGCTGCAGGCACGCCTCGTAGAGCGCGGCCGCCGCCCCGTAGTCGCGCTGTTCCCGACTCAGGAAACGGGCACGGTCCCAATAGAACTCGGGGGCCGGAAGTTCCAGTGTCGACCACTCACTGGCACCCTCTGCGCCGGCATGGCCGAGGTGGTGAACGCGCTCGAGCCACGCATGCATCTGACTCGAGGTTTGGATCTGATTGGGATTGTTGACGCCGTCGAGCAGCTTGTAGTGCTGCGCGAGTTTGTGGTGCGTGTCGGGCGTGCTGTTCTCGAGGGCGTTCGCGAGGGCCGTTCGGACCAGCAGTGAAACGCGAACGGGCTCATCATACCCGAGACAGTGCGTGAGAAGCGGCAAGTTGTCGTTGCTGAGGCCCGTGAGCTGCTGCAGGGCCGCCGCGCTTATGGCCCCACGCACCGCGAGCATCTGGCGCACCGCGATGTGCAAGTGCGAGAGCCGCTTCACGCGCTCCACCAACATCTCCATCAACGCGGCGATGGCCTGAGAGGTCGCATCTTGAACAATGCTCGCGACGACGCCGGCCGGCGCACCCAACGCAATAACCCCCACCGCGAGGCGCCACACCAGGGGTGATGACTCGAGGGAGTGAACGAGGGCCTTGAGCTCGTCAGAGGCCTCACGAAAACGCCCGGCCGGGAAGTTGAAACCGTCGAGCCTGGCCATCGGCGCTGAAAGCTCATGCGGTGTCTTGCCGTTGAACCCCAGCCGCCCGGCCTCGAGTTGAAGGTCGCCCAGGAGCAGCACGCGTTCAACGCCGGCGAACACTGCCAACACCGCTGCCAATCGCTTGCTTCGGTACTCGTCTTCGGCGCTGAGGGCGTCCCACGCCGGGGGGAGGATGAGCGCCAGGCCCTTCGCGTGGTCGTTCAGAAGCCCGACCAACCGAGCACCGAGGACGTGCAAGTCGGTGTGCAGCTCGCCGCGCTCACTCGGGCGAAAATGGCTGGCGACTTCGAGCACCAACGCAGCAGTGGCATCGGCCTGGTGCCCGTTGCGCAGCTCGACGACCACCCACTCACTCGACCTCGCCAGCTCGGCGGCCAGGGTGTGAATGCCCGACCCTGTTGCCCCGCGAACCACCAGATGGCCGCGTTTGGCGTGAATCTCAGCAGCGCGAGCGAGTGCAGCCGTGACGTCTGGGCGCATTGACCGCGGTCCTACCACTCGGGGATCTGCAAGTCATGAACGCTGCCTGACCGGCTCGACGGTGAGCTACCGTGCGAGACCATGGCCAGCTCGCTTGAGATTCGCGACGACCTCGCTCGCGTTCTGCAGCTCGACCTCATCGGACCCTCGCCCGGCAGCAGTTACGAGACCGAGCAGTTGGACATCGCCCCTTCCCGTTTCTACCTCTCGGGTTTTCTCGTGCCGCATGAGGCCGATGAGGAATGGAAGAGCGCGCGCGATGGTCAGGAGAACACGACCGCCGAAGAGGGCGATGGGAGCGGCGACGACGAGGCCGCTGACGAGAAGGCTTCGGCACGCAAGGTGTTCTTCCCTTCGTCGATGGGCCTCTCGGTGTGCGTTCGTCCCGGGACGAAGGAGCTGACCGTCACCGCCACCTGGGGCGAGTACGAGCCGCTCGAGGTCGAGAAGAAGAAGGGTGAGGGCGAGGCGCCCGACGCAGAGGCTGGTGGCTGGAAGCGCGTGCCTCACTCCGTCACGAAGACCATCGCGCTCAAGTCAGGGCCGGTCGACCTCGACGCTCGTGGCGTGCGGCTCTCGGTCGTCGTGCGTGACCTCAAGCTGGAGCCGACGCTCGCGGCCGATGCGGGGCTCACCGGCGTGCGCGCGGTGTCGATCTTCCTCGTCAATGACCGCAAGCCAGACACCACTCGCAAGCGTGATCAGTTCTTTCTGTTTCAGACGAAGTTGATCGTCTCGTGTGGAGATGGCTTCGCTGCGAGACCCGACCTGCGCGGCCTGCACTCGCGATTGTCGGACGCGGACGAAGCGATTGCTGACCTCCAGTACCGCGACAGCTCCGAGTACGCGGTGGGCCACGGCGTGGGTGCTCAGGCCATTCGAGACGCCGAGGGGTGCCGCGACGTGCGGACCGCGTGGATTCCCGGCGCCGAGGTGCACAAGGTCGACGCGGCGAGGCTGCCCGGTGACTTCGACATGAAGCGGCTCGCCGACGCCGCGAGCCCGGAGGCGTTGATCGCCAGTCTCACGCCGCTCACGGTGGCCTACCGCGCGTGGATTGACGTGCAGCGGCAGACGCCTGGCCTGTCAGCGCACCGCAAGGACATCAGCAAGACGCTGCTCGATGAGGCGTTGCTCGCGTGTGGTCGCATTGAGGCGGGCCTGACGCTGCTCAAGGAACCGAAGGTGTTTCGCGCCTTCACCCTCGCGAACGCCGCGATGGAAGCGCAGGCCCGACGTCGCAACCTGCAGCGTGGTGACACGACCACGTCGCCCACGTGGCGACCGTTTCAGCTCGCGTTCGTGCTGATGAACTTGCGAGGCGTCGTCGACCCGAAGCACGTCGACCGTGAAGTGGTCGACCTGCTCTTCTTCCCAACGGGCGGCGGCAAGACCGAGGCGTACCTGGGGCTGGCTGCGTTCACGCTCGTGTACCGAAGGCTGACCCACGAGGGTGTGCATGCCTGCGGTGTCTCGGTGTTGATGCGATACACGCTGCGCCTGCTGACGCTGGACCAACTGCAGCGCGCGGCGACGTTGGTGTGCGCGCTCGAGCTCGCGCGCGAGAAGCTCAAGAGTGAGCTGGGTGAGTGGCCGTTCGAGATTGGGCTGTGGGTGGGTCGGGCGGCGACGCCGAACCGCATGGGCCGTGTGGGCGAACAAGACGAGAACAGCGCGCGCAGCCGCGTACTCGCGTACCAGCGGGACACCAAACGACCGCTGCCCATTCCGCTCGAGACGTGCCCCTGGTGCGGCGGGGCCTTCACGGCCTCGTCGTTCATGCTCGAGCCGACCGAAGACGAGCCGCTCGACTTGCGGATTCGCTGCGTCAACCGCGGGGCCTGCGAGTTCGTCACACGAACGCTGCGGTGCTGACCGTCGATGACTCGATCTACCGCCGGCTGCCCTGCTTCCTTATCGCGACGATGGACAAGTTCGCCGCGATTCCGTGGGAGGCCCGCACCGGTGCGCTGTTCGGCAAGGTCGACCGCGCCGACGCGAACGGCTTCTTCGGCCCAGCAGACCCGTCCTTTGGGACGAAGCGACTGCCGAACCAATTGCCGCCGCCTGATCTGATCATCCAGGACGAACTGCATCTGATCAGCGGCCCGCTCGGCACGGTCGCGGGTCTCTATGAAGCGGTCATCGAGCAGCTCGCGACCCGCAAGTTGGGCAACACCATCGTTCGACCCAAGCTGGTGGCTTCAACGGCGACCGTTCGCCGCGCTCAGCAGCAGATCAAGGAACTCTTCGGGCGCAGCCTCGTTTCGATCTTCCCGCCGCCGGGGCCCGACCGGAACGACTCGTTCTTCGCGCGGGCGTTCCCGCCCCCGCAGCGCGCTGCGCGTCTCTATCTGGGCGTGTCGGCACCCGGTCGGAGCCTGAAGGTCGTGATGCTGCGCACCTACCTCGCCCTCATGGGCGCTGCGCATCAGCGGTACGTCGCTGAAGGTGGCGACGCGAATCATCAGAACGCGGCCGACCCGTACATGACGGTGCTCGGCTACTTCAACAGCCTGCGCGACCTCGGCGGCTCTCGTCGCATCATCGAAGACGAAGTGGTCAGTCGCCTTGCCTCTATGGAGCAGTACCGCCGCCGCGTGGGTGAATCGACCGCGCCTGCCTTCAAGAACCGCCGCATCAAGTACGACCCGATGGAGCTGACGAGCCGTGAGACCAACGCCGCCGTCGCGCGCGCCAAGACCCGCCTCGGCAATCCGTTTCACGACGTTGATGAACGGGTCGACGTCGCCATCGCGACCAACATGATCTCAGTCGGTCTCGACATCACGCGACTCGGCTTGATGGTCGTGCTTGGGCAGCCCAAGACCACCGCCGAGTACATTCAGGCCACGAGCCGCGTCGGTCGTGACGACCAGCGACCCGGCCTCGTCGTGACGTTGCTCAACGTGCACAAGCCGCGCGACCGAAGCCACCTCGAGCGCTTCGAGCACTTCCACCAGACGTTCTACCGAAGCGTCGAGGCCACCAGCGTGACGCCGTTCTCCCCGCGCGCCATCGACCGTGCGCTCGTCGGGGTGGTGGTTGGTCTCGCGCGGCAGGGGCAACCTGAGCTCACGGCCCCGAGGGCGGCGCTCGAGCTTCGAAACCTTCGTTCGAGCGTGGACTGGGTCGCCGACGCGCTCGCTGAACGTGCGACGCGGGCCGGGCACGCCAGCGAGGCCCCCACCGTGCGTGCGCGCGCGCAGAAGGTGCTCGATTCCTGGCGTGACATCGCGGAGGAGCAGGCGGGCGACAACGCCGGGCTTCAGTACCAACGAGAGCACGGCACCGACCCGGCGTTGCTCCACACCCCGCTCGACCCGGCCCTCGCGTCGCTCGGAGCGCCGCGCGACCGCTTCAAAGCCAACCGCTCGCTGCGCGACGTCGAGCCCAACGTGAACCTCTTCATTCGCAAGCTGACCGCTGACGGTGAAGGCCCAGAACTGCCGGAGACCTGATGGCCGCACGCCGAAATGGAAGACCTCGAGGTGGTGCAGCGGGGGCCCCCGTTCGACGCCCGCACGCCCAGTTGCGTCGCAGTCAGGTCGTCGCCGGGAGCGGCCCTGGGGCGCTGCTCGACCTGCCGCGACACGCCGTCATCGTGAGCGGCCTCGACGCGTGGGGGGACCCGTTCATTCGCCGCTTCCCGCGGATTGACGATGAGCGAAGCCGTGCGCGACTGGCGGCTTTCTTCGAGGTCGAGGGCCTTCAGCTCTTCTCGCCCCCGGTCGAAGGCGACACCTTCGGTGCGACGCTCGCCGGTGGTCTCGTCGCGTACCAATTCCCGCAGTGGTTCATTGCCCAGCGAGACCTCGCCGGTGTGAGGCCGCTCGTTCACGTCAGCGCGCTCACCAACGGGCAGTGGCTCGACGACGAGCGCAAGAAGCACAAGGTGGTGCCGTTGCGCTTTCTGCGCGGCTGCAAGCACGGTCACGTTGAAGACATCGACTGGAAGGCCTTCGCGCACCGCGGGCAGACGAGCTGCATGCGCCAGTTGCTGTGGCAGGAGCGGGGTTCGAGCGGCGACTTCGTCGACATCTTCGTCGGCTGTGAGTGCGGCCAGTTCCCGGTGCGCTCGCTCATCGACGCCACCAAGCGCATCAACAACACCCCGGTGCTTGGGTGGTGTCGCGGTCGAAGCCCCTGGCTGGGGTTGGATGCGCGCGAAGAGTGCCGCACCGACCCGGACGGCCCTGTGGAGTCGCGGTTGCTCGTGCGCAACGCGAGCAACGCGTACTTCTCGCTCGTGCATCGCGCCATCTCGGTGCCGGAGCCTGACCAGGCGCTCCGCACCGCCGTCGGCCGTGTCATCGGTGACCTGACCGCAGTGAAGAAGCTCGAGCACCTCGAATACGAGAGAGGAAAGCCGCACATCGCGGCCGCGCTCGGCACCTTCACGAACGAACAGGTGCTCGCCGAGCTCGCGCGTCGCAAAGACACGAAAAACGTCGACCCTCGGAGCACCAAGTTGGCCGAGCTCGAGACCTTTCTCGCCGTGAAGGGTCAGGAGGGCGAAGACACCACCGAGAGCATCTTCTACGCACGTGAGCAGCCACTGCCGACGCCGGTGCCGCGGGTGCTCTCTTCGCTGTCGAAGCTGGTCAAGCTGGAACGGCTGCGCGAGGTCACGGTGCAGGTGGGCTTCACCCGCTTTGAAGCGCCGTCTTCCGACATCGACGGTGAGCTCGACCTCGAGGTGCGCTCGGGCAAGTTGGCGAGAGAGCTGAAGTGGTTGCCTGCCGTGGAGAACCGCGGAGAGGGTTTGTTCTTCTCGTTCAATCGCAAGGCGCTGAGCGATTGGGCAGACCTCCCGAAGGTGAAGACCCGCAGGGACCAACTCGACGCGGGCTTCCGCGCGTGGGCGTCGAGTCGGAAGAGCAAGAAGACGCCGCCGCCGATTGAGTACGTGATGCTGCACACGCTGTCGCATCTCCTCATGACGCAGCTGTCGTTGAGCTGCGGCTACTCGGCGAGTTCGATTCGGGAGCGCATCTACGTTCACGAGAAGGGCGCCGGCATTCTTCTGCACACTGGAACGCCCGACGCCGAAGGCACCTTGGGTGGGCTCGTCAATGCGGCGCGCGATGTCGAGATGCTGTTTCGAGAAGCCCTCGCGCTCGCAGAGTTCTGCTCGAACGATCCCGTCTGTGCGCAGCATCGGCCCGACGAGGTGCACGAAGAGCGCTTCCTTCATGGGGCGGCATGTCACGGGTGCTTGCTGCTGTCGGAGACGAGCTGCGAGATGCGCAACGACTCCTCGACCGCGCGCTCGTGACCGAGACGATGGAAGGCCTCGGTTGCGGCTTCTTCGAAGACTGAATGAACGCCCTCCTCGCCCTCGCACCTTCTGAGTTGCTGACGCTGGCCGACGCTCTCGAGTCGGGGCGGTTGACGTTGCCCGTCACAGGCTTCGCGCTGCAGCGAGTGCTGGGTGGCGGTGTGGCCGCTGACTTGATCGAGGCGCTCAACTCGCTCCACACGGGGGGCGCTGGTTCCGCCCTTCGGCTTCTCGCTGCGCAGCTCGCGCAGGCAGCGCCGAAGCCTGAATTGGTCTGGTCGGGTCCCGACGCCTCGCATTCCCTCCGCTCGACACCAACCGTGGTGGGGGAGCTTTTCCGAACTGCTCGTGAGCGAGTGGTGCTGGCCGGGTTTGCGGTTGCACGAGGCGATGAGGTGTTTCAGACCCTCGCGCAACGGATGGATGCGGACCCGACGCTCGACGTGCGCCTCTTCCTCAACGTTCACCGTCGCCCCAACGCAACCCCCGTGGAGACGATTGCCTGGTTTGGCGACGAGTTCCGAGAGCGAGTCTGGCCGGGGAAACGGCTGCCCATCGTGTTCTACGACCCGCGCTCCGTCTCAGCTGACAAGACTGAGCGCGCAGTGCTCCACGCGAAATGTGTCGTGGTTGATGGACGGGAGGCCCTGGTCACGAGCGCCAACTTCACGCCCCATGCACAAGAGCGAAACATCGAGTTGGGCGTTCGGCTCGTCGATGAGCGACTCGCGGTCATGATCGAACAACAGCTCTCTGGCCTGGTCGCGCGTGGGGACCTCTTGCGACTGTTGTGAGACAGACGTGAGTCACGCAACGCGACGCACGACACGCAGACCACAGGGCAACAAGATCTCCCAAATGGGATTTGCGTCGGCTTTCCTGTTGCGAGTGCTCTCGGCTGTCCAATAGCCGCGGCAGAAGCTGATCATCGACTCAGGCGTGACAGAGGGCTCACTCATCCAGGTCAGCCACAGCATGTCCGCCCGGAAGGTTGGCGCGTCAAGAAGCGGGACCACCTCGTAGATTCTCTCAGTGGGTGGTGCACCAGCCTCCGCGTAGGCCTCGGCGCTTCTGAGGTCGTCGAATGCAAATGAACAGTCGAGCCTGGAAATCGTGATTCCCGAGAGTGACGAGCGCCATTGTTCGAGTGCCATCTCCCGCCTGTGGTGCGGGTGAGACGGTCCTGTCTCTCGGACGAACCGCCCCCATCGCCCAGGCTCAATCACTTGACCGACAACCAGGTCGCGCTCGGTAACGTGCCAGAGAGCCATCTTTTCTCACGCCGTCATCGTCGAGAGCCGCGGGTCTTGTGGCCCCTCGACGGTGTCGACGTGAACGCCGTGCTGGCGCAGGTACGCGAGCCCGTTTTCCCCCGCATAGCCGCCGCCGACGACGATGAGCCGCGTCAGCCCCGCGTGGTGCAGGAGCTTCGCGCACATCAGGCAGGGCTCCCCGGTGACGACCAGCCACGCGCCCTTCGTCGCCACGCCTGACGCCGCGCAATTGCACACCACGTTCATCTCGGCGTGGTGACAGCCAATCTCCATGCGCGTGCCCGACGGCACCTTCAAGTCGTCGCGCAGGCACGTGTCGCCACCGCACAGCTCTCCGCCGCCGCGCGGGCCGCCGTTGTACCCATCCATCAGCACCACGTTTCGTTCGGGGTCGAGCAACAGCGCGCCGAACTTGCGCCGGGGGCAGTTCGACGCCTTCGCCAGCGCGAGACACTGCTCGATGCGAACGCGAATGTGCTTTTCCTTCATGGCTCGCACTTGTGGCGGCCCGCCGCGGGAGTCAACGCCCGAGTGTCGGTGCCACCGCCGCTACGCACCTCGACGCGCTTCGTCACATCGTGACGCTTGAGCCCGAGCGCGGGACTTCCTACGAGCCCGCGCGTGACTCCTTCTTCGCAGAAGACCTCCGTGCTCGCGGCCGTGCAGAGCGTCGTCGGCCCGCGCGGGCTCCACATCGGCTGCAACACCGTGTTCGCCACGCTCGCCGCCGACGCGTGGTTGACGCAGCTGCGCTCGCTGCCGCTGGGGCGCGTGGGCCACCGCATCGTCGCCCTGCGCTTTCTCATCGCCAACGGCGAGACCTGGCTGCGGCACTTCGCGTGGGAACCGCCGCTCGCGAAGAAGCACCCCGAGGGCCCCACGCGGCTCCTCTCATTGTGGGCGCGCGTGCAGGTCGCCCAGACGCTCATCTCCGAGGCCGCGAAGTGGGAAGAGCTGGTCACCACCGCGCCGCTCACCGAGTTCGGCAACCGCCTCGAGGCCGACGAGGGCTTCGGCGAAGAGGGCCTGCGGCTGCTGGTCGCACTCCACCGCCACCCGGAGTTCGCCCTCACCCTGCGCCAGCGCCTCGCTGCGGAGGCCGCGTCGCTGATGACGAAGGCCCCACGCACGGTCGACCTCATCGAGCTGGCGACGTACGACCTCTCGCGTCTTCCCGCGACGACCGTGGGTGGAGGCGACCTCGCCTACGTCATCGTCGCCGACAAGGGCGAGATGGGCGTGCGCGCGGTGCGTGAAGCCATCGCGTTTGGCGCGACGCCGGTGGTGCTCTTCAGCAAGGCCGACGACGCGACGTCGCTGCAGGTGCGCCTCGCGCAGGCCTCGGGTGGCTTCACCATCGGCCTCGAGGGCAACTTCCGCGAGAGCTACGCCAACGCGCGGCAAATCGCCGAGCGCGTGCACGCTGCGTACACCCAGCGCTTCGGGGCGAAGGCCGAAGAGGAGCTCGCCCGCTCTGCGCTGTACCCGGGCTACGGCCCGCTCGCCGAGAACGCCGCGGCGATTCAGCTCTTCCGCGAAGAGGGCATCGTCTTCATCGGCCCCATGCAGGACGTGGTCGAGCGCGCGGGCGACAAGCGCAAGTTCCGCTCGCTGGCGCAGGCGATTGACCCGCAGGCCGTCACGCCGGGCATCGTGCTCGAAGAGACCGAGGCCGACGCCATCATCAAGGCCATCGCCGAAGGCCACGCCGCGGGGCACTTCTCGTTCCCCGGGCGGCTCAAGGCGGCCAACGGTGGCGGCGGTCGTGGACAGGCCGTCATCGCCGAACCGTCAGGCGTGCCGGCGGCGGTCTCGCGGGTGCTCGGTGAAATCAAAGCCAACGGGTGGGATGCGGGCGTGATGTTCGAGCAGAACATCCCCGAGACGATTCACCTCGAGGTGCAGGTGCTGCGCGACCGCTTCGGCAACTGTCGCCACTTCGGCATGCGCGACTGCACCGAGCAGCGCGCGAGCCAGAAGATTCAAGAAGAGGCGCCCCCGGCGTTGCTGCGTCACGACCCGAAGCTGACCGAGCGCATCTGCGCCATCGCCACGCGCATCGCCGACGACTGCGGCTACGTCGGCGCGTGCACCGTCGAGCTGATGTTCAAGGACGGCAAGTTCTACCTGCTCGAGATGAACACCCGCATTCAGGTCGAGCACCCGGTGACCGAAGAGGCGCACCGCGTTCGCCAGAGCGACGGCACGCTGGCGCCGCTCGACCTGCCGGGCCTGCAGTTCCTCATCGCGAGTGGCCGCCCCATTCCCTTCGCGCAGAAGGACGTGGTGCAGACGCACGTGGCGCGCGAGTTCCGCATCAACGCCGAGTCGTGGCGCGGTGACTTGAAGGACCCGCGCGACGGGCAGAAGGGCCTCTTCCTGCCGAACGCGGGCGTGTTCGACGCCATCGAGGTGCCGAAGGCGCCCGAGGTGCTCGCGGCGTTGAAGGCCGCGGGCGTGAAGGGCCTCGCCGAGGTGAACGTGCGCTTCGACGTCGGCTTCGAGGCGGGCGATACGCTGGTCAACAAAGACCCGACGTTCGGCAAGCTCATCGTCGCGGTGGCCGCGGAAGCCGGTCACGAGGCCGAGCGCTTCGAGTTGCTGCGGCTGGCGTCACTCGAGGTGCTGGGTCGCATGCGCATCGTGGGGCGGCAGGTGATGCCCAACGGCAGCGTGATTCCCGACTCGGTGTTCCACACCAACCTCGATGCGCACATGCGCATTCTGCGCACCGACATGATTCGCGAGCACGGGCTGGCCACGGCGAAGGGCCGTCACGTCGGCTGGGTCGTCACCATGCTGCGCGGGCTCTGAATCACTCCTTGAAGACGCCCGAAGAGAAGAGGCGCAGTTCAGTGAAGGTCGCAAGCGACGACTGGGAGCTCGAACTCGAGCGCGCGTACCGAGCACAGCCACAGCAAGCAGAGCCTTCTCTCGACCTCGACCCGGAGACCTGGGAGCCGCAGGTTCCCGGCAAGACGAGGCGACAGGTCTGAACAGCGGGGTACAGTGCTGCGCATGCGCGCACGCCTCAGCGGGCTCCTTCTCGTCCTGGCCGCCTGCCCCCCCGAGTTCACGAACCCGCTCAGCCCCGCAGCGGGCGCGAAGGTCGACGCGGCGCTGGTAGGCCGGTGGCTCGAAGCGAAGCCCGATGGCACCCCGATGCGCCTCGAGGTGAAGGCGCGCGAGGGCGGCGTGATGTCGTTTCGCCTCGTGAAGAAGAACGAGAAAGACGCGCTGGGCTTCGAGGGCCACGTCACTGCGCTCGGCTCGATGAAGGTGCTGAACCTGAAGGCGGTGGAAGGCGACCTCGGGGGCGATTCGTTGCTCTTCGTGCGCTACGAGCTCGCCGCCGACGGCACGCTCTCGGCGTGGTTGCTCAGAGACAGCGCGTTCGGCGCCGCGGTGAAAGACGGCTCGCTCAAGGGGCGCCTCTCGAGCGGCTCCCCGTCGACCGTCATCGTCACCGACACGCCCGAGAACGTGCGCGCCTTCCTGCAGAAGCAGAAGAGCGAGTCGCTCTGGGAACCGCTGACGACCTTCCGCAAGGAATGAGCGCGTCACTTCAAGCGCATCGCGTGGCCACCAACACCAGCGCGAGGACCAGCGCCGTCACGCATCGACCTGCGGGCGCTTCGGGTCGAGCCAGTCGACGTGGAAGAACTTCCCGCGCGGCGCGTCGACGCGCTCGAAGGTATGTGCACCAAAGAAGTCACGCTGCGCCTGGATGACGTTCGCGGGCAGCGTCGCCGAGCGGTAGCCGTCGAAGTACGAGAGCGCTGACGCGAACGCGGGCGCCGGGATGCCCTCGAGCGCGCACGCAGCGACCACCTTGCGCCAGCCCGCCTCGGCCTTCTTCACCGCGTCGGTGAAGTACGGGTCCATCAGCAGGTTCGCGAGCGACGGGTCACGCGCGTACGCCTCGGTAATCTTCTGCAGGAAACGCGCGCGAATGATGCAACCGCCTCTGAAAATCTGCGCGATGGCGCCGAAGTCGAGGTCCCAGCCGTGCTCTTTCGCGGCGGCCGCCATCAACTGAAAGCCCTGCGCGTAGGCGCACAACTTCGAGCAGTACAGCGCGTCACGCACCGCCTCGACGGTGACGCCCAGCGTGTGCGGCTGCTTCTGCACGCCGAGCACCTTCGATGCGGCCACTCGTTCTTCTTTGCGGGCCGAGAGGAAGCGTTGGAAGACTGCCTCCGCGATGGTGGGGCTGGGCACGCCGAGGTCGAGGCTGGACGTGCTCGTCCACTTGCCGGTGCCCTTCTGGCCCGCGGCGTCGAGCACCACCTCGACGAACGGCTTCCCGGTCACCACGTCCTTGTGCTTCAGCACCTCGGCGGTGATTTCGATGAGGAAGCTGTCGAGCTCGCCCTGGTTCCACTCGGTGAAGACCTTCGCCGTCGCGTCAATCGAGAGGCCGAGCACGCCGGTGAGCACGTGCAAGGCCTCGGCGATGAGCTCCATGTCGGCGTACTCGATGCCGTTGTGCACCATCTTCACGTAGTGCCCGGCCCCGTCGGCGCCGATGTACGTGGTGCAGGGCACGCCGCCGACCACCGGTTTCCCCGGAGCGCCGCCCGGCACCGGCTTGCCCGTCGTCGCGTCGACCTTCGCGGCGATGTCGCGCCACACGGGCTCGAGCAGCTTCCACGCCTCGGGCTTGCCGCCCGGCATCAACGAGGGGCCGAGCCGCGCGCCCTCTTCGCCTCCCGACACGCCGGAGCCCACGAAGAGCAGCCCCTTCCCGGTGAGCGCCTTCTCGCGGCGAATGGTGTCGGTGAAGAGCGCGTTGCCGCCGTCGACGATGACGTCTCCCGTCTCGAGCAGCGGCGTGAGGCCGTCGATGACGGCGTCGGTGGCGGTGCCGGCCTTCACCAGAAGCACGATGCGGCGCGGGCGCTTGATGGCGGCGACGAAGTCTTTGAGCTCGAGCGCAGGCACCACGTTGGCGTGCTTCGCCTCGGCCACGAAGCGCTCGGTGACGCTGCCGGTGCGGTTGAAGACCGCGATGCGGTAGCCGTGGTCGGCGATGTTGAGCGCCAGGTTCTGGCCCATCACCGCGAGCCCGATGAGACCGATGTCTGCCGTGTTCGTTGCCGGAGGGGGAAGAGCCATGGTGGCCTTTTAGCTCGCGGCGAAAAACGCAGCGCAATCGTTGCTCGGCGTCGGCGAGGAAGGCTGTGATGGTGTGACGATGGCGCTGGCCGCGACGCTGGAAGACAAGCTCGAGAAGGTGAAGCCCGCGCTGCGCGGCACCTTTCACACCTTCGGCTTCGTGGCGTCGGTGTTCGGCATCGTCGAGCTCGCGCTGTCGCCCACCGAGGGCTGGCGGTACGTGGCCGGTGTTCTCTACGGCTGCTCGCTCACGCTGATGCTCGGGCTCTCGGCGCTCTACCACCGCCCGATGTGGAGCCACGCCGCGCGCAACCGGCTGCGCATGGCTGATCACATCGGCATCTATTTTCTGATCAGCGGCACCTGCACGCCGTTCGCCGCGCTCGTCTCTCCCCGCGCGCCGACCCTCGGGCTCATCGGCATGTGGCTGGGCGCGGTGGCGGGCATCGTCTACGCGCTGGTGCAGAGCCACGGGCCCCGGCAGTTGCGCGCGGCGGCGTACGTGGTGCTGGGCCTGTGTGCGGCGCCGATGGTGCTCAGTTTGCCCGAGACCATCGGGTGGGACCGCGTCGCGTTCCTGCTCGCCGGCGCAGTCGTCTCCATCTCAGGCGCCGTCGTGTACGCGAGGCGCTGGCCCAACCCGCAGCCCAACTTCTTCGGGTACCACGAGGTGTTTCACGTGATGGTGCTCATCGCCGCGGGTCTTCACTACGCGGCGGTGTGGGGCGTGCAGCAGCGCTGATTAGAGCTTCTCGAAGTCGCCGTCGTGAATGCCGATGACCGGCTTCGCGCTGCCCGTCTTGAAGATGGCGCCGTAGGTGTTGTCGCCCGCGCCGTAGTCGATGGCGGTGTACGTCTCGCCGGTCTTCTTGTCCTTCACCTGGCGCACGACGAACTCACCCTGATCGACCGCGTCGAAGGCGTCGGCGAGGGTGCGCACGTCGCTGTACGACGACTGGTGGCACGCGGCGATGAGCTGCTTCTTGAGGAGGTCGTCGACCTGGCTCGCCGAGGTGACGTCGGTGCGGTTGGTGGTGGTGACCTGGTCGAGGAAGTCACCGAACGTGCCCGCATCGAGCGCAGTGGTCTTCGCGGCGGCGGCCTTCAGCTCCGTCGCGAGGGTGACCGCGAGCTTGCCGGTGAGGCTCATCTTCTTCACTTCAGCCGCGGAGAGACCGTTGTGGTCGAGGTCGTACTTCGCGATCATGCTCGTCTTCGCGTACTTCACGGCGCGGTCGACGTCTTTCGAGGTGACCTGCGCGCCAGACTTGAAGTCGCGGTGGTCGATGAACTTGAAGAAGACGTCGGCGAGCTTCTTCTCGGTGCCGGTGAGGCCCTTGAGCGCGGCCGTCATCTCGGTGCGGCTGACGCGACCATCGGCGCCGCCCGCGTCCTTGATGCGGTTGGCGGCCAGCTCGAGCGCACGGTTGACTTCATTCTTGGCGATGCGGGACATGGGAGCTCCAGGGTGAAAGACGGCCGGGAAGCTCGCGGAGCGGGCGCCCCGAAGCAAGTCACAGCGGCGTGTCAGGTCCCCGGCTGGAGTGAAGTGCGCTGGGCGAGCATCCCCCAACGGTCTGAGAGTGGCACCCGCACGCGCGCGCCCGCGTCGAAGGGCTTGGCCGGGTCGATGACCCCGAAAGACCTCGACTACAGGTCGAGGAACCACGTGGTGCTCCGCGCCGAGCGCTGCACGAGCGCCGCCGGGAGCCTCGAGGTCGAATCCGTTCTCGCCGCGTGCGCCGCGGGCTTCTTCGATTCCCCCACCACGAGGAACCACACCTCGCGTGCGGTGGCGAAGGTCGGCAGTGTGAACGTGACGCGCTCCTTCGGCGGCTTGGGCGAGTCGGTCACCGAGCCCACCCGCACGCGCTGCTCGCGGAGCAAGCGGTGCTCGGGGAACAACGACGCGACGTGGCCATCGGGCCCCATGCCGACGTGAATCAGGTCGAGGTGATCAGGCAACTGCCGCGCGTAATCGGCAGCGGCCTCGTCGGGGGGCAGCGCGACGCGCACGGGGTGCAGCTTCGCCATCGGCAGCGCCTCTCGCGCTGCGCGGTAGTTGCTGTCGGGTGACTCGAGCGGCACGAGGCGCTCGTCGCTCAAGAAGAGCTCGATGCGCGACCAGTCGAGCTTCTCCTTCGCGAGGAGCGGATACATCTTCACCGCCGAGCCCCCGGTGAGCGCGCAGGTGAAGACGCCGCGCTCGGCGATGGCGACGGTGGCAGCCTTCACGAAGCGCGCGGCGAAGTCAGACCACGAGGCGGTCAGGCCATGGCTCGGCGTCGACTCGATGGCGTCACGCGCGCCCTTCCACGCCGGGGTCAGCGCGCGGCTCGAGAGCGCGAGCGAGAGCAGGTGCGCGTCACCCGGAGACAACGAATCGGAGATGAACGGCCCCTCGCCGAACCGCACGCTGGTCTCCCTCTCCTCCAACGGAGGAGCGGGACGGGGAGAGGAGGCGCCTCCTTCATCGCGCGGAGAGACGTCTTCCCCTCTCCCCTGCGGGGGGAGAGGGAGTCCGCGGGAACGCAGCCACGCCGCCATCCACCGGCCTTCGCTCGCCCACTTCGCGGGCACGTCGAGCTCGAGGGCTGCGCCCGGCACGTACCCATCGGCCACCGCGCTCTGCCAGCGCGCCAACCGCAACCACGCGAGGTCGATGCACTTCGCGCCGAGGTGACGAATCGACTCGAACTCGCGCCCGTGGCTGTCGAACACCACCCGGTCGGCGACGCTCACCAGTTCCTGCAGCAACACGCTCTCTTGCGGCACGCCCACGCACAGCACCGCCGTCGGAATGTCGGGCACCAGCAAGGCGCGCGTCAGCGAGGGCAGATACTCGACGCCCTGCCTCCGCGACTCGAGGGTGATTTCTTCGGTGCACAACATCTTCCCGCCGCCCGGCAAGAGCTTGCACCGCGCGCTCACGTACGCGTCGAGCTCCGCACCCTCCGCCGTCGGCTGGTGGTGAATCACCAGCGTGCGCGCGGGAATCGCTTCGACCACCAGCTCGGCGAGCTCCCTCGCGCGGGCCAGCGACGCGTCGTCTTCGGCGTACACCACGAGGTTCCACGAGCACGCGCGCATCACGCCCGTCGCGCCCTTCGCCGCCTCGCGCCACAGCGCCGCCAGCTCTCGCTCGACGCCGGTGACGTCGACGCCAATCGCCGCGCCCCGCGTGAAGCGCTCGGTGGTCTCGCTCATGGCCGCCGCCACTGGTGACCGTCGCGCAAGAGCAGGCGGTCGGCCTCGTCGGGGCCCCACGTGCCGGCCTCGTACGAGTGCACGTCGCTCTTCGAGCTCTCCCACGCGCGGTGCACGCGGCTGACCCATCGCCACGACGCTTCGACCTCGTCGCCACGCGTGAAGAGCGCCTGGTCGCCCAGCATGCAATCGAGCAGCAACCGCTCGTACGCTTCCGGGGGCTCGTTGCCGAACGACGTGCCGTACCGGAACTCCATGTTCACGGGCTGAATCTCCATCGAGTTGCCCGGCACCTTCGCCCCGAAGCGCAGCGACACGCCCTCATCGGGCTGAATGCGAATCGCGAGCACATTGGGAGACTGCCCCTGCGCCGCGCGCCCACCGAACAACCGCAGCGGCGCCTCACGGAAGACGAGCGCCACCTCGGTCACCTTCTTCGGCATCGCCTTCGCCGAGCGCAGATAGAAGGGCACGCCCGCCCAGCGCCAGTTGTCGATGTGCAGCTTGAGCGCGACGTACGTCTCGCGCTGGCTGCCCCTGGTGACGCCGGTCTCTTCCTGGTAGCTGACCTGCCTTCGCCCCGCGATGGTGCCTGAGCGGTACTGGCCGCGCACCACGTGCTCGTCGAAGCGCCCCTCGGGAATCGGGCGCAGCGCCTTGAGCACCTTCACCTTCTCGTCGCGCAGGTCGTCGGCGTTCATCGAGACCGGCGGCTCCATCGCGGTGATGGCGAGCACCTGGAAGAGGTGGTTCTGCACCATGTCGCGCAGAATGCCGGCCTGCTCGAAGTAGCCGCCGCGCCCCTCGATGCCGATGGCTTCGGCGCCGGTGATTTGCACGTGGTCGACGTACCGGCTGTTCCACAACGGCTCGAACAACCCGTTGGCGAAGCGCAGCACCATCAGGTTCTGAACGGTCTCCTTCCCGAGGTAGTGGTCGATTCGGTACACCGACTTCTCGTCGAGCACCGCCAGCACGTCGCGGTTGAGTTGCTGCGCCGAGGCGAGGTCGGTGCCGAAGGGCTTCTCGATGATGACGCGGCGAAACGGCGCCTGGCCATCGCGATCGACGAGCCCCGCAGCGCCGAGCCGCGCCACGGTGATGGGGAAGTTCGACGGCGGCGTCGACAGATAGAAGATGCGGTTGCCCTTCACGCCGCGCTCGGCGTCGATGCGCCCCAGGCGCTCGTCCAGCGCGCCGTAGCTCGCCGCGTCGTCGTACTCGCCGGCCTGAAAGAAGAGCCCCTGCTCGAAGGTGTTCCACTTCGCTTCATCGAGGGGGCGGTGGCGCGCGAACTTCGCGCACGCTTCTTTCATCTCGGCGCGGAAGGCGTCGTCGGTGAGCGCCTTGCGCGCGAAGCCCACCACTGCGAACGCGTCGGGCAACGCGCCCTCGGTGAAGAGCGTGAAGAGCGCAGGCACGAGCTTGCGCTTCGTGAGGTCGCCCGAGGCGCCGAAGATGACGATGGTGACGGGCTCGGGTTCCCGCTCGGTGACGAGGCCTTCGCGCAGCGGATTGGGCGTCATGGGGCCGAGGACGCTACTCCCGCGCCCCGCGCTCAGAGGAACTTCGAGCCCTACTTCTTCAGGAAGTTGCGTTCCCACTCGTTGAGCGCGCGCTCGACCTTCAGGCGCCGTGCGGGCGTGTTGGCGGCGGACGCATCGATGCGGTAGCGCCCGAGGAACTGCAGCGCCGTCGGGTCGAGGTTCTTCTTCTTCTTTGCGCGCGCCTCGAGCTTCACGATGCGGTCCTTCAACTGCTTCTGGGTTGCGGGCGCGGGCGCGGGGGGCGGCACCTTCTTCACGCCTCCGTCGACCTCATCGGGCTCACCCGCGTCGGCGCCGGCGCCAACCGCCACCAGCGCGGGTGCGGGCACCGGAGGTGGCGCCACAGGCCCCGCGTCGACGACCAGCGCGACGGGAGGCGGCAGCAGAGGCGTCACCACCGGCGCGACGATGGGCGTCGGCGGGCGCGTGAAGAACCACACCGCTCCGGCCGCCGCGAGGCCCAGCACGAGCATCAACCCGACCGCGAGCCCCGTGCGTTTTCGCTCGACGCGCGCGACGCCCGAGGGTGTGGCCTGGCTCTCCTCAGAGGGGCGTGGTGCACTCGGCTCGAACGGCGGGCTCTCGGGGAATATCGGTTGCAGGTTGGAGCTCGAGTGGTTCGAGCGGGGCACGAACGCCGCGTGTTCACGCGAGCTGCGGGGCCGGGGTACGCCGAGCGCCATCACCGCCTCTTCGAGCGCGATGCGCACCTCGTCGACGGTCTGCGGTCGCGCCTCGGGGGCCTTGGCGAGCATGCGCAGCACCAGCGCGTCGAGGTCTTCGGTGAGCTCCGGGTTGAGCTGACGCGCCGACGACGGCGGGATGGTCACGTGCGCCACCATCACGTCCATCGGGGTGGTGCCGTGAAAGGGCACGCGGCCGGTGAAGAGCTCGTACGCCAGCACGCCCAGCGCGTAGATGTCGGACCGCGGGGAGATGCTCAGCCCGCGCGCCTGCTCGGGCGCCATGTAGTCGGGCGTGCCCGAGACCGTGCCCTGGCTGGTCTGCTTGGTGTTGCCGTCGAGGCCCACCGCGCGCTTGGCGAGGCCGAAGTCGAGCAGCTTCAAGAAGCGCGTGCCGTCGGCCTGACGGCAGACGAAGACGTTCGAGGGCTTCAGGTCGCGGTGAATGACGTTGGCGCGGTGCGCGGCAGAGAGCGGCGCGCAAATCTCGAGCAACAGCTCGAGCGCGGTGAGCAACGGCACGCGCTGCTCGGGCTGCTTGTGCAGCCAGAGGTCGAGCGCCTCGCCGTCGAGGAACTCCATGATGATGTACGGCCGACCGTCAGGCAGCGAGCCGAGGCCGAAGATGTCGATGATGCCGCGGTGGCCGATGGCGTTGACCGACTCGGCCTCGGCAATCAACCGCTGCACCTGGTGCTCGTCGCCAGCGACCTGCGGCTTGAGCACCTTGATGGCGACGCGTTTCTTGATGACCGGTTGAATGCCCCGGTACACGACCCCCACGCCGCCTTCGCCGATGGGCTCGAGCACCTGGTACTCGCCCACCCGCGTGCCGATGAGCGAATCTCTCAGGGGAATGGGAGGGGGTTGCTCGGCCACGGGGGAACACCTGCATATTCCCACGGCCCGCCGGGAAGGAACGTTTTTGGCGGCGACTTCGAGAACGTCATTTCAAGACTGAGACGCCTATTTCAGTCGCGAGAGCGCGGCGTCGAACACGGCGTCTTCGATGCGCTCGAGGGCGGGCTCCATCAGGCCCTTGAAGTCGGCGACCACGCGGTAGTTGGTGCCCTGCTTCGAGATTTGCTTCACCACCGAGTCGCCCTTCACCAGCTCGATGGACCGCCCGAGCGTCAGCGTGAAGGTGACGAGTTCCCCGACGCCGAAGGTGGCTGGCACCAACGCGACGTAGCCCGTGCAGCTGAGTTCCCGCGTCATCACGCGGTGCACGTTCTGCAGTTCGATGCTGAACAACTGCGCCACGCCCAGCGCCCGCCGCGGCGCGACGTTCGTCGGCACGGTGAGGTTTTGCGACTGCATCAGCGAGCGGGCCAGCTCGTCGCGCATCTGCAGGTACTTCTTCTTCTCGGAGGGGTTGAGACCGCCGCGACGATTCTGGTCGTGGAGGACGTTGAAGGAGGCGAGCCACTGCGCCGGTTCCATGAGCCCCAACGCTACACAGCCGTGACGCGGTGTGAAGTTCGCGCCGATGTCGTCGGTCAGCGGTGCAACACCTACAGGGTGCACTTCGAGCGAATGGCCTCGAGCACGCGCGTCAAGACGGTGTCTTCGTCGCCGGCGCCGTCGATGACGATGACGTGGGGCTCGACGAGCGAGAGGAAGTTGGCGCGCACGGCGGTCAACGCCTCGAGGGTCTCGAAGAGGTCGACGCCCTGGCCCCGCGCCTGAATGCGCTCGAGGCTGTGCTTCGGGTCGACGTCGACGAGCACCACCACGTCGGGCTTCGGGGCGAAGGCGCGGTTGAGGGCGACGAGGGCCTTCGGGTCGAGCCCGCGCGCGCCCTGATACGCGGCGGTCGAGTAGTAGTAGCGGTCGACGACCACGAGGGCGCCGCGCGCGAGGGCCGGGTTGATCAACGTCGCGACGTGCTCTTTGCGGTCTTCGACGAAGGCGGCGAGCTCGTCGGTGGGCGAGAGGCGCGCTTGAAACCGCGCCTCGCGAATCTTGCGGCCCCAGGGACCATCGGTCGGCTCGCGGCTGTGCACCACCTCGCGGCCCTGCGCCCGGGCCCACGCCACGAAGCGTCTGGCCTGCGTCGACTTGCCCGAGCCGTCGATGCCTTCGAACGCGATGAGCGTGCCGCGCGCCATCAGGGTTTCTTCGGCTCGGGCTCGGGTGCCGCCGTCGGCATGCCGGGGATGACGAGCACACCCACCACACCGGCGTCGATGATGATGGGCTCGGTCTGCTTCGGCGGCACGGTGATGGTCTCGCTCTTCTGGGTGCGCTCGGTGATGCGGGTGCCGACCAGCTTGCCGTCGGCGAAGAGGAACAGCACCTCGCTGGTCGCCTTCTCTCCTGCGGCGTAGCGCGAGAGGCACGCTGCCTCGGGCTTGACCTGTTGCGAGGTGGCGGACTTGCCTTCCCGCGTCTTCACGGCCGGGCCGGCGGTGAAGCACGTGCCGAAGGCGGTGGTGAAGGCCTCGAGGCTCATGCCCGCCGCCGGGTACGAGGGGCCCGCATCGATGGCCTCGGCGGTGGGCTGGGTGGGCGCTGGAGGGGGCGCTTTGGGCGTGGGTACCTCGCGGCGCTGTTCCATCACCGGCGCAGCGCCGACCACGACGGTGTCCTGCACGGCGGCGCGCTCGGCCTTCACCCGGTCTCGCGCGGCAGAAAGGCGAGTGGCCAGCGCGAGGGCCTGCTCGCGTTCCTTCGCGTTCTCGGGGGCGGCGTTGAGGGCGGTGATGATGGTGTCCATCTCGGGGCTCTCGTAGGCGCCTTCCCCATCGCGGGCGACGAGCACCGATTGCTGACCGTCGAGCTGGTAGTACGGGGCCCAGGTCTTCTTACGGCACGACGACCCGACGAGAGAGAGGAGCACGACGAGCACCCACGAGGCCTTGCGCATGGTGGAACTGTCCACCGGGGCGCGGTCTCTCGCAACAACTCGTCGCGGGCGCACGATTCGGGAATACCGTGTGCGGATGTCTTCCCATGTGATTCGTGCGGTGCCCCTCGAGGTGGAGGCGTTTCGGCCGTTCGGGCGCGTGGTGTCGGCGGGGTTGCAGGCGGGCTCGTCGGCGAACCAGGGCACCGCGGTGCGCTTCGACTTCACGTGTGAGCTGATCAGCACGCGGCCGGGTGCGAAGCCGAACCTCGCCGTCTTTCAGTCGCGGCCGAAGACGTTGCCGTTCGACGTGGGGCTGCTCGAGCGGCACGAGTTCTCGACGCAGGTCTTCATCCCCATGGTGGTGTCGAGGTACCTGGTGTGCGTGGCGCCGACGCGCGCCGATGGGGCGCCCGAGCTCGATGGCCTCACGGCGTTTCTCTGCGGGCCGGGGCAGGGTGTGGCGTATGCGCCGGGCACCTGGCACCACCCGATGGTGGCGCTCGACACCCTCGCGGAGTTCTCGATGCTCGCGTGGGAAGACGGCAGCGCAGGTGACTGTGAAGTGCGGCAGCTGGGGCTGACGGTGCGCGTCGAAGGGTGACCTGCGCTCGAGTCTTCATCGTCGCGCCGCGGACCCACTGCCTGGGCGATGACGTGATGCACGACGAGTGCCGTCGAGCGGCGGACCGACGGACGACCCAGGGCCGCGTCTACTTCGGGCGGGGGCGCGTCGGCTTCGTGCGGTGTCGTTCGCGCACCCAGTCCTGCACCCAGCGCGCGACGGCGCGAGACCCTGCGGGGGCGAGGTGCACGCCATCGTCGAGGCGGTAGCGCACCAGCCTGCCGTCGTCGGTCTGCACGAAGGTGGCGTACTGCCGGTCGTGCCGGTCGTCGTTCGAGAGCAGCACGTCGAGCTCGAGCACCTCGACGCGCGGGGCCCGCTTCGCGCGTTGCGTGAAGAGTGTGTTGAGCACGGCGCCGCGTGCGTTGAGGCGCGCGTCGCGCATGGGCGGCAGGAGCAACCACAGCACGTGCGTGTCTTCACCGGCGAGCGTGCGCATCACGGTGTCGACGCGTGCGGCGTAGACCTGGCGCCACTTCGGGTCGCCGAAGTCGATGGCGGTGTCCCCGTCGCGCAGCGTCGTGCCGTCGTTGGCGCCGAGGGAGACGACGACGAACTTCGGGTGTTCGCGTTCGAGCAGCGCGGGGATGACGGCCATCCAGTCGTAGAGGTCGGGGCGGGCGAGGCCGGTGCCGAGCTGCGCGGCGCGGGTGACCGGCACGTCGTCGCTGCTGCGCGCCAGCGTGCGCTCGAGCGTGGCGCCGAGGCTGCCGGCCATCATCGAATCGCCGAGCAGCAGAACGCCGCCCGAGCGTCGCGGCGCGGGGGTGGGCGCGCTCGTCAGGGCGGTGGGCTCGGTCGCCGGCGCCTCGAGCGAGAGCTGCATGAGGGGAACGGCGACGACGTGGCGCACGGTGGGGTCGACCCAGCCGCGAGCGAGTACGGCGTCGCCCTGGCCCGGCGCGTGCGCGGCGAGCCAGTGTCGTGGCACGTCGAGGCTCAGACCCGAGAGCGAGTCGTGCACGGGGGTGAGCGTGGCGATGACGACGTCTTGCGTGCGGCCGGCCTCGAGGCGGCGGGCCCAGGTGAGAAGCCCCTCGGTGTCGAAGAGGAACGCGACGAGCGCGGCGGTCGCCAACAGGACGCTCGCCCTGCGCACTCCCTCTCCCTGCGACCGCGGGGAGAGGGCAGGGGTGAGGGGCGCGCGTGAGTCAACGACGAGACCACGAGGAGTCGCCGACACGGCGGGGGCGTGAGCATCAGCGACAAGACCGCGCGCAGCGGTTGACGCGGCGAGGAACGCGCGGGACTCGGCGGAGAGGTCGCGCGGAGGTCCCGACGCGGCGGGGGCGTGAGCATCAGCAACACGACCGTGCGCAGCGGCTGTCGCAGAGAGTGGCGCGCCTGACGCAGCGGGGGCGTGAGCATCAGCGACAGGGCCGAGCGCAGCGGCTGACGCGTCGGGCGCGCGTGCGGAGAGGTCGCGCGCAGGCTCGGATGCAGTGAGTGCGTGAGCCTCAGCGACAGGACCGAACTCAGCGGCTGTCGCGTCGGGCGCGCGTAACGGAGCGGAGAGGTCGCGCGAAGGCTCCGATGCGTTGAGTGCGTGAGTACCGGCTAACGCGGCGGGTGCGCCTGCTGAGAGGTCTCGCGGAGGCTCGGAGGGCGCGAGTGCGTGAGCATCAGCGAGGGGACCGAGCGCAGCGGCTGATGGGTCGGGCGCGCGTGCCGAGAGGTCGCGCCGAGGCTCCGATACGGCGAGGGGCGCGTGTGAGTCTGCGGAGAACTCGCGCGGAGGCTCCGATGCGGCGAGAGGCGGGCGTTCCTCAGCCGAGGGATTGCGCGGACGCTCCCCCGTCCGCGGTGCGCGCGAACGTGGAACGAGCCCAGGCGGCACCGCGCGCGGTACGGCATCGCGAGGCGCCGTTGCACGCGAAGGCAGCGTGACCTCCGGTTCTGCCGCGGCAATCTCGTCCGCCAGGCTCTTCGCGAGCTCGTCCGCGTCGGCCGCCTGCTCGGGCGCGCCTTCGATGTCCGTTCCTTTCGTGGGCGTGCGCGTGCTCATCGCTGATCAGAACTGGAAGTAGATGAACGGCGAGATTCCGCGGGGCCCGAGCGCGTCGAGCGCGACGAGAATCAGCCCGAACGCGACGCCCTGCGCGACGGCCGGCCACCGCGCGACTTGCAGGTGCACGCGGTCCATCGCCTCCTTCGGCATCGCAGCGAGCGCGACCCCGAGCGCGACCAGCGCCGTCAACGCGAGCGAAGGCATCGACGTCGGCACCTGCGCGATGGCCGAGAACACCTCGAGCGCGCCAGCGAATGACGTCGACCTGAACAGCACCCACCCGATGCACACGAAGTGGAAGGTCAGCACCGGCGCGAACACCCTCCACGCGAGGGAGGCGCGGAACGAGACCGTGCTCTTTGTCGCCGACCACGAGCGGTGCAGCACCAACCACGCGCCATGAAACGCGCCCCAGGCGACGAAGGTCCATGCCGCGCCGTGCCACAGCCCTCCGAGCACCATGGTCATCGCGAGCGCGGCGGCGGTACGCGAGGCATTCCCGCGCGAACCACCGAGGGGAATGAAGAGGTAGTCGCGCAGCCAGGTGGACAGCGAGAGATGCCACCGCCGCCAGAAGTCGCGCGGGCTGTCGGCGCGGTACGGCGCGTCGAAGTTCTCCGGCATCGGGTAGCCGAGCAGCAACGCCGAGCCGATGGCGAGGTCGGTGTACCCGCTGAAGTCGCAATAAATCTGCGCCGCGTACGCGTAGACGCCGAGGAGCACGGTGAGCGAGTCGTGCGCCTGCGGGTCGTCGAAGACGGGGTCGACCAGCTCCGACGCGAGCACCTGCGCGACGATGACCTTCTTGAAGAGCCCCAGCACGATGCGCTGCAGCGCGCGCGCAGTGTCGAGGTCACCCGGTGAGCGCGGCGTCGCGAGCGTGGGCAAGAACGACGACGCCCGCAGAATCGGGCCCGCGACGAGTTGTGGGAAGAACGCGACGTACAGCAACGCGTCGAGCAGCTTCACCTCGACGACAATTCTTCTGCGCCATGCGTCGACCATCAGCGAGATGGCGTGGAAGGTGAAGAACGAGACGCCGACCGGCAGTGCGAGCTCGGGGAGGTGCGGCTTCCACGCGATGACGCCGAGCGAGTGCGTGACGGTCACGACGATGCTCGCGAAGAAGCCGAGGTACTTGAAGAGCGCGAGCGTGCCGAGCGCTGCGGTGATGCCGGCGGCGAGGACCCACTGACGCGTCCGCTCCGAGAGCGGCAACGCGAGGGCCTGCGCGACGAGCCCCGCTTCGATGCTCAGCCCGAGGAGCACGGGGAGAAAGCGCCAGTCTCCGTACGCGTAGAAGGCCCAGCTCGCGAAGAGCAGGAAGGTCTTGTGCGCGCGCGGCCACGGGGCCAACGACCAGGCGCCAGCGAAGGCTGCCAGGAAGAAGAGCGCGTACTCGACGGTGGGAAAAAGCACTGATCATCGAAGCTACTGCACCCCCGTGCGGGAGCGATTTCTCGCCCTCGACGTTGGGGCGCGCCTCAAGGGGCAGCTGCCGGGAGGGTGGCCAGTGGGCCAGATGGTGCGCGCCGTGCCTGGTGCCAGCAGCTCCTCTCTTCCGGCAAGGGTCCTCGGCTCGGTGCTCGGGGCTGGGAGAGGGGGTGGCCCTGAAAATCAGGAACTTTGCTGACGTGTTTTTCCGAGGGGAATCCCGGGCAAGCCCAACGCGTCAGCAGAGTTCCGCATTTTTCGGGGGGGGACCCTCTCCCGGACCCCACTTGAGGACCCTGGCCCGAAGCGAGGGGCTGCACGCACCGGGCACGGCGCGCACCACCAGCCCCCACTGCCCGCCCTTCCTGCTCAGCCAGGGCCCGGAGTCATCCACCGAACTTTCGGGCCGACGGCAGCCGAACCCATCACTTCTTCGGCGGCACCGCCACCGGCGCCTTCTTCGCGCCACCCTTCGCCGCGGGCACGAACACCAGTTCGTCATCGAGCAACCGCACCATGTCATCGAGCTTCGCGCGGTACGCCGGGTACTCCTGCGCCGACAGCCGCTCGCACGTGGTGCGGTACGTCTGCTTGCTCTTCACGACGCGCCCTTCCTGCTTCACCTCGCGCGTGAGCGACAGACACGGCATCGCCACCGTGCCCGACGACGGCAACTTCTTCGCCTCGAAGCCCTCGGGCAGCGTCAGCTCGAGCTCCATCTGCTGCTGCCCCGGAGTGCCGAGCAGCAACGGGTGGTTGCGCGTCGCCAGCGAGAACGTGCTGCGCGGGTTCGCGTCAGACGGGAGCTTGACCCGCAGCGTGTCGCCCTCGGTACGCGCCAGCGTGCCGCTCTTCACTTCCATGCGAATCGCCGCCGGCACACGCAACGACTCGACCTCGAGCGCGCGCAAATCGCTCGTCGTCGCGTTCGGGAGATACGAGCTGGCGATGCGCTGGCCGACCTGACCGAACACCTGCTCGTTCTTCGCCATGCGCCGAACCAGCGAGCCCGTGCGACCCACCGCCTCGAGGGTCAGCGTGCCCTTCGCGCCACCCGTCGTGTCGAGCTCGAGCGCGAGCTTCGTGGTCTCGGAGTTGTTGGTCGGGTCCTGGAACGGAATCTCGCGCCAGGTATGCGCATTGGTCTTCGGGTCGAACACCAGCGACAGCGTGCCCACGTCGTCACTGCGCACCGCCGCCACGTCGAGCAGCTCGGCCGTCGGGTCGAAGAAGCGCGCGGTCACGCCCGGCTGCTCGGGCACGTACACGATGGCGTGGTTGAACTGCTGCATCGGCACGTCCTTCTTGACCGGGCCGGCGTCGCGCGTGCGCACCAGCGCGAAGTGCGCGTCGAGGCCGAGCTTGCGCGCCAGCTCGATGAAGAGCACCGCCTTGTCCTTGCAGTCGCCGTAGCGCCGCTCGAGCGTCATCGACGCCGGGTGCGGCTTCACGCCCGCGATGAAGGTCTCGTAGTCCTGCTGGTAGCGAATCTCCTCCATGACGAAGGTGTGAATGCGGTCGAGCTTTTCCTGCGCCTCGGGGTTGCCCTTGTTGATGACCTTCGCCACCTGCTCGAGCTCGGGGCTGTCGCGGAACACGCCTTCCAGCAGCGCCTGTTCCCACGAGAGCCACACCTTCCAGTCGGGCACCGTCGAGAGCGAGATGTTGATGCCCAGCTCGCCGACCGTCGGCATGCCGGGCTCGCTGATCAACGGCGGCGTCTTCTTCGTGGTCCAGGTGAAGCGGAGCAGGTCGCCCCTTTTCTCCTGCGTGTGCTCGGCCTCGCCGACCTTGTACTCGTGCAGCTTCGCGGTGAGCGGGGCCCACAGCACGAGCGTCGATTCCTCGCGCTGGTCGCCCACGCCCTGGAAGCTCCACGTCTCGTTGTAGTACCGGGCAAGGTAGCCCCGGGGCGGCGAGTCGAGGCGGTACTGAAGCACCAGCGTCGAGCCCGGCTGCATGCCGCGGAAGAAAATCTGCCGGTTGCGCTCGCTGCTCGCCTCGCTGCGCTGGCCCTTCTCGTCGACCGCGTAGGCGTGCAGCACCCGCAGGCGGCCGCCGCCGACCGACTGGCGAATGATGCGGTCGCGGCCCTGCGCGTTCCACGCGTGCACCACCACCGACACCACGTTGCTGGTCGAGCCGTCGGTGTTGAGCAGGGTGACCTCGTGGTCGAGCAGGTACGCCACGTCGGCCCCCGAGAGCTGCTTGAGGCCCGCGCGCGCCTTCCACAACGTCTCGAGCTCCGCCTCGTCGGGCACGTCGGCCATCCACGGGCCGCGCGTCTCGGGAGAGAGGAAGTCGACACGATTGGCGAGCGCCTCGTTCTCGGGGTTGAGCTCGACCGAGCGCTTCCACAACGAAATCGCCTTCGCCGCGTCGCCCTTTTCGTACGCCAGCTCGCCGCGCTTGGTCATCGGCACCGAGGCTTCGGGGCTGAGCGCCTGCGCCGTGACGAGCGCCGCGTCGGCCGAGGGGAAGTCACCGCGACGGCGGTGCGTCTCGGCGAGCGAAAGCCACGTCGAGTAGTCGGTCGGCCACGACGACAGCCGCGTCTCTTGATGCCGGCGCGCCTCACCGTAGTCGGCGATGTCGAAGGCGAGGTCGGCCTCGCGGCGCAGCGCCTCCGGGTGCAGCGGCAGGCGGTCGAGCACGCGGTCGAGCACCTCGAGGGCCTCGGCGCGCTTGCCGTGTCGCACCAGCGCGCGGCTCAGCTCGATGTCTTCTTCGGGGGTGCTGCCGAAGCGACGCTCGCGCTCCAGCGCCGCGCGCAGCTCGTCTTCCGTCCACCCTTCGCTGCGCCAGAGGTCGATGAGCAGGTCCCACACCTCGTGCAGCTCGGGCTTCTCTTTCTGCAGCTGCAGCAGCCGTTCACGCGCCTTCTGCTTGAGGCCCTGCTGCTGGTGGAAGCGCGCCTGTCGCAGCCGAATGAAGGGGAGCTGCTCACCCACGTCGGTGTCGAGCGCCGCGAGGAGGTCAGCGGTGCGGCCACGCTCCTGGTTGTACCAGAGGGCGTCGATGAGCCAGGACCGCATCACCAGCGACCTCGGCAACAGCCCGCTCGCGGCGTCAGCACTCTTCACGGTCGTCGCGCCGCCGGCGCCGAGGTGCGCCCAGGCCACGAAGTGGGCGAGCCCCCGCGCGGGGGCGGTCTTCTTGAAGTTCTCGACGCGCCACTGCAGCACGGTCTCGAGCGTCGACTTCCACGGGGTGCCCTCGAAGGGCGTGACGCGCGCCGAGAACGACCACGCGCCTTCGCGGTGCGCTGATTTGATCAACACCACGTGCGCGCCCTTCGTGAGCTGGAGCGGGATGATCAGGTGATCCATCACGCTGCGCTCGAGCTGCGCCGCGGCGAACACCAGTCGCCCGTCGACCCACACCTTGAGCGGGTCGGTGGTGCCGATGCGCAGCGCGTAGGTGCCGGGGTTCTCGATGACGAGCTGCCCCTGCGCGAACGCCGCCGACCAGCGCGTGGGCGTCATCAACTGCAAGAGGTCGTAGCGACCGCGCCCGTCCTTCGGCACGTCTTTGCGCCAGTGCAGCGGGCCCGCGCGGCCCTCGTATTCTTCGGTGAGCCCGCTGCGCACCTCGGGGGCGAGCTCGAGGTCGAAGCCCTTGCCCTGGTCGTTGTCCCACGTGCCCACCCACGCGAAGTCGAGCTGACCGGGAATCGAGGCGAGCGCGGCGTTGCGGGCCTCGACGTCACCCTCGGCGTGGCGCATCGCGGCGAGGTGGTACGCGGCGACCGCACGCACCTCGGCGTTGGGGTGCTGTGCTGCGAGGGACGCGTAGAGGTCGCGCACCACGGTCCGTTCCTGCCAGGTGAGCTCGAGGGCGGCGAGCACGTGCAGGTGCATCAGCGCGGCGTCGTTCGAGGTGTCGGCGAGCGCGGCGACGAGGTGTCTGACGACGTCGGCGTCGCGCGCTTCGAGCTGGGCGAGGCGGGCGCCGAGCTCGTGAAAGAGCGCGGTGTCGGGGCCCGCGGCCTTCGCGGCGTCGAGCGCGGCGCGGAGCTGATCAGGCGTCTCGGCCCGGTAGAAAGCCTCTGACGCGGCCAACAACTTCGCGTCGTCGAGCACGGCGGCGCGGTTCAGCGGGGGGCTGAGCATCGCGCAGGAGAAAGACAGCGCGACGAAGACGGAAACGACGAAGGAGCGCATGGAGCGAGGGAATAACACGTCTTCTCTCTCCCTCTCCCTGCGCGAGCGGGGAGAGGGTGGCGCGGAGCGCCGGGAGAGGGGCTGCTGCGCACAGGTCGGGCCCCTCACCCCGGCCCTCTCCCCGCTGGCGCAGGGAGAGGGACAGATTTCATGCAACACTTTCCCCGTGCGCCTCGTTCCCGTTCTGGCCGCGCTCGCGCTGTTCGCGAGCTGCAAACATACCTTCTCTCTGCCGTACACGGTGGACGAGCTCGTCACCGACTCCTGGAACTGGCCGGGCGACGCGCTCGTGCACTACCTCGGCCAACCCAACGCCGACGTCGGCGTGTGTGACCCGACGCGAGGCGCTTTGCGGCGCATCGACCAGGAACTCACCGAGCCTCTGGTCGAGGCGCTGCGCGAAGACACGCTGCCCGCAGAGCGGTGGAGCGAGTGTGCTCGTCTGCTCATGGGTCCCCTCCCGCCGCCGCTGCGCGAGTTCTTCCTCGGTCGGCTCGCCCGGCTGGTGCTCGAGCTCATCGAACTCGACACCGCCGCCGCCCGGCTCATCGCGGCGAACGACGTCTTCGACGCGCGGCCCCGCGAAGAATCCCCATCGCTCGACACGCTGCTCGAGAAGCTCACCGAGTTCCCCCGCGAGAGGCTGCCGCCGACGGTGCCGCCGGTGTTCGACGCGCTGGTCACCACGCTCGAGCTCGACCACGGCCAGCTCAACGGCAGACCCGTCACCACCGAAGACATTCAGGTGGTGCAGGACGATGGCCTGCTCCTGCGCATGTTGGCGCGCCTGCCCGACGAGGCGTTGCGCACCTCGGCGAAGCGACGGCTGGTGCAGCTGCGCATCGAGCGCAGCGATTGGCCCGAGGTGAAGGCGCGCGTGCGCGAGGTCGAAGGCGCGGTGATGGCGTACGGCCGCTGGGCGCAGTCGCCCACTTCGTTGAAGCTCGAACGACCCGAGCCCCCGCTCGCCCTGCCGTTTCAAGGCATCGTGAAGCAGCAGCTCGAGCAGCAGCTGGCGACGCTGCACGCGCCGGGCAAAGACGAGCTCGAGGTGGCGCCGACCATCGACCTGCGGCCGCACCTGCGCTTCCCTGTGAAGTGGAGCCGGCCGCTCTCGCTCTGCCGCCCTGCGCGCGCGCTCAGCGTCGAGCCGTGCCTCGAGGTGAAGGACGTGCAGTTCCTCGGTGCAGGCACGGTCGACGACGGAGGGGTGCTGCGCCTGCCCGAGCGCATGACCCTCCAGCAGGTCTTCGAGCTCGCGCGCGCCGGTGAGGGCATGACGCTGGTGGTGAAGCTCTCGGGGCAACTGGTGACGTCGCTCACCGTGCCCCTGCGCTTCCTGACGCCGTCGAGCTGGTACTTCGAGGGCGACGAGAGCCAGCCGGGCCCTGCGGTGAACGTGGTGGTGACGTCGACGGCCGAGACGCTGGCGTTCGAGGGCGTCAGTGAGACGAGCGAGCGGCGCTTCGCGGTACTCCCGCGTGACGCGATGGGTGACTTCGAGTTCGGCAGTCGTGGCGGTGCGGGCTTCCGCGGGCGTGATGGCGCATCGGGGCAAGACGGTCACAGCGGTGTCGACGGGAGCGCGGCCGTGTGTCCCTCCACGGCAGCGGGAGCGGGAGGGCAGGGTGGCGATGGCGGGCAGGGAGGTGACGGTGGCGATGGTGGGCCCGGCGGCGATGGCGGGCCGGTGAGCGTCGAGCTGCGCTGCACCCTGGAGTGCGGGGGTGACGCCGAGCACGTGCGTCGCATCGTCAAGTCGCGCGGCGGTCGAGGAGGTCGCGGTGGCGGTGGTGGCCGCGGAGGCGACGGTGGCGCGGGCGGCCGCGGCGGTGCGGGGACGACATGCTCCACCGCCTCGAGCCGCATCGATGTGCCCGCGGGCGCCGACGGCTCGCGCGGGAGCTCGGGCTCGAGCGGGCGCGATGGCTCTTCAGGCGCGGATGGCTCCGACGGCGTGGTCAGCCTTCATTGAGGACCGCACCGGGGGCGTGTTTCCTGCCGTGCTCGTACCGAACAGCCCCTCACTTCGAGCCGAAGGGCCCCAGCTGACTGACAAGCCGGGCCTCCCCATCAAGTGGCAAGCACGGCCGCGCGCCGACGCTCTCTGCTTGGGCACAGGGCCTTGAACTCGATTCAATGCACCCCATATCGGACGACTTGAGCATCGCCCCAGGGTGCTCAAGTCGGCCCATAAGGAACTTTCGTGAAGTGTCACGACCCTGCTTGAGGTCGAGGGGCACGTCGGCCGTGTGGCACTGCGACGACACCCGCAGCCCCTTCGGTCTCGAGGCCTGCTGAGCCCGTTCGAGCCTCACCGCAAGGTCCGCCGCAGTGCCCCCGGCCCTCGAGGCGTCGTAGAAACCCGCCATGAGGCCGTGGGACGACGTGCGCATCGAAGACGACAAAGAGCCGCTCGAGTCACTCGAGTCCCCGCTGATCAGCTTCGAGGCACCCCACCCGTACGTCTCGCTTGGAGCGCCGTACTCCGGAGCAAGCCCGTGGGTGCTCCGGCGCTCGGTGAAGACCCGCCTGCTCGACGCGCAGCGGCGCCTCGGGGAAAGACGGCCAGGCTGGCGGCTGCACCTGCTCGACGCGTGGCGTCCGCTCGCCGTGCAGCGCTTCATGGTCGAGTACACCGACGCGTTGATCCGCCGTGCGGAGCCCCACCTCGACGACGCGATGCGCCGCGAGCGCGTGCTCTCGTATTGGGCGCCTCCGAGTGAGAACCCCGCGACGCCACCGCCCCACAGCACGGGCGCGGCGGTCGACCTCACGCTCGTTGACGCGCACGCGCGGCCCGGGAACATGGGCTCACCCTTCGACGAGCCGACCGGGCGTTCGCACCCTGATCATTTCGCCCACGCCACCGACGCGAATGGCCGCGAAGCCCACGCGCACAGGCGGCTGCTCCTGGAGGTGATGCACGCTGCCGGCTTCGTGCAGCAACCCAACGAGTGGTGGCACTTCTCGTACGGCGATCGCTCGTGGGCGCGCGCAAACGGCCTGACTGTCGCCCGCTACGGGCGCACCGGGCCGATCACCACTTCCGAATCGGCAGCTTCATCACCGCGCTGACCACAGGCGCCAGAATCGCCACCGAGTCGACCTTCGTCTTCGCCTCGATGAGCGCCAGCAGCGCGTCACCGGTGGGCCGCGGTGGTTTCGCAGAGAGCAGCACTTCTGCCAGCGCGGCCGGCGCTGACTGCTTCGAGCCGTGAAGGCCGCGCGGTTGCGCAGAAGGCTGCGCAGCCCGACCCAGCGCCTCTCGCCGCTTGGAGGTGGCGCGCGACCTGCACACGGCGGCCGCCATGAAGACGCTCGTGTTGATCAGTCTGCTGGGGCTTACGGGGTGTGCGGCCGGCAACGCCCTGTCGGGTGCGTTGCTCATCCCCATGCGGGTGCCGGTCGTCGGCGCGCCGTCCATCGCCTACGAGTCGTTCGAGGTCACCACGGCCGACGGCATCGCGCTCGACGGGTGGCAGTTCTCACCGGTCACCCCTCCACGTGGAGTCATCGTCTTCGTGCATGGCAAAGACATCAACCGGCAGCACTTCGTCGGCGCGGCGGAGCGCTTCGTGAAGCAGGGCTACGCGGTCGTCGCGTACGACCAGCGCGCGCACGGCCGTTCGACGGGCGAGTTCATCACCTACGGCGCGAAGGAGACGAAGGACCTCTCTCTGGTCATCGACGTGGCGCTCTCGAAGTGGGGGCGCGCGCTCCCGGTGGCCGTCATCGGTGAGTCGCTCGGCGCAGCGGTCGCCCTGCAGACGGCCGCTGAGGATGCACGCATCTCGCTCGTGGTCGCCGGCGCGGCGTTCGCCGACCTGCAGACGGTGGTCACCGACAAGGCGCCGTTCTTCTTGTCTGAACAAGCGAAGCGCGACGCGGTCACCACCGCCGAGAAGGAAGCGCGCTTCACGGTGGCCGACATCTCGCCCGAGCGCTCGGCGGCGCGCATCACGGTGCCGACGCTGCTCCTGCACGGGTCCGAAGACTCGTTTCTCCCGATGAAGCACTCGCTGCGCATCTACGAGGCGCTCGCGGGCCCGAGGCGCCTGGTGCGGCTCGAGGGCGTGGGGCACATCGACGTGCTGCTCCACGACGCCGCGTGGGACGAGATTGACTCGTTCCTCGACGCGCGCCTGCCACGTGGCCCGCAGGAAGCAATCGCCAAACAGTCAGCTCGCTGAAACGCCGACACGTTTTCGTTGGAACCTTCTCGCGGGCCGTGGGTTTCTCTGTCGCCTCTGGAGGGGACATGAAGCCCATCGATACCCGCGTCGAATCCGTGACGTTGTTCCACCGCGGCGCCACCGTGCGCCGCACCGCCGAGCTCGACTTCTCGCAAGGCGCGCCGCCTGAGGTCGGCATCACCGGGCTGCCGCTCGCGCTCATCGACCACACCGTGCGCGTGCGGCTCGAGGCCGACGGGCAGGTGATGCTGCTCTCGAACGTGCGGGTAGGGCTGTCGGCGCCACCGCGCGGCACCCCGCCGAAGCCGCCCGAGGCGAAGGAGCTGCAGCAGGTGCAAGACGCGCTCACCGTCGCGCGCGACCGCATGGCGCAGCTCGAGCACGAGCTCAACCAACTGGGTGCGCTCAACGTGCTCCCGCGGCCGAGCCCCGAGGAAGGGAAGATGCCGCCGCCAGCACCGATGGGCGCGCGCGTCGCGCTCGAGGCGCTCTACGAAGACACCGTGTCCGCGCGCATCGAGTTGCTGCGCAAGGGTCGCGACGAGCTCAAGAAGCTCGAGGAGCGCGAGCGTGAACTCCACCGGCTCATTCACCTGGCCTCGACCGCGCAGCACGTGCGCCCCGATGAGCTGAAGAAGTCGGTGCACGCCACGCTCGTCACCGCTGCCGCCCCGAAGAAGGCGCGCCTCGTGCTCGAGTACTTCGTGCTCGGCGCGCGGTGGGCCCCCGCGTACCAGTGCCGCATGACGCGCGACTGCACGCAGGCCGACCTGCAGATGCGCGCCGTCGTCGCGCAGCGCACCGGTGAAGACTGGCGCGGCGTGAAGCTGCACCTCTCGACCGCCGCCCCCATGAGCTGGACCGAGCTGCCCGAGCTGGGCGCGATTCGCATCGGCCGCGCGCAGCCTCCGCCGCCGTCACAGAAGGGCTTCCGGCCTCCGCCGCAGGGCGCGGGCTCGCTCTTCGGCGACTACGACCGCGGGCTCGGCTCGGCGCGCTCGACGCTGTCGGTCATTCCCTCGTGGAACCCGCCGGCCCTCGATGGCGCCGTCGCGCTGCCGCAGACGCAGGCCTTCGTCGTCGGCGCTGGCAGGGGCGGTCCGATGGCGCCCCCCGAGATGGACGTGATGTGCGCGCTCGAGGACGTCGCTGAAGAGGAGCCCGGGGTGATGGAGAAGTCGGCGCGCTCCGAGTCCCGTCGCATGGCGCCTGCTCCGGCAGCTGCTGCGCCGATGATGTCGATGGCGTCGATGGCGCGTCCCGGTGCGGTGATGCCGATGAAGGCGAAGAAGATGGCGTCGCGTGATCGCGCCCGAGAAGAGTTCGACGACGAGGGCGGTGGGGAGGCCGAAGGCTCGCTCGACGTCATTCTCTATGCGTCGCTGCGGCTCGGCCCTGCAGGTATTCCCACGCGCGGCTCGCTCACCCCGGTCAACCGCCGGCAGCAGCTCACCGAGGCGCTCAGCGTGCTCGGCTTCGTGGTCACCTTCGACGTGCTCGCCATCGTGGAGGCCGCCGAGCGTCAGGGTCAGGAGATTCTCAACCTCGCCGCCCCGTCGGGCACCGTCGACGTTCGTTCGGAAGCCGGCTGGTACGACTACGTGTACGACACCGACGCGACGGTCGACGTGCCGAGTGACGGCACCTTTCATTCCGTGCCCGTCGGCACCCGCACCGCGACGAGCGAGGTGCTCTACGTGTGTGTGCCGCGCGAAGACGTCTCGGTGTACCGGCAGGCGCTGGTGCGCAACCCGGTCTCGATTCCGCTCCTTCCCGGGCCGGTCGAGGTCAGCGTCGCGGGGGAATACGTGCTCACCACCACGCTGCCGTCGGTGGCGCCGGGCGGCGACTTCAAGCTCTCGCTGGGCGTCGAGCAGGGCATCAAGGTCGCCCGCAACACGAAGTACGTCGAGCAGCGCTCGGGCGACAAGGTGGTCGCGACCAACGAGCTCATCCACGACCTCGCCTTCGACGTGGTCAACAACCTCGAGCGCGCGGTGAACTGCGAGGTGCGTGAGCGCGTGCCGCAGCCCGCAGCCGAAGCCGAGGTGGTGGTCGAGGAAGGCGCCATCAAGCCGACCTGGGAGGAATACAAACAAGAGGAGCGCGGCCGCGTCATCGAGGGTGGCCGCCGCTGGAAGTTCCAGGTGAAGCCGGGCGCGACGCAGAAGTTGAGCGCGCAGTACCGGGTGAAGCTCTACGCCAACAACGAGCTGGTCGGCGGCAACCGAAGGGAGGCCTGAGATGTCGCTCTACCCCGAGAAGGCAAGCGTGTTCGTCGCGCCCGTGAAGCAGGTGACGTTGCTCGAAGACCGCGCGCAGGTGCGCCGCGTCGGCAGCGTGAAGTTGACGGCAGGTCAGCACCTGCTCGTCGTCGAGGAGGTCGCCTCCGTGCTGCAGGACCTGTCGCTGCGCGCGTCGGCCGATGGCACGGCGAAGGTGAGTGACGTGCGCGTGCGCCGCGCGATGAAGGTGGCGGCGCGCGAAAAGCCCGAGGCGCTGCAGAAGCTCGAGCTCGACATCGAGGCGCTCACCGAGAAGTGGAAGCGGGTGCGGGAAGACGCGCAGCTGTGCGCCCAGCGCAAAGAGCGGCTCGAGCAGGTGCTCGCGCGCGGCCTCGAGGAGCTCCCGCAGGACGTGGCGTGGGGCCAGCCGCAGAGCCCGTGGAAGGACACGCTCGAGGGGCTGTATGAGAAGATTCGCGCCCTGCGCGCGAAGGAGCTCGAGCTCTCGCACCAGCAGCGCGACGTGGTCGACGAGCGCGAGCAGCTCATCGCGCAGCGCCGCGCGTTCGACCGCCCCGACGCGCGCTTCGTGACGTGGCTCGAGGCCGACGTGGTGGTGGCCGCCGACGCGCAGGTCGAGGTGACGTTCGAGTACACGGTACCCAACGCGCTGTGGCGCCCGCTGCACTCGGCGCGATTGGCTGACGGCACCTTCACCTTCGAGAGCCGCGCGTGCGTCTGGCAGAACACCGGCGAAGACTGGAAGGACGTGCGCCTCGTGTTCTCGACCGCGCGTGCGTCGCTGGGCATCGAGCCGCCGCTGTTGTCCGATGACCTCCTCACCGCGCAGAAGAAGAACGAGAAGCTGGTGGTGCAGGCGCGTGAGGTGGTGATTCAGAAGGCGAAGGTGTCGGGCGGTGGCGGGGGTGGGGTTGCGCCTCCTTCGACGGTCGAGCTGCCGGGCGTCGACGACGGCGGCGAGATTCGCAACCTCGAGGCGAAGGGGCCGTGCACGGTGCCCTCAGACGGGCGGCCCAACACGGTGCCGCTCTTCGAGTTCAACGCCACGCCGCACACCAAGCTCATCGCCTTCCCCGAGCTCGAGCTGCGGGTGTTCCTCACCTCGGTGCAGAAGAACGAGGCGAAGTTCCCGATTCTCGCGGGGCCGGTCGAGCTGCTCTTGCAGAACGGCTTCGTGGGGTGGACGAAGGTGCTCTTCGTCGCGCCGGGTGAGGAGTTCAAGTTGAGCTTCGGGCCCGACTCGACGCTGCGGCTCTCTCGCACCGAGCGCGACCGCAACCAGGACGTGCAGAACACCGACTGGAAGACGGTGACGAAGACGGTGTGGCTCTACCTGTCGAGCCTCGGCGACGAGAAGAAGACCATCGAGGTGGTCGAGCGCATGCCGGTCTCGGAGCTGGACCAGGTGAAGATTGCCCTCGGCGCCAGGCGCACCACGCCCAGGCCGAAGGTCGACGAGAACGGGTTCGCCACCTGGGTGGTCGAGCTCGAGCCGCGCGAGCAGTCGCAGATTACCTTCGCGTACGACGTCTCGACCGCGCCGGGCGTGCAGGGGCTCTGACGTCAGCCGCTCGGTCGCAATCGACGAAGACGAAGCGGATGCAGGTGTCAGCGCTTCAGGCGCAGCTGCATCCGCCTGCGCGCTGAGAGCCGTACGTGCGCGCGCGCGGTGCCTCGGATTGGGGCGAGCCTCACCATCGGCCAGGGGTCAGAGAAGTTCACGCTGCTTCCCCTGATGCACGACCCCCGAAGTCTCCGCGTCGACGTCATCGTTCGGCGGGTGGGCACGGCCGAGCCCGTTCGCGGCACCGCGTACTGCGCGCCGCGCAGGTAGGGCTCACGCGACAGGCAGAGCGTGGGGCACCAACCACGAGATGAAGACTGGTGCTCCGATGAGCTCGAGCGCAGCATGGCGAGCGCACGGCCGAGGCCGCCGACGCCTCACGCGCGTGCAGTGGCGTGGCTGATCACCACGCTCGAGGCGAAGCGCGCCTTCGCGACGTGGGCCCACTGCGCGCGGGTGAGCTTCACGCGCTGGAGCACCGGGCGAATCACCTCGGCCACGAAGTCAGGGCTCTTCTTCTGCGAGAACAGCAACGCCACTGCGCGCGCGCTGAGCGCCTCGTCGGCCCGCTCGAACAGCGATTGAAAGTCACGCGCATCGTCCTTCTTCACCGCCTTCTCGAAGTCAGCCCACGCTGGCGGCTGTTGCGCCTCCTGTTCCTCCCGTTCGAGCTGGGCGATGCGCTCGGCGATCTGGCGCTGTTCCTCCTCTCGACGGGCCTGGAGCGCGCGGTAGTCGACGATTGGCTCCTCCCGCATGGGCGACTCGTCGTCGGCGTCAGCGTCATCCGATTCGTCGATGTTGTCGAAGGAGTCGATCAACACGTCGGTCACGTGCGTGATGAACTGGATGGAGGCTCGCGCCCCGTCGACCAGGTCCACCGAGGCGGGCACCTCGAGCGTCGTGCGGTGTTTGCCGGCGTGGAGCTTCACCACATGAGACGTGCCGCGCGTCTCGACCGCGTCG
>JBILUC010000083.1:0-20625 GCA_044371205.1 Archangium sp.
ACGCGCCGCGCGGTCACGGCGACACCACCAGCGTGACCGCCACCACCGCGCGCGGGCCTGCCTCGTTCAACGGCTGCGCCGACACCACCCAGCGCAGACGCGTCGCCTCGGCCCTCCACGCGAACGCCCCCTGGTCGTCAGCCACTTCCTGTTCACCGGCGCCCACTGCAGAGCCTGCGTCAGCCGTCGGCCACGCGCGCACCCACGCCCCCTCGCGTTCCTCTTCCAGCGCGAGCCAGGCGGCGCGCGAGGCCACCACCCGCGCCCCGAGCCGAGCTCCTGCGGGGACCACCTCGTCCACCGTCAGGCGCCGGGGCACGCCGTCGAGCCTCACCCAGACCACGCTCACCTCAGGGACCGCGACGACTCCCTTGACGCCGGTGACCTCGTCTTCGGCAGCGCGGCGCGGCCAGGCGAGCACCACCAGCACCACCGCTGCGACCGCGGCCAGGACGAGCCACCCGCGCCACCACCGCGCCTGCGTGGGCCGGGCGAGGGAGTCGGCAAACGCCGCGTCGAAGACGTCCGGCGGCGACGGCGGTGCGAAGGCCTCGTCGAGCGCACCCGCCGCGGTGTCATCGGGCTGCTCGAGGGCCGAGGCCAGCCGCGAGCGGGAAGCCGGGGTTGCCTTCCCTGTCAACAGGGCGTCGAGCTCTTCGCGCGTCATGGTGACTCCTCCAGCGCGAGCTCGCGGGCGAGGTGAGCGCGCAGCTTCTGTCGCAAGCGCATCAGCGTCACCGTCACGGTGCCGTGCGGCAGCCCCAGCACTTCAGCGGCGTCACGGGTGGTGCGCCCCTCGACGTAGACCAGCAGCGCCAGCTCGCGCGCCGACGGCGGCTCGACCTGGGCCAGCACCTCGCGCACCAGGCCTTCGCGGTGCGCCCGCTCGTGCTCGTCGGCGCTGGGCGAATCGAGAGACGCCTCGGCCGCGAAGGCCTCGAGCAGCCGGGCGCGCCGCAGGTCGAGGCGCCGGGCCGAGGCGAGGTGGGCCGTCGCCGTCGCCAGCGACCAGCTCACGAAGGCCGCGGGCTTCTGCAGTTGGCGAAGTTGTCGAAACACGCGCACCCAGCATTCCTGCGAGAGGTCCTTCGCTGCGTCGGCGTCGCCCCGCACGGCGAGCAGGCATTGGCGGTACACGGCAGGCGCGGCCGCGTCGTAGAGCGAACGCGCCGCCGCGCGCTCACCCGCTCGTGCACGCTCACACAGCTCGACCCAATTCATCGCCACCGCGGAGCGCATCGTAGCCGTGACGTCTCAAGGCGCGCGGCTCAACTCCTCGAAGAGGCGCTGCGCGTCGTAGCGCACCACCAGCCTGCGACCGTTGCCGTCGTCGGTCGCGACCACCAGGCTGCGGTCGACCTGGCACAGGGGCGTCGAGCCGCTGCTCGCCGTCGACAGGCGCAGCGCCGACGAAAGCGGCGCACCCGATGTCAGCAGGAAGAGCTGGTCGTTCGACGCGAAGACGTCGAGCCCGCCGCCCGTGACGAACTCGAAGCCGGGGAACCACGGGGTCAACGGGCCGGAGGTGATGCCGTTGTAGTTCGGGCTCTTCCGCGCGGGCAGCACCACCTCACGCAGGCGCACGTCGGTGCCCAGATGCTCGGCCAACGTCACCCGCCAGCGCAGCGCGTCGCCGGTTCCCTCGGCGGTGAACCAGCTCAACACGGCCCCCGTCCATGGCGAGGTGGGCACGAGCAACTCCGCCGCCCCCCGGTCCGGCAACGGCACGAGAGACGCGGCCCCGGTGGCCACCTCGAAGCGGGCCCACTGCGCGGCTCCCGCCTGCTCGAGGCTGACGTGCACGACGTCTCGCGCGCCGGTCGCGCTGCCCTCGAAGGGCTGCAGCCGCGCTCCTGGCCACACGCCGAGCGACTCGGGGGCAGTGGTGCTTTGTTCGAGGCGAACCCGCCAGGCGCGCGCCTCCAGAGCTCCGTTGGTGAGCCCCAGCAGCCAGCGGCCGTCTGGAGAGGGCACCGCAGCCACCAGCTCTCCGTCGAGCGGCAGCAGGCGGGTCTGCATCGGCGCGTCGGGGAACCACTGCTCGACGCGCAGCCCGTTGCCCGCTGCCGTCACCCGCAGGCATGAGCTGTCTTCGAGCAACAGGCACGGGCGACCCTCGAGCGGGAAGGCCTGACTGCGAGACACGTACCAGTACCGTCCGCCCGCCATGGGCAGCTGCGCCCACCCGGTGAAGGCGCGCGCGGTGTGCTGCAGCGCTGCCCAACCCTCACCTTCGGGTTGCACCACGGTGTCGGTGTCGGCCCAGCGCACGTCGAAGGAACCGAAGGGGTCGCGCGCGGAGAGGCGTACGAGCGGGGCGCTCACCCGAAGTGCGCCGGTGGTGGCGTCGAGCGTCACCACGCTCGCGCTCGCGGCGACGCTCACCTCGCGTCGCGCCAGGTCACACGTCACCCGGCTCGCACCCGACTGCACCTCAGTGGTGAGCTCTGCGAGCCCCACCCCGCGCATCGCGCCGACGCGAGGTTCGAGCGCGAGCGACCAGACGGTGCGCGTGCCCAAAGGGAGGTGCTGGTGCGCGTAGAGCTTCACCGGCTCGACCAGCCCCCGGCCGCGAAAGTCGTTGGCCACCAGCGTGGCGAGCCCCGAGTCGGTGCGCAGCTCGAAGCAGCCTCGCGCGTCGGTGCGCGTCTCGACGCGCGCAACGCCGTCTTCGCCGACGAGGAAGACCGGCGCCTGCGAAAAGGGGCTGGCGTCGGCCCCCACGAGACAGCCCGACACGCGCGCCGGTCCCGGCTCGTCGACCGGCTCGAACGTGCCGCACCCGAGGAGCGCAGCGGCCCAGCACCACGCCACAGAGGGCTTCATCGCGCCTCCGGCAGCCGCAGGCGAAAGAGCGACCACTTCCCCTCGATGGTGGCGCCCAGCGAAATGACCACGTCGGGGTCGTCGGTGCGCAGCGGGAAGACCCGCTTGGGGATTCGGCCCAACGGCACCGCCTTGTCGATGGAGCCGTCGGCGCCGCCAATCCACTGCCGGCGCAGCGGGTCATCGGCTCGTTCCAGTAACGGCCGTGTCCCGAGGAAAGAAGCACTGCTCCACCAGACCGCATCCACGCGCACCAGTTCGCCCTGGGTGCGCAGGAGGTGCCAGGTGCCGTCGGCTGCCCGCTCTTCTCGCCACAGCTCTTCGCCCAGCAGGCATTGCAGAGCAACCCGCCCTTCCTCGAGCTCGGTCGAGAGCGTGCGAGCGGTGAGGTGGCTGCGCAGGGTGACGAGGCGCACCTCGCCCGCGGCGCGCTCGACCCAGCCCATCGCCCCCGAACCGGAGCAGGGGTAGACGTTCTGCGCGGTGGCTGTCACGTCGACCGTCTCGGCGGTCACGGTCAGCGAGTCGACGTCGAAGCGGAAGAAGGTGACGAGGCCGAGGTTGAAGTCACGCAGGGTCAGGCCCAGCACGGCACCGTCATGGAAGACATTCGTGATGCCGTTCGAAGGCAGCGAAAACGGCGTGGCGCGCGACACCTGCCCGTCGGCTTCCACCCGGAAGAATGTGCACTGACGCGCCCCATCACACTCGTACCCTGCGAGGCGTCGGGGGCCGACCTCGACCACGCGCCCACCCACCCGCTGCGAGGTCATCACCTCGCCGTCGGCCGACACCACGCGCGATCCGGACGGGCCGGTGACGAGCCCGCCGAAGGGCACCAGCTGCATCGACTCGTCTGCCGCGACAGTCACGTCATTCACCACCACCCCCGAGCGGGGGTCGAGCCACCGCATGCGAGAGACCGGCGCGGACACGGCGCCGGCGGCAGAAGACCAGGTGAAGCCGCCGTTGAGCACCCTCACCCGCGGCTGGCCGGCCGCGTCGCGAGTGACCAGCACGGAAGCCACGGGAGGAACCGGCTCGTTCGGTGCCGGGCTCACCGAGAAGGGGTCGACCGCGGGCACCTCGAGCAGCGGCACCTCGGTGCCGTCGTCTTCGATGCGCCACAGCGACAACGTCTCGATGCCCCAGCGACCGGTGACGAGCGGCTCACCGAGCACACCCCCAGCGACGTAGAGGTGCTCGCCGCCGCGGGTCAGCTGCTCGTCGAAGCCGGTATCACGCAGCCACAGCGCGTCGGGGAAGGCCCACACCACGGTGCTGCGCAGCTCGCCCACGTCGGTGGTGCCCGTCGGCAACACCTCGACGTCCCCCCGGTAGACACCCTCGTCCGACGAGTCGTTCACCAGCGCGAAGAGAGCCGAGGAGCCCGAGGGCCCGGTGACGGTGAAGCGCCCCGCGGCGTCACTGCGCCCCTCAGCCACCGGCCGACGCGCCTGAATGAGCATCACCCGCGCGTTCACCGCCGGCGCGCCATCGCGGCCCAGCACCTGACCCGTCACGGCCCCCCGCCCGTCGTCGACCGAAAGCCGGCCACAGGCGGCCACACCCCACACCAGCATCACCAGGAATCGCTTCATGACGCTCAAGACGCCACAAGCGGGCGCGTTGATTACATCACTGCAGCGATTGTCAGGGTGGAGCTCGTTCACCGCAGCACCGAGCGACCCGCACGCAGCTCGGCCACCAGCCACGCGTACGAGAGGCCGCCGAACTCGATGACCTCACTGGTCAAAATCGCCGGCAACTTCTCGCGCGCGTCGACGGTCGGCGTCAGCCCCACACCGCTGAGCACCACGTCTGCGCGCACCGGGCACGTCAGCCCGAAGCGTGGGCTCTGGAACACACGGCACTCGACGCCCTGACCCACCTGCCAACCGAGGGCCCGCTGCGCTCTGCGCTGCTCGTTGCCCGCGCGCAGGTGCGTCGCCGGGTTGCTCACCACGCCGGCGCGCACCTTGCCGCCGACGAGCACGCACCCGTCGGCGAGCAGCACCTCGGTGTCGAGATCGCCCGCCACCACCAGGCACGCGCCGTCGACGTGCACCCACGGCGCCCTCAACGAGCCGGTGATGACCACCGTGCGCATGCGGGTGTCACCGAGCAGAAACCCCGCCCCGTGGTCGAGCGAGGGCAAGAGCGCCGACTGGTCCCCCGAGGGCTGCACCCACTTCTCGACGCGCAGCGCGGGCGCGCCCACCTGCCTCAGCTCGCGGAAGTAGAGCGTCGCGAGCCATGTCGCGAACACCGGGTGCGCCTCGCTCACCAATTCCTCGATGTGCTTCGCCGCGAGGAAGGTGCGCGTGAGGCGCCCCAAATCAGGTCGCCCGAACGGCGCGAGGAAGCGCAGCAGCGCGGGGTCGCTCTGGGCCTCGTCCCACAAGACGTTCACGTCATGAGCGGCTCGCTGCAGCAGCTCTGGCGGGAGAGGGAGCACGCGCGCGTCAGCCGACCGCGACGAGACTCTCGAGCAACCGCGTGACCTCAGCCATCTGCGTGGTGTCACGCAGCTTCACCGCGATGCGGCCCTGCGCCAGCAACGCCTTCGCCTCGCCGACCACCGCGTCGGCTTCGGGGCTGGGGTTCTCTTCGGCGCTCTTCTCGAGAATGCGCACCAGCCGCTCGGCCTTGTCGAGCACGCGGGGGAAGGTCTCGAGCATCGACTGCTTGTCCTTCTCGGTCTGCGTCGCGGCGTAGTCGGCCTGTTCCTTCTGCAGCTTGTCGACTTCTTGCGGCTGCAGCGTGGTGCGGGCGTCGATGCGAATCGACTCGGCGATGCCCGAGGTGATGTCGACCGCGCGCACCGAGAGCGTGCCTTCGTTCGACAGCTCGAAGGTGACCTCGATGGGCACGTCGGCGCGGCGCTCGACGTTCAGGTCGCCGAGCACGAGCTCACCCAGCCGCGTGCACTCGTCGGCCCACTCGCTCTCGCCCTGGTACACGGGAATGCGCGCCGACTTCTGGCCCGCGCGGTTGGGGAGAAAGACGTCTTTCGCGACGGCGGGCACCGGGGTGTTGCGCGTGAGGAGCCGGCGCACCGTGCCGCCGAGCACGCCCACGGACAGCGAATGCGTGGCGACGTCGATGAGCGTCGTAGCGCCGGTGCGCGTGGCGAGCTCTGCGGCGTGCACTGCGGCGCCGAGCGCGACGGCCTCATCGGGGTTGAGGCCCGTCACCGCGGGACGACCGAAGAACTGCTGCACCAGCTTGCGCACCAGCGGCACGCGCGTCATGCCGCCCACGAGCATCACCGCTTCGACGTCGTCGGCCTTGAGGTTCGCCTCGTCGAGGGTGCGCTTGACCACCTCCAACGCGCGCGTCGAGAGCGGCTCAGCCAACGACTCGAAGAAGTCACGCGTGAGCGCGGTGTCGAGCTGGCAGTACTTGCCTTCGGTGTTGAGCTCGGAGTGGTCGCCCAGCTCGGTCGCCGAGAGGAAGGCCTCGGGCTGGTCGCTCAGCGTGCGCTTGGCGCGCTCGGCCGCATAGCGCAGCCGCTGCATCGACACGCGGTCGCGCACCACCGCTTCGCGGAACGAGTCGGGCACCTGCGCCACCAGCCACTGCACGATGCACTGGTCGAAGTCGTCTCCGCCGAGCTGCGGGTCGCCACCGGTGGCGCGCACCTCGAAGACGCCGTTTTCCGTCTCGAGAATCGACACGTCGAAGGTGCCGCCGCCGAGGTCGAACACCAGCACGCGCCCGCGCACCGAGTTGACGAGGCCGTAGGCGATGGCCGCCGCGGTGGGCTCGTTGACGATGCGCAACACCTCGAGCCCGGCGATGCGCGCGGCTTCCCGGGTGGCCTGGCGTTGGCCGTCGTCGAAGTTGGCGGGCACGGTGACGACGCAGCGGTGCACTTGCTGGCCGAAGTGGGCCTCGGCGTCGAGCTTGAGCTCACCGAGCAACATCGCCGAGACCTGCGTCACCGGCATCACACGGTTGGCGACCTTCACGCGCACTTCGCCGCTCGGGCCTTGAATCAGCGGGTACGGCACCACCGACTTCGCGGCGGCGGCGAGAGCTTGCGTCCATCGCTTGCCGATGAAGCGCTTGGTGGCGGGCGCGCTGCGGTCGGGGGCTTCGTCGCCGAGCTGCTGGGCGCGCTCACCGACGACGCGATCTCCACCGACGGTGAACCCCACGACCGACGGAGTGAGCCGCGCGCCCTGCCGGTTGGGGATGATGATGGGCCGGCCGTTCTCCACCGTCGCGACGGCGGAATAGGTCGTTCCCAAGTCGATACCAATGACGGGTTCCATCGAGAATCGGCACCTTAGCCTTGCCATTCGTCCGCGCAGGAATGGATCTGATCAACCGACGAGCGGCTCGAGCGGGTGCAGGAGTTGTTGCGCGAGGGCCCCGGCCAGCTGAGACAGTCGGTGTCGTTGCTGCGCGAGACGCTCCCTTGTGCGCAGCCGTTCACCACGGCCCTCGAGGAGCTGGTGTCCGCCAGCAACGCGCCGAGCTTGCAGGTCCAGCTCCACGTGAAGGGCACGCAGCGACCGCTCGCCGGCGCCGTGGGCATCACTGCTGGTGCCCGGCGCGAGCAACAAAGAAATCGCCTCGGCGCTCTTCCTGTCCGAAGGCACGGTGAAGAACCACGTCACCCACATTCTCGAGAAGCTCGGCGTCGGCGACCGCACGCGCGCCGCGCTCAAGGCGAAGGAGCTCGGCTTCGGCTGAAAGGCAGCCCTGGGACACTGAGGGCATGTGTCGCGACGCAGCGGTCGACTCGAGAGAGCCCCTCCACTTCGCAACCCATGGACACCACTTGACCCCATATCCCGTGGTGTTCGCGCTGCCCGACGGGAAAGACCCCAGACCTGCGGGCTTTGGCATTGGCCCCTTCGTCGAATCGACTGCAGGTGACGACTACGACCGACGCGAGGAGCTCTTCACCGGCGAGTTCTACGTACCCGCCGCGCCCGGTCGCTGGTTCATCGCGCTGCAGACCTCAGCCAACGGTGTTGCGTACCAGGGCTACGGCGCGCAGGGTCTCGGCGCCCAGTGGTTCGTCGACGTGAAGGCGGGCGAGGTGAGCGACCTCTCGAGCGCGCCCATCACGCTGACGCGGCAATAGTCACTTCGCCGGCGAGTTCACCCAGCTCGTCCTGCGCGGCGGTTGAGCGACACGCACACACCTGCCCAACCGCCTGAAGTTGCAACGAAACGGGCGGGCAGAAAACCGGCGCACCTCGCGGTTCGGACTACCCTCGGCGGTCCGCATGCAACCAGTCGTGTTCGAAGAGACATTCGAGGTGAAGGCGCCCGTCGAACAGGTGTGGCCCTTTCTCGCCGACACCGACCGCATGAACCGACACCTCGGCCTCGAGGGCGTGAAGTACGAGAAGCTCGCTGCGCCGAGAACGCCCGCGCGCGTGATGGCCGAGACGAGCCTCGGCGGCTTCACCACGAAGTACGAAGAGCGCCCCTGGGAATGGACGTGGACGCGCGGCCTCTCGGTTCGCCGCGACTTCCTCGGCGGGCCCATCGAGTCCCTCATCGTCTCGTGGCGAATGGAAGCGAAGGGTGAAGGCGCGGCGCTCCACATTCACCTCGAGGCGGCACCTCGCTCGGTGATGATGCGCCCGCTGGTGTGGTGGAACCTGCGCGCCAACGTCGCCGGCTTTCGCGCGATGGTGACCGAGGTCGATTCCTTCCTCGCGAAGAAGACCTCGCTCAACCCCTTCGCCCACCCGAAGGCGCCGGTGTCGATGGGCATGCTCGAGCGCGGCACCGCTGAGCTCAAGCGGGTCGGCGTGAAGGCTGAGGTCGTCGAGCACATCGCGAGGCTGCTCCTCGAAGCGTCTGACGCCGACTGCGTGAAGTTTCGCCCCTTCGAGCTGGCCGATGCGTGGGGCGAGTCCCGCCGTGACGTGCTCATCGGCTTTCTGCAGGGCGTGCCCGCCGGGCTCTTCGAGATGCGCTGGAGCCTGTTGTGCCCCAGCTGTCGCACCTCCGCCGCCGAGGTGCCGACGCTCGAAGACATCTCGACCGAGGGCCACTGCAACCAGTGCGACATCAGCTTCGAGGCCGAGCTCGACCGCGCCGTCGAGGCCGGGTTCCGCCCTGCGGCCGGAGTGCGTCGCGTGCCCGAGTTGTTGTTCTGCGCGGCCGGCCCCGCGCGCACGCCGCACGTGCTGGTGCAGGCCAACCTCGAGGTGGGCGAGCCGCGCGTGCTGCTCGCGCCACCCGTCCCGGGCAGCTACGGCCTCTTCGCGCGAGGCGGTTTCCGGGCGCGGCTCGAGGTCGAAGCGAACGGGCCGGGCCAGGCGCAGCTGACGCTCGGCAAAGAGGGCTTCCTGCAGGGCAGCGTCACGCTCGCGCCGTGGGGCACCCTCTCGGTGCGCAACGAGACCGGCGAGCCGCGCCACATGAAGATTGAGCGGCGCGAGTACGCCTCGACGGCGGTGACGGCGCACTACCTCACGACGGTGAGCGAGTTCCGCGCGTTGTTCTCGAAGGACCTGCTCAAGCGCGGCACGCCGCTCAAGGTCTCCCGGGGGTCGTTGCTCTTCACCGACCTCACCGGCTCGACGGCGCTCTACGCGGCGGTGGGCGACGCGGCGGCGTTTCGCTTCGTCGACGACCACTTCGACGTGCTGCGCACCGCCATCGCGAAGGCGGGCGGCACGGTAGTGAAGACCATGGGCGACGCGGTGATGGCGGCGTTCGTCGACGACGCCACGTGCGCGAGCGCGGCGTTCGCGTGCCTCGAGGCCTTCGACGCGTTTCGCCGCAAGTCAGCGCACGCCGAGTCGACCGACCTGAAGCTCGGGGTGCACGGCGGGCCCTGCTACGTGGTGACCGCGAACGGCGCGCTCGACTTCTTCGGGCAGACGGTGAACGTCGCGGCGCGGCTGCAGGGGCTCGCCGAGTCGGGCGAGGTGGTGATGCAAGCCGCCGACTTCGCGCGACTGGCCGAGTCGGCGAAGGCCGAGCGCCGTGTGTCGGAGCCGTTTCAGGCGCGCGTGAAGGGCGTCACCGAGCCGCTGACGCTGGTGCGGGTGAAGCTGCGAGGCTGATTCACAGCCCGGCTTCGGCTCCACGCGTTTCTGGGAAAGCGCCCGAAGCTGTGTTCTCTACGCCGCCGCGTGCGACGAGTCAGAGCGTTGGAAGTGGTCTTCTTCGCGACGGGGTTCGCCGCGCTCCTCTTGCAGGTCGTCTGGCAGCGCATCATCTCGCTCCACGCCGGCGTCGACCTCGTCGCGAGCACCACCGTGGTGGCCGCGTTCATGGCCGGTCTCGGTCTGGGCAACCTGCTCGGCGGCTTCGTGGCCGACCGGCTCTCGCCCCGCGCGACCCTCGCCGTCTACGCCGCGTCGGCCGCGTCGGTGGGCATCTACGGCCTGCTGAGCCCCACGCTCCTCTACGACGGCTACCGCGCGGTCGCGCCTTCTCTCGGTGTGGCGAGCACCTTCGGCTTCAACCTCCTCATGCTCGCGGTGCCCACCACGCTGATGGGCGTCTCGTTGCCGCTGCTCGCGCGCGGCGTCGTCTCGACGGTGAACGAAGCCGCGCACCGCCTCGGCCGCCTCTACGCCATCAACACCTTCGGGGCCGCGCTCGGGGCGTGCCTCTCGGGCTGGTACCTCCTGGGCACGCTGGGCTTCGTGGCCAGCATTCGCCTCGCGTCGGCCTGCTACCTGTTCGCGACCCTCGTGGCGTTGTGGCTCTGGCGCTCCGCCGGTGAGGAGCCTGCCAGCGCGCCGACCCCGTCGACCACGAGCGGCCCCGACCCGGCGTGGCCCTGGTACCTCGCGTACGGCCTGACGGGTTCCATCGCGCTCGGGTTGGAGGTCGTCTACGTGCGCCTCGTCGACGCGTTGATGCGGTCCAACGCGTACACCTTCGCGCACGTGCTGACGCTGTACCTCATCAGCTTCGCCGCGGGCTCTGCGGTGGGCGCCCGACGCGTCGGCCAGGCAGCGCGGCCGGGCCACACGTTCCTCAAGGTGCAGCTGGGCATCGGCGCGACGGCGCTGCTCGGCGTGCTGTTGCTGCTCCACATGCCGCTGCCGCCGGTGCGCGAGATGTTCGAGAGCTACTTCGCGTCGGACGGGTACCTCTCGACCGGGCCCTCGAGGCCCGAGACGGCGCGCGCGGCCGCGAAGTTCCTCTTCGTGCACCTGCTCGGGCCGCTGCTGGTGATGGGCGCCCCCGTCTTCCTGATGGGCTTCGCGTACCCCTTCGTGCAGGCCGAGGTGACGCGGGAACTCTCGCGCGTGGGCCGCGGCACCGGGCGGCTCCTCTTCGCGAACATCGTGGGCAACGTGGCGGGCACGCTGGTGGTCAGCTTCGTGCTGCTCGACGCGCTGGGCAGCGCGGGCACGCTGCGGGTGCTGGCCGGCCTGTCCATCGCGCTGGGCCTGTGGGGCGTGTGGCGCGGGCGCGCCGACCCGGGCCACCGCAGCGTCGCGTGGGGAGGGCTCGCGGTGGTGGCTGTGGCGTGCGTCGCGGTCTTCCCGGGCAACGAGCGCCTGTGGGGCTTCTTCCACGCCGCGCCGGCGGAGCGCTTCGTGCTCGTCGAGGAGCGCGCCTGCGTCAACGCGTGGGTCACCAAGGAGCAGGGCGAGCAGGTGCTCTACCTCAACGCCACGAGCCAGAACGGCTGGCCCTACGACGACTTCCACGTGGTCATCGGCATCGTGCCCTCGTTGATGCACCCCTCGCCGAAGCGCGCGCTGGCCGTTGGGCTGGGCGCGGGCAGCACCGCGTGGGGGCTCTTGCAGGACGAGCGGCTCGAGCGCGTGGAATGCGTGGAGATTTGCGGCGGCGAGGTCGACCTGATTCGACACCTCGCGACGACGAAGAGCTCGGCCGAGAGCCGACAGCTCCTCGAAGACAAACGGTCGCACCTGCTCATCGGCGACGGGCGCAAGCACCTGCTCACCGCGAAGGACCCGTGGGACGTCATCACCGTCGACGCGATGCGACCCAACGGCGCTTCGGCAGGCAACGTGTACAGCCGCGAGTTCTACGAGTTGGTGCGCGCGCGGTTGGCGCCCGGCGGGCTCTTCGCGCAGTGGGTGCCGACCGGCCGGGTACTGCAGACGGTGCAGCGTGTCTTCCCGCACGTGCTGGTGATGGAGGTGCCCGGTGGGCGGGGTGAGTTCCTCCTCGCGGCCGACCAGCCGGTGCCCTTCGAGCGGGAGGTGCTGCTCGAGCGGTTGAGCGCCCGCATGGCGAGCTTCAGCGAGGCTCAGCGCGCGTCGGTGCGGGCCTTCGCGAGTTCGGCCACTGCGCGCGTCGCGGGCGCTCCGGTGCCTGGCGCGTCCATCAACACCGACCTGTTCCCGCGCGACGAATACTTCCTCAACGACAACTGACCTCCACCACCCGGCCCGCGAAGGCCGAGGCATGGTGGGCATTGGCGCGCGCGGCCCGCTTTTCATCAACCTGCTAGCTAGGGAAGCGGATCGACCAGCCGCTCGGGCGAGAGTTGCGCCTTCGTCTGGTCGTTGAGCTGCCAGCGGCCGCGCCAGCCGAGGAACCAGCGCGGGCACGCCTCGAGCTGCGAACGCACGGTGCGCTGTGCGCTCTCGTCAGAGAAGGCCGCGAACGCCGACGGGTAGCGCTGGTGCTCGGTGGCCTCGATGAGCATCTGCCCGTAGGGGTCAATGAGAGACCTCGTGCCCGACAGCACCGTGGGCCAGCGGTCGGCCATGAGCAGCTCATTCAACTCGAACGCACAGAGCGGCCCCGGCGGCTCGCGTTTCAACAACTCGACCGTCGCGGCCTGCTTCGGGTCCGCGTCTTTGCGCACCAGCATCAACCACTGAAAGCCCCGCCCACCCGCGAGCACGCCCAGCACCACGGCCACCCACGTGGAGCGCGCAAACGCGGGAGCGCGCTCCAGCCACCCATGCACCGCCACGCCCGAGAGCATCGCGAGGGGGAACGCGAGGTGCGCGTTGTACTGGCTCCAGTACGCAGCGGCCGACAGGAAGGCGGCGATGAGGAGCACCGCAACGAGCAGGAGGTGGCGGGTGAAGACGTCGCGTCTTCGCCACCAGAAGACCGGCAGCCCGAGCGCGAGCAGCACCAGGGGCAGGTAGGAGCGGGCGAGGAACATCTCGCCGAGCCGCACGCTCAACTCGGGGTCTCCATCGGGCGGCCGTCGCAGGTGAAAGAGGATGACCTGCGTCAGCGCGTCGCTCGACAGCACCAGCATCGCGCCGAAGCCGAGCAGCACCACCCCGCCCGCCACGACCGCGCCCGACACCGCCTTGCGACCGCGCGCGAGCAACCACCCCACCACCCACAGCGCCGCCCACGTCTTCACCAGGCCGCCCAGCCCGAACCACGCGCCCGCCCACCATGCGCGCCGAGGCAGCGCGTTGTCGTCGAGCCACATCGCCACGAGACACGCCGCGGTGAGGAACGGCTCGAGGTGCACGCCGCGGTCGCACGTGAGGACCTCGGGCCACACGCACAACAGCCCGGCCGTCACGCACGCTCCAGTGAACCCCACGCGCCGGTGCACCACGGTGGCCGCCAACCACACGTTGAGCGCACCGACGGCCGTCACGCCCCAGCGCGCGAGCTCGAAGGCCTTCGAGGCGGTGACGTCCCACACCGTGGCGAACGACAGCAGCACCGGGACCGCAGGCGGGTGCACGAAGACGAAGTCGCGCCACGGCATCACGCCGTGCCACAGCAGCCACGAGGCCGAGAGGTACACACCCTCGTCGGAGTCGGTCGCCCACCCGAGCACGCCAGTCGGCCTGAAGTACGGCGAGGTGCGCGCCACCCACGCCAGCACGCCGAAGAGCGCGAGGACGATGGGCTCGACGGGGACGCGACGGGGCTGCATCGGGCGGCCCAAAAGCACGAGCGCAGCGCGCTGTCACCAGCTGGCGCTTCGCTCAGCTCGGGGTTTCCCCTCAGCGAGACGGGGAGAGGTGGCCCGCAGCGAGCTTGATGAACTGCTCGAAGCCCTGACCGAAGGCCTCGAGGTCGACGTACTCGCTGATGAAGCGTCTATCTCGCTGCGCGTAGTCGGCGCACACGAAGGGGTGCTCGTGCACGCCCAGCGGCAGCGTCTCGACGCGCACCCCCGTGTCGCGGTTCAGCCCCTGCAGGGTGTTGACGATGGCCGACGGGGGAATCACCTCGTCGCTCGAGTTGGTGATGGCCAGCAACCGCGGCGCGATGGCCTTCAAGCGGGCCTCGAGGCGCGCGCGCTCTTTCTCTTCGCCGAACAAGGCGCGGAACCAGTGCCCCTCGGGGTGCTCAGCCAGCCAGTGCGCGAGGCGCGGCCCGGCGAGCCGCTCGGTGAAGCGCACGTAGAGCTTCATCAACGAAATCTCACACGCCATGTCCATGATGAGGCGCGTCGACAGGTGCGTGCTGCGCAGCACGGCGCCCGCAGCGAAGAGCACCGCACGGCTGTGGGTGAAGAGGCCGCTCTCGTCGGCGAGCAACAGGCCCAGCGCGAGGTAGCCGCCCGCGGAGTAGCCCAGGAAATCAATCTGCGCCTCGGGGTCGACCTGTGGGTGCTGGCCGGCGCGAATCTGTCGCACCAACTCGACCACGTCGCCGTACGCCTGGAGCCCGCCCCAGAAGAAGCGCTCGGGCCGCGCGTCGAGCCGCGCGCTCAGCACCGAGTTGAACGAGTGCACGTTCTCGTTGCGCGCCACCTCGTCGCGCCGCGCCTGATGCAGCCGAATCTCGCGCGCCCACTGCGGGTGCACCCGGTTGATGTGGAAGCTCAGCGGCATCAGCGCCACCGCTGCGCCGGTCTCGCGCCACAACTGGTACGCCCACGGCACGTACTTGCCGTAGCTGCGCTCGTTGAGACCGTGCAGGAGGATGATGAGCCGCCGCGCCCGGTTGACGTCTCCCGCAGGAGCGTGCCCCCGCAGCAACGGGTAGCGGAACGAGCTGTTCTCGGTGACGTCGGCGTCGGCGGGTCCATCGCTGGTCGCTTCACCTGCGAAGTCGACGCCGTGCGCCTCGCACCGGTAGCTGCCCTGCCCCAGCAGGTGCTTTGCCTGCCGCGACTCGAACGCGAGGTTGTAGACGTCAGCGCCCTCTTCGCGAAACTGCAGAGGCACCTCGTCGCTCCACGTATCGGCGTTGCGAATGGACTGCGCGATGTGGCGATAGTTGGGGTGCTTCATGCGGGTTACCGGGTAGTAGGTTACTGAGCAGTAGCAAACAAGGGGTGGTGACGTGAAGCCAAACAAGAAGCGGCTGACCGCAGTCGAGCGACGCGCGCAATTGATGGAGGTGGGCCGCTCGGTCTTCGCCGCTCAAGGCTACGAAGCGTCCATCGACGACATCGCGCTGAAGGCCGGCGTCACCAAGCCCATCATCTACGAGCACTTCGGCGCGAAAGAAGGGCTCTACGCCGCCATCGTCGACCGCGAGTTGGATGAACTGGTCGAGCGCGTCTCGAAGAGCATCTCGCGCGGCACGGCGCGGCGGCGCTTCGGGGGCGCGGTGTTGGCGTTCATGACGTACACGAAGGAACAGCCGGCGGGCTTCGCGGTGCTGACCCGCGAGGCGCCGAGCAGCCAGGGCCGCCGCGGTCTCACGCGCGTCATCGACGACCTCGCCGAGCGGGTCGACGACCTCTTCCGCAGCGAGTTCAAGCGTGCGGGGTACGACCCGAAGCTGTCACCCATCTACGCGAACGCGCTGGTCGGCATGGTCACGCAGGTCGGGCAGTGGTGGGCGAGCTCAGGTCGCCGCGTCGCGGTCGAGACCGTGGCGTGGCACGTGTCGTCGCTGGGGTGGCTGGGCCTGCGCCGCCTGCCGCGGCCGCCCAGGCGCATGCGCCGGTCGCCTTGACGACGCGTCGCGCGGGAGGGAAGAGAGCGCCATGGCTCCGCCCAAAGACACGGCGCGAATGCTGGGGGCGAAGGCGCTCGCGGCCGGGCTGCTGTGCTGGGCCGTCAACGTGGCGTTGGTGCTGACCGTCGGCAGGTACGGGCCGTCGCTGGTGCTGCTCGGGGCGCTCGGCGTGTTCTTCGGCGCGGTGCTTTGGTGTGGGGAGAATCGTTCCGAGCGATGTCGCTGGCGCAGAAGGTGCCCGCGGCGCTCATCGCGCTGGCGGCGACGCCTGGTCCCGCGTTGCTGTTGATGCGCTGGGCCTCGAGCGTCGCGGCGGACTGAGACGGCTCAGCCGAAGTGGTGCGCGGACATCGCGAGCCCCGTGTACGTGTCGGCGTACGGCACCGAGCCCGCATCACCGTTCGCGGCGCCCGCAATCACCATCAACGGCAGCAGGTGCTCTTCGCGAGGATGGGCAAAGCGCGCCGCTGGAGCCTTCGCCCACTCGGTGAGCGCCTTCTCCCGCTCAGCCGGCGCAGACTTCGTGGTCGCCTGCAGCCACGCGTCGAACTCGGCCGCCTTCTTCGCGGTGTCACCATCGCCGCCCTGCATCATCGCGCGCAGGTTGTGGAACGAGCTGCCGCTGCCGACGATGAAGACGCCTTCGTCGCGCAACGGCGCGAGCGCGCGGCCCATGGCGAGGTGCTCGGCCGGGTCGAGGCCGCGCCGCAACGAGAGCTGCAAGGTGGGAATCGTCGGCGCCGGGTAGGCCAGCTTGAGCGGCACGAAGGTGCCGTGGTCGAAGCCGCGCTGGCTGTCGTGCGCCGTCTGAAACCCGGCCTGCTTGAGCAGCCCATCGACACGCTCCACCAACGCCGGCGCGCCGGGCGCGGGCCAGGTCAGCTGGTACGACTCGGGCGGGAAGCCGGAGTAGTCGAAGAAGAGCGGCGGCTTCGCGCCGGTCATCAACGTCACGGCGCTCTCTTCCCAGTGCGCGGAGATGATGAGCAGCGCCTTCGGTTCGCGCTTCGGCACCTTCGCCAACGAAGAGAGGTACGCGCGCAGCGCATCGTTCTCGCGCTGGCTGCCGAAGCCGAGGTCGACGAAGGGCCAGGGCCCTCCGCCGTGCGGCAAATAGACGACGGGCAGACGGTGGGCGGCGTTCATGACAGCTCCTGAGTTCGAGGGGCGACACCCGCTCGCGAGCGCGAGACCGGCGAGCATCGTTTGGCGGCGCGTGGGTGAGGTCACGCAGCCAGCCCAGTGACGAGGATCTCGTTCATGGTGTTGCTTCCGATAACGCTGGTACTTACTCTCGGCAAGTATCTACCTATTGGTAAGTGAGGAGTTCATGGCCGCACCTGCGAAGAAGCTGAAGGGTGACCTCTCGGCTGAGAACTGCCCCTCGAGAGAGGTGCTCGACCATGTGACCAGCCGATGGGGCACGCTGGTGCTGGTGCGCCTCTTCGAGCAGGGCACGCTGCGATTCGGCGAGGTGCGCCGGGCGGTCGGTGGCGTCAGCGAGAAGATGCTCGCGCAGACGTTGCAGGTGCTCGAGAGCGATGGCTTCGTCGACCGCAAGGCGTGGCCTGAGATTCCACCGCGCGTCGAGTACTCGCTCACGCCGATGGGGGCGGAGCTGGCGAAGCACCTGCAGACCCTCGGCGGGTGGATTGAGTCGAACCTCGGCCGGGTGATGGCGGCTCGGGCGAACAGGAAGAGCCCCTCACCCCGGCCCTCTCCCCGCTGACGCAGGGAGAGGGAGTTTCAGCTGCGGGGCTTGCGGCGCAGCGCTGACGTGAACTTCTCCCAGTCTTTCTGGAACGTGTCGGGGTCGCCGCCGAGCACCTCGGTCAGCGCCTTGAGGCCTGTCTTGTCTTCGGCCTTCAGCGCCTGGGCGCGCTGCACGAACTTGATGAGCAGCCCGCGCTCCTGCAGCCAGTAACAGAGGTAGCGCGCCATCGCGTAATGCACGCCCGTCGGGTCGTCGTAGAACTCGTTCGCGGTCGTCTTCACGAGTGCGCTGATGCGCGGCACCGACTTGTCGCGAATCGCTTCCTGCACCGCGGGCAGGCGCCAGTTGAGCTGCCCGATGAAGTGCCCATCGCGCTCACCGGGGAACTCGAAGAGCGAGCCGAGACCTTCGTTCAACCACGCCGGACCATCGGGCCAGTTGGCGTGCATGAAGGGGTGCACCAGCTCGTGCGTCAACGTGCCGTAGCCGGGCTTGATGTTCATCAGCATCGCCTTCGCGCTCGACAGGTAGAAGCCGTACGGCGTCTCGGGCACGGTGTTGAACAGCGCGCGGCTGTACTTCTCGTAGGTCGTCGCGTCCTTGAAGACCCACACGTCTTCCATCTGCTCGGGCGCCTTCGGGAAGAAGTCCTTGAGCAGCAAATCTCGCGTCCACGCCACGACGCTCTTCGCGCGCTCGCGCACCTTCTCGGGTGACTCGTTACCGATGACGAGGAAGGGCTTTTCCCAGACGAGCGTGAAGCCCGGAGGCATCGTCTTCTTCACCGTCATCACGTGCTGCACGAGCTCGGCGCTGGTGGGGGACGCCTGGGGCTCGAGCTTCGGCGCCTCGCCCTTCGGCTCCATGCGCAGGCGAATCACCGTCCACTTGTCGGCCTTCTTGAAGGGCCAGAGCGCGAGGAAGTCGGCGCGCTTCATGCGGCGGTTGGCGCCATCGTCTTCTGCGGGCTCCTGGTAGATGACCTCGTCGCTCTTCGCGTCGTACCCGGTGACGAGCCGGAAGTGCTCGGTGGTCTTCGGCGATGCGTCGTAGTGCATGCACACGATGCTCGGCACGCCGCGCGCGAGGTCGGCGTGCAATGCGGCGAACTGCGAGTCCATTTCGCTCGAGGCCTTCGAGGGTTGCACGCGGTACCAGGTCTGACCGGGCTCGAGGCCGAGGGTGCGCGACACCTTCGCGAGATCATCGGCCCACACGCCGCGGCCCTTGAGCGGGTCGAGGCCGCTCAGGTTGAAGACGTCGTCTTGCGACACCTCGCGGCCGAGCCGGCGCAGCACCATCTCCACGTCGGCCTCGCCACAGAAGTCGGGCTTCTGGCGAACGAAGGGAAAGCCGTCGAGCTGCACGGTGGTGAGCTGGGGCGCAGCAGCGAGCAGGAGCGGGAGTAAGGCGGTCATGCAGCCTCCAATCGTGCTCAGACGCCGAGAGCCGTGCGCCAGTTCCGACCCATTTGCGCTGTTCGCTCGAGGTCTGTCAGCATCGAACCATGTCGAAGCCCGCGCGCGCGAAGAGGCGTGAAGCCTGCGGCGCGAGATGACCGATGGCTTCACCCGCCTGCGAACCGAGATCGTCGAACTGCGCGGCGACGTGGACGTGGGCTTCACCGCCCAGCGCATGCAGAACGACCGTCGCTTCCTCGACCATGAGCGCCGCTTGCGGGAGCTCGAAGCGCAGCGCTGAACTCTCTGGAATTCGGTTGGAAAGAGGCGAACGCGGGTGCTACGCGCCGCTCGCCATGTCGAATGTTCCCGTTGCCCGCCGCTATGCCCGTGCTCTTCTCGATGCCGCGGGGGCTGAAGCTGATCAGGTCCTCACGCAGCTCGAGACCCTCACCACGTACTTCGCTGGCAACCAGGAGCTCTTCCTCGCGCTCTCGAGCCCCACGCTCACCCGCACGCAGCGCATGGGCCTGACCGAGGCGGTCATCACCAACGCGCCGGGCCTGGTGGCGGTGCTCGGCAATCTGCTCAAGCTGCTCACCGACCGCAGCCGCTTCGGCGCCCTCCCCTTCATCGCCCGCCAGTACCGCGACATGGTCGACAGCCGCATGGGCCGCGTGCGCGGAACCGTGACCTCGGCCGCCAAGCTCGGTGACACCCAGGTGGCCGCCCTCAAGCAGCAGCTCGAGGCGCTCACGCATCGCAGCGTGGTGCTCGAGACGAAGGTCGACCCGGCCCTCATCGGCGGCGTGGTCGCCAACGTCGGCAGCTACCAGTACGACGCCAGCCTGCGCTCGCAGCTCGCCGAGCTCGGCCGCGCGTTGTCGGCTCGCTGAAGCATCTTTTCGTGGCACGCTCGCGCTCCATGCGCAGCGTGCTTGCGGCTCTCCTCCTCGTCTCTGCAGTCGCTCACTCGCAGCCCGTGCTGATGGACCGCCTCGTCGCCATCGTCGACGGCAGGCCCATCGTGCGCAGCGCGGTGCTCGAGCGTGCCCGGCCATTTCTCGCGAAGGCCACCAGCGCCGAACAGAAGAAGCAGCTCGAGGCCGACGCGCTCATTGGGCTGGTGAACGAGCGCCTCATCGCCAACGACGCCGACGTGCTGCGCGTCGAGGTGAGCACCGACGAGCTTGAGAGCGCGCTGGCGCAGGTGGCCCTCTCGAACCGGCTTACGCCTGAGCAGCTCGCCGCCGAGGTGGCGAGGCAGGGCTTCACGATGCAGGTCTACCGCTCGATGCTGCGGCAACAAATCCTCGAGATGCGCTGGCTGTTGCTGCGCAAAGCCAAAGGAGGCGTCGGCCCCGACTCGCCGCAGTACGGCGACTTCCTCGAGGCCGAGAAGAAACGCCTGCTCACCGAGCTGCGCGCGCGCGCGACCATCGAGGTGGTGCCGTGAAGCACGCTCTGCTCGTGGCGTTTCTCGGGCTCGCCGGCTGTGCGACCACCAGCACCGCGGTGATGCCTCCCGCTCCCGTCGCCGTGGTCCCCAGCCCGCCGACGTGCCCGAAGACGCTGCCCACCGAGGTCGGCGACGACGCGACGAAGTGGCTCGGCGCGAAGATTGAGAAGGTCTGCCTCGTGAACCAGAGCGAAGACGGCTACCTCAAGCTGCACGAGGTGGTGGTGCCCAGCGAAGGGCAGGCGCTCACCGGCGAGCTCGTCGCGCGAGGCCTGCGGGAGCTCGTCTTGACCGGCACCGTGCGAGACGCAAAGGCCATTCTGCAGCCGCTCCCCTCGGGCGGCGTGGTGCTCACCTACTTCGTCAGCGAGTTCCCGCTGGTGGGGAAGATTTCGTTCGAAGGT
>JBILUC010000143.1:0-6046 GCA_044371205.1 Archangium sp.
CGGCGCCTGGCGACGCTGCTGCCGACCGCCTGAGTTGATCAGCGAGAGCTGATCAACGAGGCCCCTCGTCCAATTCCACAAGACACTCATTACGGCCCTCAACGCAGTATTTTCAACGCCCTGTTAGCGCTGGAAGGCTGAAGTCGGTCAGGGCCGGGTTGTCGGAGACAGTGAGGCTGCCGACGGCCTGAAGTGCGGATGCCGGAGGACTAAGGGAGGAAAGCCCAGGAACGCTAATGATGAGATCGCCGGAAACACGCGTACAGCCCAAGTCAATGAAGTCAGTCCAGTCCTGCTGGTTGCTGATGATGAGGCTCCCCTCAAAAACAGCACAGGTCAGCCCAGCATCCCCCTTTCCAGCGTCGTTGCGTTCACCGCCGTCTTGCCCCCCGTCGTGCTGCTCGGCGCCACAATCGCACGGCCCGTAGCCGGCGCCTGAAACTGTACAAACTTGGCTGCCAACACATGCACCGGGACCAAGACAGGCGTTAGTGAGTCCAGGAACACAAACCCTCTCTGCGGGGTTTGAGCACGATGCATGGAACACGATTCCAGGGATAAGAACGGCAAGAACAAACAAAGGTGAGAAACTTGTGCGCATCGCCCCCCCGACAACATTCTTCCGTTGGTCCGAGTGTACGACAAGAACGCGCAAAACGACAACTCGGGTTTGTGAGCGGAAGTCTGGCCCACAACAAACACGAGCCGAATCCCAAGTTGGTCCACGCGCCGAGAGCCGGATCACCTCGTCACCTCAGCGGAGCGGGCGCATGAGAATCGCTAACGCAACTCGCAAGGCACCCATCTAGCCTGCCACGCGACTGAGTGCTGGCTCGACGTCCGAGACCGTGAACATCCTCTTGATGCCGTACCGGGCTTTCCCGATGTGAAGGTCGCCCTCGAAAATCTCCTGATCAGGTCTTCACGAAGTACGTAGGGTTCTTCCGGCTCGCGGTGACGGGGCCCCACTCGAACGTCTTCGTGCCGGCCTGCGCGATGCCGGGCACACCGGGCGAGTGCTCACCGATGACCGCCGCGATGTGACCGGGGCGCTTGCCGTCGGGGCGACCGGCCTGCGGCGTGTTGTTGTACCAGGCGGCCGCGACGAGCTTGCCGCTCTTGGCGGCGGCGATCGCGTCCCGCGCGCTCACCTGCTTCCACCCGCTGCCCGGCGCCTGCATCTTCTTGAACATCTGGTTCGCGACGAGCCCGTTGAAGCCCTTGAAGCCGTGCTTCGCGGCGTACGCGTTGAACGCCTGGTTGCAGAACGTCGTGCTGCCCTTCTTCGCAAAGCGCTGAATGCGGATGCTCTTCACGTACCCGGCGAGCTTCGGGTTCGCGCCATTCGCCCTCGTGGTGCGGCGAGCGACGCCGGTGCTGCGACGGGTCGAGGTGGAGCGCCGCGCGGTGCTGGAGCGAGAGCTCGAAGTCGTTCTCGAGACCATGGTGATACTCTTTCGTGTGGTTGGGGGAGGTACGGCTTGAAGAGTTGTCGAGGCCCCGCGGGCAAAAGTTGCTACCGAATCAACCGCTTGAAGGATGAGGTGGTGACCTTGGGGAGATCCGGGTGGCTCCGCGCGCGGTCGGGCTGAGGAAGCGCAGCGGGGCGGTCTTTCGAGAAATCATCTGACTTCGCGGCGATCGGCTCAGGCTCAGGCTCGTCGCCTTCGTCTGCCTCACCCTCGAAGGCTTCATCGGCCGGCAGCTCATCGTCGATGTCGTCGTCGTCTTCGTCGGTGCCGTCGGAAGGGTCCCAGGTCAGCAGCTCCGGCGCTTCTTCTTCTTCGCGCTTCTTGGGACTCACGCCGCAAGCATGCACGAGGTGGCCCTCCCTGCGCGACCCGCTTCTTCCTCGACCGCCAGAACAGCGCGCACCGTCGAGCCGCGCCGGCCCGCTGTGCCTCCAGCACCTTCAACCGCGCTTCGAGTTCGTGCCGAGCCGGGGACACCTCCGGCCACTGCGCCAGCTCGGCGTCGAGCGTCTTCACCTCGGCCTGCACGGCCTCGAGCGCCGCGCGCGTCTGGGCGCTCATCGATCGAGCTCCAGGTGGTCGGCGAAGTCGCCCAGCCACCACACCGACGCCGCGCTGAGCAGCAGACAGCCGAAGATCGTCCATCCCCCGAGATCGGACACGACGACCGCGAGCAGAAACCCAAGCACCGTGCACAACGCGAGCACCGCGCGAAGCACCTGCTGCACCACCTGCCGCGCCCTCTTGCGCACGCCGAGGATCACCGCGCGCTCGTCGCGCATGCGTCTGACGACCAGCCCTTCCTCGAGCGCCATCTCGTCGAGCTTCGCGATCGCTTCGGTCAGGCCCTGCTCGCGACTCTTGAGCGCCTCGAGGGCGGCGGCCTCGAGTGTCTTCCGTCGCGTGAGCTCGGTGACGAGCGCGTCACGCTGCGCCGTGACCTCCGCCAACGCCGAGTCGATCTCGTCCATCGATCGCCAGAGTACTCAAGCTAGAGTCAAGCCACTTCCTCACTCCGGAGGCCCCATGCCCGTCTCGAAGCTCGACACCGCCGTGCGCCGCGTCGCCGTCGACAACCAGATCACCGCCACCGAAGCGAAGAGACTCATCAAGGAAGCGAAGGCCAGCGGCAGCAAGAAGCCCATCGACGACATCTTCAAGGCCATCGACCGCACCGAGGCCAGCATCGACACCAGGGCCACGCGCCTGATCCTGAAGGAGCTGGATCAGAAGATGACGCGATCCGAGTGGGTGCACTATGCGCAGAAGGCCGCCAGCACCGCCGGCGCGTGGGGCCCGGGCAGCGACGGCAGCACCCGCGTGAAGCGAGAAGATCTGCCGCCTGCGCTCGGGAAGATCTTCGACAAGTGGGAAAAGTCGTCGCCCGACGACACGCCGGAGGTCGTGAGCTTCGACGTCGCCGGCAAGCCCGCGTTCTTGATGAGCCAGTACAGCGAGTTCGGCACCGCGTACGGCCTGTTCGACGAAGCGGGCAAGTCGATCGAGCTCAAAGACGACAGCCAGAACGTGCAGCGCGAGGCCCGCCGCATTCAGAGCGCGTACGACACACACTTCCGCGCGCCCGACATGCGCAACTGGAAGGACTCGATTCAGCACACCGAGCTCGGCGTGATTCGCAACTCCTACGCGAACGCTTCGGCGCTCACGGGCAGCAAGAAGACCGACGCGCTCACCGCCCCGATGAAGAAGATCATCGCTGAAGACACGAAGGCGGTGAAGCGCAGCGACGTCGACACGCAGGCCTACAAGAACAAGACCGACGGCTCGCTGCTCATCGTCACCCAGGCCCGCACCGGCATCGGCGCCGAGCACTTCGCGCGCTTCAACAAGGCCGGCACGCTCGTGAAGCGCTTCGAGCTCGACATCTGAAGTGTTGCTCGCAGTCGCGCTCAGCCTGCTGACCCAACTGCCCGACGGTGGGCTCGTGAGGGCGCCCGATGGAGGGCTGCCTCCCGTCGGGCTCACGTGCCTGCCCACCTGGTACGCGGGCACCGTGAAGTGGAAGGCCGACGCTGGCGGCTGGGGCATCGAGCTCGAGACCGGCGTCTTCCTCGCGTGGGACACGGGCGCGAAGGTGGACCCCGATGATCCCGAGTCGGAAGAGGTGCCCGACCTCGCCGACATCTACGAGCCACCCTACGTCACCGGGCCCATCGTGCCGCTCGACGTGAGCGATGCAGGCTCGATCGAAGATCCAGGTCGCGCGCGGGTCGAGCAGCTGTTCCTCGCCACGTACGGCCGCAAGCGCGACGAGGTGCAGGAACGCCTCGGCCGGGTTCGCTTCTTCGGGCTGCGCTACCCATTTCACGAGCGCGCCGCCGAGCCGCTGCGCCGCGTGGTCGAGCGCCTCGAGCCCCAGGTGAAGGCCAACCCGAAGCTGTTGCCGTTCTTGAAGGACATCGGCGGCACGTGGATCTGGCGCACCATCAAGCGCAGCAAGCGCCTCAGCGGTCACGCCTTCGGCATCGCGATCGATCTCAACGTCGAGCTCAGCAACTACTGGCGGTGGACGTACCGGGGCCACCCCATGGTCTGGAAGAACAAGGTGCCGCAGGAGATCGTCGACGCCTTCGAGGCCGAGGGCTTCATCTGGGGCGGCCGGTGGAAGCACTTCGACACGATGCACTTCGAGTACCGCCCCGAGCTCATCTCGCCGACGTGTCGGCCCTGACAGACGACGTCAGAAGAGGTCGGCGGGGAGCAGCTTGTTGAGCGTCTCCTCGAGGCGCTGGCCTTCTTCGCGCACCGGCGCTTCGTGGCGCGTCTCGGTGCCCGACACCCACTTCACGGCGCCCTTCTCGTCGAGCTCGATCTTCCACGCGTTCTCGGGCTTCAGGTCGCGCTCGATGACCTTCGCGAGTTCTGCGCCGAGCTCGGGGCACTCCACGAGAATCACCATCTCGCTGTTGTGCACCCAGCTGCGCGGGTCGAGGTTCATCGAGCCGATGAGCACCCGCTTGCGATCGACCACCATCGCCTTGGCGTGCAGGCCCACAAAGCCCGACTGCACCGGCGCGGTGTCGACCCCCTGCGAGCGCACCACTGCGTCGTGCTTGAGCTCGTAGAGTTCGACGCCGCCCGCCACCATGCGCGGGCGCCAGTCGGTGTAGTGCGCGTGTACGCCGGCCGCGTCGGTGCTCGCGAGCGAGTTGGTGAGCATCACGAAGCGCACGTCCTTCTTCAGTTCCTTGCCGGTGCGCGCGAACGCGTTCTCGTCGGGGATGATGTACGCGTTGGTCACCAGCACCTCGGTGTTGGCGCTCGACCAGAGCTTCGCGACTTCCTCGGGCAGGTAGTGCGTCACCTTGTCGCCGTCGGGCGTGTCGGTGATGACGCGGCTGGCGCCGAAGTGGATTTCCTTCTCGAGCACGCCGAGCTGCTTCGACCAGTCCTGCACCTCGAGGGGGAAGTGCTCGAGCGCCTTCGCGGCCTGGAGCTGCTTCACCAGCTCCTCGCGCCGCGCCTTCAAGGTCTCGACCGTGCCGGTGGCGTCGATTTCCCCCTGCGGCTTCACCCAGTCGCTGTTCCAGTAGCGATCGAACACGCTCGAGACCTGGCGCGTGGCGTGGCCCAGCGTGAGCACATCGAGGTCATGGAAGTTGAAGGTCGGGTTGAGGCCCATGTACTCGTTGCCGAGGTTGCGGCCGCCCATGATGGCGACGTGGTTGTCGGCGATGAGCGCCTTGTTGTGCATGCGCTGGTTGAGGCGCGAGAAGTCGCCGACGAACTCGACGGCGCGACCGACGGCACCGCGGTTGCTCCACGGATTGAAGACGCGCAGCTCGATGTTGGGGTGGGCGTTGACGGCTGCGTTCGGCACGTCGCGCAGGGTGGTCTGCTTGCCGTCGTCGATGGTGGTCATGTCGTCGACGATGAGGCGCACCTTCACGCCGCGATCGGCTGCGTCGATGACGCGCTTGAGCACGAGGTCGCCAGTCTCGTCGCCCCACCAGAGGAAGGTCATGAGGTCGAGCGAGTGCTGCGCGGAATCGATGAGCGCCAGCCGCCACTGCAGCGCGTCTTCGTTCACCTCGAGCAGCTTGAAGCCCGAGCGCTCGGCGCCGAGCCCGGGCTCGAGCTTCTTCTCGAGTTCAGCGAGCGGGCCCGTGCGGCCGGGCGTCGGCGCGAACTCGGCGGGACGCGTCGCGCGGGTGGTGGCGCAGCCGAGGAACGCGAGGGTCGAGAGCAGGATCAGGCGTCGCATGGCGCGCGAACGTACTGGGAAGCGACCACGAGACGGGTGGGCGAAACCACGTCACCTCGGCGCCAACGAGACCTTCACCGTGTCTCCATCGCCCTTCGCGCCGCGCACCTTCTTCGGCACCGGCAGCAGGCACCCGTGCGTCTTGTCGCGCCACACGCTCGTGTCCCACGACACACCATCGACCGTGGCGCGCACGGGAGTCCGCCCCCACGCATGCGTCGCCGGCGGTGCATGCTTCGCGGGCACCTTCGCGAACGTCCACCCACCGGGGCCGGGGTACTTGAACAACGTGGTCTTGAAGCGCGCCATCACGAGCTCCCCGTCACGCGCGAGCGGTAGAGAAACACGC
>JBILUC010000005.1:0-217023 GCA_044371205.1 Archangium sp.
TTGCTCGGGCGTCCTCAGGCTCAACATCGACTGCTGCGTCTTCTTGGGGCCGCGCACGCGCGAGACCTGATCACGCTTCACGCCGCCTCGTCGAACGCTAAGAGCCGATTTTTCAACGCCCTGCTAACCCAGCGCCTCGAATTCTGTGTGGGTGATGCGTGTCAGGTCTTTGCGAGCTCCGCCATGACCCACGCGAGGTCGCGGCCGATCTGTTCAGCGCGTTCGTCGTAGCGGGCGGTCTCGTCGGGGGTGCCGTCAGCCACCTTCGGATCTTCGTACGGCACCGACACGCGCTTCGTGGCGCCCTTCACGATGGGGCAGGCTTTGTCGGCCTGCGTGCACGTCATCACGGCCACGAAGTCGGCCTTCGGGTTCTCAGGTGCGTCGAGCTTCTTCGAGAAGGCCGTGGAGGTCGGCAGGTTCTCGCCGTATCGCACCTCGTAGCGCGGGTTGTCGGTGCCGCTCCCCGTGATGTCGAAGCCCACGCGCTTGAGCGCGGCGACGGCGCGGGGGTTGAACGCGGTCGCCTCGGTGCCGCCAGAGAACGTCTTCGCGGGGATTCCAAAGCGGGCCGCCGCCGCAGCGCCGAGCAACTGCGCCATGTGGCTGCGTCGCGAGTTGTGGGTGCAGACGAAGAGGATGTCGAGGCGGCCTCGGCGGGTGAGCTCGCCCTTGAGCGCCTTGACGAGCGAGGCCAGTTGTTCCCGATGGGTGGAGTCGCCGGTGGGGCCCGCCGCTTCCCACGCCGCGAAGCGCGCTTCGAGTGTGGTGTTCAAGGGAGGGGTCGCTGCCAGAGTCGTCGTCACCAACAGGGCACTGAGCATGGTTCGTCTGTACCCGATTCGTCTCCGAAGACCTGTCACACCCTGGTGACGCGCTGCGCGGAGAAGGTGCGCTCGGTGGGGAAGGCCTTCACGTCGGCCTCTTCACCTCGCAGCAGCTTCGCCTGTGTCTCGAGCCACCACTGCGGCGTCGCGAGGTGCCCGTGCGTCTCGTAGAACATCTTCAAGTCGTCGGGGTTCGAGAACAGGAACTTCGGCAGCTCGGCCGGGAAGATGTCGCGCGGGCCGACCGAGAACTGCGTCTCGTACTCGTCTTCGTCGTCGCGCGCGGTGGGCATCGCGCGGAAGGTGCACTCGGTCACCGCCGCGATCTCGTCGTAGTCGTAGAAGATGACGCGCCCCAACCGCGTGACGCCGAAGTTCTTGAGCAGCAGGTCGCCCGGGAAGATGTTCGTCTGCGCCAGCTCGGTGATGGCTTCCCCGTAGTCGATGATGGCCGCGCGGCGCTCGTCGGGCGTTGCCTGCTGCAGGTAGAGGTCGAGAGGGGTCAGCCGGCGCTCGATGTAGAGGTGCTTGATCAAGAGCCGCTCATCGACGCGCTCGAGCAGCTCCGCGGACTTCAGCTCGAGCTCGGCGAGCAGCTCAGGCGAAAAGCGGCTCAAGGGCAGGGTCACGTCCGAGAATTCCCAGGTGTCGGCCATGCGCCCCACGCGGTCGTGCAGCTTCACCCGCAGGTACTGCGAGCGCACCCACGCCCGGTCGGCGTCTTTGGGCGGGTCGAACTTGTCGCGGATGAGCTTGAACACCCACGGAAACGACGGGAGCGTGAACACACACATCACCATGCCCTTCACGCCCGCGGAGATCTCGAAGCGGTCGGTGGTGTGGCGCAGGTGTTCTCCCAGGTCGCGGTAGAAAAGCGTCTTGCCCTGCTTCTGCAGGCCCAGCGACGTGTACAGCTCGGCGCGGGTGCGTGCCGGGAACACCGTGCGCAGGAACTCGACGATCGACGCGGGCACTTCCATGTCGGCCATGAAGTACGCGCGCGACAGCGTGGTCAGCACCGCCAGATCCTCAGGGCGGGTGAGGAAGGCCTCGAGCGCCACGGTGCCCGGCGAGGTCTTGTGCAGAGACAGCACGAAGGGCAGCTCGCCGCGGCCGGTGCGCACCCGGCCGATGACGTAGGCCGCGTGCCGACGAAAGAAGATGGGTGTGAGCACCTGCATGCAGACGCTGGTTTGCCGTTCCCACCCAGGCGGGAGCAGCGGCGTGAGCGACTGCTCGAGGTGCGCCAGGTCGCGCTCGAGGTCGTCCCACGCGCACAGCAATTGAAGGTCGAGCACCATCGCGCGCACCGCCTGCGTCAGGCCGAGCTGCGAGGGGTAGTACGCCCGGTACGTCGGCTGGAACGCATCGATGCGCTCGGTCGAGACCTGCTGGCGCCAGAAGAGGTACTCGTTGGTGAAGTAGCGCTGCTGCAGCACGCGGCAGACGACCGAGTTGTAGAAGGTCTCCGCGAGCTCGGGCTGCTGGTGATCGAGCAGCTTGAGCACCAGCGCCCGTTTCACGTCGGGCCACAGCGCCTCGTTCGTCGCGTCGGGCAGCTCGTCACGGAGCTGCTCGACCGCTTCCCTCACCCGCGCGTCGTAGCTGCCGATGCGCTCGCGTGAAGCCGCACGCACCCCTCTCCAGTCGCTCTGCTCGAAGCAGGCCTTCGCTGAGGCCGAGAGGGCTCGAAAACGTCGGTAGTGGCGGTCGAAGCCGTCGACGATCAACTGGGCGATGCGCCCCGCGTCAGAATGGGTGTCAGGCACACCTCTTCGTACCCTGAACGGCTTTCCCGTTCGTGCCGAAGCGCACGTGGGGAGACATTCACATGAGCGCAGCAAAGCAACTCGAGCCCGACCTGAGCTTCGAGGACCTCGTCGACGAGGGGTTCGAGGGGACCCGTCAGGGCGCGGTCATCATCGTCGAGTCGCGCGGGGTGCCCTTTCCCCGTCAGCGGTGGCTGGCGCGCCAGTTGGAAGGCTGGCTGCCCGGCGGCGTGGTGCACCAGGCCGATTCGCTCTTCGTCATCTTGATGCGTTACGCCGGTGCGGCTGAGACGTGGATGCTGGTCGAGCGCCTGCGCCGCCAGCTCAAGAAGTCCGGGTGGGACCACGTGGTGGTCGGCTCGGCGAGCTGGCCCATGCAGGGCTCGACCCCGATGGACGTCGTGGCCGCTGCGCTGGCCTCACTCTCCGACGAGCGTGAACGCAGCGAGCGCGAATGGGCGATGCGCGAGCTCTGGTTCGAGGTGGACGCGAGCGCCGGTGGCTTCAACTGGGCGTCGGCAGGTGAGCTGCTGACGGGGTGAGCGCCGCGCCTTGACGAGGCCCCATCTGCTGAAGGAATCACCGGGCATGCGCACACTGCTTCTGGTGACCCTGGGGCTCCTTCCCTCCCTCTCGCTCGCAGCCGAAGAAACGGCAGACACAGCTGCGCGGCCCCCCGTGGTCGAGGCGAAGTCACGAGACCGGCTGCGGAGGTGGCAGCTCTCGGTCGACCCCTTCGTCCCCACGCTCGGCGGGAAGACGGTGACGCTCGGCTCGGCGCTGCGCGGATCCTTCGAGATCATCGGCGGCTTTGGTCTGACCGCCTCGGTCGGCGCCAACTGGCTGCGCCTCGGGGGTGACCTGGGCTCGCCCGGGGAAGTGCTCGTCACCGACTTCGCGGGGCTGCTCGGTGTGCAGTTCGCCCCGACCTTTGGGCGCTTTCACCCCTTCGTTCGCGCAGGCGTGCTGCTGGTCGCCTCGAGCCACCTGGTGACCCCACCTGTCGACGCGCGCCCGGCCATCTTCATGTCGACCGGCCTGCGCGCAGGGCTCGGGGCGAGCGTGGGCCTGGGCGTGCGCATCATCCCCCTGCTCCGCGTGGTGGTCGAGGTGCAGTACCAGGCCATCCCCGCCAACGTGTCGCAGGTCGCAGGGTGCGACGAGGCTGATCTCCTCGCGATGGATCTCGAGCTCCGCGCTGGCCGAGACCCCTCGGTCGCCACGGTGAAGGTGGCCTGCTCGGCCGAGCGCTTCAGCGGCGTCGACGAGAATGGCAGGCGTCGCGCGAACGAGGTCCCGTTGGCGCTCAACCTGGTGCGCAGCCCCGCGGGCGAGATTGCGCATCGGTTCTCGCCGATGGTCGGCATCGAGCTCGCGTTCTGAGCTCCAGCACTTTTCGGTGCGAGGCGGCTTGAGATTGCGCAGGTAAGGGCATGGTCGAGCTCCCCACTTCGGTTCCCGCGCGCATCGCGCCGCTTCGGTTCGCCACCGCGCAGGTCATCGCCCTGTCCGACGCGGGACCTGAAGTCGAGCGCGGCACCCGCGAACGCGTTACCGGCAGAGCATGAGACCGCTCAGCCTTCTGGTCGTGGTGTGTGTGGGGTGTGGGTCCTCTGGCGTTCCGTACCCGGGGCAGGATCCCGTGCCCGTCGGCCCGGTCGATGCGGGTGAGCCTCGCTCGACGGTCGTGCCTGAGCTGACGCGCGAGGTGCTCTTCACCTTACCCGGCGGCGGCGTCATCTGGGATCTCGCCTTCCTCCCCGATGGCTCGGCCCTCTTCACCGTGCGCTCGGGTGAGCTGCGCCGATGGGTCCCGGGGGAAATGAGCTCCACGCTGGTCGCCAGCCGCACCACGGCGCTCTCCGGGCTCTTTGCCGAGGGCCAGAGCGGGCTGATGGGCGTGGCCGTCGACCCGAACTTCGACACCAACCGCCGCGTGTACCTCGCGTTCTCCCACGATGACGCGGGCACGAAAGACAACCGCGTCGTGCGCTATCGGCTCACCGAGGCCTTCTCGCTCGAAGAGCGCACCGAGCTCGTCACCGGCATCTCGTACAAGGCGGTCGGCACCAAAGACGGCAGCCCCGGCGCGCACTCGGGCGGTCGCCTGCGCTTTGGCCCCGATGGGTACCTGTACCTGACGACGGGCGACAACCACAACGCGACCATTCCGCAGAGCGTCGAGGCGCTGGGCTCGAAGGTGCTGCGCTTCACCAGCGAGGGCCAGCCCGCGCCCGGGAACCCGTCGCTGGGCAGCCGCGACCTCATCTGGGCGCTGGGGTTTCGTAACCCGCAGGGGCTCACCTTTCACCCGCGAACCGGCTCGCTCTTCATCTCGGAGCATGGGCCCGGGGTCGACGACGAAGTGACCAGGCTCTCGGTCGGCGCGAACGGCGGGTGGAACCCGGTGGGCAACACCGGCCAGTACAACGGCTACGACGGAGCGCGCATGACCGACGCCGTGGCCGTGCCGAGCGCGGTGCGGCCGGTTTGGGTCACCGCAGACTCGCAGGGCATGTCGGCGTGCGTCTTCTTGCGCGGGCGCACCTGGCTCGCCTACGAAAACCGCCTCGCCGTCGGGTTCCTCGCAGGGCGGAAGGTGACCGTGCTCGACTTCAACGAGGCCCTCGACACCGTCGTCGACGAAGATCCGCTGCCCAACGTGTCGGAGCGCGTGCGCTCGCTGGTCATCGGGCCCGACGAGAAGCTCTACATGACGACCGACGAGGGCCGCATCGTGCGCTTTTCGCCGCGCAGCCCCTGAACGAGCCGCTCGTCCGTGTCGAGGTGACGACGGGCCGACCCCTGGAACGCATGCAACGGTTGCTGCCGGCCACGCTCCAGGGTGACTGGCAGGTTGTCTTCTTGCTCAGGAGCTGGATCTTCGCCGTGCTCTTCGGGTCACTCGCCGCGAAGCAGGGCTGGGCGGTCCTGCTGTGGGTGCTCTGCGCCGGCGGCGTGCGTGCGTGGTGCTGCTGCGTAAGACGGGCTCGCTGCGGGTGATGACGCACGTCTCGCTGGCCATCACCACCCCGGTGCTGACCGCCCGAGACCCGGCGTGTAGCTTCGCGCGCCATGAAACGAATCGTGGTGTTGACCTCGGGTGGTGACTCTCCTGGCATGAACGCGGCGTTGCGCGCGGTCGCCAAGCTGGGCGCGGCGCAGGGGCTCCAGGTGTTCGGCAGCCTCGAGGGCTACGACGGGCTCATCGACGGCCACTTTCGCGAGCTGACGAAGGTGTTGCCCGATGGCGCCATCACGGTCGACATCGAGGTCGACGCGGCGGGCGGGCAGGGTGGCACCCTCATCGGCTCGGCCCGCAGCGCGCGCTTTCGCGAGAAGGACGGGCGGGTCAAAGCGGCCGACGAGCTCAAGAAGCTGGGCGCCGACGGGCTCATCGTCATCGGTGGCAACGGCAGCCTCACCGGCGCGCACGCGTTCGCGCAGGAGACCGGCGTCAAGGTGATGGGCATTCCCGGGTCGATCGACAACGACATCGGCTGCACCTCGACGTCGCTCGGCGTCGACACCGCGCTCAACACCATCGTCGAGGCGTGCGACCGCATCAGCGACACCGCGCGCGCACACCGGCGGGCCTTCGTGGTCGAGGTGATGGGGCGCGACTGCGGGTACCTCGCGATGGCCAGCGCGATCGCGATGGCGGCCGACGCAGTGCTGATTCGCGAGAACGGCAAGAGTGAGGACCAGCTCATCGAAGACATTCGCGCGGTCATTCGCACCGGCTTCTCGCGCGGGAAGCGGCGCATCCTCGTCATCAAGGCCGAGGGCATCGCGGTGCCGTGCACGCGGCTGGTGCGCCTGACGGAAGAGCGCATGCGCGAAGAGCTCCCCACGCTCGAGATTCGGGCCACGGTGCTGGGCCACGTCGTGCGCGGCGGCAACCCCAGCTATTCCGACCGCGCGGTCGCTGGTCGCCTCGGCTTCGGGGCGCTCAACTCGCTGCTCGCCGGCGCGAGCGACGAGATGGTCGGGTGGCTGCCCCCGGTGCCAGGTGGCTTGCCGACCAGCGACAGCTCGGTGCAGCGCTTCCCGCTCGATCGGGTGCTCGACGAGACGCGCGCGCTCATCGATGGCTCGAGCCCGGTGACGAAGCGCCGCGTGGCGCTGATGAGCGCCGCGAGCGGGGTGCTCTCTCTCTGAGCCGTGCTTCGGCGCACGGTGAACAGGTCTTCGAGCACGTGGTCGCGCGGCACTATCGGGGTGCGCGGGGGCATGTCCCCCAGGGTGGCCAGCAGGGCGCGGGCTCGCGCCAACGCGCCGGGGGCCGTGTTCGGCTCATGACGAGCGCTCAGGCTTTCCCCTTCTTGTGTGAAGTGAACTGCGCACGAACTCGGGCCATTCCTTCGCCGCCCGTTCGCGGTGAAAGAAAGGGGCGAGCTCGTCGGCGAACTCCCGCGCGCTTTGAAACCGCTTTTCGGGGTCACGCGAGAACGCCCGCGCGACCACGTCTTGCAACCGGTCGCTGGCGTCGGGGCGTGCCTTGCGCAGCGGTGGGAGCTTCGCCTGACGGATGGCGCGATCGAGCTGCTCGATGGTTTCGCCGCGAAAGGGCAGCTCACCCACCAGCAGCTCGTAGAGCGTCACCGTCGCCGCCCAGAGATCGGCGCCGACCTCGACCTCGCCATCGAGCGCCTCGGGCGACAGGTACGACGGCCGCGCCCAGGCGAGTGGATCGGCCACGCGCGTGCCCGCATGGCGCACCACGCCGAAGTCACCCAGCTTCACTTCGCCGGTGATGGACACGAAGAGGTTGTGCGGCGCGACGTCGCCGTGCACCAGCTGCAGCGGCTCGCCGGCCTCGCTCTTGACGGTGTGCACCGCGTCGAGCGCCTCGAGCAACAGCTTCACCAGCCGTGTCGCCAGCTCGATGGGCACCTGCCGCTTCTGCGCGCGCGCCCGCCTCAGAATCTGCGAGAGGTCGCGCCCATCGATGGCTTCCATCACCAGGCAGTGGTGCCCGTCGAACACGCCCGCCTCGAAGGTCTTCACGATGTTCGGGTGGTTGAGCAACGCAAGCGTCTTGCCCTCGGTCACGAAGAGCCTCAGCGCTTCGCCGTCTTTCACGCGGCGGGGGTGGAGGCGCTTCAACGCGACGAACTCACCCTTCCGCGGCCCCGAGAGGACGCGTGAGAAGTGCACCTCGCCCATGCCGCCCTGGCCCAGCAGCGAGAGCAGCTCGTAGTTTCCCAGCCGCTCACCCCTCACGTCGTCGTCGGGAAGCGGCGGTGCGGGAGCGGGAACCGGTTTCGCTTGCGCAGGCGGTTCAGGCTTTGGCTGGGCCGCGGGCGGGGGCGTCAGCAGCTCGCGCATCGGCACCGGCACCACCGGCGGCGGAGGCGTCAGCGGCAGGTTCTCGAGCTGCGCCGAAAGGCTGCTGACGAGGCTGGTGTCGGGGGCGAACTTCACGCCCACGCCGTGCTCCAGCACGTTCACCACCGTGGCGCTGGCCTTCACCACACCCTTCGGCAACCGCACCTCGAGGTTCATCGCGCTCTGCATCGGCGGCCTGTCGTCGGTGCGCACGAAGGCGCCGCCCACCGAGACGTTGTCGACCCACGTCTCCTGCTTCCTGTCGCCGATGGTGAGCGTCGCCTCGGCCTTCACCGGGTAGCGCACCGTCTGGCGGCGTTCGGGCTCGACGCCGGCCGTCACGCGCTCGATGATCGAGAGGATCTTCGAGAGCACCTCGTGCGCCGACTCGGGCTTGACCCCCATGCGCCGGTGCACGCACATGCGCAGCCGGGCGAGAAAAATGGCGCGCTCGTGAATCGAGAGGTCGCTCAAGGCGACGCTGGTCCCCCCGGCCTGCTCGACCACCGCTTCGAACTGGTCGTCGAGCGCGTCGTCGAACTGGTCTTCGCGGAAGCGCAGCACGATGAAGACGAGCAACCCCTTCACCCGCACCCCCACGTCCACGTCGACCAGCGAGTTGGCGAAGAGCACCGGCCACGAGCTCAGGCACCGCAGGGCGCACACCTTCCGCACCCCGGAGACTTCTTCGAAGACGATCGCGCGTTCGATCGTCTCGGCGGTTGAACTCACGCGTCCCAGTATACCTCCACCCCATCGCGGTTGCTGGTTTAGCGCGAGCAGCAGAGCGTGCGATGATGCACACCCGATGTTGCCCGATCGCCGCGTGGTGATAGCCCAGCTGCGCGCCCATGAAGACGCGCGCCAGCTGATCCTCCCTCCGCCCGACAAGGTGGAGCGGCAGCTCAACGTCGCCATCGGCGACCCCCAGGCGTCGCTGGGCACGTTCTTCAAGATCCTCGATCTGAACGGCCTGCTGGGTGACGACGGGCGGCTTCGCCCCGAGGTGGGCCTCGTCTCGATGGGCGACCACTTCGACTGGGGCAAGCGCGAAGACCGCGAGCAGGCGACCGAAGAGGGCACCCTGTTGCTCTCATGGCTCGCCGCGCACCCGCCCGACCAGGTGCAGATTCTCCTGGGCAACCACGATCTGGTGCGGGTCGGCGAGCTGAACTCCTTCTCAGACGACGGGTACCGGGAAGCGCGTACCCTGGCCGACGCTGTCGAGCAGCTCTCGCAGCAGCAGCAGTTTCAGGAACGCTACCCCCACCTCGCCAGCGCCGCGGTCATCTCGCGCGACTTCTCGTGCTTCGACGTCAAGCAACGCCAGCTGATGACCAGGCTGCTGCGCAAGCGCCGGGGCAGGTTGGCCGTCGCGGCCGCCAAAGATCTCCTCCTCGTGCACGCCGGGCTCACCATCGACGACCTCGACTACCTCGGCGTGGCCGGGCGCGACGCCTTCGGCATGGCTGCGTCGCTCAACCGGTTCCTCGAGTCGCGCGTGTCGGCCTGGCAGGGTGACGTGCCGCTCGACTTGAGCCCGCTCCACGAGGTGGGCAGCGCGAAAGAGGGCGAGGCGCGCGGCATCGTGCAGCACCGCCCTGCGAACCCCGCCATCAAGAAGGTCGATCGCGCCAACCGTCGGTACGACCCCCGCACGTTGCCCAGCGGGGTGGTGCAGGTCATCGGCCACATCAACGACAAGAAGTGCCGCGAGCTGATGGGCGACTGGGCGGCCTCGCCCACCCCCGAGTACGGCTCGATTCGCGGGCTGAAGTTGAACCCTGCGCCGACGTACCACCTGGGCGTCGAAGACGGCGACGCGATGATCTTCCTCGACGGCGCAATGGCCCACGTCGAACCCTTCGAGTACCAGCTGTTCGACGTCGAGCTTCGGCAGCCGCTCGTGCTGCGCTGAGTCCTGCTCGTACGACTACTTCCGCAGCACCTTGAGCGAGTGGCGCTTGAGGAAGCGCGTGAAGAGCGGCACCAGCTCGGGGCGGAAGCGGTGCGGCACCCGGGTGGTCAGCACCTCGAGCGCCGCTTCGGCCGTCATCCCCTCGCGGTGGGGCGTGGGGCGGGTGAGCGTCTCGAACGCGCGGCAGAGCGCGACGATGCTGCCCATCAGGCCCACGTTCGCCCGTTCACCCAGGGCGCCCGGTCGATCTTTCGCGCCCCAGTCGATCTCCTGCTCGGCCACCGCCGCGGCCCAGCCGATGGCGCCGGGCGCATCACCCAGCTTCACGAAGGGGAACTGCGCCGAGAGCTTGCGGGCGTTGACCACGTCGCGCTGGTCTTCCTCGGTGAGCGCGGCCCCGCGGGTGAAGGTCTCGTCGCGCAGCTCGAGGTTCCCGATGTCGGTGAAGAAGGCGTAGCTCGCGAGGTCGATCAACCGCTGCCGCGGGAGCCCGAGCTCGGCGCCGAAGGCGAGCGCCTGCAGCAGCACGTTGGCCGCGTGGAACAGCTCGGCGTCACGGCCGCGCTGCTTCGGCACCAGCCCCACGAACCGCACCTGCCGCGTCGCCACCGCAGTCGCGAGGTCGAAGAAGAGCTGGCGGGTCTCGGGGAGTGGAGCCCTGGGGTTCGCCTTGCGGTCGCTCAGCCACGCGCGGAACGCGAGCACGAGGTTGACGTAGCGAACCATCGCCTCGCAAGACGGGTCGGGCATCGGGGGCGCGCTCAGCGGCGGCAGCGCCGGGCGCGCCGGCAGCTCGTTGGCGAGCCCGCGCGTCACGTTCGGGGTGCTGATGCCCTCGGCGGCCGCACCCGCAGCGAGCCACTTGAGGAAGTGCTCGAGCTCGGGCCGCCCCAACTTGCGGCGCAGGGTGAAGGTGGCGATGCCTCGGCTGGCGAACGACACGGCGGCCTGCTCGGTCGAGGCATCGGCGAGCGGCTGACTGTTGACCGAGAGGGTGCGGCCGTTGACGGTGAAGACCCCCTGACCGTCGCGCGCGAGGAGCGCCTCGAGCCGGCTCGCGACCCGGGTAAACGCGAGGTCGAACGCAGGGCTCGAGAGGTCCATCACGCGCGAGGCGAGCACCAGCGAGTGGAGATCGAGCGCCAGATCACGCCACGTGCTCGGGGTGCGCTCCCAGCGGCGCGACTCGATGCCGCCGACCGCCGTGGGCATGAGATCGAACGAGCGCGCGAAACGCTGGGCGAGGGTGCGCACCTCGTCGGAGTGGTTCCGGTCATCGGAGGCCTGCTTCAGCACCTCGAGCGCGCCGGGCAGCTTCATCTCGCCCAGGCCTTCGAGCGCGTCGAGCTTGCGCGCCTCGATCTTCCCCCGGTTGAGCAGCGAGCCCTTCTGGGCCAGCACCTCGCGGATGGCCTGCAGCCCGTCGGGCTGGTTCGCGGTGCCGATGGCACGCCACATCGCGCGTCGCTCGGCGTCGCTGCGGCTCTCGGCGACCGCGGGCTCGAGCATCTTCCACGCCCGCTCCGGGAAGTGTTTGCCGATGAGCCCGATGGTGTGGAGCCGCGTCTCTTCTTCGGCCTCGGTCAACCCCTGCAGCACCATGCGCTCGTCGGTGCCTGCGCGCGCGATGCCGGTCAACATCTCGCGGCGCCGCTGTGGGTCGAGCCGCGCGAGCAGATCCTTGAAGAGCGGAACGCGCTCGCGCACCTTGCCCTTCTCGAGGGCGTAGACGAGCTCGACGAGACGCCTGGGGCGCTTCTCGTTGAGCCGCTCGAGGAACGGAGCCGGGTTGGCCTGCGCGAGGCCGCCGAGGCCGGGCAGCAGCGCGTCACGGCTGGCGGGAACTTCGACGACCTCCGAGAGGCTGAGCCACACGGGCGCAAAGGCCCCGCCGAAGAACGGCAGCAGCCGGCCCAGGCCCTCGGCGTCGGCAGGAGGCCCCTCTCGCAGCCGCATCGCGAGCCGGTGCGCCTGATCAGCGGTCACGAGCGCGGCGGTCGCCACGTCGAACACCCACTTCTGGTGCTCGTCGAGACCTGATCCTGCGACCAGCCGCTCGAACATCGTGGCCAACGGCCCGTAGGCTTCGGCCATCAAGAGCGCCTCGACCGCACCCTTCACTCGCTCGGCGAGCAGCCCTGAGGCCTGGGGCAGGGCCCTCAGCATGCGCGCCGCGTGGCGGGGGAAGCGCACCAGCAGGTGAAAGCCTTCGTCCTTCTCGAGCTCGGCACGAATCGCCTCGAGCTCGGGCGCCGGAGCGAGCGCGGCGCCCGCGTCGTAGAGCCGCATCGCCGTTGCGTCGGCCATCAGGGCCTGCACGCGCACTTCGTCTTCGCCTTTCGGCGCCGACGGTGCCGGAGCGTTCGGCACGAAGGCGGGCGTGTGGCCCGTCGCCGGCGGGCGACCGCCAGGCACGAACGCAGGGAACATGCCGCTGGTCGCGGTCTTGCTGGCACCGAGCGCAGGGGCCGGGCGCGACGATGAGGGCGGCGGCGCAGGGGCAGGCGCTGCGCGGAAGAACTCGTCGTCCACCGCCGCCGAGAGCGCGAGGTCGGCGTCGGCGGCCGGCTGCTCGAGCGCCGAGCCGAACGCGGCGAAGGGGTCGGCCGCGGGGCGCTCCGGGGCGCTGGGGGCCGGCACGAACACGGGCGTCTGCGCCGAGCGCGAAGGCGCAGGGGGCGGCGGCGTGAACGCTGAATTGACGCCCGGGCGCGTGGGCTGCGCTCCAGGCGAGACCGGCGGCACGAGCCGCGCAATGCCGGGTGTCGTGGGCTGCACCGGCGTGGTGGGAATGGAGTTGCCGATCTTCGAGTACGGCGTCGCGCTGGTCGGTGTGCGGGTGACGGGCCGCGAGCCGGTGCCGACGTTGGTGTCGCCCAGGTCTTCGGACAGCATGGCGAGGCTCGCGAGGTGGCGGTTGCCGACGCGCTCGCCGCTGCCAGCGATGAAGTCGTCGAGCGCGGCCGCCAACTCCCGGCAATTCTGAAAGCGCACGTTCAAGTTCTTCGCCATCGCCTTGCCGACGATCATCGCGAACTCCGGCGGGGTGGCCGGGTTGCGCGTCATCAGCGGCACGGGGTCGGTCTTGATGATGGCTTCGAGCAGCTTCGGGTCGGGCAGGTTCTGGTAGGGCTTCGTGCCCGCGGCCAGCTCGTAGAGGATGACCCCGAGCGCGTACACGTCGCTGCGCAGGTCGGCCTCGCCGATGATCTGCTCGGGGGGCATGTAAGCGATCTTCCCCTTCACCGTGCCGGGCGCGGCGTTGCTCGCCTGACCCGAGCCCTTGGCGACGCCGAAGTCGACGACCTTCACCGCGCCGTTGCGCGCGAGGAGCAGGTTGTCGGAGCTCACGTCGCTGTGCACCAGCCCCATCGGGTTGCCCTGCGGGTCGGCGAACTCGTGCACGTAGGCGAGGCCTTCGCACGCGTCGGCGATGATCTTCGCGCTGACCGTGAAGGGAAGCCTTCGATCGGTGGCGCGACGAAGAATGGTTCGCAGGTTGGGGCCATCGACGTACTCCATGGCCAGGAAGTAGCTGCCGTTCACTTCACCGAAGTCGAAGATCTGCACCACCGCCGGGTGCGCGAACTGCGCGGCGAGCTTCGCCTCGGCGAGGAACATCGAAATGAACTCGGGATCCTTCGCGAGGTTCGGGAGGATTCTCTTGATCACCAACTGCTTCTCGAACCCACCCGGGCCGATGGCCTTGGCGAGGAACACCTCGGCCATGCCGCCAGTCGCCAGCTTTCGAATCAGCTGGTAGCGGCCCAGTTGCTCGCCGTCGGGTGTGTGAGAAGACATCGGCCGCTGCGAACCTACTCCCAGATTGCTGTCGCCGCTGTGGATCAGCGAGGATCAACGCATGGGTTCGAAGATTCTCAACGAGGGCGACCGCTACAAGGTGCGACTCGACAAGACGCTCACCGACGGCAAGGTGACGCTGAAGGAAGCCGACGCGCTGATCAAAGACGCGAAGAACGGTCACTTCAGCCAGGTCGAGGCCCACTACCTGTCCGGCTTCGTCGATCGCTCGAAGGGGAATTTTGACCCGGCCGCGCGCGAGAAGCTGGTCGCCTTCGTGGGTGGGGAAATGCAGGCGCTGGCGAAGATTGCGGGTGATTCCGGTCGTGAAGGGCGGTTGCAGCAGCCCAAGCTCACCCTCGATTCCCAGAAGAGCGGTCAGGTGACCTGGGCTGGCCGCGCGGGTGAGGTGAGTGTGAATGGGTTCATGTACGACGATGCCCTTCAGGGGAACGTCGGTGACTGCTACTTCATCTCTGCGCTCGCGTCGGTCGCGAAGTCTCACCCCGAGCTGCTGGCCAACGCCGTGAAGACCAACCGAGACGGCACCTACACCGTCACCTTCTTCGAGCGGCAGGTGGGCAAGACGAAGCCCGAGCCGGTGCAGGTCACCGTCGATGGGGCGTTTGCGCACAAGCGCGGTCAGCTCGAGTACGCGTCGGCGCGCGAGACGAAGGAGCTGTGGCCGATGATCTTCGAGAAGGCCTACGCGGCGTGGAAGGGCGGGTTCGAGGCCATCGAGGGCGGCATGTCGGCGACGGCGCTCGAGGCGCTCACGGGCGCGGAGCCTGACTTCTTCGCGGTGACGAGTGAGTCGAAGCCCGACGTGATGTTCTCGCGCATTCGGTCTGCGCTCGAGGGCAAGGGCTGCGTGGTCGCGTTGAGCAAGCCGTGGGATCCCGCGGAGCAGGGCGTGGTGGCCGACCACGCGTACACGCTGCTCGGCGTCGAAGAGAAGAACGGCCAGAAGTTCGTGCAGCTGCGCAACCCATGGGGCGAGCGCGAGCCGGGCCACGACGGTAAAGACGACGGCGTGTTCTCGATGCCCATCGAAAAGTTCCTGACCTCGTTCGCGACCGTGGAGTTCGCCCGGCCGTGACGTCGTTGCGGGTCGCGCAGATCATTCCCACCACCGAGGCCGAAGGTCCCGGCAAGCGCTTCGCGTTGTGGGTGCAGGGCTGCTCGATTCGGTGCCCGGGGTGCTGCAACCCCGAGATGTTCGTCGCCGATCGCGGCGGCACGATGATGTCTCCGTCCGAGCTCGTCGCGCAGATTCTGGCGACACCCGGCATCGAGGGCATCTCGGTGCTCGGTGGAGAGCCGTTCGAGCAACCCGCCGGGCTCGCGGAGGTGTGTGCTGCGGTGCGCGCGAGCGGCCTCACCGTGATGGTCTACACGGGCTACACCATGGCCGAGTTGCGAGAGAAGAAGTCGGCCGACGTCGACGCGTTGATCAGCACGGCCGATTTGCTGCTCGACGGGCGCTTCGATCAAACGAAGCCCGAGAAGACGCGGAGGTGGATCGGCTCGACCAACCAGGTGCTGCATTTCTTGAGCGACCGGTACCGGTCAGATGAGGCACGCTTCACCACTCCCAACACCGTGGAGTTCCGCTTCGTGAACGGTCAGCTCACCATCAACGGGTGGCCGAAGGCCGCCGACGCCTTTCGACGCAAATGACGCTCGTCATGACCAGAGCCGAGACGAACGTGCTCACGCTCGCGCGCGTGGCGGTCGGCGTCGTGCCCGCGATGGACGCGATGCGCCTGCTCGTCTCGAGCGTCTCGGTGCCACAGAAGCTGGGGCCCACCGCGCGCGCGGCGCTGTCAGACACGCTGTCGCGCGGCACGGTGCTGTCGTTGGTGCGGCAGGGCGGGTGGATTCCGGTCGCTGATCAACGCCTGTGGGAGCGCACGGCGAAGGCGCCTCCGCTCGAGTTCACCTCGAACGTGGTGCGCATTCTGAATTGGCTGCTCGCGACGCCGCTCACCGAGGTCGAGCACCCGGCTTTGCAGCTCAAGGGGCCGCTCACGGTGGCCGAAGACGCGTTCGTCGCACTGCTCATCGATCGCCTGCGAGGCACGGGCTGTGAGGCGGCGCTCGCTCGGCAGGCTGCCTTGCGCAAGGGCCCGCTCACCGTGCTCACGCATGCGGGGCTCTTCGCGCGCGAAGCGGCCATCGACGCGGTGCCGAAGTTCGAAGTCGCGGCGTTGACTCCGTGGCTCGAGGGCTTCCGCGCGTTGTTCGCGCGCAGCTGGCTGTGGGCCGAGCGCACGCGCCGCGAACTGGTCGAGCCTTCGGTGTTGAGCCGCGTCGGTCGTGCGCAGGAAGATGTGTTGGGCGAATACCTCGAGGCGATCAACGGCGCGGGGCGGCGCGATCTCTCGACCTTCCTCATCGACACCGCGACGCAGTGGGTGACGCCCGAGCGCAAGGTCGACGACTTCACGCGCTCGATGTCGCTCGACGCGCCGCTGCGCGAACGCACCGATGCCCGCCGTCGTTCGGCCGCGTTGATGCGCGCGCTCGCCATCCTCCGCGCGTGGGATCAAGAGCACCGCTCGGTGCGCTTCATCGACGACGGCTACGATCTCGCGCAGCGCCTCGTCGCCGACTGGGAACGTCTCGGCGAGCGAGGCTTCTCGAAGGCCGCCGAGTTGGTCGCCGAGCTCGACGCGATCCCAACACTCAAGCCGGCTGAAGGCTGAGAGGTTCTGTACTGCGCTCGGCGACGTCGAGTGCGATCTTCGCCGGGTCGCTCGCGCTCACGGTTGAACTCGCCGCGCCGAGGCAAGGCGATGGATCGCGAATGGTTCCGCGTGCGGCCTCAGCGTGAAGCGTGCCCGCGTGGAATGACTGCGTCACTCCGTCAGCCAGCGCTGCGCATCAGCCCGCAACGCGAGTTCGGCGTCGAATTGGCATTCCGTCAGCAACTCTCGCGACGCGGCGCCGAAGGCCTGCAGGCGCTTGACAAGCGAATGGCGGCAGCTCGCGCAAGGGCCCCGCTCGGCCACCGAGAGCAGCAGGGGCGCGAGAAAGCGGTGCTGCCCGGAGTCCGTCATGTCGAGTAGCGCGCGGCCCAGCTCATGAAGGTCTTCCCGGTCATCCGTTTCCGAAACGACGTGGGCGAGCAGGGGTCCATCGTATTCCGTGACGCTGGAGGTGAGCGCCGTGAACGCACGCACATCGCGCGTCGAGCGCTCCAGTGCGGCCACGCTCCGGGCGCGAACGGCCGGACCCGCAATGTGGCGCAGCGCGAGCCAGGCTGCGTCCACCGTGACCTCCTCACCGCTGTCGATGGCCTCGAGCAACACCTCGGGCGGTCCGGGAAAGGGCCTGAGCGCGAACGCGTGGAGGATGGTCTCTCGAAGCGCAGGATCAACGCCCCCTGCCAGGGCGGCTGCAGCGCGGGCTCGCTCAACCTCAGAGACTGCGCCGCCCCATCGACGCCCGAGCCAACTCCGTCTCCTGACTGCGGTGGTCTTCAGCGCTTCGACCAGACCCTCGAAGGTCGGGGCGAATGGAAGCGTCGAGCGCGGATCAGCAGGACGCTCGCGGTACGCGCGGACTGCGTCCATGTACCGGGCGACGTTCGGGTCCGGGTCGCGAGCGAGTGCCTGCGCAACGAGCTCAACTCCAAAATGCTCCTCGGCGACCTCGAGCGGGTGCACCTCGTGCCAGTCGGGCGTCACCCGGCCGAGTTCTCGAGCGACAACGCGCAAGCCGTCGAGACCAGCGGCGCGAACCAGCTGCGGCGCGCCCGGACGATCCGTCTCATGCAGTCGCTGGAGAAACGCGTTCTCGATCGCGCGAGGGGCCGCTGGTGATCCATCGACCGCAAAGAGAACCGCGAGGTCGAGCACCTGCTCGAGGTCCCAGCCGCTCCGGTCCTCGAGCGCGTTGAGTATGGGCAGCTCCAATTCGCTGCGCATGCCCGAGGCGACGAGCACGTCGAACAGATAGGGCGCGCGTTCACCGTCGAGCTGCGCGTCGTAGCCCGTGAAGCGGGTGCATGCTTCGAGAAGCTCGGGCGCCTCCGCTTCATGCGCACGCGTCACACCCTGTCCGCGACCGATTCGAAGGAGTTCAAGATAGGGCTCAGTCACGTCGGGTGACCCAATCACAGCGTTGGGCGTTCCTGAAGGTCAGCCAGCGCGAGTCCTCACTGCGTGTGAACACGATCCGGTGAACGTGAGAAAGAGATCGGCCTCTCGCGCGCACTCAGCGATGAATCGGCTCTTGCCGATGCGTCTCGTTCTGACGGCGCGCTCCTGTGTTGAACCCACGAACGCCTCGTTGTCGATTTGGTGCCTGAGGGTCATTCGGAGTTTCCCGCACGAAATCGACAGTGTGTCGATTTGGTGCCCGATTCTGGGGACTCGAGTTGGGCACGAAATCGACGCAAGCCGCCAACACCGTGCTCTCTGGCCGAACTGCCGGGGCAGCGCTCTGGCCGTGGCGCGAGGGGGCCCGATGTGGTCGGCTTACGACATGTCCCGCGCCTACCGAATCAGCATCAAAGAAAGCCTTTCCCGCCACGTGCAGGTCGACGACGGCGTGTGCTCCACGCTCGAGCTGCTCCCCATTCTCTCGAAGGAGCGCATGCGCGAACTGCTCGCCGCCGAGCTCGCCGAGAAGGGCTTCGTGCGTGAAGGCGAGACCACCAAACGCAACGAAGGCGACGGCATCACCACGTCGGTCGATCTCAACACTGGCGAGGTCTCGGTCACGGCCGAGGGTCACGCCGAGGTGAACCTCTCGACCGAGCGCACCGCGGTGGTCGACAACCTCCTTGCCGGCGAGCGCGAGAAGACGCTGCGTGACGCGGCCAAGCAGTCACTCGAGCGCGAGGCGAAGGCCGAAGAAGAGGCGCTCCGCAAGAAGGTCACCGAGAAGCTCGAAGACACCCTGCGCGGCTTGAAGGACGAGCTCGACGGCGTGGTGAACAAGGTGACCGGCACCGCGCTCAAGCAGCGCGCTGCTGAGCTCGGCCAGGTCGAGGAAGTGCACGAAGAAGCGAACGGCTCCATCACCATCAAGGTTCGCGTCTAAGTCATGTCGCTCACCATCTCTGAAGACAAGCTCCCCACGGAGCTGAGCGCGTTTGCCGCCGTCGAAGCCGCGTACCCGCAGGAGATCGCCCGCACCGTCGATTCGTTGCGCCGTGGTCTCCCCGTGCTCATCGAAGCCGAGAAAGAACTGACGCCGTACCTCTACAAGTGCGTGCGCGATCGCCTGAAGAAGGAGACGCCGCCCCGCCAGTTCCTCTACCTCGACGGTCGCCCCATCAACGACATGCCGCAGCCGCAGCCGGGCATGGGCCTGGTGGCGACGATTCTGTTCTACCTGCGCGAAGCGGTGCGCGGCGCGGTGGCCGATCGCATCCTCGTGCTGCCGCACCTCGACCTGCTCACGACCTCGGTCGGCGGGCTCACCAGCGAAGCGCGCGAGGTCATTCCGCTGCTCTACGAGAACCCCGAGCTCTGCTTCATGGGCTTCAAGGATCCCTCGTTCCCGCTGCCCAAGGTGATCGAGAACCTGTTCCCCCGACGCGAGTCGCTGCTCGGCATCGCGCGCGATCGCCTGGGCCAGCTCGTCACCCAGCGCGAGAGCCGCAAGCTGTCAGCCGACAAGCTGCTCAAGCCGTACAGCCTCTACAAGAGCGTCTCGGGCGTGAACGCGGTGCGCCTGCGCCGCCTGCTCAGCACGCTCACCAGTGAGGACTACCCGGTCGACACCAAGCCCGCCTACGCGCAGCTGCGACAGGCGACGCTGACCGGTCAGCTCACCCTGCCTGACATCGATCTCACCAAGGACATCGGTGGCTACGCGAAGGTGAAAGATCGGTTGAACAAAGAGATCCTCGACGTGCTCGCGCTGAAGGACACCAGCGACGACGAGGCCTCGATGAAGCGCATCGAGGGGCTCATTCCGCGCGGCATGATCTTCTGGGGGCCTCCCGGCACCGGCAAGACGCTCTTCGCGAAGGCGATGGCGACGGCGCTCGGCGCGGCGGTGACCGTCGTGAGCGGCCCCGAGCTCAAGTCGAAGTGGGTCGGCGAGTCTGAAGAGAACCTGCGCCAGGTCTTCACGCGCGCGAGGCAGGCGGCCCCCGCCATCATCGTGTTCGACGAGTTGGACTCGTTCGCCACCGCACGTGGCACGTACCAGGGCAGCGGCGTCGAACACTCGATGGTGAACCAGCTGCTCACCGAGATGGATGGCTTCCGAAAAGACGAGCTGGTGTTCGTCGTCGGAACCACCAACTTCGTCGAGTCGCTCGACCCCGCGCTGCTGCGGCCGGGCCGGTTCGAGTTCCACCTCCACATTCCGTACCCGAGCGCCGAAGACCGTCGCGCGATCCTCTCCATCTATGACGAGAAGCTCGGGCTGCAGTTGAGCCAGCGCGCGCTGGATTACGCGGTGAAGCGCACCTCTGACTTCGTCGAAGGCCAGAACACGCGGTACTCCGGTGACCACCTGCAGGCGCTGTGTCGCGCGATGGCGCGCATGCGGTTGCGCGAGCGCCGCACCGGCCCGCTCGAAGTCGAAGACGTCGAGAAGGCGCTCTCGAGCTGGGCCGACCGCCACAAGCTCTCGCCGAAGGAAGAGCTGGTCGTCGCGACGCACGAGGCGGGTCACGCGGTGGTGTCGCTGTTCTGCCCGACCTCGCCGCCGATCGATCGCATCAGCATCCTCGGTGACTTCGCGGCCGGCTACGTGCGGCACGCCGAGAACGAGCACGCCACGGTGCGCACCTTCAAGCAGATGATGGATCAGATCTGCGTGCTCTACGGCGGGCGCGAGGCCGAGGCGCTCTTCTTCCAGGACGTGTCGTGGGGCTCGGGCGGCGACTTGAACAACGCCACCGACATCGCGCGCTCGCTGGTCGAAGACTACGGCCTCGGTGGGCCCGACGTCGGCGTGCGGCGGGTCGAGGTGTCTCCCACCGATCCACTCTCCGAAGCGATGAAGGCCGCCATGGAGCGCGGGGTGAACGAGATCCTCGAGACCCAACGCAAGCGCGCGCAGGAAATCATCCGCGCCAACAAGGAGCTGGTGCGCTCGTTGCGCGACCTGCTCGTGCAGAAGAAGGTCCTCGACGCCGAGACGCTGGTGGGCGCGCTGCCGAAGACCGAAAAGACCGACCTCGTCGCAGCGGAGCGCTGACCCATGGCCACTCTCATTCTTCGTCTCGACATCGATCCCAACACCCGCAAGAAGAACGTGTGGGTGAAGCTCGACAGCGACTCCGACGCGCTGCCGATGGAACACGAGGAGCAGCACAAGCGCCTCGTCGAAGCGCTCCTCGCGGGCGGCGTGGTGAAGGCCGAAGAGCTCGGCACCATCACCATCGAGCGTGAAGGGCAGGGGCCCGCCACGCAGCAGGACAAGCAGGAACAGCCGGCGCAGGGCGCACTCCAGGGCAACAAGGGCTGACCGGTGGCCATCACGACGACCACCATCGCGGCGCTGCGCAAGCTCTCGAGCTACGCGTCAGACGCGATGCTGCAGGAAGTCGGGCCCATGGCGCTGGTGCAGCGCGCGCCCCCGCAGCAGTCGCAGGCGCAGCTCTACAAACAGTTGAGCCGCACCATCGAGACCGAAGGCCGCCCGCAGGTCGCACGGCATGCGCTGGGGCTGATGCTCGGGCTCGACGACGGCATGGTGATTCCCATCGGGCGTGACTCGGCCGAGGGCCAGTTGATTCTCGGGCGCGCGGACGACGTCGACGTCGTCTTGTTCGATGGCTCGGTCTCGTCGCGGCACGCACAGGTGCGCTTCGACGGGTGGAAGCGCAAGGCTGGCTGAGCGATCTCGGGTCGACGAACGGCACGATGGTGAACGGCACCGCGGTGCTGCACGAGGTCGAGCTGCAGGAAGCGAACGTCGTGACGCTGGGTGATGAGTCGGCGTTCTTGTTCATGCGCACCGAGACGCTCTATGCGCTCGTGAAGACCCACTGAGTTTCGGCCCGCCATTCCGTCAAGGGAAGTGGGTCCGCGGGGCGACCTCCAGAAAAAGTGTGTACTCAAAGGTGACAACCGGCCTCAGTTGTCAGCTCTGAGTACGCACTTTTTTCGAAGTGCGGGCCCTCCGCCCGCGCAGAGGGGCTGCCAGAGACGAGCACGGCGCCGCTCCCTTCGCCCGTCGAGGGACCTCGAGGCCCCCCTCGAATTTTCGCGGGCGCCTTCGAGTGCAACTCAGCGAAAGGTCACGATAATCAGGATGGCATTCCACGTGCTGCGGCGGTGACCACCATGCGACTTCACGCTCTCATTCCCACTCTCGTTGTCCTCTTCGTTTCGTGCGCTGCGCCGCCCGTGGAGCCTCCCGGTGAGGTCGCCAGCAGCGACAAGCAGCGGCTCACCACCGCGGCGCCTGGGGCCGATCTCACCGCGGCAGTCGCGAGCAATTCCGACTTCGCGTTCGATCTCTACCGGCAGCTGAAGGGGGCGCCGTCAGACAACCTCTTCATCTCCCCGCAGAGCATCTCGGTCGCGCTGTCGATGGCCTACGCGGGGTCTGCGGGCACCACGAAGAGCGCCTTCGAGCAGGTGCTGCACCAACGCCTCGCTGAGAGCGCGTACCACCGCGCGATGAACGATCTCGATCGTCAGCTCACCTCGCGTGGGCAGGGCGCGCAGGCCAGCGACGGGCAGCCCTTCCGTCTGCGCATGGCGAACCAGCTCTTCGCCGAGCGGAACTTCGGCTTCGAGACTCCGTTCCTCGACACCCTCGCTCAGGAATACGGCGCGAACGTGCGCCTGATGGATTTCGTGGCGCAGCCCGACCCGGCCCGCGTGTCGATCAACCAGTGGGTCGAGCAGAAGACCGAAGACCGCATCAAGGACCTGCTGTCGCCGGGCACCATCACCCCTGAGACGCGCGCCGTGCTCGTGAACGCCATCTACTTCAACGCCGCCTGGGAGACCCAGTTCGAGCCGAACGCCACGCGCGCCGCCCCATTCCACAACCTCTCGGGCACGACGACGTCGGTGCAGATGATGAACGACTCGGCGATTCGCGCGAAGGGCGCGACCGTGAACGGCGTCGAGGTGGTCTCGCTGCCCTACGACGGCAACGAGCTGTCGATGGTGGTGCTGATGCCGCCCGCGGGCAGCTTCGAGACCTTCGAGCAGAACCTCACCGCGGCCTCGCTCGAGACGCACCTCGCGGCGCTGCGCTCGGAACAGCTCGAGCTGTCGCTCCCGAAGTTCGAGCTGCGCACCAACAAGTCCCTCTCGAAGTCGCTCATCGACCTCGGCCTGGGTGCTGCCTTCGGCACCAGCGGCGACTTCTCCCGCATGTCGACCGAGGCGCAGCTGGGCATCAGCGACGTGGTGCACCAGAGCTTCGTGAAGGTGAGCGAGACCGGGACTGAGGCGGCCGCCGCGACCGCCGTCATCATCGGCGTCACCTCGGTGCCGCAGACCCGCCCGGTCGTCATCGATCGCCCCTTCGTCTTCGCGATTCGCGACGACGCGACAGGCGCCATCGTCTTCCTGGGCCGCGTCGTCAGCCTCTGAGCTACCGCGGCACCAGCGGTCTGCGCGGCGGCTCGAAGGGCACGAGCGGAGGCGGCGTCGGCCCGTCGGTGAGCCCCGCCCTCGCTGGCTCTTCAGACTGGCGTTGCGAGGCGCGGTACCGCTCGCGCGCCACGGTGGCATCGCGCTCAATCTGTTCTCGATAGCGCCGCTCGCGTTCGACGCCGTCTCTCCAGTACGCGCCCCGGCGTTCAGGGGCGTTGGCCGCGACGGTGACGCTGCTGATGCCCACCACCACCCCAACAATCGCGCACGACGACGAAGAGACCATCACTCCCAGGAGAATCAGCAGTCGCATGCCGAGCCCCTGAGCAATCGTGATGCCAGTCGCCGCTACCGCGCGGGTCGCGGCGCCGATGTCGCAGTTGCGCGCGCGACACTCCTGACTCTGCTGTCGCGTTTCAGAGCCCGGGTTCCCAGCCGAGCAGCTTCTGCGCGGCCTCGAGCAGCGTGGGCACAGTCGACGGCCCGAGAGAGTTGGTCTCTTCGTAGTGGTCGCCATCGGCCTGCTCAGCAAAGGGCGCGGTGGGGTGCACCTTGTAGTCGTACGGCGGCACGAGGTAGCCGACCTCGTCACCGCTCAAGCCGACCACCATGTTCAGCTCTCCGCCGAGCTGCTGCTCGAGGTAGGGCGCAGCGGGCGCCATCGAGAGGTCGGGCGGGTTGGGGTTCATTGGGTCAATCTGCGGCCGGCCGTAGGCGAAGTCGGGCGAGAAGCCGATGCCCAGCTCGGGGAACAGTTCCCCCGGCACCCCGAGGAAGCGCACCGGCCCGAGCTGAATCTTCGACACCTCGCTCGAGACCTTCGGGAAGTTCGCCTCGCTGATCACCTTCGTCTTGTCGAAGTCGAGCAGCCGCCGCTTCAGGATGTTGAAGTTGATGAACACCAACTGGAAGCTCGTGTTCTCGACGCGGAAGACGAGCGGCTGGTGACCGAAGGCGAGCAGCGGGGCGGTGATCTCCTGCGCGTTGCCCAGCGCGTCGAGCGCCGTCTTCGCGACGAGATCTCCAATCGCTTTGGTCTTCGCGAACGACCGCTGCTTCGTCGCCTCACCGTCGACGCTGATGGCGTTGGTGCCCAGCGGCGTCATCAGCCCGCCGACCTTGCCCTGCAGGAACACGCACGTGCCGCCGGCGCCGGGGGCGAGCAGCGCGCCGTTCTTGTCGAAGATACCTTTCTCCATCGCCTCGCGAATGGCCCACGAGAAGTCGCTGCTCGCGAAGTTGTTCACGTCAGAGAGCACCTCGGGGTGGTTGCCCCAGTTCACGAGCGTGCCGATGACCACACCGCTCTGCTTCTCGACGAAGCGCAGCACGTTCACCGTGTCGTCGATGACCTGCGGGTCTCGCGAGTCCCGCAACGTCTCACGCGTGCGGGGCCCGAGGTGGCCCTGCGCCGAGAACACCTTCGCGGGGCGCGCGCTCATCTGCGCGTCGACCACGGCCTGCGCGGCGTTCTCGAGCAACACCTCGTCGAACCACACGTCGTCGACCCCGCGCTCCGGCACGAAGACCGGCCGCGGCCCCCACTGGCCCATGGTGTCCATCGCCTCGTGCGTGTGCGTCGAGCTGACCAGAATGAAGTCGGGCGGGGTGGTCGTCTTCTTCGCCACGCGCGAGCGAATCTTCACGATGTCGTCGTTGAAGACGCCCACCGCGTCGATGCTGACGATGGCGATGCTGACGTCGCCGTTGGTCATCACCACGGCCCGCGCGAACGGGTCGTCGTGAATGCCGTACATCGGCATGTTGTTGGTGAAGCCCGCGAGCCAGAAGCCATCGAACTTCCCGTTGCCCTCGGTGCCGTCGGCGTCGGGCGCGGTGTAGCCGACGTCACCCGGGCACTTCTGATCTCGCCCGCAGTCGTCGAACCAGTCGACCTGGTTGTCCTTCTCGCTGCCGTCGGCGTCGGGCGCGAGGTAGCCCACCGCTCCCGGACACAGCGTGTCCCTGCCGCAGTCTTTCCACGCGTCGGCGATCAGCTCGGCGCAGTGCGGGAGCCCATCGGTGCCCAGCGGTGCGTTCTCGGGGCAGATGTCGCCCTTGCTCGCCAGAAAGTCGGGGCGCGGCCGCTCGAACCCGTTCTTCGGGGCCGTCGAGCGCGCAGCGATGCCGACCGTGAAGTTGCCGTCGTTGCCCTTCTCGCAGCCGGGAGCGCCGGGGCAGAAGTGTTCGGGCGGCGTGCCGGTGCTCATCTTCGGAGGCGCCGAGCACGAGAGCGTCACCACCGTCATCGCGAGGATGGTTCGGTTCATTTCGTCACCGTCAGCGTGAGCAATGAACCGTTGGTGTTGCCGTTCGCGTCACGCACCGCAGTGGGCTGCACGTTCACTTCGTAGCTTCCACTCTGGGTCACCGCGTCACCAAGCCACGAGAGCGCCGCGTCCGACCAGCGGAAGGTCATCATCGCCGTGCTCAGGTCGGGCAGGCGAACGGGCGCGACGAAGCTCGCTCCAGCGGCGGGGTGCAGGTGGGCCCCGATGGAGGGATCTGCGTCGTCGTCGCGAACGCGGTAGTTGCCGACGACGTCGCCGATGTCGCTCGCGAACTGAGTCGGGTTCGGTGGAAAGCGGGCGTCGATGCTGAGCACGTCGCCCATGCCCAACCGCAACGTGGCGTTGACCGTGGTGCTCAGGCTCACCGTCACCGCGCGGCTCGTCAGCTCGTACGAGGCGTCGACGCCGTTGGTCTTCGCGGTGCCGCGCGCGACGAGGCGGTACTCGCCCAGCGGCGTGCTGGGGATGGTCTCGAACCGCACCGTCCACACGTGGCGGCGCGTGGCGGCGGTCTCGTCGTCGCGGAAGCGGGGAATCGCCTCGTAGCGCAGCATGAGCTCGGGCCCGTTGATGACCGGTCGCGTGGGGCTCGCCAGCACCGGTACGAACTGCGCGCCCTCGCGTCGCTCGAGAGAGACGCGGGGGAGACCGAACGCCGGGTCTCCTCCTTCGAAGACGAAGACGTGCGTGGTGTTGCGGGGCCCATCCATCGGCTCGGTGACGATCTGCGCGCCGTTGAGCGAGTTGGTGCGCGTGCGCGGCGACGTCACCTCGGGCAGCGGCGCCACGTCAGAGGGCGTCTGCGATTGGCCCAGCGTCGCGGCGAGCTGCTCGTACTCGGACAGAAGGTAGGGCCCGAACTTCCACCCGAAGGCGCTGACCGTGGGCTCGTAGCCGCCGCGCAGCCAGTCGTCTTCTTCGAGCAGGTAACCGAAATGGTCTTGCGCGTACCCGACAGGCAAGGTCTTCGCGGCACCGAGCGAGGCCAGCGACGCTTCCATCTTGCGCGTGAGGCCGGTGCCAGGCTCGCCGGGCAACGAGAAGAGCAGCAGCTCTTCGCCCAGCCGAACCATCGAGATCGCCGTGCGGTAGGGGCGCTTTCGTTCGAGCGGCAGACAGATGACGTCCTTCGGGGTCGACTTCACCGCGCCACACGCGCCGGGGCCGCCCGCCGCACACTGCAACCCCCCGGACTCGGGGAATTCGCCCTGCGCGTAGCCGATGGCGGCGCGGTCGATGAGCACGCCGCGCTCGAAGAACTCGAGCCGGGTGGCGGGGGCGGCGTTGCCGGGCGCAGCGGCGACGAAGGCCTGCTGCACCAGCTTCGCGGCGGCGCGCCCCTGCCGCTCGATGCTCTGGAGCTGGCCGTGACCGACCGGGCTGCCTCGCGGTGAGACGTCTCCTGCGGCGCCCTGCAGGTACTGAATGGGCACGCCGGTCAGGTCGCTCGCATACAGCTCGAGGCCGCCGGTGCTCTCGGTCGACTGCAAGGTGTTGTCCCCACCCAGCACCGTGCCGTGCATCGCGTAGTGCAGGAGCGCGGTGAGCGGACGAATCGGTGCCCCGCTCGCGTCGACCACGTCGAAGCGAATCACCGTGGCGTCGGTGTCGCGGAAGTCAGGGCCGTAGATGGGGTTGTTCTCGCAGCGGCGATCGTTGTTGAAGTCACTGGCGTCGATCTTCGAGATGCCGACGCTCACGGGCTCGAGCGTCGCGAAGGCCTCGGTGATGGAGGCGACGATGGCGTTGGTGAGGCGCACCTCGATCTCCGCGTCGTAGTGGTCCATCACGAGTGAGACGAAGTCGGTGCCATTCGGGTCGCCGAGGCGCGCAGGCGGCATGAACCGCGAGGGGCCGGCGTGGGTGTGCGTCGCATAGAGCAAGACGTTGGCGGTCTCCCCCGTCGCGGCGAGCACGGAGCGCACGCGGCTGCGCAGCGTCGGGGAGATGATGGTGATGTCGAGGCGCACGAGGGCGACTCGTGAAATGCCGTTGCTGAGCGCGAGCGCGCGCGCGGTGGGCTCGGTGTGCACGCCACGGCTCGCGGGGAATTGTCGGGCCCAGGCGGAGCCGGGATCCGAACCGGGCCGCGTTCGCAGGTAGCCACCCATGGGGGTTCCGACCGGCTGATCGATCAACTTCGTCGAGGTGCCTGCGCGCAGTGGGCCAGGCGACGGCGGAGGCGCGGGCGGGGCAGGGCAGGCAGACAGAAGAACGACGAATGACGCGACGAAGTAGCTGCGCATGCGCGCGCGTTTACGCGCTCAGAGATCTCTTGTCAGGGGGGGTGGCGAAACCAATCGCCCTCCCTGTTTCCACCCCCTGCGGGGTGATACCGAAAGGGTCAACGCGTGTATCGGGCGTCGGTCGACTTCGCGCCGGGGTGGGCGACCACCCGACCGTTCGCGGCGAGGTGACGCAGCACCGCGAAGGTCAGCACGGGGTCTGCGCTCAACGACTCGGCGATCTGTTCGACCGGCCGCGGCGTCGCGTCGAGCGCGCCGAGCACCCTCTTCTGCAGCGCCAGCACCGACTCGGCGGCCTTCTTGCCGGCCTCGACCCCCGGCTGGTGGTAGGCGTTCACGTTGATCAACGTCGCGTAGAACCCCACCGTGCGCTCGAACAACGCGATGAGCGCCCCCAACGAGCGCGCGTTCACCTCGGGGATGGTGAGGGTGATGGTCTCGCGCCCCTTTTCCCCCAGCGCCGCGCGGGTGCCGTAGAGAAACCCCATCAAGTAGTCGCCCGACGTCACCTGGGGCTCGACCTCCAGCGTCGGTCCCACGCGATCTTTGAGCACCTCGACGAACAACACGAAGTGGTTCGGCACCCCGTCTCGCAGTTGCTGCACGTAGGCGTGCTGATCTGTCGAGCCCTTGTTGCCGTACACCGCGAGCCCCTGCTCGACGGTTACGCCCGAGAGGTCTTTCTCTTTGCCCAGCGATTCCATCACCAGCTGTTGCAGATAGCGGCTGAGCAACAGCAGCCGATCTTTGTAGGGCAGCACGACGAGATCTTTCGTGCCCTTGCCACCGCACGCGTGGAACCACGCCAGCGCGAGCAGCGCCGCCGGGTTCTTCGCCACGTCGCGTACGCGGGTCGCCTCGTCCATCTCCCGCGCGCCGGCGAGCATCGCGTCGACGTCGAGCCCCTGCAGCGCCGCGGGGAGAAGACCGACCGCCGACAACTCAGACGTTCGACCGCCGACCCAGTCCCACATCGGGAAGCGCGCGAGCCACAGCTGGGCGACGCGATCGAGCTCGCTGCCCACCCCGGTCACCGCCACCGCGTGCTTCTCGAAGTCGAGGCTCGCGCGGTCGAACGCGGCCTTCGCCTCGAGCATGCCGTTGCGCGTCTCCTTCGTGCCGCCGCTCTTGGAGATGACGACGACCAGCGTCTCCTTGAGCGCGCCTTGCAGGTGCCCGAGCACGCGATCGATGCCGTCGGGGTCGGTGTTGTCGAAGAAGTGCAGCGCCAGCTTGTCGCCGCGCGTGCCGAGCGCGTCTGTCGCGAGCTGCGGGCCGAGCGCCGAGCCGCCGATGCCGATGATCAACGCGCGGGTGAACTTCCCCCCGCCTGGAGGCGCGATGCGACCCGCGTGCACGTCGGCCGCGAAGGCCTTGAGGCTGGACAGCGTGTTGACGATGGCCGTGCGCGCTTCGATGGGCGCCAGCTCCGGCGCGCGCAGCCAATAGTGACCGACCTGCCGCTTCTCATCGGGGTTGGCGATGGCCCCGCGCTCGACCGCATCCATCGAGTCGAAAGCAAGCCCAAAGCGTGCAGCCTCGGAACCCGGCCAGTCGGCGCGGGTCTTCAGGCCCGAGACGTCGAGGGTCAGACCGGGCACCTCACACAGCAGGCTCTGGTAGCGCTTCCAGTCGGCGTTCATGGCGGCGCAGTCTCGTCTCTTTTTCCCCCCCTGCAAGTACGGCTGATCTCCCGCGCGACTTGGGTAGAGTGGCGCCGCTCATGGAAGTTCTGGTCTTTCCAAGTGAAGAGGCGCTGCAGGTGGCGATGCGTTCGGGCCTCGTGCCCGCCGACGTGCAGCGGCAGGGCGCCCGCGTTGGTCGCACCGAAGAAGGCGAAGTCGAGATCGCCGCCGCCACGGCCGCAAGGGTGAAGAAGGCGCTGCAGGCGTCCGGCGTCGGCTCGCGAGAGAACTCGGTGCGCCTGTCAGAGATTTCCTGCTGGGCCGAGGCGCTGCCCCTCAACCGCACCGGTGAGCCCGAGGCGTTGCAGCAGGTGCTGTTCACCCTGTCAGAAGGGCGCTCGTTGCTCGAGCTGGCGGGCGAGTTGCTGCGGCTGGGCTGCGATCGCCAGGAACTCTCGATGGTGAAGTCCGACCGCGCGCACGCGCTGCTCCGCGTCGTCGACCCGCCGTGGTTCGTGCTCTCACGCGCGCTCGATCACCTCGACGGCATGCGCGCCTTCGTGCCCACCGTTCCTGGGCAGGACCGCCTGTGGACGGAGGTCGGCTACGCACACCCGCTCGACGCCAGCATCGAAGTGCCCGAGCGCGGGCTGGTGCTGATGACCGACGCCGGTGAGTGGTGGCGCATCGACGACGGAGAGTGGATCGACGTCGATCAGCTCGTGGTGCCCGTCGGTCTGCCCGGGGCGAAGGTCTCGAAGGCGACGCCCGACGTGCCCCGCGTCGAGGTGAAGCTCAAGCTCGCGCGCGCTGCACGACCCGAAGCGGCGTCGCTCTTCGTGCTGCCCGACGGAAAGAAGGCGGTCGAGGCGCTGGTGCGGTCGACACCCGAGGCGCAGCTCGAGAACATCCTCTTCGTTGTCGCGGGCGACCTCGTGGTTCTGCGCGCGCGCCCGGGTCGCGAGGCCAACACGGGGGCCCTGCCTGGTGAGGCCTATGCGCGCGTGGCCGATCTCCCGAACCTCTTCGCGCCCGCGCACTTCACCGTCGAGCCCCCGCTGCGCCGCGACCGCCTGCGCACCTGGCTCGCGCCCGACCCCGAGGCCATCACCTGGCTCTTCCCGACGGAGCACGGGTTCGGGCGTCGATCCATCGCCGAGACCGCCTTCCGACCGCTGACCGAGTGGGTCGAGTACGTCATCGACGGCGCGTCGGACACGCTCGAGGCCTGGTCGCGCTCTGCCACCTTCGACTTCGAGCCCTTCGTCGCGCTGGAAGACGTCGCGCCGCAGCAGCGAGAGGCGACGCAGGAAGAAGACGAGCCGCAGCAGCGCACCTCGCGCACCCGCCCGCGTCGTGCCGAGCCCGCCCGGCCGGGCGCCCCGCGAGAAGCGCAGACCGAGCAGCAGCGGCAGGTGGCGCCGGTGGTGTCGATCGAGCTGCCCGGCAGCCTGTCGGAAGCCGAAGCCGTGGTGGCGCGTGAAGAATCGGCCTTCCTCGAGCTCGACGCGCCGGCCGATTCCGTCGCCCGTCGCACCGCGTGGATTCGGCTCGCCGAGATGTACTCGCGCGTTCAGCGCCCCCGCGACTCGGGCATGGCCTTCGCGCACGCGGTGTGGGAATCGCCGCCCGAAGAAGCGCCGCGCATCGCCCGTCGCTGGGCCGACACCTCAGGCGTTCGCTTCGACTCGGTGCTGACGCAGCAGACCCCCAACGTCGAGCAGACGCGCGGCGCAGTGGCGCACCTGCTCGCGTCGGCGCTCGAGAACAACACCCGCGTCGCTTCGCGCGTCACCGACTACGTCGCCTTCCTCGACCGCTTCGGTGACGACCTCGACGTGCGCAGCTTCTGGCTGGCGCGCTTCGCTCTGGCCCGGCTGGCTGGCGGAGATCCCCTCGGGCTCGCCCGCGGCCGCGACCGGGTGCTCGCGCGCCTTCAGGCGGGGCTGTCACTCGATCGCGACGTGCCGCGGCTGTTGCGCGTCACCCAGCAGGCCAACGCGGGCGGCGCGGGCACGGGTCGCGCGATGCGGGTCAGCGCGCAGCTCGAGGCGTTGCTCAAGGCCTTCGAAGAGACGCCGCGCAAGCGCTCTGCCGTCGAGGCGCCCCCGCAGTTCACGCACGCCTACGTGAGCCTCGAGTTCGCGTGGGGCTTCGCGCGGCTCGCCAACGCTGAACGCGCGCGTCAACTGCGAGACCGCGCGCTGGCGCCGCTCGACCGCAAAGATCCCGTTCACCACTACCTGACGCGCGCCTACCTCGCCCGCATCGAGCAGGCGCTCGAAGGCGTCGCGCCCACGACTCCGCTGGCGCCTGAGATCAGCGCGTTGCTCACCGGCCTCGAGCCGCTCGATCGCTACAAGGTCGATCGCCTGCGTCAGTTCAGCCAGGTGCTCGAGCCGCAGGAACGCCTCGAGGCCATCAGCGCCTTCTGGCGCAACGCCCGCGACGCGCGCGGCGAAGAGCTGGGCTCGTTGCGCTCGGTGCGCGACCCGGCAGAGTTGTTCAGGCAGATCAGCTCGCGCATGGGCGCAGTGGCCGATGAGCAGCTCGGCGTCGAGGAGCGGGTGCGGCTCATCGACGGCCTGCTCGACTTCCTCCCGCTGTTGCCCGAGTCGCAGGCGCTGCCGCTCTTGCAGCGGTTCTTGAGCGCGGGCGAGAAGCTCGGGCCTCGTCAGCGCACGGTGGTGCTCGAAGATGCGCTGAAGATCGCCGGTCACTTCGGCCGCACCGCGCTCGTGAAGCAGCTCGTGCTGCAGCTTGGCAACGCGATCCGCGAGATCGGCAGCGAGGGCGTCGGAGAGCTCGGCGGCTTGCTGGTGTCGGGCGTGCGCTCGCTGCGGCGCGTGGGTCTGCGCGAAGAAGCGAGCGAGCTGCTCTCGCGCGCGTCGGCGGTGCTCAAGGGTGAAGACGTGGCCACCCTGCAGGCGCGGCTGGGGCTCGCCTCGGGCTTCATGTACCTCGGCGCGTTTCAGCAGGCGCAGCCCATCATCGAAGAGGCGACGGCGCGGCTCTCGCGTGAGTCGAACCTCGTCATTGCCGAGCGCATGAAGCTCTCGCGCGCGGCCTCACAGGCGCTCTCGCATGCGTCGACCGAGCTCGCGCTGCCGGGCTTGTCGCGGCTCTCACAGCAGCTTCCGTTCATCACCGACAGCTTCAACACCAACGGCGGCGTCGGGGCCGACGGCCGCCAGCGGTACCACTTCTGTTTGTCGATGGTCGACTTCGCCGACTCGCTCGTGCTCGGGCACGTCGGCGACGACCTGACGCTCAACGAGACCACACGTCGCTTCCTCGATGAGGACGAGTACCTGGTGCGCCGCCGGGTGCACCGCGACGTCGGAGGAGACCCATGACGCAAGCCGCACCCCGTAAAGACCCGCTCGAACACGTCGCCGAGATCCCCCTCGACAAGCTGCAGGCCGAGGCCCAGTCGTTGCGGGAGCGGCTCAACCGCTTTCGCCTCGCGCTCGGTCGCCACTTCGTCGACAAGCAGCCGCTCATCGACCTGATGCTGGTGGCCGCCGTGGCGCAGGAACCGCTGCTGCTCGTCGGCCCCCCCGGCACCGCGAAGAGCGACCTGGTCATCAAGTTCAAGGACGCGCTCGGCATCGAGGGCAGCGACTACTTCGAGTACCTGCTGACGCGCTTCACCGAGCCTAGCGAAGTGCTCGGGCCCATCGACATCAACGAGCTGCGCAGCGGCCGGTACATTCGCCGTGAGCGCGGCAAGCTGCCCACCGCGCGCCTCGTCTTCCTCGATGAGATTTTCAAGGCGAGCTCGGCGATCTTGAACGCGCTGCTCACCGTCATCAACGAGCGCAAGTTCTACCAGGACGGGGTGCCTGTGCCGGTGCGCCTGAAGATCCTCTTCGCGGCGACCAACGAGATCCCCGAGCACAGTGAGCTGGGCGCGCTCAAAGACCGCTTCGTGCTCAAGGCGGCCTGCCGCTCGGTGCAGGAGACGCACTTCATCGAGTTGCTCGACGCGGGCCTCGAGTCGCAGACCCACAAAGACCTGAACCAGAAGCCGTGGGTCGAGGGGCACGCGGGGCTGGAAGATCTGCTCAAGGCGCACCGCTACCTGACGCTGCTCATGTCGCGCAAAGAGCCGAAAGACCGTGAGCTCTTCTTTCGCGACGAGGTGATGCGCGAGTTCCGCCGCGTGGTGCGCACGCTCACGCGCGAAGACGAGGTGTTCGTCTCAGACCGCAAGCTGATCAAGATCTACCGCCTGCTCCGCACCCGCGCGTGGATCGTGCACGGCGGCGCGGTCGAGCGTGAAGACCTGCAGCTGCTGGCCTACCTCGGTGAGACCCGCGAGGAGATCGATCTCCTCGAGGAGAAGGTGCCGCGCCTGCTCGGCATCACCTGATCACTGCACGACGTCGAGTTGATCCGTCCCCGGCAAGGGCAAGAACAGCCACTGCCCGCTGGGGTCGAAGTCGGGCCCAGCCGCCTGCGAGGGCAGCCGATAGGTCGCGAACGGCGCGATGGGCCCGTTGGGCTCCGCCTTCGTGATGCGGATCATCGGCTCGGGGGCGTCGACGTCGCGCCACACCAGATACCGGCCATCGGGGCTCACGCCCGTCACCTCTCTGCCGGTGATGGTCGACGTTGCCGAGAGGAGGTTGTCAGCGGGGAACCACACCGCCGGCCCGCGCACGTTCTTGACCACCGCGTCACCGAAGAGCAGGGCGGGGCCGTCGCGCAGGTTCACGGCTCGCACGAAGTCGGAGTACGAGTCGGGGCTGCTGGCGTTGATGGTGACCGAGGTGAGCTGCTCGAGCCCGCGGAACCTCCGCTCCGTCACGGTGAAGCGTCCTCCGCGAACGACCTCGACCACGAGCACGTTCGCGCCCTTGCGCGCGATGCCGCCCACCTGGTTGCCATTCACCGTCGAGAAGACGCCTGCCAGCTGCAGCGTGCGGTTGGTTCCCAGGCCCATCCACTGGTAGGCGCGCACGGAGCTCGGGAAGGCGATGAGCACCGACCCGTCGGGCATCACGAGGGCGTCCGTCGGAATCTCGGGGAAGGCGTTGGCCGTGACGATGCGCTCGGAGCGCATGCCGCCGGCCGCGGCGTCTTCGAGCAAGCCCACGCCCAACTGGTGCAGCACCAGCGTCTCGAAGGGCCCCGTCTGGCTTTGTTGCATCACCAACAACCTCAGCGGCAGGCCGACCATCTCGATGGGCTGGAGAATCGAAATGCGCCCCAGCTCGAGTGAGCCGCCATTGAAGGTGAGCACGAGGCCGATGTTGCGCATCAGCAGGTCCATCGTCTCGTCGGGGTAGAAGGTGGCGGGCGGCGTCACCGGGGGCGAGCGCGCGGGGTCGTACGAGTAGGTGGCCATCACGCCGCCGGTGTGGCCGGGCGCTGCGCCGAGGCCGAGATCGAAGGCAATGCGCCCGCTCCACTGTCCAGTCGAGGCGACGATGGTGTCGACCGAGTTCTCGGTGCGGTTGGCGACGGCGACCTCGTCGATCTCGGGGGCGACGCTGATCACCGTTGGCTCGCCGCGCACGGGCACCGCCCAGTCGAGCTCGTCGGTGGTGAGATCGTACTGAAACAACGCGCCGTCACGGCTCTTGCTGAACACCACCTTGTCGGTGCCCACGCTGGCGGTGAGATCGTCGATGGGCGCATAGGAGATGAGCGTGAGCTCTCGTCGTTGGGTGGGCTGGCGGGCATCGACGACGGCGAGGTCACCCGTTTCGAGGCTCACCACCACGCTGGTTCCACCGTCAGCCTGGGGTACGAGCGCGACGGGCCCATCGGGTACGGCGCACGACACGTCGTCCGGCATTCTGCAGGGGAAACCAGCGTCTGGGAGCAGGGGAAAGATCGGCGCGATGTTCGAGAGCAGCGGCACCAGAAACGCCTGCGGAATGGGGCCCGTGCTGTCTCCGAGGCCGACCACCACCACGTCAGGCCCCAGCGCGTTGGCGCCCAGCAGCTGGCGAATCGGGAGGTCGCGGGGAACCGGGGTGAGCGCCGTGCCGTCGTACCTCCAGTCGTACAGTCTGTAGTTGCCGTTGCGGTCGTAGCCGATGCTGCGACCGACTGACGGGGGCACTCCGGGCAAAACCTTCTCGTCGATGACGTCACGCGGGGTCGAGCTGGCGATGACCGTGCCGTCGCCCGCGTTGACCAGCACCACTGCGCTGCCCGACTCGGTCTTCACGCTCAAGAAGGCCTGGTCGCGGTTCGCGGGAACGTTGACGAGGGACAGCGGCTCGCCCGGTACGCTCGCGTAGGCCTTGCCGTCGGTGAGCACGATGTCGAAGAGCGAGCTCGCCATGAGCACGTTCTCGAGGCGATCGACGATGCCCACCGGGTCGTGGCGAAACTTCAGCGTCGCCAACGGCGCGCCCACGTTCGGGAAGCCGTTGCCCAGTGGGTAGAAGGACTCGTCGCTGGGCGCCGAGCGGCCGAGCGTGTTGGTCAGCACCAGCTTCTCGGTGGTCTTCAGGTTGAGCGGCACCTCGAAGACCAGACCGGGGCCCTTCGTGCCGCCGTCGATGACGACATCGAGGCCCGCGTCGTTCGACACCGCGAACACCGAGATGCCGGTGGCGAAGATGAGCTGGTTGCCGGCGCGATCGAAGTTCTCACCGAAGACGACCACGCGGTCGCCGCTGTACGCAGCCTGCGGTGAGAAGCTCGCGAGGACGGGTTGTTCCTTCGGGGACGGCGGGTCGGGGAGCTGCAGGTCTCGCGAGCACCCCACCAGCGCCGACGACACAGCCAGGAGTCGAAGCAGACGAACCACGAACAGCCCCTCCCTCATGCGAGGGAAGATCGTCTCACGACTTGCTCAGTTGCGCTTGTACATCGTCATCACGCACGCGCCGCCCAGGCCGAGGTTGTGCTGCAGCGCCACCTTCGCGCCCTCGACCTGGCGTTCGCCGGCCTGCCCGCGGAGGTGCCACACCAGCTCGGTGCACTGCGCGAGCCCGGTGGCGCCCAGCGGGTGGCCCTTCGAGAGCAGGCCGCCCGAGGGGTTCACCACGAACTGACCGCCGTAGGTGTTGTCCTCGTCCCAGATGAACTTCTCGGCCTGACCTTCGGGGCAGAGACCAATCGCCTCGTAGGTGAGCAGCTCGTTGGCGGTGAAACAGTCGTGCAGCTCGACGACCTGCACGTCTTTGGGGCCGATGCCGGTCTTCTCGTAGAGCTGCGTGCTGGCGGCCTTCGCCATGTCGTAGCCGACCATCTTCATCATCGAGTGCTCCTCGAAGCTCGAGGGGAAGTCGGTGGTCATGGTCTGCCCGGCGATGTGCACCGCGGGCTTCAGGTTGTGCTTCTTCGCGAAGTCATCGCTGCAGAGGATGGCCGCCGCCGCGCCGCAGGTGGGCGGGCAGCATTGGAAGCGGGTGAGCGGGTCGAACACCTCGTCGCTGGCGAGGATCTGCTCGACCGACAGCACCTCGCGGAAGAGCGCGAACGGGTTCTTCGCCGCGTGCTTGCGCGCCTTCTCGGAGATCTTCGCGAAGGTCTCGCGCTTCGTGCCGTACTTCCAGCGGTACTCGCGCCCCGCGCCTCCAAACATCTGCGCCGCGAAGGGGGCCTGGTTGACGCCCTGTTCTTCGTTCATCACGTCGACGTGTTTGTCGAGCGGGTTGGTGCGATCGGCCCACGCCGAGGCGAGCGCGCCCTTCTGCATCTGCTCGAAGCCGACCGCGAGCACGCATTCCGCGAGGCCGCCTTCGATGGCCTGGCGCGCAAGGTAGAGCGCGGTCGAGCCGGTCGAACAGTTGTTGTTCACGTTGATGACGGGGATGCCGGTGGTGCCCACCGAGTACACCGCCCGCTGCCCGCAGGTGCTGTCTCCGAACACGTAGCCGGCGTACGCCTGTTCCACGTGCTTGAAGTCGACGCCTGCGTCCTTGAGCGCGTCCTGGATCGCGCCCTTGGCCATCACTTCGTACCCATCGCTGGCGCCGGGCTTCTGGAACTTCACCATGCCCACGCCGAGAACGTTCACTTTGCGACCCATGAGGTTGATCCTTTCAGACGAGCTGCTTCAAGAAACCGAGACGGTGCGCGGCGGTGAGGTCTCCGTCGATGCGGAGCTGGCCGTGCTGGTAGAGCTTCTGCGCTGACTCACCCTTGCTCAGCGCGCCGAGCGCCTCGTCGGTGAGCACGATGCGGGTGTGTGCCTTCGCGTCGACGCCCGGCTTGATGCTCGGGGTCGCGCTGGCGAGATCGGCGGTGAACTCGAAGCCCGCGTCCTTCACCTTGAAGGAGATGACGGAGTTCACTTCCTTCGCGAGGGCGGGGTTCTTCGCGATTCGTTCCTGCAGGGCCTTGAAGACCTTCGGCGCGAGCACCTCGGCCGAGTTGCCCTGAGGTGCGGCGCTGGCTGCCGGAGCCGCAGCGGCCGACGGTGCAGGCATCGACGAGCGGTCGAGCTTCTTCAAGAACTCGAGCTTCTGGCTGGCCATCACGTTGCCGGTGATCTTCAGCTTGCCGCCCTGGAAGAGCTTCATCGAGTCGGCCTTGCCGGTGACCATGTCGTTCCAGTCGGAGTCGGACAGCGCCAGCGTGCAGTCGGCCTTCTCTGCCGTACCCGCGAACACCTTGCCGGCCTTCAGGTCGATGACCCAGGAGGAGTCGGGGCTCGAGATCTTGAACTGGTAGACCATGTTGATCTTCGTCAGCTCAGGCGCCTTCGCCACGTGCGCAGCGATGACGTCGAAGGTCTGCGCGGTGGTGATGGCGCCTCCCGTCGATGCGGCGGGAGCAGGGGCCGCCGAAGCCGAAGCCGAGGCCGCAGGCGCCGCGCCGCGGTCGATCTTCTTCAAGAACTCGAGCTTCTGGCTGGCCATCACGTTGCCGGTGATCTTCAGCTTGCCGCCCTGGAAGAGCTTCATCGAGTCGGCCTTGCCGCTCACCATGTCGAGCCAGTCGGCGTTGGTCAGCGCGAGCGTGCAGTCGGCCTTCTCGGCCTTGCCGCTGCTCACCTTGCCGGCTTTGAGATCGATCACCCACGACGAGTCGGGGCCGCTCAAGTTGAACTGGTAGACCATGTTGATCTTCGTGAGCTCGGGGTTCCTGCTCACGTGCGCCGAGATGGCGTCGAAGGTCATCGCGGCGGTGATCTCCGCAGGGGCAGCGGCCGGCGCGCTCGGGGCGGCAGCGGCGACGGCCGGCTTGCTCTTCGGTTTCGGGATCTCCGGGTAGAACTCGACGGCCGCGTTGCTGATGCAGACCTTGTTGCGCTCGACGACGGTGGCGCGGAGCAGCACGCGGAGATCGCTCTCCTTCCACAGCTCGATCTTCAGCGTCTCACCCGGGAACACCGAGTCGGCGAAGCGCACCTTGATGCTCTTGAAGGTGCGGGGGTCACCCTTCGCGAAGGCGTTGATGGCAGCGCGGCCGACGTACCCGAAGGTGCACAGGCCGTGGAGGATGGGCTTGTCGAAGCCGAACATCGTCGCGAACTCAGGGTCGACGTGGAGCGGGTTCCAGTCACCCGACAGCCGATACAGCAGCGCCTGGTTGGAGTCGGTCTTCTCGACGATGACCACGTCGGCGGCACGCTCGGGAGCGGTGTTCACGTCGGACGAAGGGCCGCGATCTCCGCCCCAGCCACCGGCGCCGCGCACCACCATCGAGATGTCGTTCTTCACCAGCAGCTCGCCGGTCTCTGCGTCGAAGGTGTCGAAGTGCGTGACGACGACCGCGTGCTTGCCCTTGTCGTGGATGTCGCTGATGCGCGCCTTGTGCTTGAGCTTCGCGGCGGGAGGCAGCGGCCGGGTCAGCTCGAGGTACTGCTCGCCGTGGAGGATGCGGTCGAGCCCGTAGTTCAGGCCGGGCGCCGCGTGGCCTTCGGCGGCCATCTTGAAGATGGCGTTGAGCGCAGGGATCACGCCGTAGGTGGGCAGCGACCAGAAGCCATCGCCGTTGCTCTCGTAGACGAGGTGCAGGTCTTTCGTGTCGGTAGGGTTCTTCCCGGCGCCGACGCCCAGCGCGTAGAGCGCGAGATCACGCTCGTCGTACTTCGCATGCAGCTCGGGGAACTCGTAGCCGAGCGCCTGGTCGACATCGATGAACTCGTTGCCGCCCTTCGTCTGGCTGCTGAGGTTGTTCATGCCGGGCGCGAGGGCCTCGGTGATGTTGGCGGGGTGGGTGGCCTTCGTGAAGTCGGTGATCTGTTCCCACGACGACCGTACGGCCTCGGGGGAGATCTCCTTGCCGAGCTTGAAGATCTTTCCCTCGGTGCGTTCCCACCGGAGCTTGCCGAAGAAGCCTGCGCCGACCTCGAAGAGACCGCCGGTCTCCTGGCACTCGTCGTGCGCGAGCCACGCCACCAGCGGCGTCACGTACTCGGGCTTCAGGTTCTCGAGCATCTCCCTGGGCATCACGGTCTCGGTGAGCCGCGACGCAGCGACCGGCGCGATGGTGTTGACGCGCACGTTCTTCTTCTCACCCTCGAGGGCGAGCGTGTTGCTGAAGCCGACGAGGCCGAGCTTCGCGGTGGCGTAGTTGGCCTGGCCGAAGTTGCCGTAGATGCCGGCCGCCGACGCGGTGAAGACGATGCGGCCGTAGCCCTGGTCGCGCATGTATGGCCACGCGGCGTGGGTGCAGGCGAACGCGCCGTTCACGTGGACGCGCATGATCAAGTCCCAATCGTCGCGAGTCATCTTCGCGAAGCTGACGTCGCGGAGGATGCCCGCGTTGTTGATCAACACGTCGATGCGGCCGAACGAGTCGATGGCCGTCTTGATGATCTTCGCGCCCTCTTCGACCGAGTCGTAGTTGGCGACCGCGCTGCCGCCGCCCTTCTTGATCTCCTCGACCACCGCGTCGGCCGCCGCGCTCGACTTGCCCGCACCGTGCGCCGAGCCGCCGAGGTCGTTCACCACCACCTTCGCCCCGCGCTTGCCGAAGAAGAGCGCGTGGCTCTTCCCCAGACCTGCGCCGGCACCGGTGATGACCACCACTTTTCCATCGAAACGAAGCTGATCAGCCATGAGCGATTCCTCGTGAAGCGACGTGGGTAGACGCTGAATGGCAGAATATTGATTCTGGAGTCAATAACCGCATGCACAGGTGAGTCGGGCCGGTGACAGGGGTAGGGTGACGCTCGATGTCAGACGAACGGCTCGATGGTCCTCGCGCAGAAGCGTTTCTCCAGGCGGCGCTGGCGTTGGCGCGAGAAGCGGCGACCTCACCGACGTGGTTCGAGACGTCGATTCGTTCGCTCGAGGCGGCGTACGGCGAGCGGCCGCTCATTCCGGCGCCGACCCTCGCGTTCGATCTCACCGCGCTGTTGCAGGGTGAGCGCTTGTTGCCGATTCCTCCCCCCGCGCAGGAACCGGTGCGCGAGGCGATGCGCGGCTACGAAGATCACGTGCTCGCGCGGCTGACCGCCGACCGCCGGTGGACGCGGCTCACCGAGGCCATCTCCGGCCTGCCCAGAGAGCTGCGACCGGCAGCCATGGGCCTCATCACCGCGCAGTTGCTCTCGCGCCTCAAGTTGAACGAAGGCACCGGCGTGAGCACCGGCATCGTGCGACGGCTCGCGAACCGCTCGGCCGAAGAGGTGCTCGAGGCGGGGCGCGCCGCGCTCTACGACGAAGAGCTCGCTGCGCGGCTGGTCGAGGGCTTCACGCTGCTCGCGAAGGCGGCGCGGCGCACGCGAGATCTGCTTTCAGACGCGGAGGTGTTTCTTCTCGAGAACCTCACCGCGCTCAAAGGTCTCGGCCCTCGCGTAGCGCTCGCCCAGCTCGCTGAAGTGGCCCAGGCGGTCGAAGAGCGACTGCCGGCACGCCTGCGAGGCCAGGTCTTCGAAGAGGGTGATGCGCCCACGTCGCTGGAAGAAGACAGCGCGTACCCGGTGGGCGGTTTCTCGAGCATCAGCACGGTGGGCAGCCTCGAGAACCTCGTCACCTCCGAGCTCATCTACATGGAAGAGGGCGACGACCCCGCGTCGCGGCCCGACCTCTTCGACATTCGCTTCGTCGAGGGCGAGCTCCTCTATTACGCGCGCGATGAGTCGGTGGCGGTGCGCAAGAAGCGGGCGCTGGTCTTCGTGTTCGACCCGTCGCTGATGCGCGCGCGCGTGAAGGATCCCGGTGAGGCGTACCAGCGGCTGGTGTGGCTGCAGGGGGCCGTCACTGCGCTGGTGCGCAAGTTGAGCGAGTGGCTCAACACCGAGGCGCTCACCTTCGAGCTCAAGTTCTCGATGGAAGGCGACGAGACGGCGCTGGTCGAAGAAGAGGGAGTGTTGTCGCTGTTGCTGCGCGAGTTCCGTGAGCGCGGGCAGGTCGAGGTGGTGCGCACCGACTCCACGCCCGGCGCCATCGTGCAGGCGCGCGAGACGCACCGGGGTCGGGCGCGCGTCATCTACTTCACGACGAAGATGCGCGCCGGGCTCGAGGGTGACGCCGCTCCGGATGCGGTCGTCGACGTGAGCGATGCCCGACCGCGCGTGCACTGGTTGTCGGCCCCGGAACAGGCGCTCGAGGAATCGCTCAAGGCCGGCGACCTGTGGGCGGGCATGACGAAGCAGCTGCTCGATGGCGTGATGAAGCGCCGCACGTAGACGCCGGCGCGGCCCTTCACCCCCGGCCCTCGGCCCGCTCTCGCAGGGAGAGGGAGAGACGTTCTCAGCGGCTCTGCCCGTCGTGCTTCTGCGAGCACGCGCGGCGGCTCAGGCGGGCGCCATCGAAGCCTCTCGGGTGAAGCCCAGGTCAGGCCCCACCCAGGTCGGCTGAGGCGACCTTCTTCTTCTTCGCAGCGCGCCACAGAAAGACGGCGGCGCCCGCGAGCGCCCAGGCGAGCCCGACGAAGCCCCACATCAGCGCCAGCGCGAGCCCCTCTTCCCGCGGCAGCCCGAGGAGCACGAAGACGCCGACGAAGAGACCTTCGCGCAGCCCGAGGCCTCCGATGGACAGAGGGATGACGGTGAGCACCATGGCGACGGGGATGCCGACCCAGATGGCCTCGTGGTAGCGCGGGTCGCTGCCCCACTTCGCGGCGACCAGCTCGAAGAAGCTGCCCACGCAGCCCTGGTAGAGCACCGACCAGCAGAAGGCCTCGAGGCGGGGGCCGACGGGAACGCTGGCGACTCCGGCGGGGAGCGCGTCGAAGAAGGCGCGGGCGCGGGGCCAGCGGCTGGGCACGAGGCGCGCGGCGAAGGTGAGCACCCGGCTGAGCTGCCAGGTGACGAGGGCCAGCGCGAGCGCAGCGGCGACGGCGTAGCCCCCGAGGGCGCTGCGGTGCCACACCAGGCCGAGAATGATGGGCGGGGTGCTCAGCGCGAGCAGGCCCACGAGGCGGTCGACGAAGATGAGCGAGACGGCGCGGGCGCGGGCCCCGTCGCCGGCGAAGTAATCGCTGACCAGCAGGGCGCGCACCACGTCGCCTCCGATGGACGAGGGCAGGACGGTGCCGGTGGCCGCGGCGGCGAGCGCATCGGACAGCACGGCAGGCAGCGTGGCCTCGCGGGCGCCTCGACCGTGCGCGAGGACGAGAGGTCGTGCGAGCACCTGGAGTCTGCGGGCCAGGAGGGCGGGCATCACCAGGGTCAGCGCGAGCAGCGCGGCGAGGGTGGGGGCGTCGAGCACTGCGAGCGAGGCGCCGACGGTGCTCAGGTCGAGCCGGGTCAGCACGATGGCGACCAGGGTGAGGGCGAGGGCCCATCGCACCAGCTTGAAGAGGCGCTGCCGGTTCACTGCGCGTGAACGTACAACCGAACGCAGGGCGCGCTGCGCTTTCTTCCCGGCGGGGGAGCGTTCACAATGTGCGCATGGAAAGCAGTCTGATTCCGTTCAACCGCGCGGCCTTCGTGGGGCGCGAGCGGGAGTACCTCGAGCAGTCGCTGCGCAACATGCACATCTCGAGCGATGGTCCCTTCAGCAAGAAGGTGAGCGCGCTGCTGAGCGGCGTGCTGGGGGCGAAGAAGGTGCTGCTGACCACCTCGTGCACCGACGCGCTCGAGATGACGGCGCTCCTGCTCGACCTGCAGCCGGGCGACGAGGTCATCATGCCGTCGTTCACCTTCGTCTCGACGGCCAACGCATATGCGCTGCGGGGCGCCAGGCCGGTGTTCGTCGACGTACGGCCCGACACGTGGAACCTCGACGAGCGGCTGGTGGAGGCCGCGGTGACGCCACGCACGAAGGCGGTGGTGGTGGTGCACTACGCAGGCATCGGGTGCGAGCTCGCCCCCTTGCTCGAGGTGACGCAGCGGCGCGGGCTGACGCTCATCGAAGACAACGCGCACGCGCTGTTCGGGCGCTACCGGGGCCGTGAGCTGGGGAGCTTCGGGGCGATGTCGACCTTGAGCTTTCACGAGACGAAGAACTTCTCGTGCGGCGAAGGCGGGGCGCTGGTGCTCAACGACGCGCAGTACGTCGAGCGCGCCGAAATTCTGCACGCCAAGGGCACCAACCGGCAGCGGTTCTTGCGAGGGCAGGTCGACAAGTACACGTGGGTCGACGTGGGCTCGAGCTTCGGGTTGTCAGACATGCTGGCGGCGATGGTCTTTGGCCAGCTCGAGCAACGCGAGCTCATCACGCGGCGGCGGCGGCAGCTCTATGAGCGCTACCTCGCGGCGTTGACGGCGGTGGCGAGCAAGCGCGGGTGGGTGTTGCCCATCATCCCCGAGGGGCGGGAGAGCGCGTTTCACATGTTCCCGCTGCTGACGACGGGGCTGGCCGAGCGAGACGCGTTCATCTCCTTCCTCAAGGAGCGGAACATTCTGGCGGTGTTCCACTACGTGCCGCTGCACACCTCAGAGATGGGGGCGAGGCTGGGGTACCGCGAGGGGCAGTTGCCGGTGAGCGAAGACGTGTCTGGGCGACTGGTGCGGTTGCCATTCTTCAACACGTTGAGCGATGACGATCAGCGTCGGGTCATCGAGGCGGTCGAAGCGTTTGCGCGTTGGGTGCCGTGACCTGAGCCGCGCGGTGTGCCGGAGAAGACGACTCTCGCGACGGCCAATCGAAGGGACCTGCTGTGTGCGATGCATCGAGGCTGATACTTTCCGCCCATGAATCAACTCGGCCTCGACGAACTGACGCAGTTGCGCACAGAGCTGGACTCCCTGCGGGCCCGCACCGCCGACCTCGAGCGCGCACGGCAGGAGACCCTCCGTCGAAAGCGTACGGCCATGCGGTTTGGCCTCGTGGCGGTCGGCCTCGCAGCGTTGCTTGGCTCGGGCGCGGCCGTCGCAGCGAACGGAAATTGTCCGAACAATCTGCCGTTCTGCTTCGTGGCTGATCAGCCAGCCCTCGCGTCTCAGGTGAACCACAACTTCTCGCAGCTCAAGGAGTGGCTGGAACAGAAGGTCGGCGCGGTCGGCACCGCGACCGTCACGGTGAGCACCCTCTCGGTTGGAGGCGGGCTGTCGGTCACTGGCGCCAGCGGGGCCATTCGCGTCCAATCGGGCGGCACGTCGAACGTCAGCACCGCCAGCGGCAAGGCGTTCTTCCTGTCGAGCAACATGGGCGACGGGCAGGCCGCCAACGGCGGCTTCGAGATCCGCCAGGACAACCTGACCCAGGGCGTCGGCATCGGGTTCAACACCGTGTACGCCGCGGGCAGCAACCCCGACCAGCCGCTCTACCTGAAGGGGCGCGGGGCCTCGCCCGTCAGCGTGGTCGGCAACTTCGAGGTCTCGGCGAACACCTGGGGGGCGCGGACCAGCTCCGGCTGGTTCAGCCACGGCACCGCGACGTCCCAAGGTGGCCAGACCATCCTCTGCACCGACGGGCAGTACATGTGTGGCGTGCAGGTCGGTCACACCGCGAACGAGACTGCCTACTGGGTCGGGACGCAGATCGCGATCCACTGCTGCACGCTCTAAGTCGGGACGGGCTCGTCGATGCGGCCGTCGGGGTGCCGCGCAAAGTGCCGCGACTCGAGGCCAATGGGCCGTGCTTCACGACCGCGAGCCCTTTGATGACGTTCGTCGCTTCATGCGCCCCGTGCCTCACGCGCGCGCGCGCGCGGCGCAGGGGAGGGGTCGTCAGTTCACGGACACAAGCCAGGCGCTCGAACGCCGGCCCGTGCTCGTGGAGCAGGGTCGCGAAGGATGGCTGGGCTCCAGCCGCTGTCGTGGGCGTAGCAGAACCGGAACACGGCCAACCCTGACACAGGAATGGGCTGCGGCGCGGTCATGGCGAGGGGTCGTCGCGGTTGCCGCACCGACAGCTCGTCGGGCGGCTGGCGAAGACGATGAAGAAGGGTTCGCCAGCGCAACCTCAACGCTCACTTGCAGCTGGACTTGAAGCACGCGATGCAGCCGTCGACCTCGTCGCCGAGCTGGCAGGCGCGCACCACGTCGTCGCAGAGCTCTGCCTCCGGGGTGCCGCTCAGCAGGCGCACGCCTCCGCGCAGCACGCAGCCCTCCGAGATGCCCGCCTTGCACGAGACCCCGAGCGCGGTCTTGGCCGCGTCGACGAGCTGCGCCTTTTCCTCCGGGGTGAAGCGCGAGTCGAGGATGTCGGCGGAGAGGCAGGAGCCCAGCTGGTAGCAGGCGACCGGGTCGGCGGCCTCGCAGGCGCGGCGGAGCGCGCCGCGCTCGCTGCACGGCCGGGACGCAGGCTTCGGAAGGCGCGTCGCGGCGATGGAGGGCACCGTCGAGCAGAGCGGCGGAGGAAGCACCGGGCTGGGTTCGGGCTCCGGGGTGTGCGCGCAGGCGGCGAGGAAGACCGAGAGCAGGGTGAGGGGGCGGTTCATCGGTTGATGATCTCCTGGGTGCGTACGTCGAGGGTCTTTCGCCGGGCCGCCGTGAGCGCGGGGCAGGGCTGCTCGCGCGCAGCGACGCACTCCGCGGCCTCGGCGGTCCAGCCGGCGCGGCACTGGGTGTCGGCCGCCTCGAAGAACTCGGACTGCTGGACGCCGTCGAGCTGGCCTTTGCCCGCGGAGACGGCGAGGGCCTTTTTCTTCACGCTGCAGGTCATCACGAGGCGCTCACCCGGAGCCCAGGGGGGCTGCTGGGCGAGCGCGAGGGAGAGGAGCAGAGGGCTGAGCATCGGGGCGGAGGTTGTGCCGGAGCGGCGCGACACGCATCTCAGCGCAACCTCACCCATGTCAAGGTTGGTGTGCGCGCGCCTGGTCGCCCGGGGGGAGCACGAACTCGAGGGGGCCGTTGCGGTGCGCGGTGACGAGGTCGCGGCGCAGCCCCGCGTCAGCGCGCCGTCAGCGCAGTTGGCCCGTCGGCATGGCGGTGCAGGCCTACCGCACCTCGGCGTCGGGAGACCGACCGTCGAGCTCGCAGGCCGACGACGCTCCCGTCGCGCGAGCTGAAAAGCTCCAGGCGTGGAAGGCCGGCGCCTCCCGTGGCTCGCGACGTTCCCGCACCTGCCCGCGGCGACCGAGGTGGCGTTTCAGGTGCGCTGGGTGATGACGGTATTCGCGTTGGCGAGCATCGGGTTCGCGGGGCTGGGGGCAGGCGGGCGAATGCAGTGAGCCTGCTCGTCGCGACGATCGCCGTGCAGCTTCTGTTCAACGGGATCTCCCTGTGGGCGCTGAAGTTGCTGTACTGAGGTCGGCTGCTGAAAGGGTTGGGCCCCGTTTTCCCGGCACAGAGTTGAGCTCCCTCGGCACCTGCTCCTCAGCGTCGCTTCCGTGCACCCCGGCAGAGAAACACGAACGCGAGAACCACATGGAGCGCGGTGGGTGTACTGCCGCAGCCACAGGCGATTCGGTAGTCCTTGGCCCTCAAGTCGGGAGTGCCTGCGTCGGGAATGCCTGCGTCGGGAGGACCTGCGTCCGGCGTGACAGCGGCGACGATGACGAAGTCCGCCTCGTCCTCGCGGTTGCCGCCGAATGAAGTCCAGCGCCCCAGGAATGCGCTCGCGTTCCCCTGGGGTGAGCCGACCCGAAGTCGACCGCGCCAGTGGTACAACCCTGCGGGCATCGCCGAGAGAGACACCGAGGCAACGCCTGGAGCCTGGTACGCCGACGACGCGGTGCCCCCGCCGTTGAAGCGGACGCCGACAGGTTTGACTTCAACTTCGAAGCGAATGGGCTGAAGCCCCGCGAGGCTGTCCACCAGTCGGAGCTCGAGACCGGGAGACTGCGTCGTTCGAACCCCTGCACCCACGGGAGTACCGCTGACCCTCTGAATGAGGCCAAGCGAGCGCCCAGGACTTCCGTCACCCCCGAGGAAGACGGAGGCGCGCCCTTCCCGCGTCTCGCCGTTCGAGAAATTCCAGGCCCCGACGACCACGTCCGAGAAGCCGTCGCCGTTGACGTCTCCCGCGCTGGCCACGCTGAAGCCCCATTGTGCGCCGGCCTGGTTCGACTCGGCTGTCCATGCTGGCGTCAACGAGAGGCCGGTGGCACTGCCCAGGTACAGGAAGGTCCGCCCTTCATTCGCCTCACCGTTGGTGAAGTTGTACGCCGCCACCACAACGTCAGAGAAGCCGTCGCCGTTGACGTCTCCTGCGCTCGCCACGCTGGAGCCAAAGTAGGCGAAGCCCTGATTCGACTCTGCCGTCCATGAAGGCGTCGAAGACAGCCCTGTGGCGCTGCCCAGGTACAGGAAGGCCCGACCTTCCGAAGATTCGCCGTTGAAAAACAACCAGGCGCCCACCACCACGTCGGAGAAACCGTCGCCGTTGACGTCGCCCGCGCTGGCCACGCTGGTGGCGAACTCGGCGTAGGCCTGGTCTGACTCGGCCGTCCAGGAAGGCGTCGACGAGAGGCCCGCGGCGCTGCCCAGATAGAGAAAGGCGCCCCCTTCAGCCAGCTCGCCGTTGCCGAAACGGAGCGCCCCCACCACGACGTCCGAGAACCCGTCGCCGTTGACGTCTCCCGCGCTGGCCACGCTGGTGCCGAATTGGGCGTCGGCCCAATTGGACTCGGCCGTCCAGGAAGGCGTCGACGAGAGGCCCGCGGCGCTGCCCAGATAGAGAAAGGCGCCCCCTTCATTCATCTCGCCGTTGGAAAACCTGGAGGCCCCCACCACCACGTCGGAGAAGCCGTCGCCGTTCACGTCACCCGCGCTGGCGACACAGCGACCAAGGGCGGCGTTGGCCTGGTTGGACTCGGCCGTCCAGGAAGGCGTCGACGAGAGGCCAGAGGCGCTACCCAGGTACAGAAAGGCGCCCCCCTCACTCGTCTCGCCATTGGAGAAACCAAAGGCCCCCACAACCACGTCAGAGAAGCCGTCGCCGTTGACGTCGCCCGCGCTGGCCACGCTGACACCGAAGGAGGCACCGCCCTGGTTCGACTCGGCCGTCCATGAAGGCGTCGACGCGAGGCCCGTGGCGCTGCCCAGGTACAGAAAGGCGCGCCCTTCACCCAACTCGCCGTTGGAGAACAAGTTGGCCCCCACCACCACGTCCGAAAAGCCGTCCCCGTTGACGTCACCCGCGCTGGCCACACTGACGCCGAAGTGAGGGCTGGTCTGGTTCGATTCGGCCGTCCACGATGCGGCTGACGAGAGGCCGATGGCGCTGCCGAGGTAAACAAAGGCTCGCCCTTCATCCAGCTCGCCGTTGGCAAAGTTTGACGCTCCCACCACCACGTCAGACAAGCCGTCGCCGTTGACGTCGCCCGCGCTGGCCACGCTGGCCCCGAATTGGGCGTTGGCCTGGTTCGATTCGGCCGTCCACGATTTGGCTGACGAGAGGCCGGTGGCGCTGCCGAGGTAGACAAAGGCGCGCCCTTCATCGAGCTCGCCGTTGGCAAATGAGGGCGCTCCCACCACCACGTCAGAGAAGCCGTCGCCGTTGACGTCGCCCGCGCTGGCCACACTGGCCCCGAATTGGGCGTTGGCCTGGTTCGCTTCGCCCGTCCACGATGCGACCGACGAGAGGCCGGTGGCGCTGCCGAGGTAGACAAAGGCGCGCCCTTCATTCAGCTCGCCGTTGACAAAGAAGGGCGCTCCCACCACCACGTCAGAGAAGCCGTCGCCGTTGACGTCGCCCGCGCTGGCCACACGGGTCCCAAATAGGGCGTTGGCCTGGTTCGACTCCACCGTCCAGGAAGGCGTGGGCGCAAGACCAGAGGCGCTCCCGAGATAGAGGTCGGCGCGTCCTTCATCCTGCTCGCCGTTGTCGAAACGGGGCGCCCCCACCACGACGTCCGAGAAGCCGTCGCCGTTGACGTCTCCTGCGCTCGCGACGCTGAAGCCGAAGAAATCACCCGCCTGACTCGTGAATCCTGTCCACCCTGGCGTCGGTGCGAGACCCGCTGCGCCGCCCAGGTACAGATTGACCCTCGAAGGTCCGCCCGGCCAAAGAACTTCCACCAGCACGTCCGAGAAACCATCACCGTTGACGTCTCCCGCGCTGGCCACGATGTACCCGCATTGGGCACCGGCGCTGTTCGATTCGACCGTCCACGCTGGCGTCATTGCCAGTCCCGTCGCGCTGCCCAGGTACACGAAGGCCCGCCCTTCATCCGCCTGCCCGTTGTCGAAGAAGGGCGCCCCCACCACCACGTCCGAGAAGCCGTCGCCGTTCACGTCTCCTGCGCTGGCCACGCTGCTACCAAACGAGGCCCTGGCCTGGTTGGACTCCGCCGTCCATGAAGGTGTCGAGGCGAGCCCCGTCGCGCTCCCCTGGTACACGAATACGCGCCCCTCATCCGCCTCGCCGTTGTCGAATGCTGAGGCTCCCACCACCACGTCGGAGAAGCCGTCGCCGTTGACGTCTCCCGCGGTCGCCACGCTGGTGCCGAATCGAGCGCTCGCCTGGTTCGACTCGGCCGTCCACGCCGCCGCCGTCAGCAGCGGGTCCACCGTCACCGGGTATTCCGCCGAGTCGTCCTCCACCTCGATGGTCCAGCCCACTTCGGCCACCACCAGTCTCGTCGTCAGCGTCTGGCCCTTCGCGTCCCACGCCTTCAACTTCCCGTACGCCAACCGTCGCCCTGTCTGGGTCTGCAGCAGGATCCCGTCGCCATCACTCGTCACCGCAGCGCCCTCCACCTCCACCACCAGCCGCAGCGCGCCTGCGCCTTCTGGGCGCGTCTCTACCGTCCACCCTTGCTCGACGCCCGCTTCGTCATTCCGCCACCACTCCGTCACCTCCGCCCACCTTCGCGTCACGGTGCCCGTCGTGCAGCTCGGCCTCGCCGGGCTCGAGGGCCGCTGGCTTCTGCCGCCCCACCCGAGTCGTCTTCATCGTTGCCAGATGCTCTCCCGACGTTCTGTCTTCGATGCGTGTCCCTGCGGCGTCCCACCGCATCCTCAGGCCATGGGCGCGATTGGGAGCCGAAGGGACTCCACGCTGGAGTGAGGGCCGGTACTCCTCTCGCCGTACCCGCGCTTCGAGGGAGGAGGTGCCCGAGACCTGCTTCCGTGCGTCATCGGGTGGAGTCGGAGCGGAGCCACCACCAGGCCTCACCGCCAGTGACGCGAGCCCGACGATGAGAAGTGCTTCACGCCACCACGTCCGCATCGGACGATTCACGTCGTCTCCGCAGCTCTCGTCGCGCACCAGGGTGGCGACGACAGCCCACCCCCGCCACAGACACAAGGGTTGAGCTGGCCCCGCTGCGGCTGGTGCCCGTGGCCGAGAACCTCAACGTCATCTCCTTCGAGCTCGGTGTGCACGCCGGGGAACGGCTGGGCACTCCCTGCGACGACCTGTGAGGGCCCCGTTCAGGCAGTTGGTGGCGGCGCGCGAGACGCCGCAGGGCTAAGGCACCGGCTGCATGCCTCAGCGCGCTGGACAGAAGGCCGACAAGAAGGTGATCACGAAGGAGCTGCTGCTGCAGCTGCCTCGGGCGCTCACGCTGGTGTGGGAAGCAGACCGCTTCAACGCGCTGTTGCTCTCGTTCCTCACCCTGCTGCAGGCCGCGCTGCCCGCCGCCATCGCGTGGGTGGGTAAGCTCATCATCGACGCGGTGGTGGTCGCCTCGGCCCAGCCGCAGAACGAGGCCGCGCGCGAGCTGGTCTGGCGCTACGTCGCGTGGGAGCTGGGGCTCGCGGTGGTCGCGTTGCTGCTCACGCGCATCACCGGCTTCGCGCGCGAACTGCTTCGCGTCAGCCTCGGCAACCTGCTCAACGAGCGCATCCTCGACAAGGCGCTGACCCTCGAGCTGCGGCACTTCGAAGACAGTGAGACGTACGACATCATGCAGAACGCGCGGCGCGAGGCGTCGACGCGGCCGCTCGCGCTGGCGCTCTCGGCGGTCAGCGTGGTGCGCAGCCTCATCACCCTGACGACCTTCGCCGTGCTGCTGTGGGGCATCGCGTGGTGGAGCGTGCTGGTGCTGCTCTTCGCGGCGCTCCCGGCCTTCGTGGCCGAGACGCGCCTGAGCGGTGCGGCGTTTCGGCTCTACTCATGGCGCGCGCCCGAGGGCCGACGGCTCAACTACCTCGAGTGGATTCTCACGCGCGACTCGACGGTGAAAGAGGTGAAGCTCTTCGGGCTCGGCCCGCTGATCCTCGCCCGGTACAAGGCCCTGTTCGCCAAGTTCCTCGCTGAAGATCGCGCGCTGGCCCGCAAGCGCGTGCTGTACGGCACGGTGCTGGGCGCGCTCTCGCTCGGCGCGTTCTACGTCTGCTACCTGTGGGTCGCCGGTCGCGCGTCGACGGGGGTCATCTCGGTGGGCGATCTCGTGCTCACCATCGCGCTCTTCCGTCAGGGCCAGTCGTCGTTCGAGTCGGTGCTCAGCAGCGTCGCCGGCATGTACGAAGACGCGCTCTTCCTCTCGAACCTGCAGAAGTTCTTCGACCTGCCGACCACCTCCGAAGCGCCGCGCACGTTGCCCGCGAAGACGCTCGGCCCCGGCCCGCATCGGCTCGAGTTCGATCACGTGAGCTTCAAGTACCCAGGCAAGAAAGACTGGGCGCTGCAGGACTTCACCCTCACGCTCGAGGCGGGCGAGAAGCTCGCGCTGGTCGGTGAGAACGGGGCGGGCAAGTCGACGTTCATCAAGCTGTTGCTGCGGCTCTACGATCCAACCGAGGGCTCGATTCGCTACGGCGGGGTCGACCTGCGCGACCTCGACGTGGTCGACCTGCGGGCGCGCATGGGCGCCGTGTTTCAAGACTTCGTGCGCTACCAGTTCACCGCCGCCGAGAACGTCGGGCTGGGGCACCCGGAGCGCCTCGAAGACCGCGCCGCCATCGAGGTCGCGGCCGATGCGGGCGGCGCCAAGCAGGTCATCGACGCGTTGCCGCAGAAGTTCGACACCATGCTTGGCGGCTGGTTCGAGAAGGGGCACGAGCTCTCAGGTGGGCAGTGGCAGAAGCTCGCCATCGCGCGGGCGTTCATGCGTGAGGCCGAGGTGCTGATTCTCGACGAGCCCACCGCCGCCATCGACGCCGAGGCCGAGGTCGCGTTGTTCGAGCGCTTCAAGACGCTCGCGAAAGACCGCACCGCCATCATCATCAGCCACCGCTTCAGCACGGTGCGCATGGCCGACCGCATCGCGGTGCTCGAGGGCGGGCGCCTCACCGAGCTCGGCGGTCATGACTCCCTGCTCGCGCGCGACGGTCGCTACGCGAAGCTCTTCACCCTGCAGGCGCAGGGCTACCGCTGACCGCTCGCGCGCGGGCCAACAACGGCCCGAAGCGCCACTTCGAGCGGTGTCATGCTGCGGGTCGCTCTCCGTGGAGTCGGCGCGCCGTCGCTTCGTCGTAGATCACGCTCGTGAGCAGCCAGCGGACCAGGCGTTCGCTGGCGCCCGGGTTTCGTTGGCGAACGCCCGCTTCAGCGAGCTGCCGACCGGCAGCCCACAGGTTGGCGACCAGCGCGGCCCGCTGCGGCTCCGAGAGTCGCTGCAGCAGCTCGTCGTGGCGAGCTTGCTGGGAGGGCGTGACGTCCAACGGGAGCATTCCCGGACTCTATCGCTCTCTCAGAGGTCGACGCGGCCGAGGGCGAGCCCGACCATCGCCGTGCTGCCGGGGCCGATGGCGCCCACCAGCGTTGCGACGCCAGTGACGAGGTCGAGGCTGTAGAGCGAGGTCGTTCCACCCACCGTGAGCACCGCGTACCCTGGGCCTGCGGCGGGAGGAGGAATGTCAAAGCCGCCCAGCGCCGTGAAGTTGAGCGGGTTGCCGCCGAGCGTCAGCGTCGCGACGAGGGTGAGCGTGCCGGCGTTCGGCGGGTTCTGAAGGAAGAGCGAATCGGTGGTCGCATCGAGCGTGTACAGCGTGGTGGTGGTCGCGCCCGCGTTCGAGTTCACGTACGCCGAGCCACACCCGTCCGTCGCACCGCCGTTGAGTGCGGAGTCGCCCGCGGCCAACGCGCCCGTGGCCGGGTTGAGGCGGAGGTTGAGCCCCGTGGCGCCGACCACGCGAATTCGGTCGACGGTCGGGTTGAAGTCAAAGCCGTAGCCTCCGGCCGCGGCAGTGAGCGGAGTGATGCCGCCGGGCGACCCGATGGCTGTGGCCCCACCCGTCATGGGGTCGAGCAGGTAGAGCGTGCCCGAGACGGTGCCTCCGTTGACGCCGAGGCCCATGAGCTGACCCGTCGCAGGGCGGAAGTCGATGCCCACCAGCACCTCATTCGCGGCGACACCCGTCACGGTCACCGTGGTCACCGTGCCGGGGGTGTTCTTGTAGAAGCGGAGCAGCGCGGGGCTGCCGTCTGACAACGCGTACGCGGGGTGGTCGGGCTGTTGCTGCACCGCAAGCCCGATGATTCCGCCCGTGCCGATGCTCGTCGCGCCGCTGATGGTGCCAGTGACGAGGTTCAAGTTCACGAGCGACTCGCTGGCGAAGCCAGGCAGCTGAACGATGGCGACGCCTGAGCCGGCCGTCACGGGCGCGCTCGAGCTCGCTGCGTTGACGCCCGGTACGAGGTCGAAGCCGAGCACACCGTCGACCGCGGTCGAGAGCGGCACCGACGCGACCGTGGTGCCGGCGTTCGGCGGGTTCATGATGACCAGCGAGTCGGTGCTCGAGTTGATGCCGTAGAGCGTGGTCACGGTGCTGTTGAGTGCGTTGTTCGTGTACGCGACCTCGTCGAGCGCGGTCACGCTGCCGTTGAGCGGGCCGTCGGGGTTGACGCCCGCGATGACGGTGCTGGCGAGGTTTCCATCGATGGGCGCGCCGGTGTTGGGGTTGACCCGGAAGTTGACCCCGGCCGAGTTGACGACGCGCACACGGTCGACCGTCGGGTTGAAGTCGAGCCCCCAGCGGGCTGCGGTGAACGAGACGGGGTTGCCGACGCCGTCGATGAAGGCAATGGCCGAGGCCAGCAGGGGCGTGGCGAGGTTGGTGCTCGGGGTGATGGCGTACAGCGTGCCGGTGTTCGCTGCGGCGTTGACGCCGAGGCCGTAGAGCATGCCGTTCGCGGGGCGGCGGTCGATGGCGACGAGGCTCTCACCGGCGACGACGCCCGTGAGCGCGGTGGCGGTGAGGGTCGCCGAGGGGAAGAGCGTGTTGAGGGGTGCGAGGCGATTGCCGGTGAGCAGGACGTGCGCGTTGGGCGGGGGCGTGTTGACCTGCTGCATCACGGCGAGCGTGGCGGTGCCGGCCGGGTTGGCGGCCTGAACGGTGAAGCTGAACGTGCCGATGGCGGTCGGGGTGCCGGTGTAGGCGCCAGAGTTCGCCGCCAACGCCATTCCAGGAGGGAGCATGCCGGCGGTGAGGGTCCACGTGATGGGCGCGTCACCGGTGGCCGTGAAGGTGAACGCAGTGGCGGCGGTGCCTCCCGTGAGCGTCGCGAGCGGTGACGTGGTGGTGATGGTCGGCGCCGTGCCGCCGTCGAAGACGCCCGCATCGACCCCTGCGTCGGAGCCAGCGTCGACTGTCACGCCGCCGCCTCCCGTTGCGGCGCCGCCGCCGGTCGCGGAGCCACCACCGGTCGCAGAGCCACCGCCCGTCGTGGAGCCACCGCCCGTCGCGGAGCCACCGCCAGTGCCAGCGTCAGGGCCACCCGCGGGGCCGCACGCAGTGAGGGAGAGGAGGACGACGACTGACATCAACGATGGCTTCGTGAATCGCTGGAGTCGCATGGGCCACTTCCTAGCCCGCAATTCAGTTCACCCGGAGAGCAGGAACGACGGTCAGCCTCTCCCCCACGAGGTGAGAGGGAGCGCGTGCTCATGGGAAAGGTGCGCGCGACGGTCTCGCCCGTTGGCGTCACGCGACGCACGGACGGTGGAAAACGGCAGACTCGCCACAGCGGAGAACTCGCGGGGACGCCGGCCGTGCGACGTCGCGGAGCGGACTCAGGGCGCTGCATCGAGACGTGCTCGAGCGCCACGCAGGCGCGCAGGTGGCAGAGCCGATGTATCGTCTCGGCGATCGCGTCGTCCGGCACGCCGCCGAGCTTCACTTCCCGGACCAGCGCGTCGCGAATCGTGAACTCGATGAGCCCGCTGCGATCGAGCCCTTCGAGGAACCAGTTGCCGGCGGGCCCGCGCTCCTTGAGCAGCTCGGGCTTGAGCGATCCACGGCGCTGCCCAGCGATGCCCGACGTGGAACCAGGATTGACCGTCGAACTCGAAGCGATCCTTCGCCTCGCGACTCCCGCTCGTGCGATGGGCCGTGATGAACGGCCTCGAGTGATCAATCGACCACACCGACAGCTCTCCGGTCTGCAGGTCGATGCGCTTGAGCCACGGCGCGCGCAGCGAGCTCATGTCGCCGGCGGCCGCTTCACTTCGAGCAGCAGCAGCACCCCAAGCGCGGCGAAGCACACGATGGTGTCCATGCGGAAGTGCACGCCGGTGTCGGTGGGGATGTTCGTGAAATACGAGGCCACGCACATCGCGAGCACGGTGCACCACACGAGCAGGCCGCGCAGCGAGGTCTTGCCGTCGTGCTCTGCCGCCAGCGTCGCGAGCAGAAAGGCCGAGTGCAGGTAGTAGTTGGCCGGGTTGAAGACGATGGGCACCAGCGCCACGCCCCACGCCGCGGCTCGAGCGAGCGACGCGCGTCGCAGCATCACCAACAACGTGAGCAGCGAGCCCGCGCACATCGCCATCCACACCTGGCGGTCGACGTTGATGTACGTGCGGAAGCTGATGTTGTTGAGGTGGTTGTCTTTGTCGAGCGTCTGCACCTTGCGCAGCCACTCCGTCCACGCGTCGGCGCCGAAGACCTGGATGGACAAGCCGACCAGCACCACGCTCGCGATGCCGACCCCGAGCACCACGCGCAGCAGCGGCCGCGCCACGTCGAGGGCCTTCGACGTCTGCTTCTGCAGGAGCAGTTTGATGCCGACCCACAACACGGGGAACGAGAGCGTGATGAAGGTGAGGGCGGGGAAGGCGCGAATCCAGGCGCTCCAGGCGAAGGCGGCGCCGGCGAGCTCCCACTTGCGCTTGTGCAACAGCGCGAGGCCGATGGCCCACAACGACAACCAGTCGTGTCGCAGCGCCGCGCCGAACCAGTTGCTGCCGAACTGGTAGAAATCCATCGCGCCGAAGACGGTGAGGCAGAGCAGCGCCGTACGCGCGCCCCAGGCCCACCACAGCGCAGCGATGGCGAGCGCGAGCAGCAGCATGTCGGCGATGACGCCGCGCCAGAGGGTGGCGTCACTTGCCACGGCGCCGGCGAAGAGAGCGCGCGCGGCGAGGAACCAGACCGGCGTGGCGTTACCGCCGTGGTCGTTCATCGAGCCGAGGAAGCCCCCGTCTCCCATCGCGCGACGGAAGTAGTCCATGTCGACCTTGAACTCGGCCCAGCGCTCGGGGCTGAAGCGCGCGCGCACCTGCTCGAGGTGGGGCCGCGCGTCGCGCACGTTGGTGAGCACGTGGGTGCGGAGGTCGCGAATGGGGAAGCCATCGAACTGCTCGAGCGGGCGACCCTCGGCGACCACCAGCACGCTCGCGGCGTACACCCCGTCGAAGCGCAGCTCGGGGAAGTACTTCGCGATCGGGTAGTACGTGCGCATGTCGTAGTGGTGCAGCCAGGTGCCGCGGCCCTGACCTGCGTCGACGAACTGCGGTGTGCCGAGGTTCAAGAAGCACCACATCGCCATCGCGCCGCTGACGCCGAGCGCGCCGATGGTGAACTTCGGGTGCGAGGGCCACCGGCTGCGCCACAGCCACTCGCGCACCACTGCGCCGAGCGCCACCAACGCCACTGCCGCGCGCGCCCACGGCAACGACTGGAGGAACTGGGGATCTCCCGGTGTCGCCGTGAAGACCAGCCAGTACGTGTACGTGAGCGCGACGGCCGCGAGCACCACCAGGGCGTTGCGAGAGAGCCGTGAGCTGGCGAGCGCGAGCACCACCAGCATCGAGAGCACCCATGAGGTGAAGCTCTGCTCGAGGGGCCGGCGCGGCACCCAGCGCGAGCGCAGCAGCACCGAGTCATCGAAGCCGTTCTCGAAGAGTTCGACCTCACTCAACGAATAGCGGCCGTCGCCCCCGCTCGCGGTGAGGCGCAGATAGCGGGCCGTCGCGTCGAGCACGAGGTTCGAGCGGGTGCGCAGGCCGCTGCCCTCGACGGGCCCGAAGCGAAAGAGGTCGCGCCAGGTGATGCCGTCGTCACTGATGGAGAGGAGGTAGTCGTCGTTGTTGTCGGCCTGCAGCGCGGCGCCGGTGATGCGCACGGCAGCGCCGAGCTCCCACTCGATGGAACCACCTGCGGGCAGCAGCACTGCGGGTGGCCCGTCCCACGCGTCACCTTCTGCGGGGGCGAGCTGATCGGTGAGCCGCTCGACGCGCGCGACTCCGTCGGAGCGCATCGGGAGACGGTTGTGCAGCACGTTCTGGGCGTGCGCCGCGAGCGAGGTGCCGAACAGGGCGAAGAAGACGAGGTGCCGCATCGGGAGCGCGGCACCCTAACCCAGTCAGGGCAGCGGGCTGAGGCTGTACTCAAGGCGAAGGCGGCCAGTTGCGTGCGGACCGGCATGGACCCCGCGATACTCGAGCCAGATGCCCGGCTTCCCTGTGCTCGAGGTGGTGGCGGCTCCGCAGGGGCCGGCGGTGGGCATGCGGCTCGAGCTGCGCGAGCAGTTTCGCATTGGCCGCGCGCCAGCCCTCGAGTTGACGCTTCGGTCGGCCATGGTGTCGCGGCACCACTGCGGCGTGTTCGCTGAGCTGGGCGGGTGGTGGCTGCGAGATCTCGGCTCGTCGTCTGGAGTGCTGCACAACGGCGTGCGCGTTCACGAGAGTGAGCTCGAGCACGGTGACTTCATCGAGGTCGCGCGCGGGTTCTGTTTTCGGTTTCTGACGCGGGAGCCCGACGTCGACGTGCACGAGCCCGAGCTGGAGCGCGAGCTCGACGACGAGCGCTGGCAGGTCTACGCCGATTGGATTCACGAACACGTCGACGCCCCAACGCGGCTCAAAGGGCTGGGCTCGCTCGCCGGAGACTTGAACCGTGGAGACCTGCAGGTCGACTGGCGCAACGAATTGCCGGCGAAGGTGACCCTGCGCGCGCTCTCGGGGGAGCACGGTGATTGGCCGATTGCGCATCGATTGAAGCGGCTTCGCGCGGCACCCCTCGGGCGCTTCGTGCGAGAGCTCGAGGTCGATCTGGGCTCGCTCGCCCGTCGTGAGTTCTCGTCGATGCAGGCGGCGCGCGAGCTGGTGCCGTTGTTCGACGCGTTCCCGCTGTGCATTCGGGTCCGCGCGAGCAACGTGGCGCGTTCTGCGCTGGAAGGGCTCGAGGCTGCATTTCCCGAGATCGAGTGGGTGCCGGTGCAGCCGCTGGAGTTCACCGTCATGGCCCTGAGACCAATGCAGCGGTTGTTCGTGAACGACGTCGAGGTGTCGGAGGGCCAGCGCGTTCCCGTCGAGGTGGGCGAGCTCAGGTTGAACCTCGCGGTGCGGCTGATGGTGGGAGACCAGCTCGGCCTGCTCGAAGTTTCAGGGCCGCGCGCGTTCGGCTTGAACGAGGTCGAGGTGATGCGTGCCTTCCTGCGGGTGGGAGATGTGCTCACCCTCGAGCCCGGAATCGCGCTGCGCGTCGGGGCGCAACCTTCCCCACATTGAGGTGTTGAACTGACATGAAGCCCATTTTCGCAGCGACGCTGAGGCTTCGAAGACGGCCTTGCTGACGATGGCGAGGAGGTCGGGCATCGCCCAAACGGAGGTCAGTCGTCCTCCGCGACGCCCGGCACTTTCACCGCCCCAGGCCCTTCCGGCCTCACGGGATTGAGGATGCGCCGGCCTGCGTCCAGCCACTTCGCCTTGTTCGTGTCGGGCTCGCCCACGAAGAGCAACTGCGTCTCCAATGCCGGGCCCTTCGCGTCGAACGGCGCTGCGAGCCGCGACACCACGATGGCCCCTTCTGGGCTCGGTCTCACCGCTGAAGCGGCGGTGGGCCATGCCACGCACCTGCACGCTGGGCTCGGGCAGGCGTTCAGCTGTGCCCACGGCCGCGCGCAGATGGACATCGTGGCCCGCTTCCTCGGTGAGCTGAAGTTGACGCCCGCGCCCGGCCTGCCCGGCAAGACGCTGCTCGACGACACGCTCGTGGTGGTGGTGAGCGAGTTCGGCCGCAGCTGGGCGTCGGCGAACGCGAGCAGCGGGTTCGACCTGCCCGACAACCACCACCCGTACACGAGCGTGATGTTCGCGGGCGGCAACGTGGCGGGCAATCGACAGGTCGGCAGCTACGACCGGCGTGGCTTCGGTGTGCCGGTCGAGCTGATCGAAGAGAACGGGCAGCCGAGCAGCCGTGTGCCGAGGTCAGCCGACGCGGTGACGACCGCGATGCGCATGCTCGGGCTCGACTTCCACGAGTTCTTCATTCCCGGCGGGTACGGAGAAGTGGTCGGCCTGCGAAAGAGCTGATCACACCTTCGGGAACTTCTTTCGCAGCGCGGCGAGCTGCGCGTCGGTGAGCGTTCCCGGCGCGACGGTGAGCGTCTTCCACTGCTTCGGGTCGAGCTGGGGGCCAAGCTCGTCCCAGACTCCCTCCGCGGTGTGGCGTGAGGGCTGCGAACGCAGCTCGAGGCGCTCGCCGGCTCGCGCGACACAGACGAACGGCCCGAAGTCGAGTTCGACCGAGAGCTGCTTCGTGCATCGACTGCCCGCAAGGGTGAGCGCCTCCTTCGCCGAGTAGGAGTCGGCGTCGAGTCGAACGTGGGTCAACTGCTTCGACAGTGGGCTCGTCCACAGGTCTACGAGCGCCTTCATGTCTCCGGTGGCTTCCTGGCTGAGCCGCAGCTCGCGCAGCTTGGGGAATGCTCTGCCCGTGAGGAGTGCCCTCCAGGCGCGCCCCGCCTCGACGCCGTAGTGCCCTTCGTCGCCGCCGAGTGGCAGCCAGCTGATGTCGAGCACTTCGAGTTCGCGGCCTTCCCCTGCGCTCGCCGCGAGCTCGTCGAGCACGAGGTAGACGACGTTGGTCATCACCCTGATGTGCCGCGCGTTGGGTTGCAGAATCAGGCTCGCCCCGCGCTCGTTGGTGCCGCCGGTCGACATATTCAGCTCGCGCACCGTGGCCCACGCCGGGTGGTTGCGCGCCGCCGCGATGGCCTTGCCCACGGGGCGAATCTGCCCGCCGTAGAGGAAGCCCTTTCGGAACTCGAGGTGCGTGGTGTGCAGCACGTCGTACAGCGGCCCGAGCCACGCCTTCGCGTGCTTCTTCTGCAGCGCGGCTTCCTGCTTCGTCTCGGCCGGCGTGAGCGCCTCGCCGCGGGCGCGCTTGAACTGCAGCACCATGAAGTCGCCGCGCGGGTCTCCCACCTCGAGCAGCGCGTCGGCGTAGACCTGCCGTACCGTCTCGTCGTCGGGCTGCTCGTAGACCGCAGCGACGAGGTCATCGAGCGTCTTGCCGCTCTTCGACTTCGCCTTCGGCGCGGGTGCCTGTTCTGCGGGCAGCTTCGCGGTGAGCGCCTTCACGTCTGCGCTCGGCACGGTGGTGAAACGTTCGCTCAGCGTCTCGACGAGTGCCTGCACGCGACGCTCGATCGACTCGCCCATCTTCGTGCGCCCGAAGGTCGCCTGGTAATCCTTCGCCAGCGGCTTCAGGGCAGCGAGGGTGCGCGGGTCGACGTGGCGCTCGCTGAGTTGCTCGAAGAGCGAGGTCCAGAACTCGCGTGACGACTGGGCAGTGAAGGGCGGGGTGACGAGCAGCTTCGTCAGCGCTGCCGCGACGCGCGGATCGGGCTCGAGGCGCGCGAGTTGCTGAATGCGCTTCAACGAGTCGGCGAACTTGCCCTCGGTGAGGGTGGTGAGGAGCGCCACGAGGTCGAGCTTGTTCGCGTCGCTCGCGCTGACCTTCCAGTCCTTCGCGCGCGGCAGCTTCGCCGACACCCGCTCGATCAACTCCGCGAGCTCGGGCGCGGGCTCGTCACGCCAACGCGTGAGCAGCGCCTCGAGCGCCTTCGACCACTGGCCCGCCGCCAACAGCCCCGCGACGTCACCGGCCTTCGCAGGCGGCGTCTTCTTCGCGGGAGGAGGTGGAGGCGTCGGCGCTGCAGCCTTCTTCTTCGCCACAGCAGGAGGCGGTGCGGCCGCGGGCTTCGGTGCGTCTGCCTTCCCACCGAGCATCATCGCGACGTCAGCCGGGGTGAGCTGCCTGGGCGTCTGCAGCGACATGCCGAGCGCGCCCTTCGACGACGAGATGCCGGTGTTGGAGGTGAAGCGAATGCTGCCACGCAGGCTCGAGATGTCGGCGATGGGCCGCGCGTTCTTCTTCGCGACCCACGCCTTGCCGTCGTGCTTCGGCGATTCGAGCACCGCGACGAGCCACAACTTCTCGTCGGGTGGACGCACGGTGACCAGGAAGAGCCGACCGCCTTCCTCGAGCGGCTCGAGCGCCTTGTTGGTGCTCACGTAGCGATCGAGGTCGAGCACCTGACCGACCACTGCGTTCCGGGAAGAGGCTTCGAAGACGGCCTTGCTGACGATGGCGAGGAGGTCGGGCATCGCCCAAACGTAGGTCAGTCGTCCTCCCCGACGCCCGGCAATTTCACCGCCCGGGCCCGTCCGGCGTCACGGGATTGAGGATGCGCCGGCCTGCGTCCAGCCACTTCGCCATGTTCGTGTCGGGCTCGCCCACGAAGAGCAACTGCGTCTCCAACGCAGGGCCCTTCGCGTCGAACGGCGCTGCGAGCCGCGACACCACGATGGCCCCTTCGAGGCCACGCCCGGTGAAGAACCACGTCCACACCGTGTGCTCGGTCTCACCGCTGAAGCGGCGGTGGGCCATGCCACGCACCTGCACGCTGGGCTCGAGCGAGAGCACTTCACCCTCGCACGCGCGGTCGACCACCGCGTCGAGCCCGCGCACCTTCACGGTCTCACCGATGCCAAGTTGGCGTTGCAACGCATACACGGCGTCGGTGTGGGCGAGGGGCTTCGGGTCTCCGTCGGGCAGGTACCCGGTTCGGCCCTCGACGCGCCGGGAGGTCACCGGCTGCGATTTCGCAACGCGCCAGTTCGTCAGCACCGGCGCGTTTGGAGCGGGTGACCACCACGGGTGCGCGAGGGCAGGGTTGGTCGCGTCGTTCCACGGCGTCATGCGCCGCAGCACCTCGTGCGCTGCCTCGCGGGTCCAGCCCGGCAGGGTCAGGTCTCCTGCCGCCAGGCGAGTCAGCCGCTCGACGTCGGTCGGATCTCCCTGCAACGCGCGGCCTTCTTCGGCCCGGCGCGCGTCGGGTTCATCGGTCAGCTCACACAACATCTTGTGGATGGCGCGACGGTACGACGCGATCCACCCCGATTCCGTGCGACTCATCCCTTCGAGCGCGAGGGTGCGCGCCGCTTCACGTGCGCCGCACTTCACCAGCGTCTCGACGTTGGCGCGGCACCACGTCACGTTGCCGGTGTCGTCGTTGCCAAACCGGCCGGCCCCCAGCGCGCGAATCGCGAGGAACTCGGCGGCCGTGAAGCCGAACAGCTCGGGGCTGACCGAGTTGGGTCGAGGGTCCCAGCTCCCGGCACTGAGCTGGAGCTTGCGCGGCACGCCATCGTCGCCAGCGAGCTCGCACAGAATCGACATGTCGAAGCCATAGCCATCGCGTGGGCTGCCATCTCCGCCGTCGACCTTCTGCAGCAGCGTCGCCGAGCCGAGCGCCCACGTGGTGTGCGCGAGCACGGCGAGGGCACCGTGCCCCTCATGCGGCCGGGCGACGGAGCTCGTCAGCTTCCACGCTCCGCGCTCGGAAGGGCGAACCACACGCACCACGTCGGCGCAGAAGGCGCGAATGGCCTCGAAGGGCGCCGCCGTCTTGAAGCTGAGCCTGAAGTACGTGAGCGCCGTCATCCCAGCAGGTGACGGGCGATGACGAGGCGCTGCACTTCACTCGCGCCCTCGTAGATGCGGAGCGCGCGGACGTCTCGATACAGCCGCTCGACCACCGCGCCCTTCACCACGCCATTGCCACCATGCACCTGCAGACAGCGATCGACGATGCGCTGCGCCGCCTCGGTGCTGAACAACTTCGCCACCGCGGCCTCGTAGGTGACGCGCTGCTGGCCCTGGTCTTTGGTGAGCGCTGCCTGGTGCACCAGCAACCGCGAGGCCTCGAGCTCGACCGCGCTGTCGGCGAGCAACGCCTGCACGGCCGAGAGCTCGGCGAGCGGGGCACCGAACTGCTTGCGCGTCTTCGAATAGCCGAGCGCCTCATCGAGCGCGCGCCGCGCAATGCCCACCGCCGCTGCGCCGACCGTGCTGCGAAAGACATCGAGCGTCGAGAGCGCCAACTTCATGCCCTGGCCTTCGCCGCCCAGCATGGCCTCGCCGGGCACCTCGCAGTTGGTGAGCTGGAGCTCGCCGATGGGGTGCTCTCCCATGAGCTCCATCTGCCTGCTCACGCGGAAGCCCTTCGCGTCGGCGGGCACGACGAAGGCGCTGATGCCCTTCGGCCCCGCGCCCGTGCGCGCGAACACGGTGTAGTGCGTCGCCACGCCTGCGTTGCTGATGAACTTCTTGGCGCCGTTCAACTTCCAGCCGGTGCCGTTCTCTTCGGCCGTGGTGGCGAGCGCCGCGACGTCACTGCCCGCGTCGGCTTCGGTGAGCGCGAACGCGAAGAGCGCCGTGCCCTTTGCCACCTGCGACAGCAGCTCGGTCTTCTGCGCGTCGGACCCGGCGAGCAGCACCGGGTGGCTCCCGAGGCCTTGCACCGCGAACAACGAGTCGGCGGCGGCGTTGCGGTACGCGAACTCTTCACGCAGCACGCAGATGGACAACACGTCGACCTTCTCGTGCACCCCGCCGTGCTGCGACGGCACGAGGTATGGGTAGAAGCCCAGCCGCGCGACCTCGTCTCTCAACTGCGCGTCGCTCACGTGGCCGTGTGGCTCGAGCGAGGTGACGGTGGCGCGCGCACGGGCGCGCAGTTCGAGGTGCGAGGGCGTCAAGAAGGTCGCGGACATGTCACTTCCCCTGGAACTTCGGCTCGCGCTTGTTCGAGAACGCGTCGTACGCCTCGCGGAAGTCGTGCGTCTGCATGCACACCGCCTGCGCGCGCGCCTCGTTGTCGAGCGCGTTCCACAGGTCCATCGAGAGCTCGCCGTTGAGCAGCTCTTTGGTCATGCCCAGCGCGAAGGTCGGCCCGCTCGCCAGCCGCTTCGCCCACGCCATCGCTTCTTCCATCAGCCTGTCGGGCGCGACGACCTTGTTGAACAACCCGTACTTCTCGGCGGTGGGCGCGTCGATGATGTCGCCGAGCATCAACAGCTCGGTGGTGCGCGAGAGCCCAATCACCTTCGGGAGCAGGAAGGCCGCGCCCATGTCGGCACCCGCGAGCCCGACCTTCGTGAAGAGGAAGGCAATCTTCGCCTTCTCACTCGCCACGCGGAGGTCCGACGCCAGCGCGATGACCGCACCCGCACCCGCGGCCGTGCCGTTGAGCGCCGAGATGACGGGCTTGCGCAGCGCGCGGATGTTGCGAATCAGGTCGCAGGTCATGCGCGTGAAGTCGACGAGGCCCGGCATGTCGCGCGAGAAGAGCTCCTTGATGATCTCGTGTTGATCTCCACCCGAGCAGAAGCCGGCGCCTTCCCCCGTGATGACCACGGCGCGCACCGACGGTTCGCGCTCGAGCGAGGCGAAGAGGTCGGTGAGCTCGCGGTACACGGTGAAGGTCAGCGAGTTTCGCGTGGCCGGGCGCGTGAAGGTGATGAGGCCCACGCCTTCGGTGACTTCGAAGCGGAACGACGTCGGGGTCTGCATCTCAGCTCTCCAGCACCGCGGTGGCTTCGATCTCGACGCGCGCCAGGTCTTCGACGAGCGCGACCACCTGCACCAGCGCCATCGCCGGGTAGTGGCGGCCGAAGTGCTTGCGCCACGAGGCGCCGAGCTCCTTGAGCGAGCCCAGGTACTCCTTCTTGTCGCAGACGTAGATGGTGAGCCGGCACACGTTCTCGGGCTTGCCGCCCGCCGCGCGCACGACCTCGAGCAGGTTCGCCATCGCCTGCTCGAACTGCGCCGCGAAGCCGGTGGGGAACTCGGGCGTGGGGCTCTTCGGGTTCCAGCCAACCTGACCCCCGACGAACAGCATCTTGCCCTGCGCGACGATGCCGTTGCTGTAGCCGCGGGGAACGGCCCAGCCTTCAGGTTGAACGACGGTGCTCATGTGGTCTCTCCTCCATCGATGACGTAGTCGGCGCCGGTGATGGCAGCCGCGGCTTCGGTTGCACAGAGAAAGAAGATCAACTCGGCGACCTCTTCGGGCTTCACCGCGCGGCGCATGGGGTTCAACGCGGTGAGCGACTCGCGCGCCTCTTCCGTCGAGCGCCCGGTGGCCTTCGAGATGTTGCTGATGCTGTTCGAGAGCATGTCGGTGTCCGTCCACCCGGGGCAGACCGCGTTCACGGTGACGCCCTTCGGCGCGAGCTCGAGCGCAAGCGAGCGGGTGAGCCCCAGCAGCCCGTGCTTCGACGCGCAGTAGGCCGAAGTGTACCGGTAGCCCTTCTTCGCGGCGGTGCTGGCGACGTTCACGATGCGGCCGTGGCCGGCCTTCACCATCGCCCCCGAGAGCTCGCGGCAGAGCAGAAACGGCGCGGTGAGGTTGATGGCCAGCGTGCGCGCGAAGTCGTCGCTCGTCGTCTTGTGCAGCGGCGCAGACAAGGCGATGCCCGCGTTGTTGACCAGCGCGGTGAGGTGGCCTGCCTCGGTGGTCAGTCGCTTCGCGGCCTCGAGCACCGAGCTCTCGCTGGCGGCGTCGAAGGGCACGAACTTCACGTCACCCAGCGCGGCGAGCGGCGTCACCGCGTCTTCGTTGCGAGCCAGGGCCCAGACCCGCCAGCCTTCCTCGAGGAACCGCTCCGCGATGGCTTTGCCGATGCCCCGGCCAGCGCCCGTGACTGCGACTTGTCGGACCGTCATGGCGCGCACCATGCCATCGCATGGGCGAGGAGTCTGGGGCCATGTCGCGAGCTGGCGCGAAACGAAGGCGCTGATCAGCTCACGAAGAACTCGATGTGCGGGTACCGCTGGTGCAGTTGAAGGGCCCACGCCTGCGCCGAGTCCTCGAGGCACTCGCGCGGCACCACGACGTGAATGCCGCTCGTCGACTCGAGCGCCGCCACGTCGGCTTCGCGATCGACCCGCACCGCGCACAGCTCGGTGAGTGACACCGTGCGCTCTTCGCCGCGGCCGTCATGCCACCACTTGAGCGTATCGCCGTCGATGCGCACGCCCCACGTGGGGTTCAGCACCAGCACCACCAGGGCGCTGAGCGAGAACAAGGCCCCGGCCGACAGGCAGCTCCACGCCTGCAGGCCAGGGCGCGGGTCGAAGACGGGAAACGCCGCCAGCACCAGGCCGGCGAGCAGGGTGATCCACGGGGCAGGGTGACGTCGGGCGCTCTTCGCGTGCGTCTTCATGAACGGCAGCTTGCGCAAGACACATGGCGCCAACGTGACGCGCGCAAAACGAGTTCGTCACTCGTTGCTGGGCTCGAGTTCCTTCTTCACCTTCACGCGGGTGGCTTTTCGGAGACAACTTGACGGGCAGCGGCGCGCCGGGCTCGAGGGAGACCGCTTCCTTGAACGCCGCGATGGCTTCGTCGCGCTTGCTCAGGTCGAAGAGCACGATGCCTTCGTAGCGATCGATGACCGCGTCGTCAGACACGCCGGTCGCGACCGACCTGGCGCACTTCAACTGTTCCAGCGCGCGCTCGCATGAGCGTGGGCGACGCCCGCGAAGAGGAGCGCGGCGACGACGATGCGGGAGGCCACCATGAAGCGCGAAGGGGACTACCTCCCCGCGTGAGGTCACCGATGGCGAGTTCGAGGCCGTCGCCAGAGATCGCGCCTACATCGGCGCACACGACCAGGAGCACACGTGTTTATTGCGTCACACCAGCGCCTCCCGGGCCCTCCAAGGGGCATGCGCGACATTCTCGCCCTCTCCTCGTTGTGGCTGGTCACTGCGTGCGCCGCGAGGGGTCCCCTGCTCCCGGAGCGCCCCATGGTCCTGCCTCAGCCCCAGTCGTCTGCCATCGCCGTCGTTCGTGTCGCCTCGCCGTGGTGGGCGCCGAACTTCCTCATCACCGGTCGCTTCGTCGACTCGATTCCCCAATACGCGGCGGCGCCGGGCCTGCGTCACAAGGCGTACACCTTCACCGAGCCGCGACAGTTCGGCGGCGTCTACCTGTGGGAATCGCGCGAGGCCGCGCAGCGCTGGTTTGACCAGGCGTGGCACGAGCGCGTGCGTCGGCAGCGCGGGGTCGACGGGGACGTGCGCATCCTCGACGCGAAGTACACGGTCGATGGTGATGCACAGCCCTCGGGCCGCGCCCTGCCACACCACGGGCTGAAGACCGACGCGGTGGTGACGTGGCTCAGCTCGAAAGAGCCGAGGCCTTCTCCTTCGTTCGACGAGCTCGCGAAGGTGGTGCCGCTGGCCGACGGCCTGATGCGGGTGAGCTTCGTCACCGAGCCCGATGGGCGCGCCGGCCTCGTCTCGTTGTGGACGAGCGCCGACGCCGCGAAGGCGTACTGGACGGAGCCGCGACGGGCCGCAGTGGAGGCGCTCCTCGGGCCCAACGAGGTGCTGTGGTTTGATGCGCCCGTGCTGCTCGACGTCGCCGCGGAGACGAAGCCGTGAACGCGCGCTGGCTCGAACGCACGAGGCTCGATGAAACCGCCGCGCTCGCGAGTCGTCCCGGGCTGCGCTTGCTCGACACCAGCGCGGGGCGTGTGCGCGTTCGCCACGTGGCGAGCACCTCCGGTCCTCGCGTGCTCTTTGCCGCCGACGGCCCGAACGTCATCGAGCACTACGACGCGTTGCTCAGTGCGCTCTCGGGGCGCGCCGAGGTGTGGGTCTACGAGCCTCCGGGAACGGGCGCCTCGGTGCCGCGCTCGAGCTTCACGTTCTCGGTCGACGCGCTGGTGCAGGTGAGCCGCGAGGTGGTCGAGCAGGTGAAGCCGTCGACGGCGGTGTTCCCCTGCTACCTGGGCTTCATCGGGCACGCGTTGCCGGTGGAGCGGCTCGTCACGCCGCAGACCCCATCGTGGAAGGACATGGCCTCGTGGACCAATGGGGTCGATCCCCGTCGGCTGTTGCGCACGCCCGTGCTGGGGCAGGCGCTGATGGCCCTGCGGCGTCGGGCCGTCGCGCGCAGCTGGTACGCGGCGAGCACGGGGGAACGTCGTTTCCGCGAGCCGTTCACGGCGGCGGCCAACGAGGCGTTCGCGTTCGGAGGGTGCTTCTGCCTCAGCTCGTTGATGCAGGGGCTCGAGGCGAGCGCTCCCCCGACTGCGCGGAGCTCAGCGCGCGTCGCGGTGGTGCACGGGCCGCGAGATCGCACGCACCGCCGCTCGACGTTCGCGGCGCCGGCGGGTGGCGCGTTGGTCACCTTCGACGAGTGTGGCCACAGCCCCGAGCTCGAGGCCCCGCAGCGTTTTGCAGACTGGCTCGTCACGTGGGCCGGGGAGGGCGCATGACGCTCGACCTCGACGCCCTTGCGAAGAACGCGGTGGCGGGTGACGCGCGCGCTCTCTCGGCGCTCCTGGAGGCGCTCGAGGCGCCTGTGTACCGCTTGTGCCTGCGGCTGCTCGGCGACGTGCGTGACGCGGAAGACGCCGCGCAGGACGTGTTGGTGAAGGTGGTGACCAGCCTGTCCCGCTTCGAGGGGCGCAGCGCGTTGATGACGTGGGTGCATCAGATCGCCGTGCGGCACGTGCTCGCGATGAAGAAGAGCCGCGCTGAAGAGCGGTCGGTTGACGAAGACGGTTTGACTGAGCTGCTCGCGCAGGGCCTCGCGTTCTCTGCGACGCAGCCTCCGCCGTCACCCGAAGAGCGCGCGTTGCTCAACGAGGTGCGGCTCACGTGCACGCAGGGCATGTTGCTGACGCTCGGACGCGAGGAGCGGCTGGCGCTGGTGCTCGTCGACCTGCTCGGCTTCGAAGGCGCGGAGGCGGCGGTCATCGTCGAGACGAGCCACGACGCGTTTCGGCAGCGGTTGGCGCGGGCGCGCGCGCGGCTCACGGCCTTCCTCGAGCGGGAATGTGGTGAGGCGAACCCGGCGGCGGCGTGCTCGTGCGCGCGGCAATTGCCGGCGAAGCGGGCGATGGGGTTGTCGCCGGGCCGCGAGAAGCTCGCGCCGCTCTCGCAGGGCGACGTGAAGCAGGCGCACGGAGAGCTCAAGGCCGTGCGCGCCATCGCCAGCGCGTTTCACCGCGACGGGCTCTTTGGTGCGCCCGCCTCGCTGCGCGCCCGCATGCAGGCTGCCCTGCCGACCGTTCTCGGCCTCCCTCTCCCTGCGTGAGCGGGGAGAGGGCCGGGGTGAGGGGCCCTTGCTGTGCGCAGCAGCCCCTCACCCGGCGCTGCGCGCCACCCTCTCCCCGCCTGCGCAGGGAGAGGGAACTTCAGCGCTGAAGAATCCCCACGGCGCAGGCCGCTTCATCGAACCCGGTGAGCCCGCCCGCGTTCTGCCAGAGCCCGACGCGCGCGCCCTTCGCCTGCCGTGCTCCTGCTTCACCGCGCAACTGCGTCACCACCTCGTGCACCATCGCCAGCCCGCTCGCCGCCAGGGGGTGCCCCTTCGACACGAGCCCTCCCGACAAGTTGATGGGCCGCTCTCCGCCCAGCGACGCCGCGCCGCTCGCGACGTACTCGCCGCCTTTGCCCTTTGCGCAGAACCCCAGCGCTTCGACGGTCGAGATCTCCGAGAAGCTCGTCGCGTCATGCACCTCAGCGACCTGCACGCTCGAAGGCGAGACGCCCGTCTTGCGGAACAGCTTCTCGCCGCACACCTGCGTCACCGAGGCCTCACCGAGCGACCGGTAGCGACCGCTCGCCAGCTCGACGCCCACCAGCTTCACCGCGCGTTCCCGCACCGCTGCGGGCAGCGACTTCAGCTCGTCGCCCGAGCACAGCAGCACCGCCGCCGCACCGTCGGAGATGGGCGCACACATCGCCCGCGTCAGCGGCGCCAGCACGGTCTTGTCAGCGAGCACCTCCGCGACGCTCATCGCCTTCTGGTACTGCGCCGAGGCGTTCATCGTGCTGTGCGTGTGGTTCTTCGCCGCCGACGCCGCGAGCTGCTCGAGCGTCGTGCCGTGCGTCTTCAGGTGCCAGTTCGCCTGCAGCGCGCACACGTCGAGCAGCGCGATGCGGTCGGCCCGCGGCGCGAAGGTCAGCCCATTCGCCGCCGCCTGCTGCTCGTAGAACGCGGTGGGCACCTCGGGGGTCAGGCGATCCATCGCGCCATCGAAGAGCTCCTTCGTCTTCTCGAGCGCGTGCGGGAGGAACGTCTTCTCGACGCCCACCGCCAATGCCACGCGCGCCTGGCCTGAAGCGACCGCCTGCGCCGCGCCGTGCACCGCGAGGCTGCCCGTGGCGCACCCCGCCTCGACGTTCACCACTGGAGTCGAGGCGTCGAGCTGGCCGCTCTTCATCGGTTCCGACAGCACCACCTGCCCACGAGACGTCGCCTGCCCGAAGACGTGCAGCGCGCAGTTGCCGAACCACACGCCCTCGACGCGCGCGAGCTCGACGCCCGCATCCTTTTGCACCGCATCGAGCGCCCACTGGGTCAGCTCCCGATGCGTCGTCTCGGGCCAACGCTTGAACGCCGTGGTCGCCACACCAATCACATACACGTCAGTCATGGCGCGGCACCCTAACGCCGATTGACGCGCCTCACGCAGGCTCGCAGAGTCCCCGCCATGAGCGAGTACCCCTACCTGCAGCGCGAGCACACGCCGGTCCCCGATGAAGCCGCTGCGACGGTGCTCGCGGGCGAGCTGCCCAAAGACTTCGTCGGCACCTTCGCGCGCAACAGCCCCAATCCGCGCTTCGAGCCGCTGGGCAAGTACCACTGGTTCGACGGCGACGGCATGGTGCACGCGGTACAGGTGCGCGACGGCGAGGCGACGTACCGCGCGCGGTGGACCCAGACCGACGGGCTGCGCGCCGAGGTCGAAGCGGGCAAGGCGCTCTACACCGGCATCCTCGAGAAGCCGCGCCCCGGCGCCCCCGGCCCCTTGAAGGACACGGCGAACACCGACCTCGTCTGGCACAACGGCAAGCTGCTCGCGCTGTGGTGGCTCTCGGGCACGCCCTGCGCGCTCTCGTTGCCCTCGCTCGAGACGATGGGCCCGGAGCGCTTCAACGGCGCGCTCCCCCGCGGCATGGCGGCGCACGCCAAGGTCGACGCGACGAGCGGCGAGCTCATGTTCTTCGAGTTCTCGATGTTCAAGCCGCCGTTCTATCGGTACGGCGTCGTGTCGAAGACGGGCGAGCTCACGTCGTGTGAGGCCATCGACGTCGCCGGCCCGCGCATCCCCCACGACATCGCCATCACGCCGCGCTTCACGGTGCTGCTCGATCTCCCCCTCGGGTGGGACACGGCGGCGCTGGCGGCGGGCAAGCGGCGCATCGGGTTCGATCGCGAGTCACCCTCGCGGCTCGGCGTCATCCCCCGTCACGGCAAGGGCACCGAGGTGAAGTGGTTCACCGTCGCGCCCTGCTACGCGTACCACACGGTCAACGCCTACGAAGACGGCCCCAACGTGGTGCTGATCGCGTGCGCCATCGACGACCCCATTCCTGCCAAGCGCGACGACAAGACGCCGATGCTCGACACCATCGCCCTCGTGCCGAAGCTGCGGAAGTGGACGATGAACCTCGAGACCGGCGCGGTGAAGGAAGAGACGCTCGACGACACGCCCACCGAGTTCCCGCGCACCAACGAGGCGCTGCAGGGGCAGCGGGTGCAGTTCAGCTACCACGGCCGCATGGCGCCTCGCGAAGCGATGATGTTCGACGGCCTGCTCAAGTACGACCTCGCGAAGGGCACGCACCGCACCGTCGAGGTGCCGAAGGGCTGGTACGCGGGCGAGCCGTCGTTTGCGCCGCGGCTCGACGCGAAGGGTGAAGACGATGGCTACGTGGTGACGGTCATCAGCAGTTTCGACGAGAACGCGAGTGAGTTCTGGGTGGTCGATGCCCGCACGCTCGACACGGTCTCCCGCGTGCGGCTGCCTCGACGCATCCCCATCGGCTTCCACGGCACCTGGGTGCGCGGCGTCTGATCAGCAGTCGGAATGACAATCGCAGCCGGTGTTCGCGAGGTCGATGAAACTCAAGGTCGCGCAGCGTCTGAGGAAAGGTGCTCAGTGAAGAACGCGCCCGCCGCTTCCATCGTCGGGGTGAAGCCCGCGCCGCTGCCGTAGATCTCGTGGTGCGCGAGGCCCGGCAGCACCACGAGGCGCCTGGGCTCTTTCGCCTTCGCGTGGGCGCTCGGGAGCTCGGCCCCCGCGATGAGCCGGTCGTTCTCGGGCGCAATGAACATCACCGCGCGCGGTGAGATGTCGGCGACCGTCTTCTCGGGGACGAATTCGAAGAGGTCAGCGAGCGACTCGAAGGTGAGCTCCGGCCGCCAGTGCGGGAAATGCGGGGCATCGCGCTCGATCTTCGCGCACGTCTCGGGGTCGCTCGCCAGCAGCCGCGAAAGCTTGATGGTGCTGACCTCGTTCATGGTGACCGCCTTCTGCCGCGCAGCCCACACCTTGGCGCGGAAGCCCTCGAAGCCCGGGTACGCCCGCCACACGCGGCCCAGATCCATCGGGCCGGCGACCGCCACCGTCGCCTTCGCGCGCGCATCGAGTCCCGCAGTCGCCACTGCGATCGACGCTCCGAGCGAGACGCCGAAGAGCGCCAGGCGGTTCGCGTCGACCTCCGGCACCGTCTCGAGGAACGTCAACGCCGCGCGCACGTCGTCGACCTGCATCGGCGGCACGAGGCGGCAGCGCGGCTGGCCTTCCGACTCACCGAAGCCGCGGTAGTCGAAGCTCAAGGTCGCGAAGCCGTGCGCCACCAGCCACTGCGCGTTCGGCTGCAGCCACACGTCGCGCGTCAGCGTCATGCCCGCGCACATCACGACGGTGGGGAAGGGGCCCGCGCCCTCGGGGAACCGGAGCAGCCCCGCGATGCGCGCCCCGCTCGAAAAGAAGCTCACCTGTCGCTCGACGGTCACGCGGCTGGCCTAGCTCAGTCCCCCGCAGGAGCGAACGACCGCTCGAGAAATTGTCAGAGCGAGGCTGACGATGGGTTCTGTGGGGCTCGCATTGTCGGGAAGCCCCGCTCCAGACGTCGGGTCACGGCGTCTGCGTGCATTGCGTGCGCGGGCGGTTCGACGTGGCAGGCGTTAGCCTTCGTGCAGGTGTCGCGCTCGGGGCACGGGAAACCGAGGCGGTCACGCTGAGCGCCGGAGACAACTTTCAAGTGGTGCTGGTCGAGGTCCCGATGGCTCGAGGGGTGCGCGTATGAAGCAGCTGATTTCGTCGATCGAAGTGCCTGGTGCGCCGGTGATGGTCATCTTCGGCGGCAACCCCGTGCGTCGCCACGAGGTGCTCTCGATGCTGTCCGACCTCGGGGGCATCTCGGCGCACGGCGCGTTGAGTGAAGAAGAAGGCATTCAGATGCTGCGCCAGCACCCCGACGTGCAGTTGGTGTTGATCGGCGGGCGCTATTCCGAGCTGCAGCGGCAGCGCATTCGCGATCTCGTGCGCACCACCTACCCGCGCGCGGCCATCACCGAGCCGGGCTGGCAGTACCCGTACGACAACGACGAGATCGTCGCCGACATTCGCAAGAAGCTCGGCTCATGACTCGGGCGGGCTGAGCAGCACCTCGATGCTGCTGTGTACGGGCAACGCGGTAAAGCGCGCCGCGGTGGCCTTCGCCTGGGCGCGGGCGGGGATCGTCTCGGGGCGCTTCGACCACGCCTCGCTCAGCTCTGCGTCGAGGAGGTGCGTGGCGCGCACGTTCGACAACGCGCCCAGCATCGACTGCCGCACATGCGGGTTGAGCGCCTCGAGCTGGGTGAGCAGCTGGCCCATCGATTCGCGCTTGAGGTCGCGCTGCGAGCCGCACAGGTTGCACGGGAGAATCGGGAAGCCGAGCTCCTGCGCGAGCGTCACCAGCTCTGCCTCGGCGCACTCGATGAGCGGGCGAATCACCTCGAAGCGGCCGTCGTCGGTGCGGTACGTGGCTGGCATCGCCTGCAGCTTCCCCGTGTAGAGGAGGTTCAGCAGGAACGTCTCGAGCGTGTCTTCGCGGTGGTGGCCGAGCGCGATCTTGTTCACCCCGAGCCGCGCTGCCGCCGTGTACAGAATGCCGCGCCGCAGCCGGCTGCACGCCGCGCAGAACGTGCCGCCTTCCTTCGTGCGCGCGACGACTTCGCTGTACGTGTCTTCGCTGAGAATCTCGAACGCCACGCCGCTCGCTTCGAGCCACCGCCGCAGCGGCGCGCCGTCGTAGCCGGGCTGCTGTTGATCGAGGTGCACTGCGATGAGCTCGAACTTGAAGGGCGAATGGCGTCGCAGCTGACGCAGCAGGTGCAACATCGCGTAGCTGTCTTTGCCGCCCGACAGGCACACCATCACCTTGTCGCCCTCGGCCAGCAGCGCATGCTCGTGCACCGTGCGCGTCATCCGCGAGAGGAGTCGGCGCTCGACGGCGGTCTCAGTGGCTTCGGTCATGGTGGGGTGGTAGCGGGCTTTGGGCCCCATGAGTGAACTCAACAAGCTGTTGGATCAGAACAAGCAGTGGGCAGCCGAACGCATCAAGGAAGATCCCGAATACTTCAGTCGACTGGCTCACCTCCAGACGCCTGAGTTTCTGTGGGTCGGGTGCAGCGATTCACGCGTCGCGGCCAACGTCATCACCGGCACGCAGCCGGGTGAGATCTTCGTGCACCGCAACATCGCCAACATGGTGGTGCACACCGACCTCAACCTGCTCTCGGTGCTCGAGTACGCGGTCAACTACCTGAAGGTGAAGCACGTCATCGTGTGCGGCCACTACGGCTGCGGCGGCGTTCGCGCGGCGCATGGGCACCAGAGCCTGGGCATCATCAACAAGTGGTTGCGCAACATCGTCGACGTGTACCGGCTGCACCTCGACGAGCTGAAGGCCATCCCCGACCCGGAGCAGCAGATCAACCGGCTCGTCGAACTCAACGTGCAGGAGCAGGTGCTCAACCTCGCCAAGACCTCCATCATTCAGAAGGCGTGGAAGCACGAGCAGCGACCGTCGCTGCACGGCTGGGTGTACGGCCTCGATTCCGGGCTGATCAAGACGCTGTCCCTGGTCGAAGACGCGAGCGCGATCGACCCGCTGTACCGCTACGACAACCTCTGATCAGTAGAACCGCAGGTCGTCGTGATCCTCTTCCTTCTTCCTGGGGGGATCTTCCTTTTTCTTCTCTTTCTTCGGAAGCGGCGGTGGCTCTTCGTCACGTGGCGGCGGCGAGCTCGCGCGTGGCTTGTCGTCGCGCAGATCTTCCTCTTCCTTCTTCGGCGTCATCTTCATCTCGATGACGTCTTTCTTCGGCGCGGGCGCGGGCTCGTCCTTCGCGACCTCCCTCTCCTTCCTGGGAGGAGGAGGCGGCGGCTCATCGGTCTTGAGCTGGGTGCGGTTCGACTTCGGCAGCTCACTCTCAGCGAGCGTTTCTTTCTTTGCCGGCGTGTCGCTGCGCGGCTCGTCTTCTTCAACCGCAGGCTCGGCGGCGACCTTCTTCTTCTTCTTCGTGTTCGCCGTCTTCGTGGGGATGCCGTTCTCGTCGACTTGATCGCTGGTGGGCGCCCCGTCGAGCGCGCCTTCTTCGAGACCACCCGACTTCGCTTCCATCACCCGCTCGGTGCACCGGTTCGCGGTCTTGGTGCACTTCTTCATGCACTTATCGAACTTCTTCTTCAGCTCGACGCGAATGGACCCGCCGAACTCCAGCGAGCAGTCGTCTCGGCACTCGGTGAACGTGTCTTCACAGTCGGACTCGGCGAGCGCCGCGGCCGGCAGGAAGAGGGTGAAGGTGAACAGAAATCGCAGCACGGTCACGATGCTACTCCGGTCGAACGGCACACGCGTTGCTCTGGACGTGGGTCATGGGGATTTTGTTCCGCTTGTCGTGTCTGCTGACCCTCGTCGGTGTGGGTCAGGTGCCGCACGAGGTGGTTTTTCAGAGTGGCGACGTGGTGTTGCAGGCCTCGAAGTCGGAGCGCTCGGCCCTCATCCGCAAGGCGTCGCGCTCGAAGTATTCCCATGTCGGGGTGGTCGAGGTCGCGAAGGACGGCGTGTTCGTCATCGAGGCGGTGCAGCCCGTGTCGCGCACGCCCATCGCGCAGTGGCTGGCCCGGGGTGAAGACCAGTGGATGACGGTGCTGCGCGCAAAGGGGCTCGACGCGAAGGCGCAGAAGCGCGTGGTGGCCGAGGCGAAGAAAGAGCTCGGCAAGCCCTACGACGCCCGCTACCGGTGGGACGACGCGCGGCTCTATTGCAGCGAGCTCGTCGTGAAGGCCTTCGCGCGCGGGGCCGATCTCTCGGTGGGGCGTCAGGAACAGGTGAAGTCGCTCGCCCTGGGGAAAGACGAGCTCGCGATGGCGGCGAAGCTCGGCGTCTCTCCCGAACAGGCGCTGGTCACGCCCGGAAGCCTCGCGGAAGATGAGTTGTTTGAGGTGCTTGCGGACGAGGTTCGAACCCTTGCACGTGAGGGCAGCGTGGGGCGTTAGACCTCGCGCCTGAGGCGCAGCCGACCTGCTTCGACGGCGAAAAGAACGGCACCGAGTCGGATGTCGACTGCGGCGGCACGAGCTGCGGGCGCTGCTTCGAAGGGCTGAAGTGCACGATGTCGAGTGACTGCATCACGGGGCAGTGCGTGGGCTTTCGCTGCATGAACGCGGTGGGCGGCTTCGGTGGCGGGTCCTCGACAGGAGGTGGCTCTGCAATGGGCGGCGGCTCTGCAATGGGCGGCGGCTCTGCAATGGGCGGCGGCTCCGCGACCGGCGGTGGCTCTGCGACCGGCGGTGGCTCTGCGACCGGCGGTGGCGCCGCAACGGGTGGTGGTTCTGCGACTGGCGGTGGCTCGCAAGTCGGCCGGCTGGTGATCAGCCAGGTGCAGACGCGCGGAGACGTGGGCGGCAACGACGAGTTCATCGAGCTGCACAACCCGTCGTCGGTTCCGGTGATCTTCGATTCGACCTGGTCGATCGGCTTCCGCAGCGCGGGCGGCACGTGCTCGACGAACGTGGAAGGCGAGCGCCTCGTCGGAACGGGGCAGATCGTTCCTCCGCGTGGGTACCTGCTGCTCGTGAACAGCGCCTACAACGGCCCGAGCTCGGGTGACCTCACGTACACGCTGGGCCTGTTCGACGCGGGCAGCCTGATGCTCCGTCGCTCGGGAGTGGTCGTCGATGCACTCTGCTTCCAGTTCGACACGGTGACGTCGAACGCGCTGTCGACCTGTTCTCCGGCGTTCGTGTGTGAGGGCACTCCGGTGTTGAACCCCCACAACAACACGACGACTTCGATGTCGAATGCCGACACGAGCCTCGAGCGGCGCCCCGGCTTTGGTCTCGGGAACGGCGCGGATACGAATGACAACTCGTTCGACTTCTTCACCACCACCGCCTCGACCCCGCGAAACAACGGCGTCGTTGGAGCGCCGTAGTCCACAGCCCACCATCACGAGCCGAGCGGCATCACCAACGTCGACCCTTCCGTCCACACGGTCTGCGTCGCGACGTCGGCACCGGTCTCGAGCTGCCACGGGCCGCTTCGATTCGCGTGCGTGTGCAGCGCGGGAAAGCTCGACGACATCACATCGACCCGCCATCGCGCACCCGCCGGCAACACCCACTCGATGGGCCAGAAGTCGATCTCCACCGTTTGCTTCGTGCCGATGGCAGGCAGCTCTGCAGGCGCCGTCATCCCGCTCCGCGGCCACCGCAACGTCGCCGCGTTCTCGCGCACGAGCACTGCCTTCCCGTCCTGCTCCGCGATGAGCCGCGCGACGAACGCGGTGTCGGGCGCCGTCGAGCTCACCTGCAGCGTCAACCGTGCGGGGCCTGACAAACGCTGCGGTGCGCTCACGGGCTCGGTCCTGAACGTGACCACGTCTTCGCGCTCACACGTTTTCCCCTGGTCCACCGGCCCAGGCGTGATGCCGAGATTTCGAAAGAACGCGAACGAGAGCAGCGACGCACCCCCCTGCGTGGGCACGGGGTTTTCGGGGTCGTGCTTCCACGAGATTGAATCGGAGCCCGCCGTGACCCCGAGCGCGCCTCCGCTGCAGGCCTGCGCGTTCGTGCCGCCCGAGAGCTGAAGCGTCGTCTTCGGCACCGAGGCATCGGGCCACGTCGGGTGCGAAGCCCACTTCGTGTCGTTCACGGCCCACGTCTGCACCACGCCGGTCTTGATGGTCTTCAGCGGAGCGCCCTTGAGCGTGTGATCGAACCACTCGAGCATGATCGGCCATTGATCGAGCCGCCCCGGAGTCGCCGAGAAGTCCACGTCGCCCGACGTCAGCCCGAGGTGGTTCTGCGGCCCGATGACGAACGCGCTCGCGGCCCGCGAAGGGAGGCGGTCCCACGTGTCGACCTGCGCCATGAAGAACGGGTCGAAGAACGCGCCGACGAAGAGCATCGGCACCTTCGTGCGCTCGGGGATCGAGCGGAACGTCTCCATCTGCTCGCTGTGCCAGTACGCGCCTTCGGGGTTCTCGGCGCCGAGTGCGTCGCGGTACCAATCGACCTTCCTGGTCATGAACTTCTCGTCGGCATCGACGATGGGCCGGAATTTCGCTGCGGCCAGGTAGTCGTTGCCAGCGAGCTGCCGCATTCCGCGGCCGGGCATCAGCGTCGCCCACGCGGTGAGGATGTCGTGGCGGAACAGCCCTCGCTCGTAGAACACCTTGCGCAGATCGGTGCCGAACACCGACGGCACGAGCGTCTTCACTTCAGGGGGCAGCGCGTCGGCGACCGTCCATTGCGTGCACGTCAGGTAGCTCGGGCCGCGCATGCCGATGTTTCCGTTCTGAAAGGGCTGCTTCACGAGCCACGCGAGCGTGTCGAGCCCGTCGTTCCGCTCATTGAGAATGGGGAACCACTCGCCCTCACTGTCCATCTGGCCGCGCGCGTCTTGAAGCACGCATGCGTAGCCGTAGCGGGTCATCGTCTGGCAGGTGAGCCGCTCCACGGGGCGCAGGTACTCGTACGGGTTGCGCACCAGGATGGTGGGCCACGCGCCCTTTTCGTCCGGGAGGAAGATCTCGGTGTGCAGCTTGATGCCGTCGCGCATGGTGACGGTCTCGATGCGCTCGAAGCCACCGGCGGCGGAGAACTCCGGCATGCCCGCTGCGCGGCGGAACAGCTCGTGTCGCTTCCACGCGCCGAAGCTGAACGCGGCGGTGAGGACGACGAAGACGATCAAGACGGCACGCTTCACGAGCGGGCATGTAACGCGAAACGCGGTGTGATTCAGCGCGCGCAGCGTGCCTTGAGAGAACACTGCGGTCGGATCACGTGCGCCTTGCCCAGATGAGACGTGCCCCTCGCCCTCGACCCAGGCTCTTTCACTTCACCAGGTCATCGATCTGGCTGCGCCGCGACCACGTTCATGAAGTGGTGACCCTCGGGCGAGGAGAGGGGCTGTTTGCGTCAAGCACAGCGTTCTTGAAGGTGAGCCCCGCGGCCCCATCGAAAGCAGTCTGTGTCGCGAACTCGGTTGGCCAATCGGCCATACTTCGCACGTCAGGGCCGGTCGTCTGTCTCTCATCGCGGAGTGTTGATGCGCTGGTCACTCGTTTCGGGCTTGTTCCTCGTCTCGGTCGTTCAAGGCTGTCGCTGCGACAACGTTCCCTACGACGCGGACGCGGGTGATCTTGGCGGAGGCGGCGGTGCGAGCACCGGCGGTGGCGCGTCAACCGGCGGCGGCACCGGCGGCGGCTCAGTGACTGGCGGTGGTGATCCGACGGGCGGTGGGGCTGCGACAGGCGGAGGTGCGTCAACCGGAGGCGGTACAGCAACGGGTGGTGGCGATGCGACGGGCGGCGGTGCGGCAACGGGCGGCGGTGCAGCAACGGGCGGCGGCACAGCAACCGGCGGCGGCACAGCAACCGGCGGAGGCCCAGCGACCGGCGGTGGCGCAGCGACCGGCGGCGGCACAGCGACCGGCGGTGGCACAGCAACCGGCGGCGGCACAGCGACCGGCGGTGGCGCAGCGACGGGCGGTGGCTCAGCGACGGGCGGCGGCACAGCAACCGGCGGCGGAGCAGCGACCGGCGGTGGTGCAGCAATGGGCGGTGGTTCAGCAACGGGCGGTGGCGCAGCGACGGGCGGCGGCACAGCAACCGGCGGCGGAGCAGCGACCGGCGGTGGTGCAGCAACGGGCGGTGGTTCAGCAACGGGCGGCGGTGCAGCAACGGGTGGCGGCTCAGCGACGGGCGGCGGCTCAGCGACGGGTGGCGGGGGCGGTGCGATCCTCGCGACCTACGTGTGCTCGGGATGCGCGGGCGCGCTCGACACCAACCCCGGAACGCAGAATCTCCCCGTGCGCACGATCGGCCGCGGCCTCACGCTCGCACAGACCCTCGGCGCGCCGACCGTCCGTGTCGCCTCAACGTGGATGGGGAACGCGCAGGTCTACAACGAAGCCGTGATCATGCCCGCGGGCATCACGCTCGAAGGCCGCTACGCGGTGACTCCAGCCAGCTCGGGCTTCACCTGGGCCCGCACGGCCACTCGCACGCTCCTCACCAACACCACGTCGAGCGGTGTCAGCTTCACCCTCGCCGCAGGTCGCACCACGGTCATCGACGGCTTCTCGATTTTCCCTGCGCCGAACCAGACGCGCGCCGTCGGAGTGACCATCAACTCGGCCTCCCCCACGCTCCGTGACTTCGTGGTGAACCCGGTCGCGTCGGGACCGGTGCCTGCCGAGGCCATCGGCATCGACGTCACCGCCGGCTTCGCAGGCCCCGCCAACCCACGCCTCGAAGGGACGAGTCTGTCGCCCAGCACGGTGAACACGGGTGCTGCCACGACCTCCGCGATTGCGTTGCAGTCGCTGCAGGGCGTCATCGACTCGAGCTTCGTGAACTACGCCGCTGGCTCGGGCGGCACCTTCTCGCGCGCGGTCTTCCTCAACGCGGCTGGGGGCAGCACGTTGCGCGATGGTGCGATGAACGCTGGCCTCGCTCCCGCCTGTGCGGGCGTCTTCTCGCAAGGCAGCGCCGACGGCACGTTGCTCGAGCGGCTCACGATGAACGGGTGTCCGCGGCCCCTGGGCAACCCGTCCGTGTCGCGCGTCGGCTTCGGCGTCGTCTTCGACGCGTGCGGAGGCGGCGCGGTCGGCCTCGCGCCCCCCGTGGTGCGTGACTCCTCGGCGACTGGCGGCGTGGTCGGAGGCAACGGCTCGTTCGCCATCGGTGGCGCTGCGCTCGACGGCTGTAGCGTGCAGTTCGAGCGGGGCTCGTTCACCGGTGTGGGTGGGTCGATCTCCACCACCGTCACCGCGGAGACAGGCGTGGGCGTGCTCTGCTCCTACCGGGGCGTGTCGAACATGAACGGCGCGAACGCGGCCTGCTCGATGACGGGCGCCACGGTCACCGGCAACTTCGTCAGCACCGCGCGCGCCTACGGGCTCGTCTGCGAAGGCGCGGGCGCCGCCACGGGCTCGTGCCGCAACATCACGCAGAACAGCATCACCGCGGCGACCGGCTCGGTGCTGACCCACGTCGCCATCAGCGCGAGCAGCCCCAGCGTGACGCGCAACCGCATCGGCTTCGGGGGCAACGGCACCTTCTGCCCGGCCGGCGCCTCCGTCACGGGCGTGGACTTGCTCGGGAGCAGCGCCTCTCTGGTGAACAACTTCATCCTCGGCGGGCCGTGTGCGTCGGCGGTCGGTGTGCAGAGCCTCGTCGCTGCGGGGTCGACCGCGTCTCCGCTGGTGCAGCACAACACCATCGTCGCCACTGCGGGCACGCCGGCAGGCAACACGCTCAGCGTCGGCGTGCGACTCGGCACGAACCCGGGCGGGGCGGCCACCCTGCAGTCCGGCGTGTTCCGCTCGAACGTCATCGTCGCCGGGCCGGTGAGCGGCGTGGGCGCGACGCTGTACGGCTTCGAGGAACTGTTCCCTTCCATCGACCCGGTCGAGGTGCGCAACAACGACTTCTTCGTCATCACCCCCGCGTTGAACGCGCCGCTGTATCGAAACGAGGGGACGGTCACCCTCAACAACATCGGCGCGGTCAATCTGCTGATGGACATCACGACGGGCAGCAACCTCGAAGGCGACCCGCAGTTCGTGAACGCCGCCATCGGCAACTACCACATCGGTGCAGCCTCACCCGCGCGCGCGGCTGGGAGCACCGTGAGCCCGCCCACGATCGACATCGATGGCGACGCGCGCCCCGCGCCCGTCGCGACGAACCCCGACATCGGCGCCGACGAAGTGAACTGAGGGCTTCAACCCGACTGGTGCTCGATAATCCGGTCCCACCAGACCGGTGCATTGCTCAGAAGCGCGCGCACCGCTGCAGTCACCGCCTCGGTGACTTGAGACTGGTTGGGACCCAGAACGAAGCGCGTCTCGGTCACGCGCGTGTGCAGCACCACCACGAGACCGGGGCGGGCGCGCTCCGCGGCCGCCAGCGTTGGTGCCACCTCGGTGAGCGTTCGCAACACTGCCTCAACGTGCGCACTGTCCTCCGTCGGGTGCAGGTTGACGAAGGACTTCACCAACGGCGCGTCTCTGATCGGGCTCCACCCCAGTGCGACCTCCACGGACAGAGTTCCCGTCGTCGTCTGGTGGCTGAGCACCGTGTCTTCGACGACGGCTGGCTCCAACTCTCGAGTCCATTCCTGGAGAGCGCACGGTCTGATGGAACGAAGACGAGCGCCCGCTCGCCGCGCTGTTGCTCGGGCGGGCAGAGTGGGCACGGGTGAAAGAAGTCGCCGTCAACGTTCGGCGGGCACCAGTTGTTGCGCCTGTCGAGGATGCGGCGCGCGAGCGCCAGGTCTGGCTCCGCAGTGGGAAACGGTTCCGATGCACTCAGCCACCCGACCGCGAGGAGTTGGTGCCATTCACCCGGAAACAACGTGCACGACGTGAGATCCGGAAACGAGGCCACGCCTCAGTCTACTTCGACGCCTTGAGCACGCGGCGCAGTCCTGCCGCGGCTGCGTCTCCGAGGCGACGGAAGGCGATGCCGAGCGCGAGGTCGAACAGCGCGAGCGGCCCGTTGAGCGTCAGCACGGCGTCGTACGTGACGACCGAGCCCTCAGCGTTCGCCTCGACCGTCACTTCATCCACCGAGGTGAGGAACGTCGTGCGCGCCTCGATCACCATGCGCTTCGGCGCCGAATAGTGCGTCACCACGTAGCGCATGACGGTGCTGCCGACGTCGAGGTCGTACGACGCGCCGAGGCCGGGGCCGTCACCTGCCACGCGACGTGAGGACTTCACGTTCCCGTCCCACTCGGTGAAGCGCGTCACGTCGGCCATGTATGCGAACGCTTCGTCGGGAGAGAGCGGGGTGGAGACGGAAGTTCGGTAGCGCGCCATGACCTCTGTGCGACTAACGGCCGCGTCACTCGCGCGCCATGTGGCGACGTGAAACAGGGGCCGGGCCTGGCGAGCGGAAAAAAGTGTGTACTCAGAGGTGACAACCCGCCGAGTCGAGCTTGCCCCGATTCCGCGGACGCCGCGGTTCAGCAGCTCGGTCCATCCGTGCCGCCCCTCACAGTCCACCGGGCTGAGGCTTCAGGTTGTACCGGGTGATGGAGTCGAACATGGCACGTCGCACTGGCCTGGGGTGAAGGGTTCCGCAGGTGGCCTCTGTCAGCTCATCTTCAAAGACGAGAAGAAGACGGCTCATGCTCCGCTGGATGCCGTGTTGTTCGAGTCGCTCGACATCGCCTCGACTCACGTATTGGACGCCGGTGTCCACGAGCTCGGGGCACGGCCAGGTTGTCACCTTTGAGTACACACTTTTTTCAGCTCGGCCGGCGGTCACCTCCACAGCGAGCGCCAGAAGTCGTGGACTGACTGACGGTCTGCCTGTTCGGCTTCGCGAACCCTTTCTCGAGCGCGAGCCTGCCGTTCGGATTTCGGGTCTTGTGTGGAATTCGGCTCGAGGTCGAGGGGCTCGCTCGCGACGGGCACGGCGTCTTCCATCGCCGCCAGCGCCTCCCTGAAGAAGACAAGCTTCCAGTCATCCACCATCTCTGCGGGGATGCGCAGGCCCTGCACGAGCCCCTCATCAAGCGGGCGACCGATCAGCGCACTGACCAGGCGTTGGTTCACCTCGATGACCTGGCCCAACTCGACGCGCGACGCGACGAGCTGTTCCCACAGCGCGATCCGCCGGTTCAAGCGCTCGAGTTTCTTGTCGCCACGGGCGGTGAGCCTCCATCCCTGCACTTTCCCGAGCGGCGAATGCGTGGCAGCACACGCGAGCTCACGCTTCTCCAACGCCTCCAGCGACCGCTGCACCTGCTGCCGTGTGCGCCCGGAGAGGGTGGCAAGTTCGCTGCCACTTCGAACTCCACCCTCAGCGAGCATCAGCACCAGCATCACTTCCACAGGGCTGAGGTTCACCTGTCGACCCCACAGCCGTGCGACCGCGTCCATCGCGCGCATGCCCTGCTGCATCGCCACCCACGCCCGCACACCCGTCGAGTTCATGAAGACCCCTCTCTCATGCGGGTCCGACAAGTGACTTTCACCCCGTGCTAGACGCCCGCGCCATGCCGGAGCTTCCCGAAGTCGAGTTCGCCCGCCGAGCGCTCAAGCGCTGGTTCAAGGGCCGCACGTTGACCCGCACCGAAAGCGAGAAGGTGCGCACCTTTCGCGATTCAGACCTCGGCGTGTTTCATGCGCTCGAGGGCAAGCTCACCGAGCTGGGCCGCCGCGGGAAGTACCTGGTCGTCTCGTTCGACAACAAGCTGGGCTTCGTCGGCCACCTCGGCATGACGGGGAAGTTTTTGAAGCGCGCCGCCGACGAGCCCGTGAAGTGGAGCCGCGCCCGCTTCCACCTCGACGACGACACCGTCATCCACTTTCAAGACCCGCGCATGTTCGGGTTCATCGACGCTGCGCCCGCCAGCGAGCTGTGGAAGCGCCCCGCAGTCGCCAAGCTCGGCCTCGACCCGCTCGAAGACGACTTCACACTCGCCGCGCTCAAAGAAGTCCTCGGCAAGAGCAAGCAGCCGCTCAAGGTCGCGCTGATGGATCAAGAGCGCATCGCCGGGCTCGGCAACATCCACGCGGCGGAGGCGCTGTTCCGCAGCAAGCTGCACCCGTCGCGCACCGCGGTGTCGCTCACCGACGCGGAATGGAAGGCGCTCCACAAGGCCATCGTCGCCACCATCGACTTCGCGCTCGAGGCTGAGGGCGACACCGACGACATCGAGTACGTCGAAGAGGCCGGCGCCACCAACCCCTTCCTCATCTACGGCCGCGCGGGCACGCCGTGCCGCCGCTGCAAGACCCTCGTGAAGTCCTTCACGCAGGGGGGACGCACCACGCACTTCTGCCCGAAGTGCCAACCGCTCAAGAAACGGAGCAACGCATGAAGACCGGTACCGCCAAAGGGCTCGACCACGTCGCCATCGCCGTCAAAGACCTCGACGTCGCCATCAAGCACTACGTCGAGGTGCTCGGCTTCGCGCCGCCGGAGATCGAGCTCGTCGAAGAGCAGAAGGTGAAGACCGCCATCTTCGGCCACGGCCTCGGGCGCATCGAGCTGATTTGCCCCACCGAGCCGAACACCTCGGTCGCGAAGTTCCTCGAGAAGCGTGGCGAGGGGCTGCACCACATCTGCGTCGAGGTCGAAGACATCGTCGCCACGCTGGCGGAGCTGAAGGCAAAGGGCGCTCAGTTGATCGACGAGACCCCAAAGATCGGCGCGGGCGGCGCGAAGATCGCGTTCATTCACCCCAAGGGCAGCCACGGCGTGCTGACCGAGCTTCGACAGGGGAAGTAGCGCAGGGGCTGGAGCGCAATCGACGCGGGCGTGGAACGTGCTGCAAACCCTTGAAAAAAGTCCACGCCCGGCGACGTGCTGGGCTACACCCCGCCGCGCTTCACTTCCCTCTGGAGAACGCTGCTCATGCTTCGCCCCACGCTGGCGGCCATCGCGCTGTCGTCCACCCTCGCTTTCGCTCAGGCTGACGGCGGTACGCCCGTCGCTGCGACGACCCCCAGCACCGGCTCTTCCGAGGCCGAGCTCCGCAAGGAATTCGAGGCCAAGCTCGACGCCGCCCGCCGCGAAGTGAAGGAACTGCGCGAAGAGATGCGCGCCCAGCTCGCCACCCAGTCCGTCGCGCAGGGCTGGCAGGAAGATTGGGTCGACGAGAAGCGAAAGCTCGAGCTCGTCACCTTCGACGGCTACCTCCGCGTTCGCCCCGACCTCTTCTACAAGTTCGACATGGGCCGCGGCCCCGACGCCGCCGGTTACACGACGTTCCCCCGGTCGCCCACCAGCACGAACGATCGCACCCAGGCCGGCGTGAACATGCGCTTCCGCTTCGAGCCGACCATCAACGTGAGCGAAGAAGTCCGTGTCCGCGCGCAGATCGACGCGCTCGACAACCTCATCTGGGGCAGCACGCCCGACTACGCCTTCTCGCGCAACGCGGCCAACGGCTACTGGCTCGACCGCAACGAGTTCTCGATCTTCTCGACCAGCCAGACCACGCAGCGCAGCGGCATCAACTCGCTGCAAGACTCCATCGCCTTCAAGCGCGTGTGGGGCGAGGTCTCGACGCCGGTCGGCATTCTGCGCTTCGGCCGCATGCCCTCGCACTGGGGCCTCGGCATGATGTGGAACGACGGCAACGGCATCGACAACGACTACGGCGACACCGTCGACCGCGTCAGCTTCACCGCCGAGCCGCTCGCCGGCTTCTACATCACGCCGATGGTCGACTTTAACATCACGGGCATCACCTCGAACCGCACGCAGGAAGGCGGTCAGCCCTTCGACCCCTCCATCGCCGACAACGCGACCAGCTACATCCTCGCGGTGCAGCGCCGAGACACCGAGCAGGAACGCCAGGCCCGCCTCAACTCCGGCAGCTTCGTCTTCAACTACGGCCTGCACTTCACCTACCGCAACCAGCGCTTCGACTCGGTCGACACGCTGAGCGCGCCGTTCGGCACCACCGAAGGCTCGGCCACCGGCACCGTCACCTCGCCCGCCGTCTCGCGCCGCGCCGACATCTTCTACCCAGACCTCTGGGCCAGGTTCGAGATGAAGGAATTCCGCATCGAGGCCGAGTTCGCCGCGGTGCTCGGCAACATCCAGAACCGTTCGCTCTCGGCGAACGCCACCGACAGCAGCCAGTCGCTCGGCGTGTACCAGTTCGGCGGCGTGCTCCAGGGCGAGGCGAAGCTGCTCAACGGCGACCTCGAGATCGGCGGCGAGATTGGCTTTGCGTCGGGTGACAAGGCGCCGGGCTTCGGCAACTACCCGCGTCGCAAGGGCAGCGGCCCCAACGGCGCCACCGAGCTGGGTGACACCGACGGCCCTCAGTACCGCTGCGACTCGGGCTGCAGCGACAACGAGATCACCAACTTCCGCTTCAACCGCGACTACCGCGTCGACATGATTCTCTACCGCGAGATTCTCGGCGGCGTGACCGACAGCATCTATTTCAAGCCCAGGGCGAAGTACCGCATCACCCAGGGCTTCGAGGCCTTCGCGTCGGTCATCTACTCGCGCACCCTGTTCAAGGACTCGGCGCCCGGCGCCCTGTACCAGGACGCGAACGAGAGCCTCGGCATCGAGATCAACGGCGGCGTTCGCTACGAGACCGAAGACGGGTTCTACGGCCAGCTGCAGTACGGCATCCTCTTCCCGCTCGAGGGCTTCATGAAGCGCGACGGCACGTCGACCACCATCCCCATCGGTGGCACGCGCATTCAACCCGAGAACCCGCAGGCGCTGCGCGCGGTCATCGGCATTCGCTTCTGACGATGCGCGCAGCGGCGCTTGCTCTCGTCACGTTCGCGGGCTGCGCGACGACCGGCGCGCCGATTGCCTCGAAAGACTTCACCAGCACCTCGAGGTACCCTTTCGCCTGCGTGGCGCCGAAGGGCGCTCGGTGTTTCGGTACGGCACCAACCACGACTCGTCGCGCTGGGGCTTCGACCTCCTCGACATTCCCCTCGACCTGAAGACCTTCGAGGGCTTCCCGGTGTTCGAGGCAGCGGTCGAGTACCCCGTGCCCGGCTACCGCGCGGTGATGGGGTGGGTGCAGCTCGTGACGGTGCGCGACGCGAGAACCGGGGCAACCGAGACCACGGTCGATCAGCTCCCGCTCTTCCGTGACATGGAGATGCCCTTCATGGCGCTCGGCGCGCCTGCCACCGCGTTCGACGCCCCTGGCCCCAACCCGCCGCGTACCGACGAGAGGTGGACGGCGTTCACCTTTCTCACCATCTGCCCTGACGTTGGACGCACCAGGCGCCTGTCTCCGGTACTCGCGGTGCGGTGGGGCCACGAGCTGGTGGCGGGTCGGGCGACCCCCGTACCACTCGAGGTGATTCCGCTCTCGGAGTGGGATCGGCTCGCGCCGGTGCTGCGCGCTCGCTTTCCGAGCTGGGAATTTCTCCCCGCGCCGGCACCGGAGCGTCACGCCTCGTGCGGCAGCAGCTTCGGGTTGCCTTTCAGCTTCACTGCGCGGAAGTGACGCAGATCGAGCGTGACGATCGCGCGGGCCTTGAGTCGCTCCGCGTGCACCATGACGATCGCGTCAACCAGCCCCAGCGGGAGCCGCGGGTACCGCTTCATCAGAGCCCACGCTTCGGTGAGATCTCGAGGCGCGAGCCCCTCGACGCGGAACACGCCGCTGCTCAGGTCTTCAGCGAAGGCGCGCGCCACCTTCTCCCCCAGACGCGTCGCCGCGAGGTCGTCCACCTCGGCCAGAATCGCCCAGGGCAGCACCCATTCATCACCGTCCATCTCGAAGCTCTCGAGCACCTTCTCGTGGTGGCGGTCGTCGGCGTCGAGCAAGGCGATCATCCCGCCCGTGTCGACGACGATCATCGCTTTCGCCCCAGTCCGGACAGCAGCTCTTCCGCGCGCTCACTGAGGTCCCCCTTGCCGCTTCGACCCAACCCCACGCTCTTCGACTTGCGCTTGCGCCGCACGACGTAGGCCGCGAGCGCTTCACGCACCACGAGCGCCTGGGTCGTGCCTCGCGCGTCGGCCTCGCGCTGCAGCCGCGCGTACAGCTCGTCGTCGAGGTACAGCGTCGTCTTGTGCATGCACGACATATATGGCGTGACGGCAATCGGACGCAATTCGTGCCCTGTGGCTCGCCGCTGTCGTCTGAGGGCGTCTGAGGTAGAGAGGCGCGGTGCGTCTCGTCGCCTCCGTCCTCGCCGTATTGAGCCTCATCGCCTGCGGCATCAAAGCCCCGCCGAAGCCTCCCCTCGCGGTGAATGAAGTCGAGGCCCGCCCCGACGCTGGCTGCTGCGGAGCGCGCCCATGAACCACTTCGAGTCGAAGCGCGGCGCGCTGTGGGCAGAAGGCGTCTCGCTCGAGACCATCGCCCGCGAGGTCGGCACGCCGACCTACGTGTACTCGAGCGCCACGTTGAACCGTCACCTCACCGTCGTGCGCGAGGCGTTCGGCACCGCGCCGCACGTGCTCTGCTACTCGGTGAAGGCGAACTCGACGCTGGGGGTGCTGAAGCTCGTCGCGAAGCACCGCGCCGGGTTCGACATCGTCAGCGGCGGTGAGCTGGCCCGCGTGCTCGAGGTGGGTGGCGAGCCGAAGCGCGTGGTCTTCTCCGGCGTCGGCAAGCGTGAAGACGAGATGGTCGCGGCCCTGCGCGCCGGCATCTTGATGTTCAACGTCGAGAGCGCCGAAGAGCTCTCGCTGCTCGACCGCGTCGGCCGCCGCCTCGGCGTGAAGGCGCCCTTCGCGCTGCGCGTGAACCCCGACGTCGACCCGAAGACGCACAAGTACATCGCCACCGGCCTCAAGACCTCGAAGTTTGGCGTGCCCTTCGACGAGGCCGTCTCGCTCTACCGCGCGTCGCGCCGCATGAAGGGGCTCGCGGCCGTCGGCGTCGATTGCCACATCGGCAGCCAGCTCACCGACGCGAAGCCGTTCGCGCAGGCGCTGGAGCGTGTCTCGGGCCTGTACTCGACGCTCAAGGGCGACGGCTTCCCGCTCACGCACCTCGACGTCGGCGGTGGGCTCGGCGTCACCTACACCGACGAGAAGCCGCCCGGCCTCGCCACGTATTCGGAGGTGGTGCTCAACGCGACTCGCGCAACCGGCGCCACGGTGGTGCTCGAGCCCGGGCGCGTCATCGTCGCCAACGCGGGCGTGCTGCTCACCCGGGTGCTGTTCAACAAGACGACCGAGACGAAGCACTTCGTCATCGTCGACGCCGGCATGAACGACCTGATGCGGCCCGCGCTCTACGAGGCGCACCACGACATCGTGGCCGTGAAGCCGCGCCGCGGAAAAAAGACCACGGTGGAAATCGTCGGCCCTGTCTGCGAATCGACCGACGTGCTGGGGAAGGCGCGAACTGTACCGCCCCTCCACGCGGGGGATCTGCTCGCCATCAAGACGGCCGGGGCCTACGGCATGTCGATGGCAAGCACGTATAACTCGCGCCAGAGGCCGGCCGAGGTGCTGGTCGACGGAACGAAGTGGCGCGTCATTCGGGAGCGCGAAGCACTCACAGATTTGTACAGAGGAGAGACACCATGAAGCTGCAAGGTTCGATGACGGCGCTCGCCACCCCTTTCAAGGACGGTCGACTCGACGAAACCGCATACGAGGCGTTGGTCGAGTACCAGGTCAGCAATGGCACCTCCGTGCTCATCCCCATGGGCACCACGGGTGAATCGGTGACCATGACGGCGCCCGAGCGGCGCCGGGCCATCGAGGTCTGCCTCAAGGCGAACCGCGGCCGCGCGAAGGTGTTTGCGGGGGCGGGCAGCAACTCGACCGCCGAGACCATCGAGGGCGTGAAGGTCGTGCGCGAGCTCGGGGCCGACGGCGCGCTGGTGGTGACGCCCTATTACAACAAGCCCACGCAGGCCGGCCTGGTCGAGCACTACCGCCTGGTGGCGAAGGCGCACCCCGGCTTTCCGCTCATGGCCTACAACGTGCCGGGCCGCACCGGCGTCGACCTGCTCCCCGAGACGGTGAAGCGCCTCGTCGACATCAAAGAGGTCGTCGCGCTGAAGGAAGCGACGGGCAACGTGCTGCGCACGCTCGACGTCTACGAGCAGGTCGGCGACGCCATCACGCTGCTCTCGGGTGACGACTTCGTGGTCGCGCCGTTCATCTTCTCGGGTGGCCGCGGCGTGGTGAGCGTGTCGTCGAACGTCGCGCCGAAGCACATGGCCGATCTCTGCGCAAAGGCGCTCGCCGGCGACATTGCGGGCGCGCGCTCGATTCAGCTGCAGCTGCAGCCGCTGCACCGGGTGTTGTTCTGCGAGTCGAACCCCATCCCCGTGAAGATGGCGCTCCACCAGATGGGCATGTTCGGGCTCGAGATTCGCGCGCCGCTCACCTTGATGACCGACGGCAACGCGTCGAAGCTCAGGGAAGAGCTCGGTCGCCTCGGCCTGCTCGACCGAAAGACGTCATGACCCCCATCAAGACCGTCATCACCGGTGTCTCGGGGCGCATGGGCTCGTTGCTGACCCGCCTGGTGCGCGACACGGCCGAGTTCACGTTGCACGGCGCGACCGACAAGCCGGGCAGCTCGACCGTCGGGCTCGATGCCGGGCTCGCTGCGCACCTCGCGCCGCTCGAGGTCACGACGTCAGACTCGCTGGCGCACTGCCTCGCCGGGGCGCAGGTGGTCATCGACTTCACGACGCCCGAGGCCTCGGCGACGCACGCGAAGCTCTGCGCCAATGCCGGTGTTCCGCTGGTGGTGGGCAGCACGGGCTTCTCGGCCGAGGCCAAGGCGCACATGGCCGAGGCGGCGAAGAAGATTCCCCTCGTGATGTCGCCCAACATGTCGGTCGGCGTGAATCTGGTCATCGAGCTCGCGGCGGCGATGGCGAGTCGGCTCGGTGAGGGCTTCGACGTGGAGATCTTCGAGATGCACCACCGCATGAAGAAAGACGCGCCGTCGGGCACCGCGATGCGGCTGGCCGAAGAGCTCGCGAAGGCGCTCGACCGCGATCATTCCGACATTCGCACCTCGCGCGTGGGGCAGATCGGCGAGCGGCCCTCGAGGGAGATCGGCGTGCAGACCCTGCGCGGCGGCGACGTGGTGGGCGAGCACACCGTGTTCTTCTTTGGAGATGGCGAGCGCGTCGAGCTCACGCACCGCGCGACGAGCCGCGAACAGTTCGGTCGCGGGGCCCTGCGCGCCGCGAAGTGGACCATCGGCAAGACGCCGGGCCTCTATGACATGAGCCACGTGCTCGGGGTGAAGTGATGGCGGTCTACGCGCGCGTCGAGGTCGAAGGTCGCGCACGGTGGGCTGAAGTCGTCGGCGACGCGCTGCACCTGCTGTACGACTCACCTTTCTCCCTCTCCCCCCAAGGGCGAGAGGCGACGCTTTCTCTGGCGTCCGCAAAGTGGCTCCCGGTCTCGCCTGCCTCCAAGGTCGTCGCGATCGGCCAGAACTACCGCAAGCACGCCGAAGAGATGGGCAAGACGGTGCCCGTCGAGCCGCTGATCTTCACCAAGCCGATGACGGCGCTCAACGCGCATCTCTCGCCCATCGTGCTGCCGCCGGCGAGCGAGGAGGTGCACTACGAGGCCGAGCTCGCCCTCGTCATCGGTAAGCTGCTGAAGAACGCGTCACTCGAGGAGGCCGCCGCCGGCATCTTCGCGCTGACCTGCTTCAACGACGTCACGGCGCGCGACATCCAGAAGCGGGAGGTGCAGCACACGCGCGCCAAGGGCTACGACACCTTCGCGTCTTGTGGCCCGGTGATGGTGACGGGGCTCTCGCCCGACGACTTGCGCATTCAGTGCCGGGTGAACGGGGTCACGAAGCAGGACTCGCGCACCTCCGACATGGTTCACAAGAGCGCGGCGCTGGTGTCGTTCATCTCGCACGTGATGACGCTCTTGCCGGGAGATCTCGTGAGCACGGGCACGCCCTCGGGTGTCGGCGCGCTGAAATCGGGCGACGTCGTCGAGGTCGAGCTCGAAGGCATCGGGGTTTTGCGGAACCCGGTCACGTCATGACCGTGGCGTACGTCGCGCTCGGCTCGAACCTGGGCGACCGCCTGCTGCACTTGACGGAAGCCCGTCGTCGCCTCGACTTCCTGGGTGCGCGCACGAGCGGCCCGATCATCGAGACAGCGGCCGTCACCGCAAAGAGCGATCCCTGGCCGCAACCGCCGTACCTGAACACGGTCGATCGCATCGACACGCAGCTCTCGCTCGACTCGTTCTTCGCAGCGATGACGCGAATCGAGCGCGAGATGGGCCGTCTGCGTACGACGCGCTGGGCGCCGCGCACCATCGATCTCGACTTGATCCTCTTCGGCGATGAGCAGCGAAGTGACCAGCGCCTGACCGTGCCGCACCCGCGCATGCACGCGCGGCCCTTCGTCATGATTCCGTTCCGCTTCTTCTCACCCTCGAGCAGGGCGCGTTGACAGACGCGACAGGCTCGACGAAATGTTGGCCCCTCGAAGCTCGAAACGTCAACGACATCGACCTGCGCGCTACTCGACGTCGCGAATGATCAACGTATTGGTGCGGGCGTCGACGCTCACCGTGCCGCGCGCACTCAAGGTCGGCTTCACCAGCGCCGCCAGCTCGCTCGCGTTGGCGTAGTTCACCCGCATCAAGGTGGTCTTGAGGGGCGCCGTCTGGAACTGCGCCTGGGCGAGCCGTGCCCGCTGCGCCGCTTCGGCCTCGAGTTGCGAGAGCGGGGCCACGCGCAGAATCGACTCGGTCTGCTCGGCGCCCAGCCCCTTCGCCGCCAGCACCGCGCGCATCGCCTCGTCCCACGCCACGTTGCGCAGCCGCATCGTCACCTTGCCGCTCACCTGCTCACTGGTGACGAGGTTGAACTTTCCCAGCTCGGCGAACGCGCGCAGCACGCTCTGCACGTCGGCGTTCACGAACTCGAAGCTGACCCTCTGCTTCGATGGCGCCGCGAGGGAAGGCATCGACACCAGCGCAACGAGGAGAAGGGCTCTCATCCGCGGAACCGTAGCGGGCGCAGGCCTGTCGCAGGCAAGGCGCCACGGTGGGGGTGACGGGTTTCTTCGGGTCCGTGCCAGCGTCCAGCCGCGCGATCGACTCCCTCTCCGGCGAGCTCGCTCTTTCCATCGAAGCCCCCACGGCGCCCACCCCAGACGCACTGCCGGTGCTCGCTGACGCGCTCGAGGCCCACGGTGGCGACCCCCTCGCCATCGCCCATTGCTGCGCGGCGCACCCCCACGGACGACGGTGCTGGGTGCTGGAGTCACTGCGCTGACAGGTGCTACGTGCCGCCGCGTGCTCTCTCTCGTGCTGGTGCTGCTCGCGCAACCGCTCCCACCCAACCACCCACCGCCGGGTGGCACTGCGCCGCCGAACGCTGACGACCTGATCAAGAAGCTCGACTCGACCGCCGGTCTCAAAGAGCGCGACAAGCCCTTCGAGATCGCCGCCTCGCTCGGTCGTCTCTACTTCGGTCAGGGCCGCTACGCCGACGCGCAGACCTTCTACAAGCAGGCGCTCTCGCAGGCCGAAGAGGCCCGCGTGCTCTTCGCCGCCCAGCGCAAGCTCGCTGCCGGCAAGCCGTTGCCTGCGCCCGCCACCGTGGGCTGTGAGATCAGCGCCGACGCGACCCTCGCCAAGCTGATGGACAAGGCGAAGGCCCAGGTCACCGCGAAGAACGCCGCCGGTGCCACGGTGTGTCTCAAGGCCGCGCTCGCCCCCCTGATGGAAGTCGACGTGATGTACGCCAACACCCAGTTCCTTCTCGGCGATGCCGTCGGCGCCATCGCCACCTTCAGCCGTGCGCTCGACACCTTCGAGACCAACACCGACGCCCGCTACGGCCGCGCCGCGGCCACACTCGACGCGCAGGGTGACGATCTCGCAGCGCTCGCGCGCGCGAAGGCCGACTTCGAGAAGTTCCTCGCCGAGGTGCCGACCTCGCCGCGCGCCGCCAACGCGAAGCGCCTGCTCACCCGCACCGAGGCGGCGCTCTCGGCCGGTGGGTTGTCGAAGGCCACCATCACCGCGCAGCAGGTCGCCGCCGTTTCGCCCCAGCAGGTCGAGCAGCCCCGCAGACCCGGCATGCCGCCCCAGCTCACGCCCGAGATGATCGAGGCCTTTCAGAACGCGCCGCGCACGCCCGAGATGGCCGAGAACTTCAAGAAGCTCGTCTCCGACGCCGAGGAGCACCTCGCGCGCGGTCGCTTCCAGGACGCGCTCGATGCCTACAAGCAGGTGATGCCGTACCAGCCCGAGAACGCGCGGCTCCGCGCCGGCATGGCGTGGACGATGATCAAGCTGAACCGCCAGCCCATGGCCGACAACGTGTGGCGCGTCGCGAGCCAGACCCCCGAGGCCATCGTCGAGCTCGGCGACGCGCTCAAGGCGAAGGGCGACGTCGAAGGCGCAAAGGCCGTGTGGACGCGGCTGCGCGACACCGTGCCGGGTGCTAACCTTCAGGGAAGACTGTGAGGCGCTTCGTTCTCGTCATCGCTGCAGGCGTCTTCGTCGCCTGCATGCCTGCCCCCCTTCAGGGCACTCGTCGCGGCGAGCTCCACGTCTCCATCGAGGGCGACTCCGCCGCGCCCGCCCTCAACGCCACCTTCGACGTCGGCTCGGTGACGGTCGGCTCGACGAAGCAGATCATCGTGCGCGCCACCAACGTGGGCATCGATGCGTTGACGGTGTCTGGCGCGTCGCTCGGGTCAGCGGGCAATGGCTCGTGGTTCGTGCGCAGCTCCAGCACCAGCGTTCAGCTCGCGCCGGGCGCCTCGACGACCGCCACCGTCACCTTTGCCCCTGCGTCAGCGGGACCCCAGTCGACGCAAGTGACCTTCTCGCACGACGCCGACGCCGCCCTCCCAAGCGTGCAACTCAGCGGAACCGGCAGCTGAGCTGATCCTGCCTGTCGTACCCGGCAAAAGGCGCATGGCTTGCAGCCGTCGCCCCCGCATGGGTCGTGCTCGGGTCGTCAGTGTGGTCAGCGGCAAGGGGGGTGTGGGCAAGTCACACCTCGCGGTGAACGTCGCCGCGCTCGCCGCCGCAGCAGGAAGAAGAGTGCTCCTCGTCGATGCCGATGGTGGCCTCTCGAACCTCGACGTGCTGCTCGGCGTCGAGCCGACCGGTCACCTCGGCCAGGTGCTCGAGGGCCGCGACGCGAAGGACGTCATCTTCGAGGTGCGGCCGGGGCTGTGGCTGCTCGCCGGCCAGCCCGGGGCGCGACGCCTCACCCACCTCGACGAGACCGCGCGCCACGCCCTCACCTCGGCCTGGGGCGGGCTGACCCCCGAGTTCGATCTCGTCGTGGTCGACGTGTCTTCGGGCATGAGTGACGACACGCTCTTCTTCGCGTCGGCGGGTCAGGAGCCGCTCCTCGTCGTCACCGACGAGCCCACGTCGATCTCCGACGCCAGCGCGGTGCTGCACTCCCTCGGGAACCGCGCGATTTCGTCGGTGCAGGTGGTCGTCAACGGCGTGCGGACGGCGAAGTGTGCGCAAGCCGTGTTTGGGAAGCTGCTGCAGGCGGCGAACGACTGCCCGGTGCGCCTCAAGTTCGCCACCCACGTGCCTGATGATCAGAACTTGCGGCGCGCGGCGATCCTGCGTCGACCGCTCGTCGAACTCGCGCCCACCAGCCCCGCCAGCCGTGCGTTCGAGCGGCTCTGCGAGGTGCTCCATGCCTCCACCCCGCGCCCCAGCGGTGGCCCCTGGCTCACCGAGGCGCAGCTGTCCCAGACAGGTGACGTATGAGCGCCTCTCCGTCTTCGAGTCCGCAGAGCGATCTCGTCACCAGCATCGACAGCATCGGCACGCTGCCCACCTCGGCCGCGCAGATTTTCATGCTCGTCAACGACCCGAAGGCGACGCCGGGCGACTTCGAGCGCGTGGTGCGGCCTGACCTGGGGCTCACCGCCAACCTGCTGCGCTGCGCCAACTCGGCCTTCTACCGGGGCTCGCGCGAGATCAGCTCGGTGCGTGACGCCATCACGCGCATGGGCCTGCGCCGTGTGTTCGAGGTCGTCGCCGGGTCGTCGTTCGCGCGCGCCATCCCCGAGTACCTCGAGGGCTACGAAGCGACGTCTGAGAAGTACTGGGCCCACTCGGTCGCCACCGCCGTGCTGAGCGATCGCATCGGGCGCGAGGCGGGCTTCACCTACCCCGACCTCGCGTTCACCGCCGGGTTGCTGCACGACCTCGGGAAGATCGTGGTCAGCACCTGGCTCACGCGCCACCCGTCGGTGCGCATCGCGCGGCCCCTCACGCTCGAAGACGAGATCGATCTGCTCGGCACCACGCACGCCCACCTCGCCGAGTTGCTGTGCAGCAAGTGGAACCTGCCCAAAGACATCGGGGCCGCCGCGCGCTGGCACCACACGCCCGGCGACGCGCCAACCGCGACCCTGCGCTACCTCGCGTCGGTGGTGCACTTGGCCGACCAGGCGACCCACGTCGCCGGCTTCGGCGGCGCCACCAGCGAGCCACTCGATGCCGAGACGCTCGAGCGCTTGAACCTCCCGGCCGATCGCATCACCAGTCTCGTGACGCTCTCGCTTCCAGAGATTGAGCGCACGCTCGAGCTGCTGGCTGCTGGCAGCTGACGGCTCTCCGGGAGAGGTTCAACGAGCCACGACGCTGGGGGCCAGCCATGCCATCGGCCCCCCGTTCACGCCATCGTGCAGCCGCGTCCACTGGCCGGCCGCCGGCTCGAACTTCCACACATCATGGAAGGTCTGCTGCCCGCCGCTCGACGTCGCGCCGCCCGCGTAGACGAACAACACGCCATCGCGCACCGCGAACCCGGCGTTGAACCGCGACGCCGGCGCCGTCGCCAGACTGGGCAACAGCGCCCACGGCGTGCCTGCATCGACGTCGAGCGAGCGGAGATCATCGGCCATCGACGCTGGCGCCATCAGCAACGAGTTGACCCCGCTGAACAAGAACACCGGGTGCCCATCGAAGAAGGCCCCGCGTGCGCGCCCCGGGGGGCCGCCGGCCACGGCGTCGAGTGGCGGCGTACGCCACGTCTGCGTCGTGACGTCGAACTGCCACAGCTCACTGAAGTCCCCCCGCGACACGGTGTCGTTGCCACCGAAGACGAGGAACACGCGGGCCACGGGGTCGAAGGCGCCCATGGCGTTGACCCGCCCGCGTGGCGCGTTCATCGCCCCCGAGTCGTGAAGTCGCGCCCAGGTGTTCGTCGCCAACTCGAACGTGAACAGGTCAGACAGCCCCGCGCCGAGCTCGGTGGTACCGCCGTAGACGTAGAGTTTTCCCGCGCGTGCATCGAGCGCCGAGACGGGGGCGAAGCGCGGCGAGGGCGGGGTGCCCTGCACGGTGAGCTTCGTCCACCGTGGCGGCTCGGTGGCGAACTCCAGCGCCCACACGTCGGTGGGCACCGGCGTGCCGGCCCCGTCGACACCGCCCCAGATGAGCATCCGGTTTCGCGGTGCGTCCCACGCGGCGAGGTGACGCCCCCGCGCTGGGGGCGAGCCAGCGGGCGCCATCGCGGCGATGGGGCTGAAGGTGTTGGTCGCGAGATCGAAGCGATGCAGCTCGGCCGTGGTGGCCGAGGTGGTGAAGCCGAGCGCGCCCCCGAAGACGATGAGCTCGTTGGCCCGGCACTCGCTGTTCACGCAGCCCTGCCGGGGCCCACACGCCGCGTTGCAGCGGGAGCAGTGGTTCGCGCTGCTCGTGAGGTCGACCTCGCACCCATTGGGCGCCTGGCCGTCACAGTCACCCCACGGGCGAGTGCACGCGGTGACTGCGCAGGCGCTGGCCCGGCACGCCGAGCTCGCGTTGGGGAGCGCACACGCCTGGTCGCACCCCCCGCAGTGGGCGCTGTCGGTGCGCGTATCGACCTCACAGCCCGTGGTGCTGTCCTCGTCGCAGTTCGCGAAGTTCGGCGAGCACGTGCCCGCGGTGCACAGCGCGGCGCGACACACGGGCTCGGCGTTGATCGACATGCAGGTGCGGCCACACACGCCGCAGTCGTTCACCGTGGTGGTGAGGTCGGTCTCACAGCCGTCGTCGCGCTCCGCGTTGCAGTTGCCAAACCCGCTGGCGCACGAGAGCTGACAGCGCCCCACGCGACAGGCGGGCATCGAGTTGGGGAAGGCGCACGTCAGCCCGCACTCGCCGCAGTTGCTCTTGTCGTTCTGCACGTCGGTGCACGTACCCGCGCAGCACCCAAACCCCTTCTTGCAGTCATCGGCCGTCTTGCAGGGCCCGTCTTCCGAAGGGCAGCCAGAGAGCAACACCACGAAGAAGAGCAGGGCGGCCGCGCGCATCGAGCGCGCAGTCTACCGCGTCAGCTCATCAGCATTCGCACCCGTTCTTGCAGCCCGCCCGACAGCCGCTGCAGCACGCTGTCGTCGATGCCCAGCAGCGAACGGCCGATCATCACCATCGCGTCGATGTCTCCCCCGTCGAACTTACCGACGTAGAGCGCTTCTTTCTTGGTGAGCGCGTTGGCGAAGCGCACGCAGTTGGGCACCGAGAGGCGGTCGGTGCCGTTGTATTCCGCGCAATCGGCGATGGCGGCCGACACCGACTCGGGCAGCCCCCACTTCTGGGCGAGCGCCACGCCGACCGGCCGGTGCACGCGGTTGATGACCTCGATCCACACCTCCGGCTCGATCCACACGTTGGTCCGGGTCCCCACCACGGACTTCTCGGCCTCGAGCAGCAGCCAGGCGACCACGGGCTTGCCCAGGTCATGCAACAGCCCCGCGAGGTAGGCCGCTTCGGTCTCCGCGACGCCGCACAGCGCCGCCACGTCACGCGAGAGCATGGCCACGCCCAGCGCGTGTTCCCACAGGCCCTTGGTCGCGTCGACGATGCGCTGGTCTCTCGACTCGAAGAGGCGGTGTGCGCTGGCCTCGACCAGGGCCGTCTTGAGCCGCTCCTGCCCCAGCCGCGTCAAGGCCTGCGGCAGGCTGCGCGGCTTGTCGGAGCCGTTGGCGGCCACGGCGTTGGCGGCCCGAATGATGCGCGCGGCGAGCACCGCGTCGCGCTCGATGAGCGAGGCGACGTCTTTGGTCGAGAAGCTGGGGTCACGCAACAGCGCCATCACCTTCATCACCACCGTCGGCGGTGGCGGGAGGTTCAGCGAGTTGTCGGCGATGCGCTTCTCCAGGATGATCTGCGCTTCCTGGGCAAGGCGATCGGCGACGATCGAGCTCATGACGACACCTCAGTTTCAGGCCGCGCGAGCGGCGCGAGCCTCGTTGACGGAACCGGCGATGGGCATCTTCGCCGTCTCGTCGAACTTCTTGAGCAGCACCGACACCTCAGCCCCCGCCACCAGCTTCACGTCGACCCCGCGCTTGAGCGCTTCTTTCTTGATGTCGATCACCAGCCGCGGCGTGCGGTCTGACTTCACGGGCGACTGTGAGAGGTCGACGATCACCTCGTCGAAGCAGGCCGCGGCGAGCTTCTCGATGTGCTCTTCGACCAGCCGGGTGACGCGGGTGAAGTACTTCTCCATGCGATCTTCTTTGCCGGCGAACACACCGATCTTGATCAGGTTCTCTTCGGCGACCACCAGCTCCTGGTCGTTGAAGTAGCGAATGAGGAAGTCGTCGATGCTGTCCTTGTCGAAGGGCTTCAAGATGACGTCGTCGAAGCCCAGCGCCTGCTGTTCTTTCTTGACGTCGTTCGCGGTGCGCAACGCCAGGGCGAGGAACGCCGCGTGCTGCTGCAGCGTGCGCATCTGGTTCATCAGCGCCGCCGAGTTGACGTCGGGAATGTCGGTGTCGAGGAACACCACGCGGAAGACCTTCTCGCGGCACATCTGAAGCGCCGCCGCGGCGCTCATCGCGCTGCCCACCGTCACGTGCGGGGGCACGAGGGTCTTCAGCTTCTTGTGCACGTTCTCCATGTCGTCGATGACGAGAATGTCGATGAACTGCTTGCCGGTGGGGTCGACGCGTGCGGGCGCCGGAGCGCTCATCGACACTGGCGCGACACCGGGGTTCGCGCCGATGGGGCCCGTCAGCTTCAAGACCTTGAGCACCTTCGCCTTGAGCTCTTCGGGCTTGAAGGGCTTCAAGATGTAGTCCTCGATGCCGGCCTTCATGACGTCGACCATGATGCTCTTCTTCGACTCGCTGGTGAGCATCAGCACGGGGGTCTTGTTCCCCGCCTCGCGCATCTTGGCGAGCATGCCGGGCCCGTCGAGGTTGGGCATCGTCACGTCGAGAATGACGAGGTCGTAGGTGAGCTCTTCGAGCTTCGCCAGACCGACGATGCCGTCTTCGGCTTCGTCGACCTCGAAGCCGAGTTCCTGAACCTGCTTGCTGACGATGACGCGAATCGCCTTGCTGTCATCAACGGTGAGAATGCGGGACATGCGGGGCTCCTTCGGTGGGGACGTGGATCAGGCCGGGTGGGTGGCGACCTGCACTTCGAGGTGAATGTCGTCGGAGTCGGCACGGAGCACGACGAGCTGGTTTCCGAAGATCGATTCGCCCCAGGGCTCGGTGCCGGCGACGATGCGCGGCAGGCCCAGCGCGGCGTCGAGCGCCATCGCACGCTTCACCTGGCCTGCGGTGATGTTCGCCAGCTCACGCAGCGTGTCTTCCATCATCGCCACGTCGACGTCGGCGGCGCTCACCGAGAAGAGCCGGGCCCCCAGCGCGGCGCAGCTGGGCTGATCACCCGTGACCACCACCGACACCGGCACGCTCGCGGGAATCGGCAACACTGCGCGGCGGAACGGATTTTCCACGTTCGCTGGCTTCGCGACCAACACGAACTTCACGTTCATCATGGTGGTCGTGACGCTGTTGACCATCAGGGCCAACGAGTCTGGGGACGGAAATTCACTCACGACGCCTCCGCGCAAGGCCGACATGCCCGAGTGGCACGCTGGCGAACCGGGGCTCAGCCAGAGCAACCGGCATGCCTCGGTGGATCAGCGCTGCCCCATTCACCATTTCGCGGTGTTGGCGATCAGCAGGGCCGGGTGAGGGGCCGTTGGGTGGGGTCGAACGGCACTCAGCTCAGGGTCTGTCAGCGTTCTGACTCACACCACGCGAATCGCGAGGAGATCCTGCACGTCGAGCAGCCCCACCGCGCGGCCGTCACCATCGACGACTGGCAGTTGGTCGACCCTCAGCTCACGCATCAGCGCGGCCGCCGACAGCACCAGCTCTTCGGGGCCGATGCACCGCGGCCGGCGCGCCATGACCGAGGCGATGCGCTGCGTCAGATCGAGCGAGTGGCTCTCGGCGAGCCGGCGGAGATCTCCGTCGGTGAAGATACCCACCAGCCGCCCACGGCGATCGATGACGTTCGCCGCGCCCGGTCGGCCCGGCGTGCGCGTCATCACCACCACCACTTCTTCGAGCGTGGCCTGATCAGAAATGAGCGGGTTGGCGTCACCGGTGCGCATCACCTCTCGCACCTTGAGCACGCTGCGGCCGAGCTTCCCGCCCGGGTGGTAGAGCGCGTACTGGCTCTCGGAAAACTCGCGGCGCCAGGCGAGCGTCATCGCCAGCGCGTCGCAGATGGCGTGCAGCGCGGCCGACGACGCGGTGGGCACCAGACCCATCGGGCACGCCTCGTCGATGGGCCCCAAATCGACCACCAGATCGGCCCCCTTCGCCAGCGGCGAGGTGGCGTCACCCGTGAGCGCGATGAGCTTCACGCCCACCCGCCGCAACGGCACCAGCAGCCGCACCACCTCTTCGGTCGCGCCCGAGTTGCTGAGCGCCACCACGACGTCGCCACGCGTGACGCGGCCGAGATCTCCGTGCGCGGCTTCAGCGGGGTGCAGGTAGTGCGAGGGCACCCCCGTCGAACTCAACGTCGCCGACAGCTTCTGCGCGATGAAGCCCGGCTTGCCGATACCCGTGCACACCACGCGGCCGCGGCACCCTTCGATGACCTCGAGCGCCGCGAAGAAGTCGTCGCCCAGCCGCTCGGTGAGCGAGGAGATGGCCTTCGCTTCCTGCGTCAGCACCTGCCGCGCGTAGTCGAGCGAGCAGCTGCGGGCAGTTCGGGCCGAAGTTCTCCGACGAGCCATGGCTGCCGCCTGTAGCGCGCGCGCGTCTGGCGACGAAGTGGTTTCCCGCGCGGGCCCTCCTGGGGAGGAACGTTGACTTCCCGCAGAGCGCCTCGAATACTCCTCATGCTCTCTCCCAAGGGGAAATCCCACATGTCGTTCGCTCCTCGCGCTCTGGTCGTGTTCGCGCTGATCTTGTCTTTTGGTTGTTCCCCCATGAACACGCAGGAACCGTTCATCACCATCACCCCGCGTCCCCGCACCCTCGCGCCCGGGCAGGCCAGCACCATCTCGGTGAGCGCTGAAGACGGCATGATGAAGTCTGGCAAGGGCACCGTGCGAATGACCTCGACCGCCGGCTCACTCCGGGCGGGTGAAGAGGCCTCGCTCGCCGATGGCAAGGCCGAGTTCACGTTGAACTGCCCCGCGAGCGATTCGGCCTGCATGGGCTCCGTGCGGCTCACCGCAGAATGGTCGTCGGGCGGCACGCTCATCACAGGGTCCAGCAGCGTCACCTACGCGGTCGCGGGGGTCGATGCGGGCAACGATGCCGGAGTTGACGCTGGCGTCGGTGCGGGCCTCGATGCGGGCCTCGATGCGGGCGCCACCGCCAGCCTCACGCTGGGGACCGACGCGGGCTATCTGGTGGCGGGCGTGGGCGACACGGCGCCGTTCATCGCCACCCTCCGCCTCAACGGCCAGCCGGCCGCCAACGAACTGCTGAACTTCACCACCACCACCGGGCTCTTCGTGCTTGGCGACGGCGGCACCAGCACCGCCACCTCGGAAACGACGCGCGTCGATGGCACCGCGCAGGTGAACCTCACGGCCGGCACCGGTGTCGAAGCAAACCTGACGGTGGTGCACCCGCCGACGCAGGCCACGGCGAGCGCGACGATCTCCATCAACCAGGTGACGGGCATCAGCTTCGTCAACGCTGCCTGCGCTTCCACCCCGATGGGCTGCTCGTTGATGGGCATTCGCGGCAGCGGCTTCAACCCCACCGCGCAGCTGAGGTTCCGCGTCGTCGACGCGATGAATCGCGGCGTGGCGCGCGTGCCCGTGTCCTTCGCGCTCAACTCCCAGTCGCCCGTTGGCACCACCGTGAGCCCCACCGGCGTCACCGACAGCGTGGGCGAAGTGACCGCGGTCGTGACGGCAGGGCTCCTCACGGGTGTGTTCATCGTGAACGCGACGGTCGTGGGCACGGCGTTCACCGCGCCCTCGAACAGCATCGGTGTTCGTGGTGCCAAGCCTTCGAACAAGGGCACCTCGATTCAGTGTGAGCGCTTCACGCTGGCCGCGTACATGTCGACGCAGCCGCCGCTCCCTCTGAGCATGAACTGCTCGGTCACCCTGCAGGACCGGTTCGGGAACCCGGTCGGCACGGGCACCTCGGTGTTCCTGCGCACCGAGGCCGGTGGTGTGCCCAACAGCGCTCCCACCGAGGCCTTCTCTTCTTTGGGCTCGGCGAACGAAGGCAAGGGCACCTTCATGTTCAGCACCATGGGCACCTTCCCTCCTGCCGACGTCGATCCGTTCCCCGCCGACAGTGCTCAGTTTCCCAACGCGCGCCTGGCCGAGCCTTCGCGTGGCACCGCGCTCCTCGCCAACCCGCGTGACGGGTTCGTCAGCGTGCTCGCCTACGTCAGCGGCGAGGAATACTTCAGCGACGACAACTCCAACGGCGTGCGCGACACCGGCGAGCAGTTCTACGACCAGGGTGAGCCGCTGGTCGACGAGAACGACAACAACACCCGCGAGCTGGGCGAGGACTACTTCGACGCCAACGGCAACAACCAGTGGGACGGGCCCAACGGTGTGTGGGATGCAGACACCTACGTGTGGACTGAGACCCGCGTGTTGTACGTCAACCTGCCCGAGCTGGAGTTCTCGCCGACCACCTTCGACGTGCCGAAGGGCGGCTCGCAGACGTTCATCTTGAACGTGAATGATCTGAACTTGAACCGCCCCGAGGTCGGCACCACGTTTGACTCTACGAAGGTCGGCGCGAAGGGCACGCTCGTGGTGGTGTCGTTGGCGAGCCCGATCGCTGACGGCTTCGGCTTCAGCTACGACTACCGGCGTGTGCCTGCGACCGGTGCGGGCAACTGCGATGGCACCAACCCCGCCACACGCCCTCAGATCTGCGTGTACAAGAGCCTCTTCACCAGCTGGTGGCCGCGTCAGTACGGGGTGGTGCGGCTCGACGGCGCGCCGACCACGGACATGAGCCCGGAAGCGGCGACCACCGTGAACGCGACGGTCACGACGCGCAACCTCACCCGCACCACGGGCGTCAGCGGCATCGTTCAGTGAGGGCTCAAATTCGACGGCGTGTGCTAACTGCCGTCGAATGAACTTTGGTCTCTCCGACGACGAAAAGGCCCTGCAGGAAACTGCGCGAAAATTCGCCCGCGACGTGATGCGCCCCAGGGCGGCGCACTACGACGAGAAGAGCGAATTCCCCCGCGAGATCATTCAACAGGCCAGCGAGCTGGGCCTGATGAACCTCACCATCCCCGCCGAGCACGGCGGCGTGGAATTGCCCCACGTCGCGCAGGCGATCATCGCCGAAGAATTGAGCTGGGGCTGCGCCGGCATGGCGACCTCGATGATCGCCAACGATCTCGCCTTGCTGCCCATCGTGCTCGGGGCCAGCAAAGAACAGAAAGAGAAGTTCCTCCGCCCGTTCACCACCGGCTTCAAGCTCGCCAGCTTCGCGCTCACCGAGCCGGGCGCCGGCTCTGACGTCGCTGGCATGCGCTGCACCGCGCGCCGCGAGGGCGACTTCTACGTCATCAACGGCCAGAAGCAGTGGATCACCAACGGCGAATACGCCGACCAGTACTCGCTGTTCTGCACGACGGACCCCTCGAAGAAGCACAAGGGCATCATGTGCCTCGTGGTCGAGTCGGGTGAGGGCAAGCGCCCGAAGGGCCTCACCATCGGCAAGCACGAGAACAAGATGGGCCAGCGCGCCTCGAACACGGTGACGCTCACCTTCGAAGACGTGAAGGTGCCCGTCGCCAACCGCATCGGCCAGGAAGGTGAGGGCTTCCTCATCGCCATGGCGACGCTCGACAACAGCCGCCCGCTCACCGCGATGTTCGCCATCGGCATCGCCCGCGCCGCGATGGAGCACGCCATCGACTACGCGAAGCAGCGCACCCAGTTCGGCAAGCCCATCGCCGACTTCCAGGCCATTCAGTTCATGATCGCCGACATGGCGGCCGACATCGAGGCGTCGCGCCTGCTCACCTACAAGAGCGCGTGGCTGCTCGACGAAGGCCAGCGCAACACGCTCGTCTCGAGCTACGCCAAGCGCTTCGCCGCCGACATGGGCATGAAGGCCGCCACCGACGCGGTGCAGATCTTCGGCGGCTACGGATACTCGAAGGAATACCCGGTCGAGAAGCTGATGCGCGACGCGAAGCTGATCCAGATCTACGAGGGCACCTCGCAGGTCCAGCGCCTCGTCATCGCGCGAGAATTGCTCAAGGGCGGGTGAGCTTTTGGTTGCACCCCTGAGCGTTGATTCATAAATCGAACTCCACAACACGCTGCGTCAAGGAACACTCATGCCTCTGAAGATTCTGGTTACTGCCAAGCGGGTCGAAGACAGCGAGTCGAAGATCAAGGTCAACCCCGCCGGCACGGGCATCGCGACGGAAGGGCTCAAATACAAGATCAACCCGTACGACGAGATCGGCGTCGAAGAGGCGCTGCGCATGACGGCCAGGCACGGCGGCGAAGTGGTCGTCGTCTCGGTGGGCAGCAAAGACGTGCACGAGCAGCTGCGTCACGCGCTGGCGATGGGGGCCACGAAGGCTGTGTGGGTGAACCACGCCGGCCCGGTGGATCAGCTCGGCATCGCAGCGTGTCTGCAGAAGATCGTTGAAAAGGAAAAGCCCGACCTCTGCATCCTCGGGCGCCAGGCCATCGACGACGACCAGAGCCAGGTCGGCCAGTACCTCGCGGAATGGCTCGGCTGGTCGCAGGCCACCTTCGCGTCGAAGGAAGAGTCGCTCGAGTCTGACGTCGAGAAGGCCAAGACGCCCGCGATGAAGCTCGCCGCCGACAGCAAGAGCCTCACCGTCATTCGTGAGATCGACGGGGGCCTGCAGACCATCGAGTGCTCCCTGCCGTGCGTGGCGACCACCGAGCTGCGCTTGAACCAGCCGCGCTACGCGTCGTTGCCCGGCATCATGAAGGCCAAGAACAAGCCCATCGAGGAACACACCCCCGAGGCCCTCGGCGTCGACATGGCCCCGAAGCTTGCTGTCACGAAGATGGCTCTCCCCCCTGCACGCAAGGCCGGCATCAAGGTGCCTGACGTCGCCGCCCTCGTCACCAAGCTCAAGACCGAAGCGAAGGCGCTGTAAGCCCGCCGGAACAAAGGAAACGACACCATGGGTAACGTTCTCATTCTCGTTGAAGCCAACTCCGACGGTTCTCTGCGCAAGGCGACGTTGAACGCGCTGGCGGCGGGCAAGAAGCTCGCGGCCGCCACCGGTGGTCAGGTGCACGCCCTCGCGCTCGCGAAGGACGCAGGGGCGCTCGCCACCTCGGTCGCCGAGTACGGCGTCACCGTGCACGCGGCCTCGGCTCCGCACCTCGAGCACGCGCTCGCGGAAAACTGGGCCCCCACCATCGCGGCGGCGGCCACGGCCATCAGCGCCGAGTGGGTGGGCGCTGCGTCGACGGCCATCGGTCGTGACGTGCTGCCGCGCGTGGCGGCGAAGCTGAAGGCCGTGATGGCGTCTGACATCGTGTCGGTCGACGGCTCGGGTGCTGACGTCACCGTGAATCGCCCGATGTGGGCGGGCGCGGTCGTCGCCACCGTGAAGCTCAGCGGCAGCGTGAAGGTCTTCACCGCGCGCCCCACCGAGTTCGAGGCGGTCGAAAAGGCGGCGGGCGGCGAGGTGAAGGCGTTCGCGGCGCCTGCGGCTGACAAGACGCTCTCGAAGTTCGTCGGCTTCAAGGAAGTGAAGAGCGCGCGGCCGGCGCTGACTGAGGCGAAGATCGTCGTGTCCGGTGGGCGCGGCACGAAGGGCGACTTCAAGCCCATCGAGGGTCTGGCCGACGAGCTCGGCGCGGCCGTCGGTGCGTCGCGCGCGGTGTGCGATGCGGGCTGGCAGCCGAACGACCTGCAGGTGGGTCAGACGGGCAAGGTCGTCGCGCCGTCGCTGTACATCGCGGCGGGCATCAGCGGCGCGATCCAGCACGTGGCTGGCATGAAGGGCAGCAAGACCATCGTCGCCATCAACAAGGACGCAGATGCGCCGATCTTCCAGATCGCCGACTACGGCCTGGTGGCTGACCTCTTCAAGGCGATGCCCGAGCTGCAGGCCGCCGTGAAGGCCGCGAAGTAACACTTCACTCTCTCTGTCCTTTCTCCCTCTCCCCCCGCAGGGGAGAGGGTCGGGGAGAGGGGTGACGCTGTTTCGAACCTCACCATGCACGCAGAGGTGCTCGACGTCTCCGACTCGCACCTCCTCGCGCTGGGGATTCACCGCCTCGAGATTCCGGTGCCGTTCCTTGAGGCCGGTGGCCCGGCGAACGTCTACGCCATCGAAGACGACGACGGCCGCTTCACGCTCTTCGATACGGGCATCGGTACGCCTGAGGGCATCGCCGCGTTGCGCTCAGGCGCAGCCACCCATGGCCTCGACTTCAAGCGCGTCTCGCGAATCCTCGTCAGTCACGGGCACCTCGATCACTTCGGCAACGCGCAGTTGCTGTCCGAAGAGAGCGGGGCGCGGGTGTTCATTCACGACGCCGATCGCGAGAAGGTGCTCGGTGATGCGCGCTTCGCGGCGCTGCTGCGCAAGCACCGCGACTACTTCCTCACGGCACTCGGGGTGCCTGTGGAGACGTTTGACGAGATGCAGGCGCACGCCGATCGCAGCCCGTCGCGGTCGCGCTACGTCGACCCTGAGCGGCTGGGCTCGTTGAGCGAAGGCCAGTCGTTGCACTTCAAACACTTCGACGCGGTGGTGAAGCACCTGCCGGGGCACACGCCGGGCCTCGTCTGCCTGTGGGCGGAGCGGCCGAAGGTCTTCTTCGCCGACGATCACGTGCTCGCGCGCGTGTCGCCGAACCCGGTGCTCGACTTCTCGCAAGGGGAGGGCGCGGCGAAGTTCCGTGCGCTCTCTCGCTACCTCGAAGGCGCGAAGTGGGTGCGCGACCTCGAGCTCGAGGCGGTGTTGCCGGGGCATGGCCCTGCGTTTCAGGGGCACCGGGCGCTGCTCGACGGGTTGTTTGGCTTCTACGAGCGCCGGCAGGACCGCATCGTCGCGAAGCTGCAGGCGCTCGGGCCGCAGAGCGTGTTCGAGCTGTTGCCGTCGCTCTTCCCGCGCAGCCGCGAGGCGAACCATCTGGTGCTGATGCTCTCGGAGGTGCTCGCCAACCTCGAGGTGCTCGAAGACCAGGGGCGCGTGCGCACGATGCGTACCGACATCGTTCGCTACACGCTGCTCGCCTGACGCTCTCTCCAATACTCCGGGAGAAGAGTGTCATTTCATGTCGCTCGCGGAGGTGACGGCGTGCTCTTCGTGAGTGGGCCTTTCGACGCGAGGCACCACGCCATGGGCGTGCTCGCGCGGACCACAGGTTGGTACAAACAACGAACCACTTCGCGGTGCGCGCTCACGCTACTGATTCGCTCTCACCAGGAGGGAGCTGTCATGCGCCGCAAGTCGATCCTGAAGTCCGCCTGCACCTCCGCACTCATTCTGGCGAGTGCCACGACCTTCGCCACAGGCCTGACCGAAGGCTTTCCATCCAAGAAGGAGAACAAACTGTGAACAGGCTGATTCTACTGACGATTCTGTGTGTGACGGCAGCGTGCGGAGAGATGGCCGGGCCGGGTACGGGTGGTGGTTCGGGGAGCACGGGCGGCGGCTCGGGCAGCACCGGCGGGGGCGCGAACGCGACCGGTGGCGGGGACGCGACCGGTGGCGGGAACGCGACGGGCGGCGGGAGCGCAACGGGCGGCGGCGGCTCAGGCGATGACGGCGGCACGTCGGACACCACCCCCCCGGAGGTGACGGCCTCGGTGCCGTCGACCGGCTCGACTGACGTGGCCCCGGGCACGAACATCACCATCCGCTTCAGCGAGGCGATGAACGCGGCCTCGGTGAACGTCGTCGCCGCGCCGGCCCTCAACCTCGGCACGCCGGCCTGGGACTCGACCCGCACCGACCTGAGCCTGGCGCCGCCGACGCCCTTCACTGGCAGCACGGCCTACACGCTCACCATCACCGGGACAGACGTCGCCGGCAACGCGCTGGCGACCTCGACGATCAGCTTCTCCACCGCGGCGACCGCCGACGTCACCCCGCCGACCGTGTCGAACAACCAGCCGGTCGCGGCCACGACGGGCATCGCCGATACGGCGCCGATCATCGTGACCTTCAGCGAGCCGATGCGCACGGACACGGTCACCGTCACGGCGACGCCCAGCGTGACGTTCGGCCCGCCCAGCTTCACCAACGGCGACCAGGTCGTCACGGTGCTGCCGACGAGCGCCTATGCCCCGAACACTGCGTACACGATCAGCGTGACGGGCCGTGACAAGTCGTCGAACGCGATGGCCGCGCCGCACACCTTCAGCTTCACCACCGGCGCAGCGGCCGACCTGGTGCCCCCGACGGTCACGGGCACAGTGCCTGCGGCCAGTGCGATGACGGTGCCCACCAACACGCGCATCTCGGTCACCTTCAGCGAGCCGATGGAGACCGGGTCGGTGGCCGTCGCGACGACGCCGGCCATCGCGCTGGGGGCGCCGGCCTTCAGCAACGGCGATCGCACCGTCACCTATGGCGCGCCCTCCGCTGACTTTGGGCCCTCCACCACCTACGCAGTGAGCATCAACGGCGCCGACCTGCGCGGGAACCTGCTGGCCACGACCGACTTCACCTTCACCACGGCGACCGCCCCGGACACGACGCCCCCGATCGTTGCTGGCACGACGCCGAACGCGAGCGCCACGGGCGTCCCAACGAACGCGAAGATCGCCATCGCCTTCAGCGAGGCCATGGACGTCTCCGCGACGCTGGCCGCCGTCAGCTTCACCGCCGGCGGGACCGCGGTGCCCTGCACCGTCAGCTGGCAGGCGAACAACTCCGTGCTGACCTGCACGCCGAGCGCGCCGATGCCAGCTTCGACCGTGCACACGGTCACGGTGCGTGGCGGTGGGACCCCGAGCGCGGCTGACGCGACCGGCAACAAGCTGGCCGCGAACTACACGTTCAGCTTCACCACCGGCACCATGGCCGACACGACGGCGCCGACCGTCATGGCGACGACGCCGACCACGGCCGCGGGAGCGGCGTCACCTGGCACCATCGGGATCGCCCGTACGACGACGGCCATCACCGTCACCTTCAGCGAGGCGATGGACCAGGGGACGACGCAGGCCGCCTTCGTCCTGATCTCGCCAGCCGCAGCCCAGGGCGGGACCTCCTCGTGGAACGCGGCGAGCACCACGCTGACCTACACGCTGCCCGCGTCGTACACCCCGCCGGCGGGGACCATCTTCAACTTCCGTGTCGACGCCACCGCGACGGACCTCGCGGGCAACGCGCTTGTGACGGCCTCCTCGGGCAGCCGCTACTTCCGCCTCCGGCGAGAGAACACGCTGCCCCTGTGGGTCTGCGGGGCGACGCAGACCTGCTCGATCCTGCCCGGCCAGCCGGGCAACATCTACGCCCCCGCCCTTTGCAGCGGCGCCGAGGCGGACCCGCTTGGAGATCTCTACGTCGGGGACTGGAACCTCCCGTTCATGCGCGACTTCATGTTCCGGAGCTATCAGACCTTCGACATGAGCCCCCTGACGAACGCGGCGGCCTATCCGAACATCTCGATCGACCGCGCGGTGCTCACCCTCACGCAGCTCTTCTGCGAGGGCACGCCCTACGCGCAGGTCAGCTTCCCGACGGCCCTCACCAGGACGATGGTGGCCAGCGCCATCGACTATGGGCCGACGCTCACGGCGAGCGACTGCGGCATCAACGTCTCGGGGGCCCACCGGTTTACGGCCCCCCAGAGCCTGGCACCCAACATCGTGAAGACCTCGGACGTGACGGTGACCTTCAGGACCATGTGGACGAACCGCGCGGCGCGCTCCAACCGCGCGCAGTACATGTTCAGCCTGACCGAGGATCCCGAAGGCACGGGTCCGGACGATGTACAGAGGGACTACTGCACCTTCGCCAGCTCCAGCTCGCCGAACGCGATGGCGCGGCCCTTCATCTCGGTGACCGTGGGCTACGACTGAGCGACGCCTCACTGGCGTGAGCTGGAAGGCCGGCCCGCTGCGGTGTCGCCAGCCTTTCTGTTGAAGGGGCACGGACGTGGGGTTCTCAGGGGTGGACGCCGCCGCTGATGGGCACTCTCCTGCCTTCAGCCCGTGCCCCGGTCCTGCAAAATACGACGACGACCCGATGGCGGAGGTGCTTGTGAGACGAATCGACTGGCGTTGGCTGAAGGTCCTCGTGACCGCTGCTCTCTCGTTCGGCTGCAAGTCGGAGCCGTCACCTGCGAAAACACCGAGCTTCGACGTGAAGAAGGCCCCACCGCTGCGCTTCATCAAGACGGCCGACATCACCACCGATGAGGCGCTGCGTGCGGCCATCGACGCGTTGGCCGCGGCCAACGTCATCGAGTCTTCTCACATCGGGGCGGCCGGCGCCCAGAGCCCGGTGTACGCAAAGTATCTGGCGGTGGTGAAGCTCGCGTCGCCCGAGCAGCTCACGGCTTTGCTCCAGCACGAGAGCCCGGTGGTGCGGGGTTACCTGGTGAGACACTTCGCGAACGAGAATGGCGGCGCGGGCATCGGGGCGCTCCAGCCGTTGCTCGCCGATGCGACCCATGTGAAGCGGCTGGACGGGTGCCAGGTGGGCGGCAGCAGCATTGCCCAGCTCGTCGTCGAGGTCGCGAGCGAGAGCACGCGAGCGAACAAGACGAACGTCGCCGCGCAAGACCTGCTCGTCCACGCGGCCAACAGCCCGTGGCTCCTTGAGCTGCGGTATCAGGCGATGGCCAGCCTCGACCCTGCGCATCGGCCCGCCGCCGCCGAGAGCCTTCGCGCGGCGCTGCGGGAGACGAATCAACCGGTCGCCGTGTTGCGCGACGCTCTGCGCGTCGTGCCTGGCCTCGTGGGCGCGGGGTGCAGCGAAGTGCTGGAGCCCTTTGCCACCCACGATGACGCCGAGGTGCGCCTGCTGGCGGCAGACGCGCTGGGTGACTGCCCCGACGCCGCGGCCCTGCCGATGATCGAGAAGCTGATGAAGGACAGGGCGGGCATCGCCCATGCCGCAACCGAGGCCTACGTCCGCCACGCCAACGCTGAGGGCGGGAAGGTCGAGCGCATCCTCGCGGGGAGCGACAACCCCTACGGCGTGCGCATCCAGATGCTGAAGTCGAACAGCCCAGCGGTGCTCGCGATCATCATGGCCCACCTCGCCGAGCCCACCGTCGACCCGAAGCTGGGAGAGTTTCTGCTGGTCCGACCGCCGACGCCTGCCTTCATCGCGGAAGTGCGCAAGCTCGCTCGGGTCGAGAAGTCCCGGGTGCGCGCCGACGCCCTCGCATACCTGATGTACGCGAAAGACCTGGACAGCCTCCCGTTGTTCCGCGAACGCCTCACCAGCTCTCATGAACGCGAACGGCGGCTGGCGCAGCAGGCACTGCGCGAGCTCGGTGAGGCTCCGGCGGGACCGTAGGCGAGCCGACTCGCCCTGCGCCTGGGACGCCAGAAGGCCACGAAAGAACGCGGTGTACCGGTCGCGGTGGTGGACCTCGGCCCGAGCCGCGCAGACGCCGACGTGAAGGTCGAGGCCCGCGCAGGCGAAGTATGGCCTGCGCTGGTCTCGTCGTTGACCGCCTGACTACGGCTTCTGGCAGCCGTACTTGCCCTCGTACTTCGCGGTGCCCGCGCGAATCGCGTCGTCGATGCTCAGCCGCGGCAGCCACACCTCGGCGTCGTCAGCCACCGCGTTGGCCTGCAGCGGCAGACCCAACATGCCGCGCAGCGCGTTGGCGCCGTTGTTCGCGGCCTTCGCCTTCGCGTCGACCGCCGCGCGGCTGATCTCTTTGCGGCCCGCGTAGAGCTTCGCGAACGCCTCGCCAATCGGCACCTTGATCTCCGCGCTCAGGTTGCCCGTCGAGCCCTCGAGCTGGTCGGCTTCGTCTTCGAACTCCGAGACCTTCACGCTCGTGTTGAACTCGCGGTAGTCATAGAGCCGATTGCCGGTGAAGAGGTTGTCTTTCACGGTGATCTTCTTGGCGACCTTGATGTTGTCGACGCCGCCGTAGTCACTGAAGGCGAAGACATTGTTGCTCGCGGTGAGCTTGATCTCTTGATCGAGCTTGAGGGCGTTGCCGCCATACGTGGCGATGGGGTCGTGCTTCCACGAGAAGAGCACGGTGTTGTTCTGGATGATGAACTCGGCGAGGTCGGTGTTCGCCTTCCACTTGGTCAGCGCGAAGATGCCTTCGCCGGTGTTGTTGATGACCAGGTTGTTCTTGATGGTCAGCTTGCCGCCCTGATGACCCCACGCCGAGATGGCGCCGCCCGTGGGCGCAGTGTTCATCACCACGTTGTTCGAGATGGTGCCGCTGCACTTCTTGGGCAACTCGAGCTTGATGGCCCCTGACTCGGGCGTGGCGTTGCGGTTCTTCGCCGCGTTGGCCTGACGGCTGATGATCAACTCGGTGTCGCCGAGGTAGTTATTGCGAGGCCCGTTGTCGAACACGATGCCGTCGATGAGGATCTCGGCGCAGTTGTTCGGGGTGACGATGAGGCGGTACTGCGTCGAACCCCCGATGGTGGGCACGCCCGCGAACACCGTGCGGTGCGCGCCCCACGGGTCGCGCGAGCTGAAGTCGTCGGCCCAGCCACCGAGAATCTTCACCGCCACCGGCACCGAGTCACTGCCCGTCTCGTCGCGACCCAGGTAGACGCCCTCGGCGATGTTCACCACGTCACCGTCCTTCAACTTGGCGATGATGTTGCCGAGATCTTTTGCGGGCTTTTCCCTGGTGGCGTCTTTGCCTTTGCCGCGGGCGATGCTGACGAAGTACTCCTCGGCTCGCACCTCGGTTGAAGACAACACTGCTGCCAGAGACACGACGATCGACACAATGCGCATGTGGTGAGTTCCCCGAGTGGTCGCACAACGTTAGCGAGGCAGATTTTCCACGCACGAAGAAATGCGTGGTTCAGAAACGAACGAGCGCCTGCCACTCACCACCGGCGTTTTTCGATCAGCGCCCCTGGCCCGTGAATTGAGCGCCTGAGGCTGAGAAGCCCATCAAGATGCGCGACGTCCAGTCGCCGCAAGGGACAGCCCGTGCGACGAGGGGAGGTTCTCGAGCCGCGCCAGCAACAGGCGGGCTGACTCGAGGTCCCACTGCGGGAACTCCCTCGAGTCTTCTCGGAAACGCGAAGTAACGCGATCGACGAGCTCTTCGGCCGACGCGTTTCGGACCGCTTCCACCGTGCCGAAGGCGCGCATCACGTCGTGCATCGTGGCGCCTTCCGGCTCGAGCCCCGGTATCGTCGCGGAGCTGGCAAGGCCGAACTGACGGTCCCATGCCAGCGCCAGGTGCTGATGGAGCGGGCGGAGGTCGAGCGTTCGGGTGGAAAGAGCGCGGCCCTGTTCATCGAGTTCGAGGAGCTCGAGGCGATTCCGGGTCGCGAAGGCGAGACCATTTCCAGAGCGAGCGAAGGCCACGCACGAGCCCCGGGGGACGCGGACTCTCGCGACGTCCTTGCCGTTGTCGATGATCCGGCCCCGAAGGAACAAACGAATGGAATCTCCCTTGCGAACGAGCGCGCGGCATCTCGTTCCGCTGACTGCGGTCTGACGAGGCTTCACCAGGCTGGCGCCGTCTGGAGCCAGCCGAGCGATGGGCCGAGCAGAGACCAGGTCAACAACCCCGACGAGCTCCGAACTCAGGGTGACACACGGCCACGCAAGGTCTCCCCCGGGTGAGTACTGCACTTTGCCCAACGGCGACGAGGGCATCCCTGGCTCCAGCATCCGCCCGGCAGGGAAACGAATCGCTCGGGCTCGCTGGAAGTCGACCAGAGAGGTCCCCGAGTCCTCCGGCCCGGCGCAGAACGCCCTCCCGACGAGCTGTTCCGGCCAACCCACCACGAACTGCCTCTCCACCAAGTCGTAGACGTGCGAAGGACGAAAACCCTCGTAAGGCGCAAGCCACACGTGACGACCGTCAGCAGAGAGCCCCGCGATCTGACGGGAAGACATGGGGACCACGTTGTGGACCTGGCCGTCGGTGGTCAGGTGAACTGTCGCCCAGGGGAAGACGATCACCACGTGTTCGTCAGCCCAGAGCAGGTCCTCGGGCACCTGAGGCTCGGGACGCTGGTCTCGACGTCGGTCACCCTCGAGTGACGGGGCTGTCGGCAGGAGATCCTGAGGCACGACCTCCCGGTACTGACGCTGCTGAACGTCAAAGACCTGCACGAATCGCAACAAGCCACTCACCGTTTCAGAGTACTCGTTCAAAGACAGACGCACTGCTTCGTTGTTGAGCAGAATGCGACGTTGCACTGGGTGGGAGGATGTTGAACGATGATGGGCTTCACGCAGGGGGCCGATGAAGAGCACGAAGGTGAGCTGCAGGAATTCCTGATCGTCGGGGCACACGGCGGCGCTTCACCCGAGGCGCAGACCGCGGGCTGGTTCGCCGCTGACCCGGCCCCGGAGTCTCGAGGGCCCTGCGGATCAAGGCCTTCCGCGCGGCATCGGGCTTGCTCTGTGCAGGGGCATGTACGGAATGGTGAATCGCGCCATGGAGCAGATGGTGGTGGACACGCACGGTGAAGACACCTGGCACCGCATTCGGCGGCGCGCCGGCTGCGAGGTGGACCACTTCGTGCGGATGGACCCGTACCCCGACGAGCTGACGTACTCGCTGGTGGGGGCCGCGTCAGAGGAACTGAAGACCCCGGCGGGGCAATTGCTGCACGCCTTCGGCGCCTACTGGATCGGCTACGCGGAGCGCTCGGGGTACGGCGAGCTGTTCCGGGCCGTCGACGGCTACGCGACGTTTCTGCAGCACCTCGACGCGATGCACACGCGGCTGCAGCTGTCCTTCACCGGGCTCAAGGCGCCGCAGTTCTCCTGCCTGGTCGAAGCGCCCGACCGCCTGCTGGTGGTGTACCGCTCGCACCGCGTGGGCCTCGCCCCCTTCGTGATGGGGCTGCTCGAGGCGCTGGGCCCGGTGTTCAAGGTCACCCCGCGCGTCGAGCACGTCCGCTCGAAGCCGCCGGGCGAGCCGGGGGCCGAGGACCACTTCGTGGTGACCCTGGCCGCGGCGTGATCGACGCGGCGGCCCTGCGCAGGCACTTCCCCGTGCACGCACTGCTGGGGCCCGACCTCGAGGTGCGCCAGCTGGGGCCCACGCTCGAGCGGCTGCTGGGCGCCGACGCGAGGCGAAGCTTCGACGCGCTCTTCGCGCTCGAGCGGCCGACGCTGGACGAGGTGTCGATCGACCGCCTCCGAGCCCTCGGGCCGGCGCTGTGCGTGGTGCGCTTCAAGCCCACCGCCCTGCCGCTGCGGTGCGAGTTCGTGCCCACCGAAGATGGCAGCGTGCTGCTGCTGGGCAGCCCCAGTGTGCACAGCGTCGATGCGCTGGCCGGGCTGCAGCTGGGGTTCGCCGATTTTCCGGCCCATGACCCCACCGCGGACTTCTTGATGGTGCTCGGCACGCACCGCGCGACCCTCGATGACCTGCGGGAGCTGACCGAGAAGCAGCGCCGTCAACGCCGGGCCCTCGAAGAGACCAACGCCCGACTGGAAGCGGCGAACGAGGAGGCCCGACGCGCGTCGGCGGTGAAGTCGCGCTTCCTGGCCCACATGAGCCACGAGCTGCGCACCCCGCTGCACGCCATCTCGGGGCTGGCCCATCTGCTGCGGGAAGACCCGAACGCGCCGCGCAGCGCCGAGTACATCGACGGCATCCACAGCTCGGCCCAGCTGCTCGTCTCGCTCATCGGCCAGGTGCTCGACCTGGCGAAGATCGAATCGGGCCGCATGGAGCTGCAGCGGGCGCCGTTCTCGCTGGCCGAGTCCCTCGGGGCGGTGTTCCAGCCGCAGCAGGCCCGCGCGCAGTTCAAGGAGCTGACCTTCGACTGGCGCATTGACGCGCCCGCGGACACCTGGCTGCTGGGCGACGCGCTGCGGCTGCAGCAGATCTGTCTCAACCTGGTGGGCAACTCGGTGAAGTTCACCGAGCGCGGGGGCATCTCGGTGCGCGTGGCGCTCGCGGCGGGCCGGCTGCGCATCGACGTGCAGGACACGGGGCCGGGGTTGAGCGAGGAGGAGCTCGCCAGGCTCTTCCAGCCCTACGCGCAGGCCTCGCGGGTGCACGACACCGGCGGTACGGGCCTGGGGTTGTCGTTGTCGCGGGAGCTCGCGCAGCTGATGGGCGGCATGGTGTCGGCCGCGTGTCGGGTGGGGGAGGGCTGCGTCTTCACCGTCGAGCTCCCCGTGGAGGTGACGCCGAGGCCGGTCGTCTCGCCCGTCGCCGGGTCGCCGGTGCAGCGCCCGTTGCGGGTGCTGTTGGTCGACGACAACGCCATCAATCGGCTCCTGGGGGAACGGCTGCTGGTGCGAGAGGGGCACTCGGTGCGCGTGTCGAGCGACGGGGTCGACGCGCTCGCCCTGCTCGAGGCGGGCCGCTTCGACGTCATCTTGATGGACGTGCAGATGCCGACGCTCGACGGCCTGGAGGTCACGCGCCGACTGCGCGCTCGAGGTGACCGCACCCCGGTGATCGCCTTGACCGCCAACGCGGTCCTCGGCGTCCGGGAGGCGTGCCTCGAGGCGGGAATGAACGACTACGTGGCCAAGCCGATCGAGCTGGTGACCCTGCGCGCGGCCCTGCTCCGGCTCACCTCGCCGGCACCTGGCGGAGGCGAATAGGCCTCCGAGGCCGGCGTCGACCCCGGGGCGCCCCAGCATCGCCGCGTACGCGCTCACGGGGCGCGGTCTTTCACTGGCGCCTCGACAGCATCGGCGACGACTTCCCCGGACTCGCCGAGCGCGCCGAGGGAGATGCTCACGCCGCGGCGGCTGACATGAGCGGGATCACCGAGGATGAGTGCGGCCAGCACGACCACCATGTCCTGAAGGAGACGCTCGAACGCCTCAGCTTCGCCTCCCGTGGCAAGCGGGTAGACTTCCCTCGTGTCGATGATTCAGATGTTCCACGTGACGAAGGCGTATCCAGGAGATCCGCCCGTCCTCACCGACTTGAACCTCGACGTGGGCAAGGCGGAGTTCGTCTTCCTCACGGGGCCGTCGGGCGCGGGCAAGTCGACGCTGCTCAAGTTGATGTTTCTCGCCGAGCGGCCGACGCGTGGGCAGATCCTCATCGCGGGTCGCAACATCGCGCGCGTGCGCGAGTCGTCGATTCCGTACCTGCGCCGCAACATCGGGGTCGTGTTTCAAGACTTCAAGCTGCTGCCGACACGCACGGTGGCCGAGAACGTGGGCTTCACGCTCGACGTGCTCGGCGTTGCGCGCGACGAGGTGCGGGAGCGCTCGGTGAAGATGCTCCGCCGCGTGGGCCTCGAGCACAAAGCCGACGTATCGCCCGTGAAGCTGTCGGGTGGTGAGCAGCAGCGCGTCTCGCTCGCCCGCGCGCTCGTGAACGACCCGGCGATGCTGCTGGCCGACGAGCCGACGGGCAACCTCGACCCCGCGCTCACGGTGGAGATCATGGATCTGCTCTGTGACGTGAACGCGCGCGGCACGACGGTCATCGTGGCCACGCACGACGCCACGCTCATCGAGCGCTACGAGAAGCGAACGCTCCGTCTCGAGCGCGGCACGTTGGTGGCCGACGAACGCGGCGAAAAAGCCGCCCGCCTGATGTCGCACGATCAGTGAGCCGCTTGTCGTTGAAATTCGATAAGTGTAGATTTCGTAGAATTCGACGACAACCAGTTCCGTTTCGCGAGCCGGGCCCGCGCTCTCCACTTGAGGGCCCTTCCCCATGCCGAGGGCCTGCGCGGGTCGTACGCGCCGCCGAGGCGATGGCGTGGCTTGACCGTCACTGCGCGTTCGAGCCACCCGACAGGGAGATGCCCGAAGCATCGGCGCCGCCGGTCACCGTCACCTCGCTGCCACCCGACGCCGTGCCCACGACCGTGCTGGTTGCCTTGAGGTCGATCTTCGAGCCGCCGCTCGCGTCGACCGACACCGCAGAGGCCTCGAGCCCGGTCGCGTCGATGAAGGAAGCGCCCGAGGCGTTGAGCCGCACGTCGTCACTGACGCCCGAGGCGACGATGGAAGAGCCGCCCGTGGCCGTCAGCCGCACCGGGCTGCCCGTGAGCCCCGTGGCGTCGATGTTCGCGGCCTCGTTGGCCTCGAGCGCGCTGACGCGATCTCCCGAGACCGTCACGCGAATCGTCGCGGTCGAGGTCACCCTCACGCCGGGGCGCAGCTTCACGGTGAGCCGATCTTTCGAGACCCTTGTCTCCAGCACCTCGAGCACCTTCTGCGGCGCCTCGATGTTCACGCCCGGCGCACCTGAGACGAACGTGACCCGCAGCCCGTCTTCGACGCGCACCGCCGCGAACGAGTCGACCGTGCGGCTCTCGGACACGATGTCCCCACCGTCGACCAAGTTGACGCACCCGCTCGCCAACGCGAGCGTGACCAGTCCCAGCAGCAATCGGCTCATGTTCCCTTCGATGCTGCGATCTTCCGAAACGATCATTTCTCGCGAGACTGGAGATGGCATTGCGCCACACTGCGCGCCGACGTGAGCACCCGATCCCGGCTCGCCTACTTCGTCCGCACGGCCATCGGCAGCATGGTGCGCTCGCCCTTCGTGCACGTCATCGCCGTCGCGGCGCTCGCGCTCTCGCTCATCGGCTTTGGCATGGCCCGAATCGCCAGCTCGCAGCTCGACGCGCTCGTCGCCTCGCTCGGGGGGGAAGTCGAGTTCACCGTCTACCTGACGCCCGACGCGCCGACCGACAAGGTCGATGAACTCGAGAAGGCGCTCGTCAACCGCACCGGGGGCACCTCGCAGCGAATCTCCCCGGCGATGGCCCTCGGTCGGCTCGCTGCAGAGCTGGGGGAGCAGGGCAAGGCGCTCTCGGAACTCGGCGACAACCCGCTGCCGTGGAGCCTCGAGCTCAAGCTGCCGTCTGGCTCCCGCGACGCGGCCTCGCTCAAGGCGCTGGCCGAGAAGACCCGCTTGCTGCCCTTCGTGACGGGCGTCGACTACGGCGAAGAGGCGCTCGAACGGCTGACGCTCATCGCGCGCGCGCTTCGGCTGGCGGGGCTCATCGTGTTCGCGCTGGTCTTCCTGACGACCATCATCGTCGTCAGCGCCACGCTGCAACTCGCCATCTTCGCCCGACGCGAGGAGATCGAGATTCAGAAGCTCGTCGGGGGCACCGACCGCTTCGTGCGAATGCCGTTCCTCATCGAGGGCGCGCTGCAGGGCAGCTTCGCGGGGCTCTTCGCGCTCGGCGGTGTCTTCGGCCTCATTCGCTGGCTCGAGCGCGATGGCGGAGACCTCGTCGGTTTCTTGATGCTCGAGGGGCGCTTCGTCGTGCCATGGGGTCGCATGGCCGCCGAGCAGGTGGGGCTCGGGGTGCTCCTCGGGTTGCTCGGCAGCTTCATCGCCGTGCGGAGGTTCCTGCGCGTATGACCCGTCACGTTTCAAATCCCGCTGGGCCCCTCACCCCAACCCTCTCCCCGCTGGCGCAGGGAGAGGGAGCGTGAAGATCTTCCTCGCCCTCTCGCTCGTGCTCGCCGCGGGCGATGTCGAAGACGAACACGCCGAGCTCGAGGCCCGCCTCAACGCCGAGAAGGCCGCCTTCGAAGCGCTCGGTGACGAGAAGAAGAGCCTGCTCACGCTCCTCGACACGCTGGAGCGCCTGGCTCGCGAGTCGACCCAGCGCACCGCCCTGCTCGAGCGCAATGTGAGCCGCGTGACGAAACAAGTCGCCGACGCCCGCAGGGCCGCCGAGGCCGGCCAGCACGAGCTCGCAGCCCGGCAGAAGGTCATCGCCCCACGCCTCTTCCCGCTCTACCGCCTCTCCCGGCAGGACTCGCTCAACACGCTGCTCAGCGCGGCCGACTTCGCGACCCTCATCAAACGCCGCCGCGCCTTTCAGACCGTCGTCGCCGCCGACGCGCGCGCCCTCGACGAGCTCGCCACGTTCTCGAACTGGCAGACCCTGCAGACCCGCCGCCTCGAGCGCCTCGAGTCCACCGGGCAGCGATACCTGCGCGCGCTCCGCACCGAGCAGGCGGTCAGTCGGGCGCGCCTCACGCGTTTCAAGGATCTCCTCGCCACCGTGAGCGCCGAACAGAACCGCATGAGCCGCGTCATTTCCGAGCTCGAGCAGACCGAGAAAGAGCTCGCCGGCATGGTGAGCGACATGCAATCGACCGTCGGCAGCAACGGCTTTCGCGGCCGCAAGGGCCAGCTCCCGTTTCCCACGAAGGGCAGGGTCGAGGTCGGCTTCGGCAAGGTCGTCAACCCGCGCTTCAACACCGTCACCGTGCAGAAGGGCCTCGACATTCGCGCCACCGAAGGGGCCTCCGTCGCCTCGGTCGGGCCGGGCAACGTCGTCTTCGCAGGCTGGCTCAAGGGCTACGGCAACCTCGTCATCGTCGACCACGGCGGCAACTACCACTCTCTCTATGCACACCTCGCCAACAGCCAGGTCGAGGTGGGCAACGCGGTCGAAGAGGGGGAGACCATCGGCCAGGTCGGAGACACCGGCAGCCTGAAGGGCGCGTTCCTCTACTTCGAGATTCGCAAGGGGGGGCAGGCCGTCGATCCGCTCCCCTGGCTCAAGCCCGAGGAGTGACCCGAAGCCCGTCTTCGTGTCACAACCCAACGCATGGAATGGATGGCGCTGGCCAACAAGATGATCCGCCGCTCGCTGATCGCCAGTGGCGTTTCCAGCGAGACGGTGCGCCTCGGGGGGCGAGACGTTCACTTCTACCGGGCGCACAAGGGGGGCGGCAGCGGTCCTCCGCTGATGTTCGTGCACGGCCTGGGCAGCAGCGCCAACGCCTTCTTCCGTACGCTGCAGCCGCTCTCGAAGCAGTTCCGCAGCGTCTACGCCATCGACCTGCCCGGCAACGGCTTCTCGCCCGTCCCCGGCAGCCCGCTCGCGCTGCAGGATTACGTGAAGCTCATCATTCAGTTCCGACGCGAAGTGGTGGGCCAGAAGGCCTTCCTCGTCGGCAACTCGCTGGGCGGCGGCATGGCGCTCAACGTGGCGTTCGAAGACCCCGAGGGGCTGGTGGCTCTCGGCCTCGTCTCACCCGCAGGCGCGCGCGTCAGCGACGAGCGCTTTGCCCAGCTGCTCCAGAGCTTCCGCGTCAACGACGCGAAGGAAGCGCGCGTGCTGGCCCACAAGCTCTTCGCGAAGGCGCCGCTGTCGATCCTCCTGTTCGCCGACGAGCTGCGGAAGATGGTGAGCACCGAGACCGTGAAGTCCATCGTCCGCCAGGTCTCACCCGCCGACATGGTGTCGCCCGACTCGGTCTCGAAGCTGCCGATGCCGGTGCTGCTCATCTGGGGCCAGCGCGAGAAGCTGCTGCCCTACGAGGGGCTCGACTTCTTCCGCAGCTGTCTGCCGCCGCACTCCGAGATTCACGAGGTCGAGGGCTTCGGTCACATGCCGCAGATGGAACACCCGCGGGCCTTCGTCGAGCGCGTGCAGACCTTCGCCCGCAACCAGCGGCTCGTTCAGCGCTGAAGCGGGGCGGGCACGGCTTCGAGCATGCCGACACCCATCAAGCGCTCGACGCCTTCCTTCACCTGCTTCGGTGTGGTGCCCGCAGTCTCGAGCGCCTCGGACGCCTCTTTGAGCGTGCGGCCCTGCGTGCCGAACTCGACCAGGAAGATGGCGTCAGAGGGTTTGAGCCCGAACGGCTTGCCCCACGCTTCGCACGCGGCGTCGAACTCGGCGCGGCCGTGACCGCTGCGCGCCGCTTCGATGGTCACCTGGTACGCCTCGACCGCCGCGGCCCCGTTCGTCGACAGGCGGAACTTCTGAGATCGGGAAAACCGCAGCTTCTCGTTCATGAACCTCCCTTACCCTGAAGCGGGGCGTGTGGCTCGCCCCACCGAGGTGAAGAATTCGCGCGCGATGAAAAGTCCGGCGAGGCTCCTTGACGCTCTCGGCTGTTTGACGCGAGAAGCGACCTCCCCACGATGCTCTCGGCCTTCCTGCTGCTCACGCTCACGCTGGCACCCGAGGAAACGCTCGTCGTGCCTCCCGCAGAGCCCGTCGCTGCTGCCGCGCCGGCCCTCGATGCAGGCGTCAGCGAGCCTGAAGAGGCTGCCCCCGAGAGCGAGACCGACGACGACACTGCGTCCGACGGAGATGAGGCCTCGGAGCTCTCGGCAGGTGAGGCGCCCGCCGGCGACGGAGGGGTGCTCTACAGCGCCGACCTGTCCGACGAAGAGCTGACGCGTCTGTGGGTCGAGTCGCCCGACCAGCTTGGTTCCATCAGCGTCGGAGTCACCGAGGCCGGCCGCCTCGTCAACGGCGTGCAGCTCAAAGACGGCACCGCGTGGGACGTCATCGACGAGCGCAATGCCTGGGGTGCGAAGGAGACCGTCGACTTCATCGCAGCGGCCGCGAGCGCCGTGCGCGACCAGTACCCGGACTGCCCGTCGATGCGCGTCAACCACATCGGCAAGCAGAACGGCGGCTACCTCCGCCCGCACCAGAGCCACCAGGCCGGTCGCGACGTCGACCTCGGCTTCTATTACCCGCGCGGCGAAGACCCGGGTCGCCTCTCGAAGAAGCGCGAGCTGGCGATGGACCTCGGCATGAATTGGGCGCTCATCAAGTCGCTCATCACCGGGGCCGATGTGGAATTCATTCTCGTCGACAAGCGCATTCAGGCGCGGCTCTACGCGTTCGCCATCGAAGCCGGTGAAGACAAGGCGTGGCTTGATCAAATCTTCCACGCGGGCCCGAAGTCGCTGGTCAAGCACGCGCGCCGTCACCGCGATCACTTCCACGTGCGCTTCTACGCCGCGCGCAGCCAGGAACTTGGCCGCCGCATCCAACCGCTCCTCGCGAAGCAGCCCGAGCAGAACCTCGTCATCCATCGCGTGAAGAAGGGCGACACGCTCGGAGCCCTCGCCAGCAAGTACAACTCGGGCGTGAAGCTGATCCAGAAGGCCAACGGGTTGACCTCCACCCATTTGAAGGTGGGCCGCACGCTCAACATCCCCCTGCGCGGGCCGTGCACGCAGTGTCCCGAACCGCCTGCGCTGGTGTTGCCGCCGCGCCTCCTGCCGCCCCCCCCTCCTCCGAAGTCCTGAGAATCAGCACGGGGCCGCGTCCCGCCTACATGGGCAGACATGGCGCTCGCGCCCCTCATGCGAAGTGCCCTCATTGCCTCTTAGGATGAGGCCATGCGGTTTCGATCAGCGCTGTGGGTGGTGACCCTGTGTCTCCTCGCTTCTGCCGCGCTGGCAGGTGCTCCACCCCCGCCACCGACCACTCAGAGTGAAGCGACGTACCGACAGCTCGAGCTCTACGCGCGGGTGCTCTCGTACGTGCAGAACAACTACGTCGAGCAGGTCGACGTGCAGCAGCTGGTGCACGGGTCCATCAAGGGAATGCTCGAGACCCTCGACCCGCACACGCAGTTCATGCCGCCCGACGTCTTCAAGGAAATGAAGATCGACACCTCGGGCGAGTTTGGTGGCCTGGGCATCGAGATCGCGAAGAAGAACGACAACATCATCGTGGTCGCCCCCATCGATGACACGCCCGCGCAGCGCTCGGGCATCCGCTCAGGCGATCAGATTCTGAAGATCGACGACGAGTCGACGCGCAACATGGAACTCGCCCGGGCCATTCAGAAGATGCGCGGCCCCGCCGGCAAGAAGGTGATGCTCACCATCATGCGCGAAGGCTTCACGGCGCCGCGCGAGTTCGCGATCATCCGCGACCACATTCGCATCGCCTCGGTCGAGAGCGCGCTCTACGGCGGCATCGGCCACGTGAAGGTGAAGAACTTTCAGGAACGCACCGACGCCTCGCTGTTCAAAGAGCTCGAGAAGCTCCGCGTGCAGAACGGCGGCAAGGAACTGCGCGGCCTCGTCGTCGACTTGCGCAACAACCCCGGCGGGTTGCTCGACCAGGCCGTCGCCATCAGCGATCGGTTCTTGCTGGGCGGGTTGCCCATCGTCTCCACCCGCGGCCGCGGCGCGAACCAGGTCACCGAAGAGCGCGCGAAAGACCGCGACACCGAGAAGAACTACCCCATCGTGGTGCTGGTGAACGCGGGCAGCGCCTCGGCTTCGGAAATCGTCGCCGGTGCCCTGCAGGACCACCGCCGGGCCGTGGTCATGGGCACGCCGACCTTCGGCAAGGGCAGCGTGCAGACCGTCATCGAGATGGAAGACGGCTCGGGCCTGAAGCTCACCATCGCTCGCTACTTCACGCCGTCGGGTCGCAGCATTCAGGAAAAGGGAATCCTCCCCGACTTCGTGGTGCCCGAGGCCGAAGGGGGCCAGCTGACCAAGGCCGACCAGCTTCGCGAGAAAGACCTGAAGCGCCACTTCAAAGGCGAAGGTGAAGGCCCCGACTTCACCGCGTTGAAGATCTCGCTGCCCGACAACCTCCGCGCGTGGGAAGTGAGCGACAAGGTCGCCGACTACCAGCTCCGGGTCGCGCTCTCGTACCTCAACAGCCTCTCGTTGCCCGAGGGGCGCAACACCGCGCGCGCCCCGAAAGATCGCTGACGATCGGCAGGTCGCAAGGGTAGGGTGCCCAACGTGTCGGGCAATACGAAACAAATCATTCAGTCGTTGGTGGTGAACGTCGCGATCGCTGCCGGCAAGGGCGTGGCAGCGCTGATGACCGGCTCGGGCGCGATGCTCGCCGAGACGCTGCACTCCACCGCCGACTGCAGCAACCAGCTGCTGTTGCTGATGGGCGTCAGAGCGGCCCGAAAATCACCCGACGAGTCGCACCCGCTCGGCTACGGCCGCGACCTGTATTTCTACAGCTTCGTGGTCGCGCTGCTCTTGTTCTCGGGCGGCGGCGTGTTCTCCATCTACGAAGGCGTTCACAAGCTCTCCCACCCGGAGCCCGTCGAGAACGTGTGGCTCGGCCTCGGCATCCTCATGTTCTCGATGCTGCTCGAGGGCTGGGCGACGCTGCAGAACCTGAAAGAGATGAACAGGCGCCGGGGCGCGCTCCCGCTCATCGAGTACTTGAAGCGCACCAAAGACTCCGACCTCATCATTCTCTTCGGTGAGAACTCGGCGGCGGTGCTCGGCCTGACGGTGGCCATCGTCGCGCTGCTCGCCGCGCACTTCACCGGCAACGACAAGTTCGACTCCATCGGCTCGATCGTCATCGGCGTGGTGCTCATCTGCGTCGCCGTCTTCCTCGCGCGTGAGGTGAAGTCGCTGCTCATCGGCGAGAGCGCCGACCCTGTGGTGAGCGACGCCGTGAAGGCCGTCGTGAGCGCCCACCCCAACGTCGAAGAGGTGCTGCGCCTCATCACCGTGCAGCAGGGCCCCGGCGAGGTGCTGGTGGCGATGAAGGTGCGCATGAAGGGGGGCCTCGACACGAAGACGCTCGTCGAGAGCATCAACGCCTTCGAGCAGGCCGTGCACGACAAGGCCCCCGAGGTGCGCTGGTGCTTCGTCGAGCCTGACTTCGAGGCGTGACGCTGGGCGCTATCGACTGGCGAAGGGCGCAGGGTTGAGCGACCATTCACCCATGCGTTCGTCGACCCTCCGCGCTTCGACTCTCGCGCACGGGCTCATCGCGTTCCTCGTCGCTGCACTGGCCCCCGGCGTCGCCCGCGCTGCGCCCCTCGAACCCCTGGCCCAGGTGTCGCTCGGTGCAACCGGCCCAAAGGTCTCGGTCGTGGTGGTCTCACTCGACGCCAAGGCCTCGGCTACGCAGGGCGCGCTCGAGGGGGCCGCCGAAGACGCCCTCGAACGGGCAGCGCGCTTCACGGTGGTGCCGGCCCGCGACGCGTTCAACCCCGCCGCGGCGAAGCGTCGCGAGGGCGTGCTCGACGAGACGCGCGCGAAGATGAAGGCCGGCAAGCAGGCCATCGACGACCTCGACAACGTGAAGGCCACCGAGGCCTTCAGCGCCGCAGTCGAAGCCCTGAAGGGGCAGTCAGACTTGTCTCGCGACTTCCCGCTGCTGCTCGAGGCGTGGGCGATGAAGGCGGCAGGCCACGCCACCGGTGGTGAGAACGCGCCTGCCAAAAAAGACATCGAGGCCGTCATCGGGCTCAGCGCAAAAGCGGAGTTCAGCCCGACCTACTTCCCGCCCGACCTCATCAAGTTCGCCGAGGTGCAGCGCAAGCAGGCCGCCAACGCGCGCGGCGAGCTGTTGGTGCGCACCGAGCCCGCCGGTGCGCGGGTGTGGGTCGACGGCGTCTTCCGCGGCATCAGCCCGGTCACCGTCGCGGGCCTCACCAACGTCAAGCATCACGTGACTGCGACGCTGGGCGGTTATGCGCTCGCGCAGACGCAGGCGACGCCGGGCGAAGAGGTCGTCTCGCTGGCGTCAGCCGAGCTGGGGCCCGGCTGGAAGAAGGCCATCACCGACATCAAGAAGGACCCCGAAGGCGCCACGCGTGACACTGCGATTCAAGCGCTCGCGAAGGCCGCCTTTCTCGACCAGGTGATTCTCGTCGTCGCGAAGAAGAGCGTGGCGGGCGAGAAGCTCGACCTCATTGGCCTGCGCCTCGAGGCGCGCGATCAGCACAACCTCGCCTTCAAGCAGGAGACGGTGGGCGCGAGCGACGCCGACGCGCTGGCGGCCTTCTTCGACGCGCTCGCCAACCGCGACGCGAAGCGCGACGGCAGAGACCCCGTGCACCACTTCAAGGGTGGCGGCTCGAACCCGGTGAAGGTCATCGCGGGCGCCAGCCTCGTCGGCCTGGGCGTGGTGGGCATCGTCACCGGCATCACGCTCGGGTCGCTCGCTGCAGGCAACGAGGCCGCCTTTCAGCGCACGCCGCAGACCGCGCGCATGCCCTCGGAGATTCTCGTTCGCGAGGGTCGCACCTACGCCGTCGTCGCCGACATCTCCTGGGTGGTCGGCATCGCGGCAGGGGCCGCCGGTGGCGTGTTGTTGGTGACCAACGCCCTGGGCGTGGGCAACGCGTCGGAAGAACAACCGGCGCCCCCGGCGAAGAAGGGTGAGAAGAACGACGACCAGAAGCGCAAAGACGCCGACAAGCGCGCGGCCGAGGAGCGCCGTGCGTCTGAAGAGCGCGCAAAGCAGGACCAGGCGCGTCGCGAAGAAGAGAAGAAGCGCGAAGACGACAAGCGCAAGGCCGACGCGAAGGCGGCAGAAGACAAGAAGAAGGCTGACGAAGAAGTGGCCGCGAAGAAGAAGGCCGACGAAGACGACGCCTCGAACAAGAAGCTCAGCAAGAAGGAACGCGAGGCCCTCGAGAAGAAGAACCGCGAGGAAGAGGCGCGGGCGAAGAAAGAAGAAGAGCAGCGCAAGGAAGACGAGAAGCGCGCAGCCGAAGAGAAGAAGCGTCAGGAAGCCGAGGAAAAGCAGAACTCGAAGCTGACGAAGAAGCAGAAGGAAGAAGAAGAGCGCAAGAAGAAGGAAGAAGAGTCGGCCACCGCGACGAAGAAGGCCGAAGAAGAAGCGCGCGCGAAGAAGGAAGCCGAAGAGAAGAAGAAGCGCGACGAAGAAGAGCGCAAGAAGAAGGAAGAAGAGGCGAAGAAGAAGAAAGACGAAGACCACGACGACCTGCGCAACTACTAGGGCGCGTCGTGCCCGCGTTCCCCCAGCCTCCTCCGCTGGAAGACCTGTGGCCGAAAATTCGACTTGTGAAAACAGGCCTGTAGCGTTCTGTGTCGCGCCCTCAAGTGCGCAGGCACGGGCCCTGCTTTGAGACCCGGTGAGGCGCACGACCGCGGCTCAGGAGACACAAGACACGATGACTCAACGACGCGTTGGAGTGCTGCTGGGCGGGTGGGGCGAGGAAAAGGAGATCTCGGTGAAGACCGGCGAGGCCATCGCCGCAGCGCTCGAGAGGAAGGGCCACCAGGTCACCCGCGTGATGGCGGGGCCGGGCCTCGACCAGACGCTCCGCAATGCGCAGATCGACGTGGCCGTGCTCGCGCTCCACGGGCGCATGGGCGAAGACGGCAAGGTGCAGGGCCTGCTCGAGGTGATGGGCATCCCGTACTCGGGCTCGGGGGTGCTCGCCTCGGCGCTCGCGATGAACAAGGGCTACGCGCGCAGGCTCTTCCGCCAGCACAACCTGGCGACGCCGGCTGGTTACGTCGTGCACCGCAGCGAGCTCGAGCAGGTCGATGAGCTGCACTGCGACCTCGGCTTCCCTTGCGTGGTGAAGCCGGCCTCGGGTGGCTCGTCGGTCGGCCTGACCCTGGTGCACACGCTCGAGCAGTTGAAGCCCGCCGTCGCGAAGGCGTGCCGCTTCGGTGGTGAGGCCCTCGTCGAGCGCTTCGTGAAGGGGAAGGAGATCACCGTCGCGGTGCTCAACGACGAGGTGCTCGGCAGCTGTGAGATCAGCTCGCCGGGTGCGGCATTCGATTTTTCCACCAAGTACCAGGGCGGGGCGAGGCACCACCTGCCCCCGCGCATCTCGCCCATCCGCCTGGCGAACCTCGAGACGATGGCGCTCACCGCCTACCGCGCGCTCGGCTGCCGCGGCGCCGCCCGCATCGACTTCATCTGCCCCGACGTGGGCAACGAAGTGCTGCTCGAGGTGAACACGCTCCCCGGCATGACCCCCAGCTCGCTGTTGCCGAAGATCGCGAAGGCGGCCGGCGTCTCGTTTGAGGTGCTCTGCGAGCAGCTGCTCGAGGGCGCTGAGCTCGAGAACGTCGAGATTCAGGCGCTCACCGAGGTCGAGCCGACGTCGACCGTCGATCGCCACGCGAGCTGAGCCCACGAGGGCTGCGATGTCGGCCGAACCCCGCGTGAAGTTGCGCGCGGTTCTCGTGCTTTGGGGGAGGCCTCTTTTCTGCGCCGCCCACCCGCGTCAGACTCTGGCCATGCTCTCATCCGCCCTCGTGATGCTGTGTCTGTCGGCCGAACCAGTGCGTCTCTCGCCCGGCACCCAGGAAGTCATCAAGGTCGGCGTCGTCAGCCGCATTGGCGTCGGTGACCCCTCGGTGGCCGACGTCACACCCACCGGTCGCGGCGAGCTGCTCATCACCGCGCGCACCAGGGGCCGCACCTCGCTCACGTTGTGGACGGCGAAGGGCATCGAGACGCGCACCATCGTCGTCGACGACGGGAAGACCAGTCAGCTCGGCAAGCTCATCCAGGGCTCAGTGAACCCATCGCTCAAGGTCGAGGAGTACAACGGCACCACGGTCGTCGATGGCGTGCTCGACTCGACTGACGAGCTGCGCCGCCTGCGCACGCTGGTCGGCGACGACGGGAACGTGAAGATTCTGGCGAAGCTCGACCCCCGTGTGCTGCCCGCTGTCGCGCAGAACATTACCGCGGCGCTCCAGCGCGAGGGCATGAAGAACGCGAAGGTCACCTGCATCGGTCAGACCCTCTTCCTCGAGGGCTCCGTTGCTGACGAGCGTGAGCTCAAGAAGGCCCAGCTCATCGCCGACGCCTTCGCCGGCATGGTGCTGCAGCACTGAAGCGCACCGCCGAACAACCGTTGAGCAAACGCTGACCTGCCGGCCTGAAGATGGTCGTGTGATCCGTTTGACACACGGAGCCATCCTCCTTAGAAGGGCACGTCCTTCGCCCGGGAGGGGGTTTGTCTAGAAGTTCCGGGCACTTGGAGAGGCCGGCGCCCGAATGAGCCCCGCAGAGATCGTCTTCCTGGCCGTGTATTTCGGCGTGCTCGCCGTGTTGTCGGTGTACGGCTCGCATCGCTATCGCATGGCGTTCCTGTACTACCGGCACAAGTACAAGTTGCCGACGCCAAAGGCTCCGCTGGCGAAGCTCCCCCGGGTCACGATTCAGCTGCCCATCTTCAACGAGATGTACGTGGTCGAGCGCCTGGTCGATTCGGTGTGCCGCATCGAGTACCCGCGCGATCTCTTCGAGGTGCAGGTGCTCGACGACTCGACCGACGAGACGTGTGGCATCGCGCGCGCGCGCGTCGAGCAGTGGCGCGAAAAGGGCGTCGACATCGTCTACATCCACCGCACCAACCGGCAGGGCTTCAAGGCAGGCGCGCTCGAGAACGGCCTCTACCTGGCGAAGGGCGAGCTCGTCGGCGTGTTCGACGCCGACTTCGTGCCGAGCCCCGACTTCCTCACGCGCACGGTGCCGTTCTTCGTCGACGACAAGATCGGCATGGTGCAGGTGCGCTGGGGTCACCTGAACCGCGAGTTCAGCATCCTCACGCAGGCGCAGAGCATTCTGCTCGACGGTCACTTTCTCATCGAGCACACCGCGCGCAACCGCTCGGGCTGCTTCTTCAACTTCAACGGCACGGCCGGCATCTGGCGCCGCGACACGATCAAGGACGCAGGCGGCTGGCAGCACGACACGCTGACCGAAGATCTCGACCTCTCGTACCGGGCGCAGATCAAGGGCTGGCAGTTCGTGTTCCTGCCCGAGATCATCTCCCCCGCCGAAGTGCCGGTCGACATGAACGCCTTCAAGAGCCAGCAGCACCGCTGGGCGAAGGGTTCCATTCAGACCGCCAAGAAGCTGTTGCCCACGATTCTGCGCAGCAAGCTGCCGATGGAAGTGAAGAAGGAAGCGTTCTTTCACCTCTCGAACAACATGGCCTACCTGTTGATGGTGGTGCTGTCGTTGATGATGCCCCTCTCTATGGTGCTGCGCTTCAAGCACGGGCTGTACACGACGCTGTGGCTCGATCTGCCCGTGTTCCTCGCGTCGACTGCGTCGGTGGGGTTCTTCTACGTGGCGACGGGGCGTGAGCTCGGCCTCACCTGGTGGGGGCGCATCAAGTACCTGCCGTTCGTGATGAGCCTGGGCATCGGCATGGCCATCAACCAGGCCAAGGCCGTGGTCGAAGCGCTGATGGACAAGCAGAGTGAGTTCACCCGCACCCCGAAGACCGGCAGCGAAGGCAAGTCGGTGAAGGCCGTGAAGAAGGCGTACATCGGTAAGCGCAACTGGGTGCCGGTGGTCGAGCTGCTCTTCGGGCTCTACTTCACGGGAGCCGTCTACTTCGCGTGGGACAAGGAGATCTGGACCTCGTTGCCCTTCCTCGTGCTCTTTCAGGTCGGCTTCCTCTACGTCGGCGTGACCTCGATGCTCGAGTTCCGCGGCAAGGCGAAGGCGGCGGCGACGGCCCCGGCTGCGGCGCAGCCCACGGTCTGAGTCTGCAGGTCGAGCACGACGAGTTCGCGCTCACGCTCCCGGTGGGGTGGAAGCGCGTCCCGGGCGAGGCATTGCTCTTCGAGTCGGGTGACGCGCAGCTCTCGATCTGGGTGATGCCAGCGCTCGTGCCGGTGGATGAGCTCGTTCACGTCGCAACGCAGCTCGCGGCGATTCGACAGGAGACCGAGCGCGAGAGCCTGTCAGGCGTTCAGCTCACACCTCCGCAGACGCACCGCGTCGCCGAAGGGCTCGCCGAGACGGTCTATGCAGGCACGCACGCGGGCAGCGCATTCTGCTTTCTGGGGCTGGTGACGCCGCGCAAGGCGTTGAGCCTGTGGGGCTCGACGCGTGACACCAGGGTGCTCGCTGGGCTCTTCACCGAGCTGAGGCGCTCACTGGCGTTGATCGTGCCCTGAGCGTTCTGCGCGCGGCCTGGCAGGAGGAGAGGGGCGTGTCCCGGTGCCGTGCTTGAGCGGAGGAGCCACTCGCTCCCAGCCAGGTCGCCGCCGGCAACAAGATGCCCCGGTCGAACCCGGGGCGTCGAGAAGTCCACGACCTGCGCAGCTCAGCGGCGTGCGCGCTCGATCTTCAGCGGCTTCTCTCCGTGCTGCTTGCCGGCCAGCGCCTCGAACGTCGGGGCGTCGCCTTCGGCCACGTGCACGTAGGAATACGTGCCCCGCAGCTCGAGCTTCGCCACCTTGTCCGACGGAGCGCCCAGCGCACCGAGCGCCGAACCCAGCGCCGCGTCATCGGACACGCCGTCGGCCTTACCGAGGTTGACCCACAACCGCAGGTTGCCCGGCGCGACCTCGACCTCCTCACGCGGCCGCCGCTCGCGACGTTCACCACGCTCGCTGCGTTCGCCCCGCTCACGGCGCGGCGCACGCTCACGACGCTCGTCACCTCCGCCGCTCGACTCGGTCGTCGGGTCGTCGATGACGGGCAGGGGTTTGCCAGCCTGCATCAGCTCGAACAGCTCGCGGTCAGAGAGCTTCTTCTTGGGGGCCGGCCGCGCGGCGGAAGACGCGGAGACCTCGACTGCGGGCGTCTGAGGCTGCGTTTCAGGCTCGCGGCGCCTGATGGCGGGCACGCCGACCGGAACCGTCGCATCGCCAGGCTCCGCACGCTCACGACGGGGCGGGCGATCTTCACGCGAGCCGCGATCGCCTCGCGCCTCACGACGACCGCCGTCACGCTCACCACGACCACTGCGGCCACCGCGATCTTCGCGCTCGCGCTCGCGCGGCTTCTCACCACGCGACTGGCGCGGCGCGGGCGGCTCGGTCGAGACTTCCCCGCCCTCGCCCTGCTGCGCCTTTTCCATGCGGCGGTGGGTGAAGAACGAGCGCAACATGAACGCGATGAGCTCGTCGGCGTCGGGCCGCTGCTTGAGCGTGCTCGCCAGCGCGAGGAACCCTTCGTAGATGCTGCCCTGCGCGGCGTCTTTGAGCGCGCGCACGTGCCGCTCGGACCACATGTGCGCCGCCTGCTCGGCGTTCGGCATGGGCTTGGTCTCGAACTTCACGTTGTACTTGCGCTCGAGCGCCGTGAGCGTCGCCAGCTCGCGGCCCGACGTCAGGTTGAGCGCCGTGCCCTTCTTGCCGATGCGGCCGGTGCGCCCGACGCGGTGCAGGTACACCGCCGGGTCTTCGGGCAACGAGTAGTTGATGACGTGGCCGAGGTCGCTGATGTCGATGCCGCGCGCCGCGATGTCGGTCGCGACCATGAACGCCAGCTCACCCTTCTTCACGCGGGCCATGACGCGCTCGCGCTCTTTCTGCGGCAGGTCTCCGTTGAGGAGCTCAGCGTCGAAGCCGTTGCGGTTGAGCACCGCGGTCACCAGCTCGGTGTCGTCGCGCGTGTTGCAGAAGATGATCGCGTTGTCGGGATCTTCCATCTCCAGCACGTAGAGGAGGTTGCGCGGCTTGGGGTATGCGTCAGACAGCTCGTAGCGAATGTGCCGAATGTGGTCGACGGTGAACACGTCGCCCGAGAGCAGCAGCGTCTCGGCGTCGGTGGTGTACTTCGAGATGAGGCGCTTGATGTCTTCGGGCACCGTCGCCGAGAAGAGCATCACCTGCTTCCTGGCCGGCAAGGTGTCGAGGATGCGCGTCACCTCTTCGTAGAAGCCCTGGTTGAGCATCTCGTCGGCTTCGTCGAGCACCGCGTGCACGCACGTGTCGAGCTTCATGTTGCCGCGGCGAATGTGGTCGTGCACGCGACCGGGGGTGCCGACGACGATGGCCGCGCCGCGCTTGAGCGCGTCTTCCTGCTGCTGCATCGAGGCGCCGCCGTAGATGCACACCAGCTCGATGTCGCGGTACTTGCCAAGCACCTCGAGTTCCTGTGCGACCTGAATCGCCAGCTCGCGGGTGGGGCACATGATCAACGCGTGCACGCCGCGGGCGCCGAGCGGGATCTGGTCGATGAGCGGCATGCCGAACGCGGCCGTCTTGCCGGTGCCGGTCTTGCTGCGAACGATCAGGTCTTTGCCGGCGCGCGCAGGGCCGAAGGCACGGGCCTGGACGGGGGTGGGGTGCGTGTAGCCGCGCTCTGCGATGGCGCGACGGAGTTCAGGGCTGAGGCCCAGTTCGTCGAAGCTGACGTCAGCCCGATATTCCTGCGGGCGATCATCAGTTCCGGTGGGCAGCTCGGTGGATTCACTCATTTCGTGGGGGGTGTATCCGATGGCACGGACGCTCGTCTCCGAATAAGTGTGGATCCATGGCGGCGCGCAAAAAGACAGCGAAGCCCGAGGCTGAAGTGGTCGACGCCGAGTTCGTCGACACCGCGCCGGCCACTCGCAAACCAGCTCGCGAGGCGAAGGCGCCAGCGGTCGTCGAAGGCGAAGTCGTCGAGGGCAAAGAGAGCGACGAAGAGACGACGGCCGAAGTGGGCGAAGAGGCCGAGCCGCTGGTCGAAGAGCTCGAAGACGTCGAGGTCGCGCTCCCGAAGCTGAAGCGTGTGGCGGGGGCGAGCCTCACTCGCAGCAGCGACCCGCTGGCTGCCTACATGGCCGAGGTCACGCGGCACCCTCTCCTCACGCGGGAAGAAGAGATCGCTCTGGCGAAGCAGTACCGCGACACGGGCGACGTGAAGGCGGCCTACCGGCTGGTCTCGTCGAACCTGCGGCTGGTGGTGAAGCTGGCGCACGAGTACCACCGCAACCCGCTCTCGCTGCTCGACCTGGTGCAGGAAGGGAACATCGGCCTCATGCAGGCCGTGAAGAAGTTCGACCCGGAGCGCGGCGTGAAGCTCGCGAGCTACGCCGCCTGGTGGATCCGCGCGTACATCCTCCGGTACATCATGGACAACTGGAAGATGGTGAAGCTGGGCACGACCGAGGCCCAGCGGAAGCTCTTCTTCAAGTTGCGCCAGGAACAAGAGCGGTTGCTCAAGCAGGGCGTCGAGGTGACGCCCCGGCTGCTCGCCGATCGCCTCAACGTCACCGAGCAAGACGTGGTCGAGATGGATCAGCGCCTGGGCAACGACGAGGTTTCGCTCGACGCGCCCGTGCCCGGGTCCGACGACGACAAGACCACGCGCGGCGATCGCTTTCTGCCGAGCGCGGCGCCCGCGGCCGACGAGTCGCTGGGTAACGCAGAGCTGCGGGAAATCTTCCGCACCAAGCTCGCCGCTTTCGCCGAGAAGTTGAACGAGAAAGAGAAGTACATCTTCGAGAAGCGCCTCATCGCCGACGAGCCGCAAACCCTCCAGGACATCGGAGCGCACTACGGCTTCTCGCGCGAGCGAGCGCGTCAGCTCGAAGCGGCGCTCATCGTGCGCATGCGCAAGTACATGCAGGAAGAGATCCCCGACTTCGATCTCGTCGCCGAAGCCGAGCGCGAGTAATCAGAGCTTCCCGCGAAAGCGGAACATGCGCTGGCGGTGCGTCGACCCGTCGAGAATCTCGAAGAGGAAGCCGCGGAACACCATCAACACGTGCAGCAGCGCGCCGATCAGGATGGGTGCGGTCACGGCAGCGAACGGCAACATGCCGAACGAGATGACACCCGTGGTGAAGAACCACCACCCCGCGAGGATGAGGGCGTTGGGTAAGAACCACTCGATCCAGTTTTCCTGCAGAAAGCCGAAGCTGCGCTGAATCGTCTCGAGGCCGCCGTAGCTGCCCTTCAAGTAGATGATCTCGGGCGCGGCGTTCAGAACGATCAACTCCATGAGGCTGATCACCGTGAGCAGCGTCGCGCCCTGAGGGTTGTTCATCGCGACGGTGTTGACCAGAAACCCGATGACCCACAGCACGAAGAACAGGTTCATCCACGTCCAGAAGTAGGCGCCGAGGCTGGTCTTCAGGTCTTTCACCGAGGCGGTGTTCTTCGCGACGAGCTGCGCGAGGAAGTACGAGTACACGCTGCAGCCTGCCGTGCGCGCGAGCGAGAGCAGAATGCCGCCCACCATGCCCAGCGGGTTGAGCACCCCGGCCAGCGCGATGAACGCGAACACCAGGGCGATGGGGAGAATCAGCGTCCAGGCGCTCTTCGCGATCGACGCCAGCGCATCGAGCATCGCGGAGCCGTAGATGCGGGCGTAGACGACGAGAAACATCAGCTCATTCCTTGCTCAGTTCCTCGAGGAGCGCACCTGTCTGCTCGGTCAGCTCAGACGTACGCGCGAGCAGCTCTTCCAGCTCGGTGAAGATGGCGTCGACCTCTTCGGCCCGCTTCGGAGCCGGCACGTCGCCCTCGTTCTGCAGGCGATCGAGCAGGGCCACCACGCGCAGCAGGTGCTGGTGCGCGAGCAGCAGGTCTCGCCCGGCGTTGGTGCCGTGCTTCGTCCACAACAGGCCGGTCGCGAAGAGGCGCGTGATGGCGCGCTTGTTGGCCTTGAGCACCCGATCGAGCCGCGTGCGGTACGCAGCAATGCGGCGCGAGAGCCGCGCGTCGTGGAGGTTGACCACCTCGGCGACCACGGGAAGGGCAGGGGCAGACATGGTGCGGCGTTTCGACATCACCCGGGGCGCATAACACACCGATTCGGCGATAGAGGGCTGACCGATGCCGGCGACTCTCACCATCGAAGACGTGGCTCCGGGCGTGCGCTCACTCACCCTCTCGAACCCTGCGCGCCGCAACGCGCTCGACGGCGCCTTTCTCGACGCGCTCGAGCTCGCGCTGCGCACCGCCGACCCGGTTCGCGCGTGGCTGGTGCGATCCGACGACGCGGGCGTCTTCTCGTCGGGCTATGACTTGAACGCGTTGTCGGGCTTCCCCGAGGGCACACCGCTGCCCGACACGCGGCTGGGTCTGGTGCTCGACCTCCTCGAGCAGCACCCGGCGCCCAGCATCGCTGTCGTGCGCGGGCCCGCCATCGGGGCGGGGTGTGAGCTCGCCGTCGCGTGTGACTTTCGCGTGGGCGATGCGACCGCGCGCTTGTCCCTTCCTCCTGCGAAGTTGGGCGTGGTGTACGCGCTGGCGGGGTTGCGTCGGGTGGCGCGCGTCGTGGGGCCGCAGGTGGCCAAGCGGCTCTTTCTCGCGGCGGACTCACTCGATGCGGCGGAAGCGCACCGCGTCGGTCTGCTCGACGCGAGCGTCGTCGATGCCGAGGTGAGCGCGCTGACGTGGGCGCTCCGCCTGGCGGGGCTGGCGCCGCTGGCGGTGAAGGGCATGAAGAAGGGGTTCTCGTTGCTCGACGAGGCGACGGCAGAGCAGCGCGCCGCCTACGAGTTGATTCGCCGCGAGTCGTTCAACAGCGCCGATGCACGCGAGGGCATCGAGGCGCTTCGTGAGAAGAGGGAGCCGCAGTTCACCGGGAGGTGAAGCCCCTCACTCCCCGCGTTGCAGGGAGAGAGAGAACCGCTCAGACGTCGGCGAAGAGTTCGCTCATGCTGACGTGAAGGGCCGAGGCGATGCGGTACAGCGAGCTGATCGACGCCGACGACTCGGCGCGCTCAATCTGCGAGAGCAACGACACCGACAGGCCCGTGCGACGCGCGAGCTGCTTGAGCGTCAACGTCTGGCGAGTGCGGCCTTCGCGAATGAACCGGCCGATCGCGCGGTGCAGCTCGGCTTCGGGGTCACGCGTGATGCCCTTCTTCTCGAGCACGCGCTTGACCGTCTCGATGAACAGCACCGGCTCGACCGGCTTCTTCACATAGTCGGCGGCTGAGAGCTTCAGGCTGGCGACGGCGGTCTCGACGGTGGGAAAGCCGGTGGCCACGATGACGGCGATGTCGTCGTCGAGCTCGCGAATCTGCTCGAGCACCTGCGTACCCGAGAGCTGCGGCATCATCATGTCGAGGATGACGAGGTGGAAGTTTCCCTCTTTGAGGGCGGGGATGACCTTCGTCGGGTCGAGGAGGGTGGTGACGAGGTAGCCCTCCTTGTTCAACAGAGCCTTGAAAAGTTCAGCGTTATCGGACTCGTCATCGACGACGAGGATTCGGATCTGTTGAGTTCCGCGCACGTGACTGCCCTCTGTGGTGGGTTACTTCGCCTGGTCGAGGATCGCGCGCACCTTGGGGACGTAGTCGTCGTCAGGCGGTGCGACCTCGAGGAACCGTTCGTAGAACTTCCTGGCCTTCTCCATGTCGTTCGCGCTCTGGTCGCGATTCGCGATGGCGGCGTAGACGGTGCCGAGCATGCGGTAGCAGGGGTGGTAGCTCGGCGCGATCTTCACGCACCGCTCGGCGCGAATCGCAGCACGCTCGAAGTTCTTGGCCTTCTTCTCGTCGGCCGCTTCCTTGAAGAGGCTCTCGGCTTCAGCGAGTTTGGGGTCGTCCTTCTTCACGGGGTCGACTTTGGGTTCCGCCTTCGGCTCGTTCGCGGGTTCCCCCTTCGGCTCGACCTTCGTCGGCTGATTCGCCGCGACCTTGGCAGCGACCAGGTCGGACCGACGCTTCTCGAGCGCGTCGTAGCGAGCGCGCAGCAGCCTGGTGCCAGACGCCGAGTCGAGCTGGGTCTTGGCCTTCTCGAGGTTGCCCGCCTCGAGGTGCTTCGCGGCCGCCTCGAGCGCCGTCTTGTTGCCCCTCTCGGAATCGAGCTGCGCGAGGAAGGTCTTCGCGTCGCCGAGCAGCTCACCCTCGACGGTCGCTTCCTTCGCGAGCACCTCGGCCTTCGCCCAGTCGAGCTCAACGGCCGCTTCCTTCGCCTCAGACAGCTTCACGTTGGCAGCGGTGCGCAGCGCTTCGAGGTCTGCCTTCGGCGGGTCGTCGGTGGTCTTTGGTGCCTCGACCTTCACGACCGGTTCCTTCGGCTTCTTCGGGTCGACGTCTTTGCCGCTCTTCCACAACATGTAGCCGCCGCCGCCCAGAATGATGACCAGCAGCGCGACGGCCATGGCGATGAGCGGCATCTTCGACGACGCCGCGGAATCGGTCTCGACGGTGACGGTCGACGAGGTGGTGGGCGAAACCTCGACGTTCTCGCCGGGGCCCACGAACTTCAGCTTCACGTGACCCAGCTCGATGACGTCGCCCGGGCGGAGGGTGACCTGGGCGTACGATTCGCCGTTCACCATCAAGCCATTGGCCGACTGCATGTCGATGACGCGCCACTCACCCGATTCCTCACGCACGACCTTGCAGTGGGTGCGAGAGAGGGAGCGGTGATCGATCGCGATGTCGTTGTCGTCGACGCGACCGATCTTCATCTCGGTCTTGCTGCAGGTGAACTCGCGGCCGGCGAGGTCGGTGTTCAGGATGACGAGGCGAGGTGCTTCGCTCGAGTCGAGCTCGGCAACCGCGCGCTTCTTGCTGCCCTCGAGCTGGTCGATGCGGATGACGGCGGTCGACTGGTGCTTGGGGATGGGGGGCGGAGCGTCTTTGCCGACCTCGTCGCTGTCGGCCTCGCGCACGTCGTCATCTGAAGCGGCGGGTGGTTCGACGGCCGGCAAGGCAGGCATCGTCGCAAGGGCGTCATTGAGCTTGCGGGTCGGGGCCACCGCGCTGCTGGACTCGAGAGGAACGGTGGGGGCAGCGGCCTTCTCTTCGGCCTGAATGGCCAGATCGTAGTCACCGATCTGAATGAGATCGCCGTCGGCAATCTGCACCTGGCCCGAGATCTTGTCGCCGTTGATCTTGATCCCATTGTAGCTGCCGAGATCCTCGATCAGCACATGACCGTTGTTCCGCATCAGCCGGGCATGGCGGCGAGACACGTTCCGCTCGGTCAGGCGGATGGTGTTCCCCTCCTGACGCCCAATGGTGATCTCGTCCCTCACGAAGGGAACGACGGTCTTCCGGCCTTCGTCGTCTTCGATGATCAGCTTCAACACGCAGAACCTTTCTACCACCACAGCAGATCGCGACGCACCCGAAGCGAAGCACGAAACCTGAACGTTTCCCTATCGTTCTGTTGATCGCCAGCCTGATCGTCACCCCGGGTTGCGAGTACAGTTCCATCGGGCAAATGGCCGGCCTCGTCACACTCCGCACCGACTCGGGCGATGAAGACCTCGATGTGGCCGAATTCGAAGCCCGGCTGCAGCAGGGAGAGGTGTCTCCGCAGAGCCTCGTTCGCCTGCCTGCAGTGACCGGCAACGCCTTCGTGCCGGCATGTGAGTTGGAGTTGTACCAGCGACTCCATCAGCCCAAGCGCGCCTACTTCCGTCGAGCGTTTTCGCTCAACCGGTTCCCCTGGCTGACCTCGGCGTTGATTCTGCTCAACGTGGCCGTGTTCCTGGCCACCGCCGAGAACGCCGAGCTCACCTTCGACGGCATGATTCGCCACGGCGGTAAGGTCGGCCCGCTCATCTTCGATTTGGGCGAAGTGTGGCGGTTGTTCACGGCCAACTTCCTCCACCACGACGCCCTGCACATCGGGCTCAACATGTTCGTGCTCTTCAACGTCGGGAACGTGCTCGAGAACACGTACCGCGCGCTCGACTACATCTGGTTGCTGGTCTTCACCGGCATCGCGACCATGACCACGTCGCTCTTCTTGAACGACGCGGTGACGGTCGGCGCCTCCGGCATGGTGTTCGGGTGTCTGGGCGGCGTGCTCGCGTTCGGGTTGCGCTACCGCAGCCAGTTGCCTCCGCTCTACCGGAGCCTGCTCAGCGACGCGGCCATCCCCACGGTGCTGGGGCTGTTGATCATCGGCATCACCTCGCAGGGCGTCGACAACTGGGCGCACCTCGGCGGGCTGGGGGCGGGCATCGTCACCGGCGCCTTTTTGCGGCCGCGGTTGCTGGCCGAGGGCCAGCGCTTCTGGTGGGAACCGGCGCTGCGGGCGGCGCCTTCGCTCGGGGTGCTCACCATCGTCTTCCTCGGGCAGCCGCTCTTCTTCGGGCAGTGGTTGCCGCGCTGGCGCACCGAGCGGTCGGAGGCGTTCGGGCTGACGATGCCGGTGCCGTCGGACTGGCACGTGGGCGCAGACCCGCTCGGTTCCGTCGCCTGGTACAACGGCCTGTCGGCTTCGGGGCGCGCGAGCTTCGCGGCCGAGGCGGTCGAGATGCCCGAAGGCGCCGAGGTGCACGAGGCTGCACGGCGCTTCGTCGAGGAGCGGCTCAAGCCCCGCGAGCTGGGAGAAGACGTGTTGTCGGTGCAGGCCGAGCCTCCCGAGGCGTGGCGCGTCGGCGATCGCGATGGGCTGCGGGTGCGGGTGATGATTCGAGAGACGACGGGCGTGCGGCGGCTGCACGTGTATTTCGTCCCTCGCGGCACGGTCGTGTACCAGCTGGCAGCCGAGTGGTCGGCCGCGTTCCCCCGCTACGCGCAGGTGACGGAGTGGATGGTGCAGGGCCTGCGCTTCACCGAGCCGAAGGCGCTGCGGCTGGTGCGCGGTGATGCGCTCCTCTTCCCCAATTCACCTGATGCGCTGGCGCGGCTGGGGCTGGCGTTGCTCGAGCAGGGCGAAGGTCCCGCTGCGGCCGAGGCGTTGTCGGCGGCCGTGCGCGGTGCTCCGGCCATCGTCCCGTATCGCGTCGCGTTGTCGCGGGCGTGGCTGGTGTCGGGTGAGGTCGAGCGGGCGTGCGTCGCGAGCGAGGCGGCGCTGACCTACGCGGCCGATGACGCGCAGGCGCTCGAGGCGAACGCGCGGTGCGAGCTGGCGCGCGGGCACCCCCGGCGTGCCCTCGAGCGGTTGGGTCAGGCTCGCGCGGCGGCGCCCGCTGATGAACGGCTGCGCGAGGCCGAGCTCAAGCTGCGCGCCACGCTGCCTGAACTGCAGTGACGTGCTTCAGATGTGCGAATGGCGAGGCCGACGACAATGCGCCCCGAGTAACTTGAAGGCATGAACCGCGTGGCACGAACACTCGAAGTTGAAGACGTTGACTGCCCGCTCTGTCTCAGCAATCGATGGGACACGTTCTGGCAAGGCCCCGACACACAGACTGGTTTCCACCACCGGGCCATCACTGGCCTCCGCGCCGATGAATTCCGGTTCGTGCGCTGTTCGCAGTGTCGACACGTGTACCTCAACCCGCGGCCCCGTCCGGACCAACTCTCGCTGATCTACGAAGGGAACTATTACGCCCACGCGGCCTTTCAGCGTTCGCTCCTGACCCGCCTCTACCTTCGCCGCAATCGCTCGTTCTTCCGTTCGGTCTTCCGTGCCCTGCGCCCCCCGGCACAGGGCCCGACCCGTGTCATCGACATCGGGTGTGGCAACGGCCTCAAGATTGAGGCGTTGCTGAGTGGGCTGCCCTCGACGACCGAGAGCCACGTGGTCGACTCTTCGTCGCCGACCATTGAAGAACTCACGCGGCGCGGTCACGTCGGTCATGTGGGGGGCTACGATCTGCCCAGCATCCCGCGCGATTCGTTCGACGTGGTCTTTGCCTCACATGTCATCGAGCACACCCTCGACCCTCGAGACATGATTCGACACATGGCGAGCTATGCGCGAACTGGCGGGCTGGTCGTCATCGACACGCCCAACCGCGACAGCGTCGATGCGCGCTTGTTTCGCCGTGGCGTGTGGCACGGCTTTTCGCCGCCGCAACACCTGCACCTGTTCAATGCGCGCGGTCTGGAGGACCTCCTGTCGCGCGAGGGGCTGGAACTCGTGGCTCGAACGTTCCTTCCCTCGGGGGCGGCCTGGGTGCTCTCGATCCATGACACGCTCGTGGCAAACGGGTGGGGCACCGCCGCCGGGTGGATCGGGGGCCAGCACATCAAGCGCCTGGGCGCCGGGGCGATCGACCTCGCTCTCCTCGGTGCCTTTACGCTCGTTGACGGCGCCACCCGGCGGCTCGCCGGTGAGTCCACAGACATGCGGATCGTTGCTCGCCGCCGATAGCAGGGCTTGTGCGTGAACAAGGCGACGTTCCTTCCGGTCGAACTCTGTTAGGGATTCGCCCCGACGTTTCAGCCCGAAGGAGTGCTCGTGAAGCGATGGATGATGACGGCCCTGTTGGCGGTGGCGACGCTCGCCCTGGCCGAAGAGACCGCCGCGGAGATCTCGAAGCGCTCGCGCGAAAGGGGCGCCCTCAACCTCGTGGGTCTGAGCGCCGAGCTGAAGCTGGTCACCACCGGGTCCGACGGCAAGGCCAAGGAACAGGTCCTCACCTCGACCTCGAAGACCATCAACGGCAAGAACCACGCGCTCGCGCGCTTCTCGCAGCCGGCCGGCGTGTCAGGCGTCGCGGTGCTCACCATCGCGGGTGAGCAGGGGCAGGGCGATGACGTTTCGCTGTTCCTCCCCAAGCTCAAGCGCGTGCGCAAGGTGGCGAAGAGCGATCGCGGCAAGGCCTTCATGGACACCGACTTCTCGTACGCCGACATCGCGTCCAACGGCGCGCGCGACGAAGACGTGAAGCGGCTGGGTGACGACAAGATCGAAGGCCGCGACTGCTACGTGCTCGAAGGGAAGGGCGACGAGGCGAGCCCGTACGGCCAGGTGAAGATGTTCATCGACAAGGAAACGTCGGTGCCGATGAAGGTCGAGTACGCCGACAAAGACGGCAAGCCCTACAAGCTGTACCGTACGCTCAAGCTCAAGAAGTTCAAGGACCGGGTGCTCGCCGCCGAGTCGGTAATGGAGAACCTGCAGAGCAAGAGCAAGACGCAGATGACCGTGCTCAAGCTCGACGAGAGCACGCTGGGCGATGACGCCTTCACCGAGCGGGCGCTCGAGCGCGGCTGACGTGCTTCGAGGGGGGCTCTTCGCAGTCGTGCTGCTGGCTGGTTCCGCCTTCGCGCAAGACGGAGATGGCGGCGTCATGGCCATCGAGTCGTTCGAAGAGGCCGCGCCCTCGATGGCCATCGAAGAGTTCGTCGACGAGCGCGATGCGGGCGTGATCGACGCGGGGTTGCCGGTCGTCACCGCGGTCGAGACCTTCGCGTCCAGCGCTCCGGCCCCGACGATTCGCTTCTACGGGTGGACCTCCGCGTACACCGCCATCGACACGCGCTTCGACTCGCAGCGTGGCGCGGCGCTCGCCGAGAACGTCTTCGAAGGGCGCTTGAAGGCCGTGCTCGGCGTCGACGTGAAGGTGAACGAGCACGTGCGGCTGGTGCTCGAAGGCCGAGCGCAGGTGCGGGGCGCGACCCAGCGCGAATTCGATCGCGCCAAGGGCTTCTTCGAGCCGATGCTTGGTGACGCGTACGTCGACCTTTACACCCCGAAGGTGGACCTGCGCGTCGGGCAGCAGCGCATCTCGCTCGGGGCGAACGCGGGGCTGGCGCCCATCGACGCGCTGAACCCGCGCGACCTGCGTGAATCTGCAGGAGATCTCGAGAGCGCGCTGTTGCCGGTGTTCGCGATTCGCGCGCGCGGCGAGGTGGGGAAGATCTCATGGCTCGCCGCATACGTGCCCTTCTTCCAACCGCACCGCGTCTTCGTGTTCGGGCAAGACGAGGGGCTCTTGCAGCCCTCGTTCGGTGCTGCGCTCGACAACACGCGCATCGACCCGAGCGTCGAAGACTACCTGCAGGATCGCGTGCTCGAGACGCAGCGGCCGCCACCGTTCGCGGGTGACGTCGCGGTGCGCCTCGCGAGCGAGGGCCGCGTGAACTTCGGCGTCAACTGGGTGTGGATGAACGAGAAGCTGCCGCGCGTGACGATGGACAAAGAGCTCGCCAACGTCCTGGCTTCACAAGCCGCCGGGCGCACCGTCGACGCCGCCGCGGCGGTGTCGGTGCTCAACCGCGCGCAGGCGGGCGAGACGCTCTACCGGGGCTTCTACGGCCGCCAACATGTCTTCTCGCTCGATGGCTCGGCGCTCATCGGCCCCGGCCAGCTCGACGTCGACGTCTCGTACTCGCCGCGGCAGACCTTCCTCGACGCCGAGTTCAGGCCCGTCGACAAGGCGGCCATCACCTGGGTGGCGACCTACAGTCAGGCGTCGGATTCGCCGGTGCTGTACGCCATCAGTTACCTGGGCATGGCCATCCCCGACATCGCGGCCAACGAGCAGCTGGTGCTCATCGAGCCGGCGACGGCAAAGGGCTCAGCGCACATCGGCTTCTTGCACGTGTTGTTCGGCTTCGTCAGCGTCTCGCTGTGGAACAAGCGCATCGAGCTGGGGCTGCGCGGCAGCTTCGAGGTGGTGCAGCGCAGCTTCTCGCTGGCCCCGCGCGTGGCGTGGAAGGGCACCGAGGGGCTCGAGGTGTTCCTCTCGGCTGAGTTCTACGAGGGCTCGGCGTGGAGCCCCTTCGGGTACTTCAACCGCAACGACCGCGTGCTGCTCGGCGCGCGCTACGACTTCTTCTGACTACGGCACGCCGGCGTCGTGCTCACTGAGCCACTTCTTGAGGCCCACGCGCTGCGGCTCTGCGAGCTGCGGCTCGAGTGACTTGAGCAGCTCGATGGCCCCCTGGGCTTCGGTGGGCCGCAACGACGCGACCGCTTCGGCGCGCGCGACCTGGGCCTCGAGCAACAGCCGCGTGCACTCGTTCTCACTGAACAGCGTCTCCGCCTTCGAGAGCTGCTCGATGGTGGCCTCTCCCTTGCCGTCAGCGGCGAGCGCGCGGGCGAGGATGAGCGCGGTGCGGGCAGCAAGCACGGGGTTGCTCTTTTCCCGCAGCTCGATGGCGCGCTGGAGCGGCGGAACTGCGAGCGCGGCGTGCCCCTGCGCGAGCTCGAGCCGCCCGATGGCCTCGTCGAGCATCGCGGCGTCGACCGAGTCGTCCTTCGCGGCGAGCCGGCGCTGCAGCTCGTTGATGGTCTTGCGCGCTTCAGACCACATGCCGAGCTGCGTCCACGCGAGGGTTTGCTCGAGCATCGCCTTGTTCACGTCGCTCGTGCCGGCGTTGCCCCGCAGCCGCGCAAGCGAGAGGTGCTTCGTGCCTGTCTCGAGTGCTTCCTTCCAATAGCCGCCTGCGAGGAAGAGCTCGGCCTCGAGGTCGAGCACGGTCAGCATCTCGGGTGAATCGGCGCCGCTCAGCGTGGTGCGCGTCTCGCGAACCTCGGTGAGCAGCGTCTGTGCCGCCTCGAGCTCGGCGAGGCTGAGCAGCAACCGCACCAGTGACTGCGCGCTGCGCAACGAGTCGGGGTGGTTGAAGCCCAGCGCCTTGCGCCGAATCGCGAGCGCCCGCTCGAAGGCTTCGCGCGCCTGGTGGGTCTTTCCCATGCGCTTGAGCGCCACCGCCAGGTTGTGGAGCGCGGTCGCGACGTTGGGGTGCTCGGCGCCCTCGAGTTGCTCGTGCAGGCGCAGGCTCTCTTCGTAGCGGGCGAAGGCTTCCTGCGGCTTCTCGAGCCACGTGAGCACCACGCCGAGGTTGTTGAGCGTCGACGCCACGTCGGGGTGCTCGGACCCGAGGTGGTTCTGCTGCAGCGTGAGCACGGTCTCGAAGTCGCTGAGCGCGGCCTTGAAGCGCTTGCGGCGCAGGTTCACGAGGCCGTCGTTCTGCGCGAGCTCGGTCTGCACTTCCCAGTCTCCGGGTACGCGCGCGGCCGAGGCCGAGGCGAGGCGGCTCCACGCATCGGCGTCGGAGTCGTTCTCGTCGAAGCCCTCGCTCGCGTAGAGCCGCGACAGCGCGCGCGCCGCGAGGGCCGACTCGCCCGACTTGAGTGCCTGCTCGGCGGCGGTGAGATTGGCGCTGCGGGCGAGCTTGGGTTCCCCTCGCTTGAGTTCGATGCGCGCGACCCACAGGTACGCTTCGGCCTGGGCCGCGGGTGAGGCCGTCGGGGTCAGCGACGACTTGAGGCGCTCGGCGGCCACCGCGTACTTCCCCGCCGCGAAGAGGGCGCGGGCCTCGGCGAGCTTCGCGCGCAGCACCGTGTCGGCGGCGCGTTCTCTCTCGTCGGCGGCGGAGGAGCGACGCAGGGCGGCGGGGGAGGTGCAGGTCGTCGCGCTCTCGAGATCGCGCGCGGCGAGCGGGGCGTTGGCCACCACGTCGTGGTCTGGTGAGTCGAAGAGGGCCACGACGGCTTCGAGGCGCTGCAGCCGTTCCTCGAGGCAGGCGTTCTTCAGCTCGGTCATCTCTGGCGAGTCGGACTTGCGGAGCTTCGAGGCCTCGCAGACGTCGCGCGCGGTGACGACCCATTCGGCAGCCCACGCGTCGAGCGCGCGCTCAGCGTTGGTCCAGGACTCGTTTGCGTACGACAGGCCAGTTCGCGCAAAGCCTTCACGCAGCTTTGCCTTTCGTGGCCCGTCCCAGGTGCCGGCGAGGCGCAGCTCGTTGCCGCCGCAGACCAGCAGGCGTTGCCGGGTCCACACGCCGTAGCCGATGCCGAACACCGAGAAGAGGACGAGGCCAATCAGGAAGAGCACGCGCCGCGGGTTGCTCCTCGCGCGGGGCCGGAGCGCGCGCAGCAACGCGTCCATGTCGGGCCAGCGGTCGACCGGGTTGGCGGCCAGCCCTCGTTTGGCGACCTCGCTGACCCACTCCGGCACCTTCGAGTCGGACGGAGGCGGCGTGAGCTGACCGGCGGCGATCTGCGCCGCGTGTTGCCGGAGCGTCGAGCCTGAGAAGGGGCGCTGCCCGTAGAGCGCTTCCCACAACGCGACGCAGAAGCTGAACTGGTCGCTGCGCGCGTCGGTGACGAGCCCGCTGATCTGCTCGGGCGCCATGTAGCCGGGCGTGCCCATCACCGCGCCGTCCTGGGTGAGGCGCAGCGCGAGTGAGCTGTCGCTGTGCACATCGGCGGGCAGGTTCTTGTCGTTGACCGGTGCGGGCGTCGCGCTCGACTGCCGGGCGAGGCCGAAGTCGAGCACGCGCGGGCGGTTGTCTTTGCCGAGCAGCACGTTCTCGGGCTTGAAGTCGCGGTGAATGAGGCCGGCGTTGTGGGCCGCCGCGAGCCCGGAGCCCGACTGCAGGAACACGCGCACCACCTCGACCCACGGGCGCTTCTCGCGCAGCCACTCGGCCAGCGTCTCGCCCTCGACGTATTCCATGGCGATGAAGACGCGGTCGTTGAAGACGCCGACGTCGTGCACCGCGATGACGTTGGGGTGCTGCAGCCGCGCCATCGCCTGCGCTTCCCGCAGCAGCCGCGCCTTCCCTTCCTGGGCGGAGAGCGCGCCGCCGCGCAGCAGCTTCACCGCCACCTTGCGATCGAGCTGCGGGTCGTACGCGGCGAAGACCTCGCCCATACCGCCCGCGCCGAGCTTCTCGAGCAGCACGTAGCGGCCGAGCGTCGCGCCGCGCTCGAGGCCCACGCCCGCACCTCCGGCGCCGTCGACGCGGGTCGGGTTGCCCGGCAGCAGAGGCTCTCCGTCACGGGAGGTGCCGACCGCGGTCTTCGAGAAGGCGCCCGAGGAGAGGCTCTCCTGCTTGCGCTTGCAGTCGACGCAGGTGGTCAGGTGGTCCTGCACCTCGGTGGTCGCTGCCGCGTCGAGATGCCCCAGCGTGAAGGCGAGCAGTCGTTCTTCCTCGACGTGATCAGACGCTGCCATGGGGCGCGGCGAGGTTAACTGCGTGCGGGAATAGTGCTAGTGCCGCCGTTCCTCGCATGGCGCGCTGGCTCTCACCGCAGGTCGGCTTCGGGCTGGTGGCGGCGCTCTACGTGCTGTCGTTTCCGTACCACCCGGGGCTGCGCTCACCCAACGAGCTGTGCCGCATGTGGCAGTCGCGCTCGCTCGTCGAAGACGGCACGTTGCACATCAACGGGCCCATTCAGCGCTACGGCATGGTGGGCGACCTCTCGTGCACGGCGGTCGTGAAGGACGAGACCGGTGAGCACCTCGCGCCGTGCGTCGGCCCCAACGCGCCGCGCTCGGGGGTGACGGCCGCCTGGTACTACCCGTCGAAGGCGCCGCTGGTGAGCTTCCTCGGCGCACCGGTGTACTGGGTGCTGCACAAGGTGTCGGGCGGCAGCGTCAGCGAGCTCTCGCAGGTGCTCTGGAGCCGCCTCTTCGTCACCATCGCGCCCACCCTGGCGATGCTCTGGCTCTTGCGCCGGTACCTCGAGGCGTACGTGAGCGCAGCGACGGCGGCGAGCTTCACGGTCGTCTACGCGCTGGGCACGATGGCCTTCAGCTACGCCGAGGCCTTCATGAGCCACCAGCTCACCGGCGTGTTGCTCTTTTGCGCGTACTTCTGCGCGTGGAAGGTCGAGCGGCGCGAGTGGAAGGAGCGCGCCTACCTGCTCGCAGGCCTCGCAGCGAGTGCCGCCGTGGTGGCCGAGTACACCGCTGCCCTGGGGGTGCTCTGCGTGGCCGTGTGGACGATCTCGGCGAGGTGGAAGCAGTGGCCGGCGCTCGCACGTGCGGTCGGCCTCGTCACGCTGGGCGCCGCTCCGTTGCTCGCGGCGCTGCTGTGGTACCACCAGGTCGTCTTCGGCAGCCCCTTCGTCAGCGGTTACAAGTTCTTGAACGACGCGGCGTACATGAGCTGGCACCAGGGCGGCTTCCTCGGCATCAAGGTGCCCGACCCGTCGGCGCTGTGGCTCTCGTTCTTCTCTCCTCTGCGCGGACTCTTCGCGCTCTCGCCCTTCCTCGTCGTGGTGGGCTTCGGGCTGCGCGACCTGAAGCAGCGCGAGAAGAACCTCTTCGTGTTCACGCTCGCGGTGCTGCTGGCGCACGCGTACTTCACATCGTCGTTCTCGTATCAATCGTGGGGGTGGACGGTGGGGCCGCGGCACCTGACCGGCATCCTCCCGTTCTTGATCCTGCCGGTCGCCCTCGTCTTCGAGCGGCTGTGGAGCACCTCGTCGTTCAAGGCCGGGCTCGTCGCGGGCCTCGGTGCGTCGTCGGTGCTGGCGACGGGCGTGGTCGGCTTTACCAACTACATCCCCGATGACGTCTCGACGTCGGTGTTCGGCCTCGCGCTGCCGGTGCTGATGGACGGGTTCTGGCCCGTGTCGTGGCTCGCGGCGTTCGTGCCCAACCCGGCGTCGGGCGCGGTGTTGGTGGGGTTGCTGCTTGCGGCCACGGCGTGGGTGGCTGCGTCATTCCTGCAGGGCCGCGCCAAAGACGCGTGGGGCGGGGTGGCGCTGGCGGTGGTGCTGCACTTCGGCGCGCTCAAGCTGTTCACGCGCGGCGACGCGGCCGATCAAGGCGCGACGAAGTTTCTCGAGTCGGTGTGGGTCGCGAAGAGCGGCCAGTCGCTGCAGTTCAAGGGGCGGTGATGAGCGTCTTCGGCCCGCTCATCGACGGTTTGCCCGCCATCGCGTTCGAGACGCGGCTGCCACTCACCCTGGTGAGCATGTCAAAGCACTGGGAGGAGATCACCGGCCAGCCGGTGCAGGAAGCGCTTGGTCTTGGCTGGCTGGAACGGCTCGACCCCAACAGCGTCTCGGTCGCTTTCTCCGAGATGGAAGAGACCCTGCGCGGCGGCGGCGACATCCGTTACGTCGTGCGGTGTCGAGCGCGTGAGGACAAGTGGGTGTGGCTGCGCATCGTGGTGCGCCCGGTCATGGAAGGCGGCGTGCCGGTGGGCGTCTGGGGCCTGGGCCTCGTGGTGCCTGGCGCCGAGATGCTCGACGACGCCGCGCGCGTTCGTGTCGAGGAGATGGAGCGGGCGCAGGCCAGTTCCGACGCCCTGTTGTCGACCTCGCCCGATCTGCTCTTTCACGTCGGCTCGGCGGGGCAGTTCCTCGGCTTTCGCGCGGGGGACCAGAGCCAGCTGTTCATGCGGCCGGCGGACTTTCTGGGCAAGACCTTCGAGGAAGTGATGCCCCCCGCCGTCGCGAACGATTCGCGCAAGGCGCTCGATTGGGCGCGGCAGACAGGGAAGGCGCAGACCTTCGCCTTCTCGCTGCCGACGCTGGGGAGCGGCGAGCTGCAGCACTTCGAAGCGCGGTTGGTGCCGGTGAAGCTGGGCGACTTCATCGTGCACGTTCGCGACGTGACGCAGGTGCGGCGCAACGAGGCCGAGCTGGTCGCGGCGCGTGAAGAGGCGCTCGAGCGCAGCCGGCTCAAGACCCAGTTCCTGGCCAACGTGAGCCACGAGATCCGCACGCCGCTCAACGGCATCCTCGGGGTGACGCAGTTGCTCAAGCAGCACTCGTTGCCCGCCGAGTTTCAGGAATACGTCGACGTGCTGCAGAACGCGGGTGAGTCGCTGCTCGCCATCGTCAACGACGTGCTCGACCTCTCGAAGATCGAAGCCAACCGCCTCGAGCTCGAGCCGCGGGTGTTCGATCTCGAGCAGGTGGTGGTCGAGGCGGTGCGGCTCTTCTCGACGCAGGCCCAGAAGAAGAAGGTCGAGCTGATGTCGGAGGTCTCGCTGCAGGCGCGAGGCCCCGTGCGCGGTGACGCGATGCGGGTGCGGCAGGTGCTCAACAACCTCGTCGGCAACGCCATCAAGTTCACCGACCAGGGCTCGGTGCAGGTGTCCGTCACGCGCGTGGGCGAGCGCATTCGGCTCGTGGTGAAAGACACCGGCCCCGGCATCGCGCTCGAGCACCAGGAGCGCATCTTCGAGGCCTTTCAGCAGGGCGACGTCGGCATTCAGCGGCGCTTCGGGGGCACGGGGCTCGGCCTCGCCATCACGCAGCGCATCGTGCGCTTGATGGGCGGCGAGGTGACCTTGCGCAGCGCCCCCGGCGAAGGCTCGGAGTTCGCGCTCGACGTGCCGTTGCCCTCGGTGACGCACACTGCCCCGGCGCCCAGCATGCGCTCGTTGCCCGAGCCGAGATCGCTGCGCGTGCTGCTCGCCGAGGACGACCCCGTCAACGCGTCGATGACGGCGGCGCTGCTCTCGAAGCTGGGTCATCAGGTCAAAGTGGTGAGCAACGGCCGCGAGTGCGTCGAGGAGATGGGCGGCGGCGACCACGAGCTCATCTTGATGGACGTGCACATGCCCGAGATCGACGGGCTGCAGGCCACCCAGCTGATTCGTCAGCGCGAGAAGGAGGGCGACGGCAAGCAGCACGTGCCCATCGTCGCGCTCACCGCGGACGCGATGAAGGGCGACGACCTGCGCTGCCTCTCAGCGGGGATGGACGCGTACCTCGCGAAGCCGGTGACGGTGGCGGCGCTGAAGGACCTCCTCATGTGGTTCGGCAGCCAGCCGTAATCGCGCGGATCTCGCGTTGCGAGCGGCGGGCAACCGTGCCACGTACCGCCCCCGCAGTGCCCACGATCAGGAGGTCGATGTGTCCACGGTGGCGACGAATGAACCCTCGACGTTGACCGAGGCGATCCTCGGCAAGGAGCTGGTGAACGCTCCTTCGCTCGCGAGAATCCGCGCGTGGCCGGCGGAGTTCAGGGCCGCGTTGGCGTCGGTGCTCATGGGCGCGGTGGTGCTGCTGCCGTACCTCGGCGCGGTCGGGCTCTGGGACCCCTGGGAAACGCACTACGGCGAGGTCGCGCGCGAGATGATTCAGCGCAACGACTACGTGCACCCGTTCTGGGAAAACGCGTGGTTCTTCAGCAAGCCCGCCTTCACGATGTGGATGCAGGCGCTCGGGCTGCAGGCCGCGAATGCGGGGCCGATGCTGGCGCTGATTCTGGCCGCGGTGTTGGGCGGTCTTGGCTGGTCGCTCTACAACGGCAAGCTCAAGGGCAGCTCTCAGACGAAGGAATTCTGGGGCGTGATCTTCACGGTGCTGGGGGCGTTCTTTCTGGTGCTCTTCATCTGGGCGAAGGCGAGCACCCTGCCATGGAAGACGTCGACCGCGGCCGAAGGCCCGTTCGCGCTGCCGCTCTTCACGGAGTGGGGTTTCCGGCTGCCGTTCACGCTCTTCTCGATCATCGCGGTGGGGCTGTTGTCGTACGCGATGGCGATCGCGGTCAGCGCGCGCGCGGCGATGGCGACGTCGTTCGTGTTGTTGACCATGCCGCTCTACTTCCTGCTTTCGCGGCAGGCCGTCACCGACACGCCCATCGTCAGCGCGACCATCGCTGGCATCGCGTGCGCGATGGTGGGCTTGTTCGACAAGCACACGAAGCACCGCAGTGAGTGGTGGTACGGCGCGTACGCGTTGTTCGGCGTGGCGACCCTGGCGAAGGGCCTGCTCGGCTTCGGTGTGCCGATGGTCGTCTTCGGGCTCTACGTGCTGTTCCGCGAGGCGTCGTTCAAGTCGATCGGTGCGCACTTCTCGTGGCTGCTCAAGCACCTGCTCGTGCCGATGGGCGCCGGGCTCGCGGCGGCAGCCATGGCGGGTGGCATCGCGTACCTGCTCGGCACGAAGTGGAACACCACGTTCATGGCCGTGCCGGTCATCGACAACGTGTCGAAGATCTCGGCGCCGACGTGGCTCGGCATCATGTGGGGCTCGCTCGCGTTCTGGGTGGTCACCACCGTGGTGCTCGGCATGAGCAAGGCGGCGACGAAGGAGAAGCCGCCCGCGATCATCGCGCTGGCGTACGACATGCGCCTGGGAACCGGCATCCTCGTATTCCTCGCGGTGTGCCTGCCCTGGTACTACGAGATGTTCACGTTCTGGCGGGTCGACGACGAGTCGAAGATCTTCTGGTTCCGCTTCATCATTCACGACCACTTCGCGCGCCTCGGCAGCGGCGTGCACACCACGACGCCGGGCGGCGACTTCACGTACTTCATCCTCCAGGGTGGCTACGCGATGTTCCCGTGGGTCGCGATCATCCCCGGTGCGTTCGCGGTGGTCGCTCGTCTGAAGCCGCGCGGCGCGACGGCGGCCGACGGGGTCGGTCTCATCGCGGTGCTCTGGTTCGCCGTCTCGTGGGCGCTCATCGGCAGCTCGGCGACCAAGTTCCACCACTACGTGTTCCCGATGCTGCCCCCGATGGCGATCCTCATGGGGCTCTTCCTCGAGAAGCTGTGGGACGAGGGCATCGACGCGCACGCGCTGGTGCTGTTGCTCGGCGTTCCCATCTTCATCCTCGTCGGCAAAGACCTCGCGGCGACGCCGAAGAACTTCACCGACCTGTTCGTCTACAACTACGACCGCCCGTACCCGACCTACCTCACCGAGAAGGTCGTGCTCGGCTCGAACAACGTGAAGCAGTTGATGGGCTACGGCATGGCGCTCGGCGGGCTGGTCATCGGGCTGTTCGCGGTGCTGCGCGCGCGCGCGATGATGTTCACGGCCGGCCTGTCAGCGGTGCTCGTGTTCGCGCTCTGGTTCAACTGGTTCCACTGGGTTGACCTGTCGCACCACTGGACTCAGCGTGATCAGTTCTGGCGCTACTACACGCAGCGTCGCCCCGGCGAGCCCATCGCGGCCTTCCTCATGAACTGGCGCGGCGAGACCTTCTATTCGCGGAACACCGTGAAGCAGATCAAAGAAAACCCGCAGGTCGGCATGAAGTCGTACGCCGATCAGCCGGGCCGCGAATGGAGCCTCGTCGAGCACAACCGCCTCGGCATCTTGAAGAGCGCGGTGGGCGACAAGAACGTCACCCTCATCGACAAGGACCTGAACAACAAGTTCGTTCTTGTAACCATTGATTAAGACTTGAGTTGAAGGGGCTTAACGAAAAATCAGGTGCTGGTTTTTCGTTAGCCGGTTCTCAGCTAAAAGCTTTTTCGTGAGGCGAGCGCTTCAGGGCCGGTGGGTCGAGCGATCCGAGATCGGCCCCCACCGTGCCTTCCGACCAGCACCACTGCCGCCCGTTCCTCGGCTCGATCTCGGCCAACTGACTGACCAGATCGAGCGGGCGAATCGGGCGCTGGGACGTCTCGACGGGGTGAGCACCATGCTCCCCGACCGGGCTCTGTTTCTCTACTTCTACGTGCGGAAGGAAGCGGTGCTGTCCTCGCAGATCGAGGGGACTCAGTCGTCGCTGTCGGACCTGCTGCAGTTCGAGAGCACCGAGGCGGCGGGTGTGCCGCTCGAAGACGTTGAAGAGGTTTCACAGTACGTCGCGGCCACCAACCGGGCGGTCGAGTTGTTGCGTGAGGGGCTCCCGCTCTCTTCGCGCTTCATTCGCGACGTGCATGAGGTGCTGCTCTCGTCAGGTCGCGGTGCATCGAAACAGCCGGGAGCCTTTCGGAGGCAACCAGTCTGGCTCGGCGGCAGTTCGCCGACGACGGCGCTCTTCGTGCCTCCTCCCTGGGACGAGGTGGCGCCGTGCGTTGCCGAGCTGGAGACGTTTCTTCACTCGCCCGAGACGCCGACGTTGATCAAGGCCGCGCTCGCACACGCTCAGTTCGAAACGATTCACCCTTTCCTCGATGGCAATGGCCGCCTCGGTCGGCTGCTGATTCCCCTCGTCTTGATGAGCGAAGGGGCGCTCAGCGAGCCGCTCCTCTACCTCAGCCTCTTCTTCAAGAAGCACCGTCGGCAGTACTACGAACGGCTTCAAGCCACGCGTGATGAAGGTGAATGGGAAGGGTGGCTCGGGTTCTTCCTCGAGGGGGTCGAGCAGACCGCCGAGACGGCGCACGCCACGGCCCGTCGAGCGCTGGAGCTCTTCACGCAACATGAGGCGCAGGTGAACGGGCTTGGCGGAGCGGCACGCCTGTCGGTTCTCGAGGTGCTCCGGCAACTTCGCCATCACCCGGTGAGCACCGCGCAAGGCCTCGCTGCGACGACGAAGCTCTCTGCGCCGACGACCACCAAGGCGCTCGGGCAACTCGAACGGCTGGGGTTGGTTCGTGAGCTCTCAGGCAAGGAGCGCCGACGCGTCTTCGCGTACGCCCCCCTGATCGCGTTGCTTCAAGACGACCTCGCCTGAACGGCACGGCTCGTGCTCAGGGAGTCTGTCGTGCTCCCTGAAATGGCCGCTTCCGAGACAATTTGTCGGTGCTCTCCGCCTCTCGCTGTGTCGGAGTGGCGGCGATGAGCATCGTCGTCGAAGGGCTCGAAAAGCGGTTCGGCACACGCGTCGCGGTGACCGGGCTGACGTTCGAGGTGAAGGCGGGTGAGGTGTTCGGCCTCCTCGGCCCCAACGGTGCGGGGAAGACCACCACCGTGCGCATGCTCACTGGGTTGCTCGAGCCGAGCGCGGGCCGCGCGGTGGTCTGCGGCGTCGAGCTGGGCGCGACCGACGGCACTGCGTTGCGAAAGCGCGTGGGGCTGCTGACCGAGCAACCCGGTCTCTACGATCGCCTCACGGCGCGCGAGAACCTGGGCTTCTTCATGCGCCTGCACGAGGTCGATGAAGGGGCCGCGTGGAAGCGCACGAACGTGTACCTCGAGCGCTTCGGCTTGAAGGGGCGTGAAGACGAGCCGGTCGGCGGCTTCAGCAAGGGCATGCGACAGAAGCTCGCCATCATCCGCACGCTGGTGCACGAGCCGGAGGTCATCTTTCTCGACGAGCCCACCTCGGGCCTCGACCCGCAATCGGCGCGCACCGTGCGCGACGCGGTGGCCGAGCTGTCAGCCGAAGGGCGCACGCTGGTGCTCTGCAGCCACAACCTCGCCGAGGTCGAGCGCCTGTGCACCCGCGTCGCCGTCGTGAAGTCGCGGCTGCGCACGGTGGCCGCGCTGCAGGAGCTGCGACGTGAAGGCCTCGCGCTGGAAATCGCCCTCGAGGGTGACGCCGAGAAGTTCGTCAGCGCGATGACGGGGCTGCCGTTTGCGCCGTCGGTGCAGCACGAGGGGTCGAAGCTGAAGGTGATGCTCGCGGCGCCCGAGCACGCGCCTGACGTGGTGAACGCGCTCGTGGCTGCGGGGGCGCGCATTCACACCGTGACGAAGGCCGCGCGGCCGCTCGAAGAGGCGTACCTCGAGCTGGTGCGCGAGGAAGACGAAGGAGCGGCGTCATGAGCTTCTCGCTCGCCCGCGTGAGAGCGGTGCTGTGGAAGGACCTGCTCGAGCTGCGAAAGAACCGCGGCATGTTGTGGTCGATGCTCGCGCTGCCGACGGTCATCGTGTTGGTGCCGATCGGCGTGGTGCGCACCTATGTGATGCGCCCCGAAGATCCCAACCTGCGCGCGGTGGCGCTCTATTACGACCTCACCGTCAACGCCGACAACGCAGCGCGCTTCCTCGTCGACAAGGTGCTCGCTGACTGGTTCGTGCTGTACCTGGTGATGCCGGTGTTCGTGCCGATTCTGATCTCGTCGCACGCGGTGGCCGGCGAGAAAGAGAAGCGCACGCTCGAGCCGCTGCTCAGCTCGCCGGTCACGCCGCTCGAGCTGGTCATCGGCAAGAGCCTGGCGTCGTTGATTCCGTCTGTGATCGTGTGCCTCATCGCGTTCGCGTTGTTGTGCATCGGCGTCGATCTCGTCGCGTGGAACATGGCGCACGAGCTGTTGCTGCCCAACGTGATGTGGACGTTCGGCGTGCTCGTCATCGCGCCGCTGTTCGCGTTCTTCGGCAACGGGGTCGCGGTGCTGATCAGCGCGCGGGTGGGTGACAGCCGCCTTGCGCAGCAGCTCTCCGGGTTGTTCGTGTTGCCGCTCGTCGGGCTGGCCGCCGGCCAGTTTGGCGGCGCGCTGAAGGCGGGGCCCGAGTACTACGGGGTGCTCGGCATGTTCGTGCTCTTGCTCGACGTGGCCATCGTGCTGGTCGCGCGCAGGCTGTTCGATCGCGAGCGTCTCATGTCGCGCTGGGGCTGATCAGTCGTCGTCGTCAGGGTCGTCGCCCAGCAGCTCGTCGACCGAGAACTCGAGTGCGTCAAACGGCTCGGGGCGAATGCGCTGGCCCCGGTGAGCGCTCTTGATCAGGGCGTACGCCAGGTCGGTGCGTCGGTAGATCTCGAGACTGCCCTCGACCGGGTCCACCAACCAGTAGTGGGGAACGCCGCACGAGAAGTAGGTCTGCAGCTTCTCGACCCGGTCGGTGCTCGCGTTGGATGGGGAGAGGATCTCGCAGACCCAGTCAGGTCGGGCGGTCACGGGCCGCCCCGATGGCTTGTCCTTCAGGCGATCGCGCCGAAAGCCGCAGACGTCAGGCCGGAAAATCTCGGTGCCAAACTGAACGTCGAGCTCGACGAAGAACCACCAGCCACCCGGCCAGCGGCCACCGGGCTTGCGGTTGAACCTGTCGCCAATGCGCCGGTCGATGCCGCTCTGCGCCCCCGAGTGTTCGCTGCTCGGCGAGGCCTTCTGCACCGCGGAGCCACGAATGAGCTCTGCGCGATCCTCTCGCGACAGGAACTCCTCGATGGTCATCAATGCGCGTTCGAAAGCGGGCCCCATGTGCGGAAGACTACCCTCGCTGCACGTCGTTGGGGTTGCGCAACGAGGCGAGGTGAGGTGTCTGTCGGGCATGAAGAACGTCTGGTTCGTGGTGTGTGTCGTGGTGCTGGCAGCGTGCGGCGGGCAGCCGGTGACCTGTGAGTCGAGCTGCGACGGGTGTTGTGACGAGCGCGGCGCCTGCCAGGCGCCCTCGAACCTGAGCTGCGGCAAGGGCGGCAGCGCGTGCACCGTGTGCAGCCCGATTCAGGAATGCGTCGCTGCGGTGTGTGTGCTGCCCAGCGCCTCCGGGGGCGGCGGTGGTGCTTCGGGTGGGGGCGCGGGCGGCGGCGGCGGCTCGTCGAGCGACGCAGGCGACACCGACGCGGGGAGTGCGCTGGATGGCGGAAACGACGCCGGTGCGCTGGAGCAGGACGCTGGCCTCCTCGACGCGGGCTTCCTCGACGACGCGGGGACGAGTGTGGATGCAGGCTCGACTGGCGACGCGGGCACGATCTTCGATGCGGGGACCAGTGTGGATGCGGGCGCGAACGCGGATGCGGGAACGGCTGATGCGGGGAACACGGCCGACGCAGGATCGCTTGCCGACGCGGGGACTGGCGACGCCGGAACCGACGCCGGGGTCGATGCCGGAGTTCAGTGTCTCGCCGGCTCCACGGTCTGCGGCAACCGGTGCTGCGGCTGTGGCACCGACATGGTCGCCTTCTCGTTCGGCGGTCAAAGCCTGTGCATCGATGCGTTCGAAGCTTCACTGGGCAGCACCGGGCTCGCGCAGTCGATCGTCGGAGTGCAGCCGACCGTCAACGTCACTCCCGCGCAGGCAGTCGCTGCGTGCGCGGCCGTCGGGAAGCGGCTGTGTGCCGAGGCCGAGTGGCAGGCGGCGTGTCAGGGGCCGGGCGGCACCACGTACCCGTACGGCAACACGTACAGCGGCTCGGCGTGCAACGGCCTCGATCGCGGGTTCGGCGCCATCGGCAACACCGGCACCACGCCCGGCTGTCAGGGGGGCTACACCGGCCTGTGGGACATGAGCGGCAACGTGTACGAGTTCACCAGCACGTGCGCGAATGGCACCTGTCGCGTGAAGAGCGGCGCCTTCCGCTCGAGCGCCGCAGCGGGCCTGCTCAGGTGCGATCGCGGGTTCGACTTCAACGACTCAGCCGGCGACCCGGCGGTCGGCTTCCGGTGTTGTCGCAACGCAAACTGAGCGAGGTGTGTTTTCTTTTTCGGGGTGATGACGTGTCTGATGCGCATGCGCTCCTGGGTCCTGCTGGCAACCGCTCTGGTGGGGTGTGGAACGCCTCCTGACCCCGAGGTCGCGTCGAGTGAGCCGGGGAGGCCCCTCGATGCCGGCCCCGTCGATTTCGGCGAGCCTGACGCAGGCTGGCGCTTCGTCAGCCTCCCTGGAACGCAGTGCGCGACGGGCGCGCAGACCGGCGTGGGCTACTGGCCCGGCGCCGAAGACGAGCTGCTCATCTTTCTGCAGGGCGGGGGCGCCTGTTGGAACAACGGCACCTGTCGGCCCAGCGCGTTTCAGTGGGGCCCCGTCTGCGGCTACGGCGACGGTCTGTGTCTGGTGAACACCGCCGGAGGCACCCAGCCTTCCTCAGTCTTCGTCACCCACCCCGATCCCTTCCCCGCGGATGGCGGTGGTGCGTTCCCCGGTGAGCTCAACTCGGTGAAGGCGGCGCTGTGGTTTCAGCGTCGACCCGAGAACCCCATGCAGCACGCCAGCTTCGTGTTCGTGCCGTACTGCACGGGCGACTTGCACGCCGGAGACGCCGAGACGCAATACACGACGAAGGTCGACGGCGTGACCCGCACCGTCACGCACCACTTCGCTGGCGGGCGAAACCTCGAGGTGCTCTTCAAGGCACTGAGGCTCGAGCACCCACAGGTGCGCCGCATCTGGTTCACCGGGGCGAGCGCGGGCGGCTACGGCGTGCAGCTGAACCTCCACCGGCTGCGCGCGGCCTTCCCCGAGGCCGAAGTGCACCTTCTGGCCGACAGCGCGCCGATGATCACCACGCGCCACTGGCCTCAGATGAACAGAGCCTGGCTGCCCCAGTTCCCAACGCCCTGTGAGGGCTGTGCAGAAGGCGGCCTCCCGATCATCTTCGCCGCGCAGCGAGCTGCCGCGTCGCCGAGCTCACGCATCGGCCTCCTCGCCTACGAGGGCGACGGCGTCATCACCCGCTTCTTCTTCTCCGAGAACACGCTCGACTCGTTCCTCGCGCAGGCCCCGATCGCCACGTACACGGCTGCGCTGAAGGAGACCGAGACGCAGTACGACGGCACTCGCGCCGCCTTCTTCGAGCTCGGTGGTGAGGAGCACGTGATGCTGCTTCGTGCCGGCACCGCACAGGCCGATGGAGGTCTGACGGCGTCGGTGCTCTCCCGAGATCGCTCGGTGAGTCTGCGGGACTGGTTGGGCGCGTGGGCGACCGGTGATGGCGGGTGGGGCAACGCGCAGTAATCGCCATCTGGATTCAGTTGAGCACTGTGTTGCAAAAGCATGTTGGTGTCGTTAAGTCACCGCCATGCCCAAGGGAAACCGCACGATCGTCTACCTGGTGAGCACGGCTGGAACCGGCCACTACTACGTGACCACGAAGAACCGGCGCACCACCCAGGACAAGCTCAAGCTCAAGAAGTACGACCCGCGCGCGCGCAAGCACGTGCTGTACGAAGAGAAGGGCAAGCTGTGATCGGGCTCGCTCCGAGGCCTCGACGCGGGAGTTCTCCTGCGCGACGACCGGCCGTTGTCGCCCCTCGCGCGGTCTTCATCGACGACGTGGCCGAGCTGACGTCGATCTACCTGCCTGAGGTCGCGCTGGTGTGCTGGCCGCGGCCACGCGTCGTCAGCGACGTTGAGCTGGCGCAGCTGGCCCCCTTCAACTGGGTGCGCGAGGTGCGCGCCGACGGCACTGGCCTGGAGTCTCTGGCCGACACGCTGAGCGCCGGTCCGATGGATGAGCTCAAGCGACTCGTCGAGGTGCACTCGGCGTTGTTCGAGGTCGAACAGGTCGGCGTGAGGGTGGCCTTGACCGACGCGCCGCTGTGCCCGGGCTTTCACGTCGATCGCGTCCCCTGCCGCCTGGTGTGGGTGCTCGCCGGCGCTGGCACCGAGTGGGTGGAAGGCGGCCTGCCTGTGAGCCCAGACCGGGAGGTGCAGCAGCTGCCAACCGGGGCCGCGGCCTGGTTCAAGGGCTCGACCTGGCCGGGTGGCAGCACGCTCGTTCATCGCAGCGCGCACGGCCGACGGCTCGTGGCGACGGTGGATCTCCTGTGAGGCGTCCGCTGCCCCCTCGCCCCGAACGCAAGGGAGACGAAGGCTTCCGTCGTCGGCGTCGCAACCCGCTGGCCGCCGCCAACATCGAGCGCGTCGATTGGAAAGACGTGTCAGTGCTGAAGTACTTCGTCACCGAGCGCGGCCGCATCATCCCGCGGGGCACGACGGGCCTGACTGCGAAGCAGCAACGCATGGTCTCTCGCGCCGTGAAGCAGGCGCGTGTGCTCGGGCTGCTGCCGTTCCTGCGCCGCGAGTGAACATGGAATTGCCGCCTCGCTGGGAAGAACTCGAAGAGTGGCTGCGGTTCCCCGGTCGCGAAGACGACGTCGAGGCCTTCGTGTGGGATCTCGCCGAGCGGTGGAACGCCCTGGTGCAGCCGCCGCCGCATGCAGGCTACCGGGCGCCCAGAGTGTCGCTGCCGCTGCTGCTCGATGCGCTCGTCGCCCACTACGCGCTCGCTGCCTCCGTCTCCGACGAGGCTCGGCTGGCCCTCGAGTCACACCTCTTCAAACTCGACCTCGATTACGCAGAGTGAGGCCCCGTGAACAGCTTGCGCCCTCTGGCTGAAGGTGTGCTGTCCGTCTTGTTGATGACCGATGGCGAAGACGCGCCGTTGACGCGCGTGTTTCGCTCGGCGCTGGCTGCAGAACAGCCCGAAGCGCTCGAGCAGGCGCTCGAGCACTGGTTGGCCGAGCGTGACGAGGCGATCGAGCGCCGCCTGGCGCAGGTCGCGAGCCTCAACGCCGCCGGCATCTTGCGCAGCTTTGCGCTCACGCGCGCCAGCGCGGTGGCCGTGCTCGAGCTCGCGACGAGCCCCGACTTCATGAGGCTGGTCGCGGTGTCGCGGCGCACGGCCGAGCTGCCGTTGGATCTCACGCCGCTCGAGCGAGCGCGCGCCGTGCAGGCGTTCAGCGAGGCGCTCGAGGCGTTGAACCAGGATTCGCGGCGTGCGCGGTTGCAACTCAGAGCACCCCCGGCGCCGCCAGCGCACTGAGTGACTCCGTGAGAAAGGCCCGGCCGGCGGGGCTGTCGGAGCTCCAGTCGCGAGGACCACCCCCGCATTCGGTTCCTGGGTACCTGGGAGGCATGCCCCTGAGACCCCGTCGGCCGGGCAACAGTCGTCAGCTGGTGAGCGCGCTCCATTCGGCTCGCAGCGCGTGCCCGTCCCACGGGGCGGGGCGCTGCCGTTGGCGCAAGGTGTCGTCACGCCACTGCGGTCCACACACGGTCTCGACCCAGCGTTCCCACTCGAGCACCCAACTCGCCAGCACCGGCAGCAGCTCGAGCGGCGCGTCACGCAGTTGGGGCCCCAACGGACCGCGCTGAAGGCACAGCGTGCGCCCGTCTCGCTGCAGCTCGAGCCCCCGTGAGCTCAGCGCGAGGGTGGCTCCCTGCCATGGTTCAGACCACGTCGACGAGACGGCCGCGCCAGCAGGCGGCGCGGTGCAGCGCATACCTCGCGCGGCGAAGAGGTTGCCCGCTGGCCGGCGCGCGTCGCAGCCGAAGGCCCACATCTGCAGGTCGACGACCTTCTCGAGCCGACTGAGGGTGCGTGCGTCGAACATGTCAGCGCTTTCCGTCGATGGTGAGCACCAGCCGGGGCTGGGTGGTGACCATCGGGCTGCGGTGCGCGAGGCCGAAGCGCGCGTTGCCCTTCCATGCACAGCCCTTCATCAGCGCGACGTCGAAGCGATCGAGCGTCTCGAAGGTGTGGCCCGGCCGCGCGGGCACCACCCCCGACGCGCACGTGCGGAGGCTGGCGCGATCGAGCGACCGCTCGGGCAGCCACTGCGTTGCAGGCCCGGCCCAGGTGCAGATCAACCGAACGCCCACGTTGTCGACGTGGAAACGCGGGCAGTGCTGGTGCCGAACGATGTGCAGCTGCACGCGCCCCCGGTCGTGGCCGAAGAGCGCGCCGTAGCTCTTCGCCCTCCCGACGATGTCGTCAGCCAACGCGGCCCGGCCTTCGTCGTCAGGCAACGACGCCAACCACCGGGTGACCGGCAGCCGCTCGAGCGAGGTGAGCTCGTCGATCTCGAGCGTGCCCTCGCGCGCGACACGGTCGAACCAGCCCACGAAGGGAGAGAGCTCGTCACGGCGCCAGACGCAGAGGTCGACCGAGGGCTGCTGAATGGCGCGCAGGCCGCTCTCACGAGTGACGATGCGATGGCGGTTGCGCGACGTCGAAGCGGGTCGCGCGGTGTGGATCAAGGCGGTCATGAGCGGGTCTCCTTCATGGGTCGAAAGACGCGGACCAGCCCGTTGGCGTCGGCCGCAGCGAGCAGCCCGTCATCGGGGCTGAAGCGAAGGCCCGAGACCGCGCCGCTCATCGGGGCGAGCCCTGCTGGCTTGAGCCCCTCGCCGAGGCTCCACAACAAGATGTCGCCGTCGTCACCGGCTGAGGCGAGCAGCCGCTCGTTTCGCGCGAAGGCGAGCTGGGTGACGAGCTGCTCGTGGCCCTTGAGCACCCAGGGCTTGCTGCCTTCGGGGCCGTCGCCTTCGAAGCGCCACACGCAGATGGTCTGCGCTCCGGTGGTGGCGAGCAGACCGCCGTCGGCCGACCACGCGAGCGAAGACGGCTTGGCGGGGTACCCGCGCATCTCGGAATCGACCGCCTCGGCGAGCGCGAGCCGCCAGAAGTGCACGCTGCAGTCCTGACTCCCGCACGCCACGACGTCGTCTTTGGGGCTCAACGCCAGCGAGATGAGAGAGCCCTTCCACGCGAGGGCGCGGCTGGCGGCTGCATCCAGCGTCCACACGCGCACGCCTCCGTAGCTGGAAGTGAAGAGCCGCTGCCCATCGCCGCTGAAGGCCAGCCCGGTGATGGTGCTGGGGTGCGCGGCGGTCTCGAGCACCGGCTCGCCCTTCGACGACCACAGGCGCACGGTCTTGCCTGCGGCGGCCGCCAGCACCGAGGTGCTCGACCACGCGAGGTGCTCGACCCAGTTGCGCCCGCCCGACGGCAGCTCGGCCTTCAGCGCACCCGCGCGGTCGTAGAGCCGGGCCAGCCCGTCGTGACAGCCGACGGCGAGCCCCTCGTTGTCAGGCGCGAAGGCCACGGCAGAGACGGTGTCGGGCAGCTTCGTCTCGAAGAGGGTGCGCCCGTCGCGCGCGTCAAGCACCAGCAGCGCCCCGTCGGCCACGCCGATGCCCAGGCGCGTGCCGTCAGGAGAGAAGCCCAGCGCGCGCGGGTAGTCCGAGACGCGTCGCTCGAAGAGGTCGACGAGGTGACGGCGGCTCACGCGAGGCATCGGCGGAACCCCTCTGTGAGCTCGGCGCGGTCGAGGTTGCGCCCGATGAAGACGAGGTCGCTGGCGCGGACTTCTCCCTGACGCCAGGCACGCTCGGGCCGACCGTCGAAGAGCATGTGCACGCCCTGGAACACGAAGCGGTTCTTCTCGCCGGCGAGGTGAATGATGCCCTTCATGCGGAAGAGGTCGGTGCCCTTCTCGCCCAGCAGGGTGCCGAACCAGCGGTCGAGCCGTTTGGCGTCGATGGCGCCGTCGAGGTGAATGCCGACCGAGGTGACGGTCTCGTCATGGTCGTGCCCGCCGAAGGTCTTCGTGTCGAGCGTGGCCGGGCCGTCGAGGGCCAGCGCGTACTCGTCGAGCGCGTGGTGCTCGGTGACGAGGTTCCAGCGCCCGGCTTTGGGCACACGCAGCGAGAACTCCAGGGGCTCCTCGCGCGACACGTCGAGCGTGAGGCAGGCATCGGGCCCGAGCACCGAGCCGGGCGGCAGGGGCGTGCCCGGCCGGGTCCACACGCGCAGCGCCTTCTCGGCAGCGACGGGCAACGAGTCGGCGGTGACGAGCGCCACCTGCATCGTCGCGTCTGCGCCGCCGCGCAGGGAAATGCGGGTGATGCCCTCGGGGAGTGTCCACGCGCCGCCCCACTCGAAGGGGTATTCCGGCTCGAGGAAGGTGGGCTTGGTCTCGAGGGCGCGGCTCAGGTCGAAGCCGCCGATCTCCAGCACGGTGTCGAGCGACACGTTGGCGTTGGTCGCCCGGTGCACGCGCGCCATGGCGTTCATGCCGCGCACCCGCTTCTCGAGCGCGTCGAGGTCGGCCGGGCTCACCAGGTCCTGCTTGTTGAGCACCAGCACGTCGGCGAAGGCGATCTGCTGCTGGCACTCGCTGCTCTCGTCGAGGTGCAGCGCGACGTGCTTCGCGTCGACCAGCGTCACGATGCCGTCGAGGTGAAAGTGCTTCTGCACTTCCTCGTCCATGAAGAAGGTCTGCGCGAGCGGACCGGGGTCGGCGAGACCAGTGGTCTCGAGCAGCACCTGGTCAAAGCGATCTTTTCGGCGGGCGAGCGCCCCGAGAATGCGGATCAGATCTCCGCGCACGGTGCAGCAGATGCAGCCGTTGTTCATCTCGAAGACTTCTTCGTCGGCGTTGATGACGAGCTCATGGTCGATGCCGATCTCGCCAAATTCATTCTCGATGACGGCGATGCGCTTGCCGTGTTGCTCGCTCAAGATGCGGTTGAGCAGCGTGGTTTTTCCAGAGCCAAGAAAGCCGGTGAGGACGGTGACGGGAGTGGTCATGGGTGGTTTCCAGAGGTCAGAGGTGAGGTGAGACGAGGAGCCAGAGCCCCAGGGCGATGGAGCCGCTCGCAGCGACCCGCAGCACCCCGGTGCGCCAGCGGTGCGTGAGCCGGTGGGTCAGTCGCAGCGGCCAGGAGAGGGCGAGGGTGACGAGCAACATGCCCGCCACGGTGCCCACCCCGAACAACACGAGGAACCCGAGCGCGGCGCCGCGGTCGCGCATCGAGGTGAGCGCGAGCAGCGACACCCCGGCCGAACCGGCCAGCCCGTGAAGTGCGCCGATCGCGAGACTGGTGAGGCTGCGCCGCGGGCCGGCGACGGGGTGCTCGACGCAGGCGGCGTGGCGCCACTGTTCCACGCCGAGCATCACGAGCAGCACGGCGATGCAGACGCCGACGATCTCCTCGAGCACCGGGGGGACCTGAAGATCGAGGGCCAGCAGCAGCACGCCCACCGAGAAGAACGACATCGAATGGCCGAGGCCCCACCAGGCCGCCGTGCGCAGCGCGTGCGAGCGGCTCTGGCCGGTGCGCAGCAGCGAGGCGACGGCGCAGATGTGGTCGGCATCGGAGGCGTGGCGAAGCCCGAGGGCCAGCCCGAGGTGAACGGCGTCGGCGAGCATGGCGGTCAGCTCGCGATCGCGTGGCGGTGGCGGGCGCGCAGCACCATGCGGGCGGGCACCGAAGACACCATCACGGCGACCCCGAGCCACTCGAGTGTGGCGACGTCACCGAGCACGTGGCTGAGCACCATCAGCGCGGCGCCGGCGAGGGTCAGCCAGAAGGGCAGCCACACGCGCGCGCGTCGCACGTCCCACACCGCGACCGCCACCGAGACGGCGAGCGAGGCGAACAGCAACCACGCATGCTGCGCGTCGTTGAGGGCGAGCGTGACGCCCACCACCGACAACAGCGGCTTCCACAACGCCAGACAGGCGGGGCACACCGCGCAGCTGAGCGCAGGCAAGAGGGCGGACAGGGTCGAAGAGGTGCTGGGTGCTGCAACCGCGTGGTGCGCGCAAGCACAGTGCGCACCGTGGGCGTGGGTCGACATGGGTTCCCCGAAAATGATGAGCGAGTCACCGGCGAGCGCCGGCAGGAAGACGAACCAGAGGTGGTGTCTTCAGCTCAGGGGAGGCGACGCCTTGGGTGCGAGGGACCACAGGCGCTGCACGGCCACCACCACGCTCGTGGGCCGCGAGGGGAGCTCGAGGGGCGCGGTGAAAGCGACGCCCTCGGGATTGAAGTGTTGCACCAACGCGTGGGTGAAGATCGCGAGGTTGCCGTGCTCGTGACGGTGGCCCCCTTCCCGCGCTGGCGCAGCCGACACACCACGGTCGCTGCCAGCCACGAGCACCGCGTCATCAGCGTGGGTGAGCTCACCGTGGGCTGCGCACTCGACGTGCCGCACGGTCAGCAGGTGCCACTCTTCGGCGGCGGCCGCTGCACCCAACACGGACAACAGCACCAGCGCGCGAACACGGCGCGCAGTGAGCTGTCGGCTGGTCGGGGTTGCCCTCACTTGCAACAAGGTTGCATATGTGGGCTCGTGGCGTCAAGAGTCGCCGTTCAGGCGACAGCCTGCACGAAGACCTCGGCGACGGCGACCGGGCTCCACCACGCGCCGCGCTCGACCTTCGCCGACGAGAAGCCGACCTCGCTCAACATTCGATGCCAGTGGTTCACCGAGAAGATGCGCACCTCTTCGAGCCCGAACACGGCGTTCTCGACGAGGTCGATGGCGAGCCAGCCGAAGAGATGATCTTTGCGCGGGTCGACGAGGCCGAGCAGGCCGCCCGGTTTGAGCACGCGCCGCATCTCGCGCAGCGCCGCGAGGTGCTGGGGGTAGTGGTGAAACGAGTTGGTGCAGACGATCTTGTCGAAGCTCGCGTCTTTGAACGGGAGCCGCCCGGCGTCGCCGCGTGACAGCCGACCGCTCAGCGCCGGCACTTGCCTCGCGTACTGCAGCATGCCTTGCGAGTAATCGAGGCCCACTGCGACGCCGCCCTGGGAGGCGATGCGCGCGCAGCCGTCGCCGGGGCCGCAGCCGAGATCGAGCACCTTCTCGCCTGCGCGAATGTTCAGGCGGTCGATGGCCTCGCGCTGAATGCGTCTCAGGGCCAGCCCGAACGGGCCGGCCCGATAGAAGCGAGACCACACATCGAAGAACCGCCCGTGCTTGTGCAGCTCGTCGCCCATGGGAATCAGGTCATGGATCAACGGGTTGGCTTCTGCAATCGTGCGCCGCCTGTTTCGTAAAAGCCTCGTGGTGCACCTTCACCCGCAGTGGAGCTGGGAGACACACTCAAATGGGAATTTTCGATTCGCTGAAGTCTGAAGCGCAGCGCAACTTCATCGCGCGGGCCGACGAGGCCAAGAACCACATCATCTACAAGTACCCTGAGCGGAACATCCGCATCATGACGCAGCTCACGGTGCAGGCCGATGAGATCGCCCTGTTCGTGAAGGACGGCGTGGTGGCCGGCAAGCTCGGGCCGGGTCGTCACAACCTCGACACCAACAACATCCCCTTCCTCTCGGCGCTGCTCGAGAAGGTCACGGGCGGCAACCTGTTCGTGGCTGAGGTGTACTTCGTCACCACGCGCGAGTTCCCGCAGATCAAGTTCGGCGGGCCCATCGGCGACGTGCGCGACCCGGAGACCGGCCTCGGCATCGGCACCATGGTCTACGGCGACTTCTCGATGCAGGTGACCAACCCCGAGCAGTTGCTCATCGGCATGGTCGGTCTGCGCAAGGCCGACAACGAAGAGTTCACCGGCTGGTTCAAGAGCCAGGTCCTCAAGGTCACGCGCGATCGCATCGCCGAGCTGATCGTGAAGAAGAAGTGGCCGCTCCTCGACGTGACGTCAGGCGCGTACACCGAGGAGATCGAGACCGAGGTCATCGCGGGCCTCGGCACGCACACCGCGACCTACGGCGTGAGCATCGTGCGCTTCGGTAACTTCACGGTCAGCATCAAGCCGGAAGACGAAGCGACGCTGAAGAAGCTCAGCAAGGACGTGGCCTACTCGCGCCTCGCTGGCGGCTTCCAGCAGTACGCACAGGGGCAGGCGATGCTTGGCGCGGCCGAGGGCATGGCGAAGGGTGGCGGCGAGGGCGGTGGCGGCTCGGGCAACGCGCTCGGCGGCATGGGCATGGGCATGGGCTTCGGCATGGCCCAGATGTTCATGAACCAGAACCAGATGCAGGCCCAGCAGCAGCAGAACCAGCAGTCGCAGGCTCAGGCGGCGCAGGCGAACTCCGGTGGCGGCAAGCCCTCGGTGATGGATCGCTTGAAGCAGCTGTCCGAGCTCAAGGCCGCGGGCCTGATCAGCGACGACGAGTTCAACGGCAAGAAGGCCGACCTGATGAAGGAACTCTGATCGGTTCCTGAATCACCGACGAGTACGCGAAGGGCGGGGGCGACCTCGCCCTTCTGCGTTGCGGGGGCGATCGATGACGGTGCTCAGCCCCGGCGGCAGCGGGGGCGCTCCCGCGTCCGGCGTCTCCTCGAGCCACTGGAAGACGGGACAGAAGGGGTCGGTCACGCACTCGCCGCCGACCTCTTCGGCCAGTTCGTCGAACGGGGTCTCGATGATGTCGCTGTCGCTCACCTCGACCACCGTTGGAGGCGGCTTGACCAGCTCGAGCTTGCGCGACGGAGGCGGCGTTCGCAGGCGGCGCAGCGACTCAACGAGCACGGGCTTTCCGGGCGCGAGCTGCAGCGCACCGGTCAGCACTCCGCGCGCCTGGGCGATGTGGCCCTGCCGTTCGAGGAGCAGCGCCGCTTCCTGGTACGTGGCGATCGACGAGTCGATCAGCCCTCGCTTACGAAAGGTCTCCGCGAGCTGCAGGCGGATGTTGGCGTCGCCGGAGTTGAAGACCACCAACACCCGGTAGACCGCGATGGCTTCGTCGTAGCGCCCTTTGAGCACCAGGGCGTGTGCGCGGTCTTTCTCGACGCGCTCGTCAATCACCTGTCGGGCGGCGGTTCGAGCCATGCCCGCCATCACTGCAATGCCAACGCCACCTTCGGAGCCGCTGATCTTCCTCGCGATGTTCACGGCGCGGCAGGCAGGTGGTGTTGCGCCGCGCAGCGCGGGTGTTCACTCCAGTTCACACCTCGAAGAAGTCGCGTGTCGGGAAGAGGAGCACGTCTTCGATGGCCTTCGCGTTCAGCAGGAGCATCAGCACGCGATCGAGCCCAACGGCGATGCCTCCCGACGGAGGCAAGTTCGGCAGCGCTGCGAGGAACTTCTCGTCGAGGTCGAACACGGGTCGACCGAGTGCGCGACGCAGTTCCTGCTCTTCGGTGAGGCGCTTGCGTTGCTCGGTCGCGTCGGTGAGCTCGGAGAAGCCGTTCGCCAGCTCGACTCCCTCGGCGTACAGCTCGACGCGCTCGGCGACGCGCGGGTCTTCGGGCTTCAACCGCGCGAGCGACGCCATCGACGCGGGGTACTCGATCAAGAAGGCGGGCGTGCCCACGCCGAGCTTGCGTTCGACCCGCTCGAGGAAGAGGTGGAAGAAGACGTCATCGAAGCTGGTCGAGTCGCCGACGTGCACGCCGATGGCCTTCGCTGCCGCGCGCAGGTCGCCGTCAAAGAGCTCTACGCCTGTGTGTCGCTTGACTGCGTCCGCCACCGTCAGCCGCTCGAAGGGCGTGCGGGTGAAGAGGCCGCGCGTGGGGGCGACCGACTGCTCGACTGCGGCGAGCGCGCCCTCGAGGTCATCCATGATCGCCCGGTAGTCGGCGTTGGGCCGATAGAACTCGAGCATCGTGAACTCGGGGTTGTGGGTGCCGCTGATTTCCCCGTTTCGGTACGTCTTGCAGATCTGAAACAGCGGCGGGCAACCCGGGTCGGCGAGCAGCCGCTTCATCGCGTACTCGGGGCTGGTGTGGAGCCACAGCGAGCGGCGCGCCCCGACGTCGGTCTGCGGAATGAACGGCGCCTCGAATGGGTCGATGTGCGGCTCGAGGCCCGGCGTGGCGACCAGCGTCGGCGTCTCGACCTCGAGGTACCCGCGCTCGAGGAAGAACGTGCGCAGCGCTGCGTACATCGCCTGTCGTGCTCGCGCCGCGCGCCACTGCAGCTCGGAAGGCATCAGGCCCCCGGCGTGCGCTTCTTGAACATGCCCCAGCCCTTCATGGTCATGACCTGTTCGCCCTTCTGATTGAACACGTCCCACTGGGAGAGGATGGAGCCCATGTCGGGCTTGCTGCGCGACGGGCGCTGCTCGAGCACGGTCATCTTGAAGCCGAGCTGGTCTCCCGCGAACACGGGCTTGGTCCACCGCAGCTCGTCGATGCCGGGGCTCCCCATGCTGGCGGAGTCGAGCAGGTAGCCGTCGCACATCATGCGCATGCACATCGCGGCGGTGTGCCACCCGCTCGCGCACAGGCCGCCGAAGAAAGACTTCTTCGCGGCCTCGGGGTCGACGTGGAAGTACTGAGGGTCGAACCTCTTCGCGAAGTCGATGATGTCCTCCGCCTTGATGGTGGGACCCTTCGCTTCGAGTACGAAGCCCGGCGTGAAGTCTTCGAAGTACCAACGGGGCATGGGTGGCTCATGCCCGAAGCTCGCTTCGGTTGCATGGGGGAATATGGTGCGCCGCATGCGAGTGCCCCGTCTGTTTGGCGTGTGCCTGCTGGCCGTGCTCAGCGGCTGCGTCAAGGCGACGCCTCCGCCCAATCCGTCGCCTCCGAAGCCCGATGCGGGGGTGACCGAGGCCGAGTTGATCGCGCCGAAACTCGACGCCATCGAGAAGGAAGTGACCGAGGTCGTGCAGCGCACCGACGAGTCGCTCTGGCGGTATTGGACCCTGGGCGTGCCCCTCGACGCGGCGACGTTCACGAAGGGCCACGAGGCGTTATTGTCGAAAGACACGCTCGACCTGCTCGCGCGCGCCCGCACGCTGCGGCCCGGTGACGCCACGCGCACCGACGCGCTCTCTCGCTGGGTGGCGGGTGAGCTGCTCGTGAGGGGCGTCGCAGCGGAATCCGAAGCGCTCGCGAACCTCGAGGCGGCCACCACCTTTCAGCTCGACGGCAAGGAGCTGCCGTTTCGTGACCTCGGGAAGCTGTTGCTCAGCGAGAAGAGCGCGCTGAAACGCAAAGCGTTGTGGGCGGCGTCACACGAGGCGGCGCTGCGCGTCGATGCAGCGGTGGCGCGGCGTGAGGCAAAGCTCGCCGAGGTGTTGACGTCGTTGGGGTTGCCGGGCCCGCTCGAGTTCGCAGCGCGTTCGCGGGGCGTCGACCTGGTGGCGCTCGAGCAGGAAGCAGAAGAGACGCTCGCGACGACCGAAGCGGAGTGGAAGCGCGCGCTGCAGGCGATGAGCGATGTCGAGGTGAAGTTGCCGCTCAGCGGGTTGTCGCGCGCCGACCTGCCGCGCGTGCTGAAAGTGCCCGCAAGCCTCGACGCGGAGTTTCCGAAGCAGAAGATCGCGACGCGGTTGGTGCAGACGCTGGCGATGGTCGGGCTCTACGGGAAGCCGGGGCTCACGCTCGATCTCGCGGAGGCCGCGAAGAAGAACCCGCTGCCGTTGACGGTCACGCCTGCGCGCGGGGAGGTGCGCATGAGCCTTCGCCCGCTGGGTGGGGTGCGGGATCAACAGCTCGCGTTGGCCGAGCTGGGCACGGCCGTCGCGTTGCATTCCGCACGGGAGCGCCCGCTGTACGAGGGGCGGCTGGCGTCTCCGGTCATCGCGCAGAGCTCTGCGGAGCGGTTCTCGGCGCTGCTTTCTTCAGCGGCGTGGCTCAACGCGAACGAGGTGAAAGACGTCGACGCGGTGATCGCGCAGGCGAAGGCGCAGCGGTTGTTCGCCTTGCGTCGCGCGGCCGGGCTGGTGCTGGTTCGCATCGCGGCCTCGCGAGCAGCAGACGAAGCGCAGTCGCGCGGCGCCTTCGTGGCGGTCATGAGTCGGGCGATGTCGCTGACGCTGGCGCAGGAAGAGGGTGCGCGGTGGCGGATCGAGACCGATGACTTCTTGCGCAACGCGACGCTGTTGCAGGCGATGCGGCTGGCCGAGCAACAGGGCCCGCCGTCGCTCACCCCCTGACTCCCTCTCCCTGCGCAGCGGGGAGAGGGCCGGGGTGAGGGGCGTTGTTCGCAACGGGCCCCTCACCCGGCGCTTCGCGCCACCCTCTCCCCGCAAGCAGGGAGAGGGGGGTAGGGTCACGTATCGATGAGCACCAAGCCGAAGGAACTCCTGCGCTCTGCCTTCTCGAGCGCCGCCGCCGTGGGCATCACCGGCGCCCTTTCTCCCGTCGTCTCTGCGCTGTCGGTCATCGACGAGCGCGCCCCCGATCGTGCGCTGCACCTCTGGGCCGACTCGATCCTCAAGGCGTCGGCGGTGCGCACCGAGTGCCGCGGCCTCGAGAACCTGCCGCCCGGCAACTTCGTGCTCTGCGCGAACCACCAGTCGCACTTCGACGCGCTGGTCCTGTTCCGTCACATCCGCCGGCACATGCGGTACGTCGCGAAGGCCGAGCTCAAGAAGATCCCCGTCTTCGGCTGGGCCTTGCAGCGCGCGGGCAACATCTTCGTCGACCGCAGTGGCGGTGAGCGCGACAAGAACAAGCTGAACGACGCCGCCCAGGCCGTTCGAGAGCGCGTCAGCGTCGTCTTCTTCGCCGAGGGCACGCGCAGCGACGACGGCATCCTCCGCCCGTTCAAGAAGGGCGCGGCCATCATGGCCATCGACGCGCAGGTCCCGCTGATCCCCGCTGCGGTTGCCGGCACGCACCGCATCCTCGAGAAGGGCTCGGTGGCGATCCGCTCACGCCCGTCGGCGCTCATCATCGGCGAGCCCATCGACACGAAGGGCATGACGCAGGACGACCGCGATGCGCTGACGCAGCGTGCGCACGCGGAAGTGGCGAAGCTCCTCGAAGAGGGCAACCGCCTGGTCGCCGAGATGGAGCGATGAGGGCCCGCGAGGAACTCGAGGCCATCACGAAGGCGCTCCAGTTGAGCGTCGACTTCCCGCCGGAGGTGCTCGCCGAGACAGACGTGTGGCTCAAGGACCCGCGCATCGACGACCCGGTGCTCGTCGATCGCACCGAGCTCCCCTTCGTCACCATCGACGGCGAGCACTCGAAGGATCTCGATCAAGCGCTCTACGTCGCGCGCGAAGACGACGGCTTCCTCGTCGCGTACGCCATCGCCGACGCCTCTTTCTACATTCGCCCGGGCTCGGCCCTCTTCGCCGAGGCCATGAAGCGCGGCGCGAGCTACTACTTCCCCGGCTTCTCGGTGCCGATGCTGCCCAGGCCGCTCTCGGAAGGGCTCATCTCGTTGAACCCCAATGAGCCGCGGCGCGCGCTCGTCTTCCTGCACCACCTTGACCCGCACGGAGAGCTCAAGTCGACCGACCTGCAGAGGGCCCGGGTGCGCAGCCGGGCGAAGCTCTCGTTCCGCGGAGTGCAGCAGCTCATCGACGATCCGGCCTCGAGTCCGCTCCGGGGTTCCGACTTCGAAGCGAGCCTCTTCCTGCTGCGTGAAGTGGGTCGCAAACGCATGGACCTCGCGGCCCGGCGCGGCCTCATTCGTTACCGCCGAGAAGAGGTGACCATCGAACTCGACGGCGAAGGCGTCTCGTTCGCGGTGATGGAAGCAGTGCGCGACGAGGTCGAGCTGTGGAACGAGCAGCTCTCGTTGATGTGCAACGCCGAGGGGGGGCGCCTGCTGCGCGAGTTCGACAACCCCGCCGTGCAGCCCATCTACCGCGTGCAGGGGGGCCCGGAACCCGAGCGGCTCGAGGCCCTCGCGCGCCTCACTGGCTTCGTCGCGAAGCGGCACCAGCTCAGCGACTCGTGGGTGTGGAACCCGGAGACCACGCCACTCTCGAAGTTCCTCTCCCATCTCCCGCGCGCTGCTGCCGGCACCAGGGAAGATCGTCTCGGCGCCGCCATCACGCGCCAGGCGGTGATGGTGAACCTGCGCAGCGAGTACTCGACCGAGCCCGGCCCGCACACCGGCGTCGGCGCCGAGCCCTACGCGCGCTTCTCAGCCCCGATGCGCGAGATGGTCGGCGTCTTTCTGCACAAGGAAGCCGTCGAGTTCCTCACCGGCGTGCACCCCACCGTCGAAGAAGACGAGAAGCTGCGCGCCGAGGTGGTGCAGGTCGCCAACCGTTCACGTGGCACGCAGCGCCGCGTGCAAGACCTCTCGAACGAGGTGGTGATGAATCGCCTCTTCGCGCCCGAGCTGAAGAAGGCACCCGCCGCGAGGACCGTGTTTACAGGCACCGTGATGGGCCTCACGCACAACAAGGTGCACGTGCGGCTCGACGTGCCGCCGCTCGACGTGAAGCTCTACCTCTTCGACCTCGCGCCCTTCTTCGACGGGGCGTGGCTCGAGCCGGCAGAGGAGGGCGCCATTCTCCGCAAGAAGGGCACCGAGCCTTCGTTGCTCGTGCTCGGCCAGGCGATCCAACTTTCGGTGCACAAGCGCGACGAGAAGACGAAACGCTGGGTTTTTGCGCCGAAGCGTTGATTTGGTGAACGATTCGCAGCGATGCCGGTACCCACGCGCATTCCTGGAGGTCGTACATGGTGAAGCTGACGGCAGGCACGGTGTTGGCGGTGGCGCTCTCGTGTGGCGGCGGTGGCGGCTCGACGCCCGTAGAGCGTGACGTCTCGGGGAACTACACCGTCCGCTACGACGACCAGCTGAAGTTGAAGCTCAACGTCGGCGGCGCGGTGCGGGAAGCGACCGCAAACGGGTACGGCACCGTCGTCGACTTCGGTGTGGTGAATGGCCAGCCCGCGACGCTCGACCTCACGGCCTTCTGCGCGCGCCCCGAGGTGCAGTGCCCCAGTGAAGCGTTCTGGGAGAAGGTCGCCATCAACCAGCCCGACCTGAACTCGAACCAGCTCGACCTGCAGAAGTTGATGGTGGTGAACGACACCGTGCACGTGCTGCCTGCAGGTCAGAGGGCCGCGGCCATCGCGGGGCTCGTCGATCACAATCAGGATGACCGCTTCCTCCTCGGGCTCGGCATCGAAGGTGGCGCCAACCAGAATTGCGCGGCACTGGGCATCTCGCTGGCGGGCGGTCGCTTCTCGCGCGCGGGTGAGCGGCTTGAGACGACGATGGAGCCGCGCACCCTGAACGGCCGCGTCTGCAACCTCGATGCGGGCGTTCCCGATGCGGGCACGCTGCCCGATGGTGGGCCCGGTGATGCGGGCCTGCTCGCCGACGGCGGCATCGATTGCAGCCTGGTGCCCATCGAGCGCCTCGTCGTGCCTCCCGGAGCGAAGGTCGACGGCATCAAGGACGGGAAGGTCTTCGTCGGCTGGGTCGGCGGGTGCGCGTTCGGCCCCTTCCTCGCGGGCGCCACGTTGACGCTCGAGACGGGTTTCACCGGTACGCGCACCGGCAACTACGACCCGCCGCCGTTCACTCCAGCTCAGGTGGTGTTGCCCGATGGCGGGCTCGACGGCGGGGTGACCGACGGTGGTGCCGACGCCGGGCCTTGAGACGCCCGGATTGGAGCCAGTGAGCTGGTGTGTGGCGCTGTGCCCAGCTCGAACTTGCCCCTCACCGCGATGCGAGCGCGCTCACCGCTCGAGAGGAGCCACGTGTGATGGCTTTCCTTGCGCGGCGGTCAGGAAGTCCTTCACACGTGGAATGTTCAGGGCAACTCGAAGCCGCGCTTCGTGAGTTCGGCGCGTGACTCCGGGCGCTGCAGGAAGTCGATGAAGCGCAAGCCGTCGGCGGCGCGGGTGCCTCGACGGCAGGTGGCGACGACTTGCTCGAGCGGCGCGTGCAGCGAGGCATCGACCCGCATGGCCTCTGCACCTCCGTCACGGCCAACGACGTTCGACCAGGCGACGAGGCCTGACTCGGTGTTCCCCGTGTCGACGAACTGCAAGGCCTGCCGCACGTTCTCGGCGTAGACGACGCGCGGCTCGATCTCGGCCCACAGACCTGCCTTCTGGAGCGCCTCCTTCGCAGCGCGGCCGTACGGCGCGTGTTCGGGGTTCGCGAGCGCGATGCGGCCCTCGAGACCTGACAACGTCGCGAGCGGGGCTCGCTGCGGCCACAGCACCAGCCGACCCGTCGCAAAGTGCCGGGCACTCGCGCCATCGCACGCACCCGCCTTCACCGTTTCGGCGATGGCGCTCGCGCTCGCCGCTGCGAACACGTCGAAGGGCGCGCCTTCGCTCAGCTGCTTCGCGAGGAGGCCTGACGAGCCGAATGCGAACTCCACGTGCACCTTCGTCTCGTTCTCGAAGCGCTGCCCGAGCACCGTGAAGGCGTCGATGAGGTCTGATGCGGCCGCGACACGAAGTGGGGCTTGCGGCTTGTCACGACAACCGAGCAGCAGCACCACGCAGAGGTGCGCGACTCGACTCACGGCTTTTCTCCTTCGGGGCGGGACTTCCAGCGCTGGTGCATCCACACCCATTGCTCCGGGTGCGCGCGGATCTGGTCTTCGATGCCTTGCGTGAAGGCCGTGGTCAGCGCGAGCACTGCCTCTTCTCCTTCGCTCGTCGGCAAGGGCAGCTCGCGCATCGTGATGCGGTACTTGAGCGGGCCAACGCGCGTGCAGAACCCGAGCAGCGGCGCGGCCCCGGTGCGCAGCGTGAGATCGGCGGCGGCGCGCGGCGTCTTCGCCAGCTTCCCGAAGAAGGGCACGAACACCGACTGCACCTTCGTGTCCTGGTCGATGAGCAGCGCGAGAATGGAGTTGCCCTTCAGCGCGCGCAGCATCTCCTTCGCCGAGCCCTGGCTGCCGCGCCAGATGACGCGCAGCCGGCCTGCGGTGCGCAACCGCTCGATGAGCTTCGTGGTGCGTGGGTCGCTCGCTTCCTTTCCGATGACGGCTGCGGGGTAGTTCTCGAGCGCGACGTGCCGCGCGAGCAGTTCCCAATGGCCGAAGTGGCCGGTGACGAAGACCACGCCTTTGCCGCGGGCGAGCGCCGAGTCCATGGCGGCGCGCGACTCGGGTTCCCAGTCGATGAACTTGGCACGGCGGGAATCGAATTGCTGAATGGCCACCGTCTCCATCGCCGAGCGGCCGATGTGGCGAAAGCACTCGCGTGCGAGTTGGAAACGTTCGGCCTCGGTGCGCTCCGGCATGGCCGTCTGCAGCGAAGCGAGGGCTTTTCTGCGTTCTCCACGCGCGAGGGTGAAGGCGAGCACGCCCAGCCGTTCACCCAGCCACGAGGCGGCACGCAGCGGCAGCAGCTGCAGCGGCACGAGCAGCATGCGAACGAACACGTAGCGGATGAACCGCTTCACGCGCTTTCGCAGCGGCGGCGTGACCGTCGCCGTCATTCGCTGGCCACCATCAACCACACCGGCTGCTTGCCCTGCAGCGGCACCACCAGCACTGTCTGACCGAGCACGTCGAGGCCCAGAGTGCATTCCGGCTCCGCGCGCAGGTCGACCTCGAGCGGGCCGAAGTCGGTTTCCCCCAGGCGCACGTGGAGGCCGGGCAGGGTGGTGGTGTTGGTGCCCAGCACGGTCGCGTCGAACAGCGTGGTCGCCATCGCCGAGCGAGCGCGCGTGAAGTCGAACGCGCAGACGACCTCTTTCCCGTCGCCGATGCGCGCCTTCACCAGGATCGCGTCGCGTGAGCCGAGGTTGGGCATCGCCTCGACCGACGCACCGGGGGAGCGCTCGTCCATCCACTGCATCCACGTGTTCAGCTTGCCGCCGAGCCCGTTGACCTGGTGTCGACGGAAGTCGATGGCGAGCGCGGTGCCTTCACCCGAGGGAATCGGCTCGGCCAGCGATGCCTGCCACAGCGCCGTGGGCGGAGGCGCAGCCTTCGTGCTGCTCGCGCACGCAGACATGATGACGAGGGCAAGCATCCACTCGCGACGCATGCCGGTGTCTCTACTTCAGAAGTGCGGCTTCCTCGACTTGAGCGTTAGGGAACCGGAACGATCGAGAACTCGACGCGTACGCGGTTTTCGAAGAGCAGCCCCGAGTATCCGTATGCCCGTGCCAGACCGATGCTCATCGGCCAACGGGCGCCGTCCGCGTAGTCATTGGAAGTGAGGTCCTCGTCGTACGCGAGGACGTCAAGAGTGGTCGTCTCCGACGCAAGAGAGATGCGGATCGGCGTGTACGACTGACCGGTCCGGTCCACCGTGTACGTGTTCTGAAAAGTCGCGTTGCCAACTACCGTTCCTCCCACCGCGACTTCGATCCGGGGGTCGGGGAAGCCGCCTGGATCCCACAGCGCACCAGTTGAGTCGTACATCGGGAACGTGACCTTGTTGATGAAGACGTCCCACTGGCGGCCCGTTGCGCTGAGACACCGACCTCGGTTGTCCTGAATGTAGTTGCAGATCTGGGTTGCCGAGCAGTCTGAATGGGTCGCGCAGGCTGCGCAGTCGCCCTGCTTGCACACGAGACCTCCGCTGCAGGCTGCGGCACTCGTCCAGTCAGTGCACCCGCTCGACATGCTTTGGCAGGTCTGCGGCGTAGCTCCTGTGCATCGCTTCGCTCCCGCCGTGTAGACGTTCGTGCAGGTCAGGGCGCACCGGTCTCCGCTACACACTTGACCCGTCGGGCACGGCGTGGCCGCCGACCAGACCAGGCAGCCCTGTGCGCCTCGAACGCAGGTCTGGACGCCAGCAGTCACACAGCGCCCTGCACCGCTCGCGCACTCGTTGGTGCAACCTCCTCCTCCTCCGCCTGTCGTTCCACCACCCGTGTTGCCTCCTCCAGTGTTGCCTCCTCCAGCTCCTCCCCCCATCGCAGTGCCTCCGCCTGAACCTCCCGTTCCGCCACCCCCACCTCCCGTTCCGCCGCCTACACCGGATGCGACGGAGCACGTGCGTTGGGTGCCCGTGCACACTTCGCCGACCGCGCAGCCGACGCATCGGACACCGTTGCTGCCGCATGATGATGGCGCCGTCCCTGAAACGCAGTCACCGCTTGAGTCGCAGCAGCCAAAGCAATTCGCGGGACCGCATGGGTCGATGGTTCCACAGCCGCTCACGAAGAGAAGTACCGATACCAACCCGAAAGTGAGTTTCATCCAGCCCCCGAAAAGTAAGACACAAAGTTTGTGTTGTTTGCGACATAGCAATCACGTCTGGATGAATCAAGGGTCGCCGCGTGAGCGCCAGCGCGTCGAAAAAGACACGAGGGTTCGGACGCAGACTGCGTTCGCTTCGCGAACAGCGAGGGTTGACGCAGGAAGGGCTCGCCGAAGCTGCAGGGATCAGCCGCGATGCGGTCGCCCGACTCGAACTTGGCGTTCGCTCAGCGCGCTTGAGCACACTTGAGCGGATTCAAGAGGCCCTCGGCGTCTCCATGGAGTCTCTCGTTGGCAATGCTGATTCAACGGCGACGCCCGAGCGCTCGCGTCTGGACGGGCTCCTCGAACATCTGACCGACGAGGGCATCCGGCTGGTGTTGGACCTCACTATTGCGGTCCATGAGCACGAGCGGCGCGGTTTGTCTCGCAGGCCCTGATCACAGCCCGTCGAGCAGCCCCATGCGGTCCTTCAGGCGCAACACGCGGCGGCAGCTGTCGTCGAGCTGCTTCTTCATCGCCGGGTCCGACTCCGCGAGGCGCGTGAGGATGCCGAGGTAGTCGAGGCCCTTGTTCCAGTCGGGCGGCGCAGTGGTGAGGAGGAGATCGTTCCCCGCCTTGAACGACTGCACGAGCACATCTTCGCTGGTGCCCCCGATGGCGTCGGCGAGGAGCGCGATGCTGATGTCGTCGGTCACCGCGAGCCAGTCGCTCTCGTGGGCGCGCGCGACGAGCTTCTCGCTGAGAATCGCCGGGCGCTCATCGACGGCTGCGTAGGCGACGTTGGCGAGCATCACGCCGCCGAGCACCTCTTTCGCCCGCACGAAGGTCTCGGCCTCGGCGAGCACGCGCTCTCTGGGCCAGTCGACGGTGACCAGCGCATGATCGCTGTCTCCGTCGGTGTCGCCGTAGCCGGGGTAGTGCTTGCCGATGGGCACCACGCCCGCCTCGAGCAGGCCGCGCGAGTACGCCATCGCCTTCTTCACCACCGTGTCTCGATCGCCGCTGAAGCTGCGGCCGTTGCGTTCCATGTGCCCCGAGGGCGCGACGTCGAGCACCGGCGCGAGGTTCAAGTTGAGCCCGATGGACTTCATGGCGTCGCCGACCTTGCGGCCCCAGCGCTTCACCTCGGCCTCCTCGAGCAGCGCCATGTCTCTCGCCGAGGGCAGCGCCTTGAGCGAGCGCACGCTCTTCATGCGGTTCGACGGGCCGCCTTCCATGTCGACCGCGACGAAGGGCGGAATCTTCGCGCGCACCCGGGACGAGTCGATCTTCTCTTTGGCCTTCGCGATGTTCTTCAGCGAGTTGCCGACGAAGAGCAGGCCCACTTCGACGGGGCCGGTGCGATCGATCTGCGGGTAGGCGAGCAGCAATTGCCCGGCGCGTTCGCGGGTCGTCAGCGACTGCAGCACCCGCTCGACGCGCTCCTCGTTGACCCTGCGGCCGAGGGGGCGGGCGTTGAGCGCCTGGGCGGGGATTCCCCCATCGACCTCGGCTTCAAGAACGCCGGCGTCGGTGGTGAGGAGGGCAAAGACGACGAGCTGCAGCACGTGCCCGAATGTAACAGCGCGACGCGAGAGGGAAATTTCACGACCACACCGACCGCGCAGGTGTGCCCGTGTAACCGTGGCGAGGGCTGTTGAGGTTGGTGTTGAGTGCCGATTTACAGTTCATGAGTTCGCGACACGTTCTTCTCGAGTCCCCGGCTTTCGGTCGTCGTGCCCACGTGTGGTGCTTTGGTACCGTCGGCCGCCCCGTCGTCGTCTTCCCATCCAACGCAGGCATCGCGCACGAGTGGCAGCAGACCGGCATGGTCGACGCGCTCGGGCCGCTGCTCGCTGCGGGCCGCATCAAGCTCTACTGCCCCGAGAGCAACGTCTCGCGCTCGTTCTCAGGCGAGGGACCGCTGCCCGAGCGCATGGCGCTCCACCGTCAGTACGAGCGCTTCGTGCTCGAGACGCTGGCGCCCTTCATTCGCGAAGACTCCCGCAACCCAGACGCGCGCATGGTCGCGGCGGGCTGCAGCATGGGCGCGATGTACTCGGCGCTCTTCGCGCTCAAGTTCCCCGAGGTGTTCCGCGGCGCGCTGTGCATGTCGGGGCGCTACCGCGGCGACAAGTTCGTGAAGGGCGGCGGGTACTGCGACGAGCTGTACTTCAACGATCCGCTCGCGTTCGTCCCGGGCTTGAGCGGAGGCGAGCTCGAGCGCGTGCGCAAGCAGACGCACCTCACGCTCGTCGTCGGTCGCGGGCCGTTCGAGAACAACTGCATCCCCGAGACGCTCGAGCTCGGCGCGTGGCTGCACAAGAAGCGCATCCCCTCGCACGTCGGGGTGTGGGGCCACGACAGCAAGCACGACTACACGTGGTGGCGCCGCCAGGTGGCGCACTACCTGCCGCAGGTGGCGTGACGGCTGAGCTGCTTGCGTGCCTGCCGGATCACCTGCGCACGCCTTCGACGTCCTTCGCCCGCATCGGCAAGGGGCTCTCGAGCGCGTCGGTGTTCCGCGTCGAAGTGGGCGACGCGCGCTTTGCGCTGAAGCTCGGTGCGTCTTCGGTGCCTCTCGACACGTGGCGGCGCGCTGTCGAAATCCATCGCCTCGCGGCGGAGGCGGGCCTGGCGCCTCGGGTGGTGCACGTCGACGAGACGCGACGGGCCGTCCTGAGCGAGCACGCGGGCGATCGGGGCTTCTTTGCGCAGATCGCGATTCCCCAGACCCGCGATGCGGCGATCGAGCGGCTCGGACAGGTGATGCGGCGTCTTCACGCGCTCCCGATTCCCAGCCGCGCAGCGGTGGAACCGACCGCACCTTTCGACGTGGTGTGGGCTGCGCTCGCTGATTTCCAGTTGCCCACGTTCGCGCGGGTCGCCATCGAGCGCACGCGCGCTGAAGTGCCATCGCGTGGCGAGAGGCCGCTCGTGCTCAGCCACAACGATCCGAACCCGTCGAACCTCGTCTTCGATGGGCAGCGGTTGCTGCTCCTCGACTGGGATGGTGCAGGCCCGAACGATCCCTTCTACGACCTTGCAGCGCTGGCCTTGTTCTTTCGGCTCGATGAGCCCAGCACCGCTCGCCTCATTGCGGCCCACGAAGCGACGCCGGTGGGGCTTGTCCCTGAGCGCTTCATGCAGGTCCGTCGGCTCGCCGCTGCACAGGCTGCGCTCATGGCGTTCGATGTCGTGCGGCGCCTGGGTCATCCCGGAGGCGAGCTGCAGTTCGATGAAGTGCCCGCGCTCGAGGGCGTCTACGCGGCGCTGAGCGCAGGGCGCCTGTCGCTCTCGTCTCGTGAAGGGCTCTGGGCCTTCGCGCTCGCACTCGCTCGTGCAATCGCCCGCTGAAGCTCCAAATGGGGGAAGTCCACGAGGTGCAACCTCGTCGCGGGGGCTTCACTCCGCAGGGCCTGACCTCGAAGAGTACCGATTCGTAGTCTTCGAAGTCAGGGTCGCCAAAGCGGGCCCCCACCTGCATCAGGTGAAGGACCTGGGTCGAGACCGAGAGGCACGCATGCTCAGGGCACCAGCGTCCGCTCACCGCCCCCACTGCCTCCTCTCCTGCCTGTCTCAGTCCTCGTCGTGCTTCGGCAGCTTGCCCTCGACCTCGTACCAGTCGGGCTTACTGCCCACGAAGATGTGGGAGACGCTCTTGAGCCCCGTTGGCGAGATCAACGCGCCCGCGCAGATCGCCACCGTCGACTCGTTGCTGTCGCTGTAGAGCAGGCTCGAACCGCACAGCTTGCAGAAGCCGCGTTGCACGGTCGGCGACGCGTCCCACCAGGCCATGCCTTCGCGCTTCGTGAAGCTCATCGCTGCGCGCGGCACTGTCGTGTACGCGCCCGGCCCGCCGTGGAAGCGCTGGCACTTCGAGCAGTGACACCACACGACGTCGCTCAGCGGCGGCTGCACGGTGAACTGCACCGCGCCACAGCCACACGTGCCCTGCACGACCTTCGGTGACGCCTTCTTCTTCTTTGCAGCCACGTTCACTCCTTTGGTGGACTCAATGGAGTCGGCCACGTCTTCGCGCCCACTCGCACCGCCAGATGATTCCCCGCGTCGACGAAGCGTTCAGCGAGTTGGAACTGGGCTTCTCGGGAGAAGCGCGCGGATGACAGCCCGCTCTTCACGCGCACCACGAGCACGCCTTCATCGTCGATCGACAACGCATCGAACTCGAGCCGCTCCGCCGTGCGATCCGACAACCGAACCGACAGCGCCTCGTCGTCCGTCTCGTCGACCGCCAGCACGATGAACGCGCACTGCTCGACCGCCACCAGGCACCAGTCGTTGCCGAAGTGCAGCTGCACGCGCCCATCGGGCTGCACGCGCAGGCCCCGATTGAAGGCCTCGATGATGTTCGGGTGCTCGACCATCACGTCGTCGTGAAACCAGCGCCCGCGCCGATCGATGCGCAGCCCGCTGTCTTCCCGCGTGTGCCAGCGCGGGGCGGGCTGATCACTGCCAGCCACGCACCAGCTCCGTGTATCCGCGGAAGGCGACTGCGCCCCAGAACCCGGCAGCCACCGCGAGCGCGGCGAGCGCCATCGGCAGCGGCTTCTTCCAGCTCCACCCACCGAGGGGAATGAGCAGCAACAACCACGGCGTGTAGTCGAGGCTGAAGCGGAAGCCGAACTGGGCGTACCCGGTGTTCTGGTAGAACAGCCCCGGCAGCATGCAGGCCACGACGGTGAGCAACACCGGCACCACGAGCCGCGGCGCGTCCTTCGAGGTCGCCCATTCCCACGCCGACCACGCGATGAACCCCAGCACCAGCGCGAGCACCAGCCACAACGCGACGGGGCGCCAGCCAATCGGCGGCTCTCCCGGCGGCGGCGCGAGCGGAGGGAAGAGGTACGACGCCACCAGCACCGCCGCCATGGCACCCAGGAGCTGCAGCGCGCGCTTCTGCTTCTCTGCGGGCACCACGCACAGCGCCAGCAACGGCAGGGTGATGAACAGCGAGAGGCCCCAGAAATCGAAGCGCAGCCCACCGGTGAACGAGGGCAGCTTCAAGAACGCCGCGTCGAGGTTGCGCGTCAGGTAGTGCGGGTTGAAGAGACCCCAGGTGTCGATGTCGACGTTGACGCGGTTGTTGAAGAAGAACCGGTGGCCGAACTCGGTGGGGCTCCCGAAGCGCGACACGTTCCACAGCGCAGCGATGGCACCCAACGGAGCGGCGCCCATCACGAAGCGGCCGAGCGCCCGCTTCTTCCCGGCGGTGAAGGCCTTGAACTGCTCGAGGCGCTTTCCGCTCTGGGGCGCCATCACCTCGAACAGAAAGAACACGCCGGTGAAGAAGAGCGGCGTGCGGGTCACGACGGCCATCGACCAGAACACGCCCGCCAGCACCGGCCGCCGGGCGCCCAGCGCGTTGCGCGCGTAGAGCGCGGTGAGCGCCACGCCCATCACCTCGGCCGAGAACCACACCTCGCCGCGAATCGCCGCGTAGAAGAAGAGAGTGCCGAAGCCGAGCAGGGCGGCGGTGATGGCGTCGTCCATCACGCTGGTCTTCGTGCCCTCGACGTCTTTCACAACCCGCAGCATCGAGAAGAAGAGCGCGATGGCGAGCGCGCCGATGATGACGCCAAAGCTGGTGTCGTTGAACTGGTACCCGTTGACCACCACGAAGGGCGTCATCGCCACCGCGGGGAACCACGGGAACGACGAGTACCAGCGATCGGTCTGCTGCGGCTGACCGGTGCAGCGCTGCTTCACGCCGCCGACTTCGCGCACGCACGCCCAGTCTTCGAGGTTGGGCAGCACCTCGGGGTCGATGTCAGACCGGCCCTCGAGCATCGCCTTCGCCTGGTACACGAAGTGCGGCGCAGCGCTCTGGCGCCAGAAGCGCTGGCTGCTGAACATCGCCAGCACGAAGAAGCTCGCGAGGAAGAGCGTCACCTCGACTCGGTACGCCGACAGCCACAACTTCAGCGCCTGGTTCGAGGTGCCCGCGGGTGGGTTGGCCGGGGCAGTCAACGGCTGGCTCATGACGTCATCCCTTCGAGAGTGCGACGAACGAGATCGAGCGCGGCGTGGGCCGCAAAGGTGCGCACCCGGTCGCGATCTCCATGAAAGTGGTGGCGCTCGACCTTCACGCCCTTCGGCCCCGCAAGGCCGATGAAGACGGTGCCGACCGGAGCGCTCGCGTCTCCGCCTCCAGGCCCCGCCCAGCCCGTGGTCGACAGGCCCCACTGCGCACCCGTGACGCTCTTGATGCCGGTGGCCATCGCCTCGGCGCACTCTTCGGACACCGCGCCAAACTGCGCGATGAGCCCCTCGGGCACCTGCGCGAACTTCGTCTTCGCGTCTTCGAGGTACGTCACGGCGCCTCCGTAGAACGCACGGCTCGAGCCGGGGACCGCGGTGAGCAGCTGCGCCACGAGCCCACCGGTGCAGCTCTCCGCCACCGACAAGAACTGCTTCTTCTCTTCGAGGCGCTTCAACACCACGCTCGGCATGGTCTCGTCGTCACGCGCGAAGAGCGTGGCGCCCAACAACGCGCGGGCCTCGGTGACGATCTCTTCGAGCAGCCGCGATGCAGCCGCTTCGTCGCCCGCTTCGGCGAGGAGCTTCAAGTGGTTCTCCGGCGCGTGGGTGCGGAACCCGATGTTCACCGCGGGGAACTTCGGCGCCAGCGGCTTCACGCGCGCGTCGAGGTGCGACTCGGGCAGACCCACGGTCTTGAGCAGCGCGAGCTTGCGGAAGGTCTTCTTCCCGGTGAGCGCGGCGATGCGCGGCACCACGTGCTCACCCACCAGCCAGCGGTACTCGCGCGGCACGCCAGGTACGTAGAAGAAGGTGCAGCTCCCGCGACGCTGGATGAACATCGGCGCGCTGCCCTCGGCGTTGAGCACCACCTCGCTGCCCGCCGGCACCAACGCCTGACGCTTGTTGTTCTCGGACAGCACGATGTTGCGCGCCTTGAACCGCGCCTCGAGGTGCTTCATCGCCACGTCGTTGTGCACCAGCTCCACACCCGCGGCGACCGCGGCGCACTCGGCGGTGAGATCGTCAGCGGTGGGCCCCAGCCCTCCCGACACGAGCACCGCGTCACAGCGGGCGGCGGCGGCGTTCAGCGCCTCGATGATGTCTTCGCGTACGTCACCGACCACGACGCTGCGGCGCACGGTGAGGCCGGTCGAATGCAACAGCTGCTCCTGAAAGAAGCGGCTGTTGGTGTCGCTGGTCAGCCCGGTGAGGAGCTCGTCGCCGGTACAGATCGTCTCGATGCGCACGAGGGCGGGGTGTAGCTCAGAGGACTTCCTGATCCTTCACTTCTTCTTCACCCGAACCCGGCTCGTCGTCTTCGTCTTCATCGATGACGTCGGCGATCGACGAGGTGGCCGCGGCGCGCTTGTCGACGAGGTACTTGCGCAGCATGAGCGTCGACTCGATGAGGCCCGAGAGCAGGTAGAGCCCGAAGTACGCGACCAGCACCCAGGCCGGGTGGCTCAGCACGCCGACCACGATGCCGGTGACGATGACCGCGAGCAGCACCGCGGCGGTCTTCGGGCTGGGCCGCGCGTCCTTGAAGGTGCGGTAGCGCACCGTCGACACCATCAACAGCGCGAGGAACACCACCACGCCCAGCACCGGCCAGCGCGACTCGTCGGGCAGCGCGCCGCCCTGCGCGTGGTGAAAGGCGATGACCATCGAGATCACACCGCACGCCGCGAACGGAATCGGCATGCCGACGAAGAAGCTCGACGCGCCGCCGTGGGGTGAACGAATTGCCAGCACGTTGAAGCGCGCGAGCCGCAGCGCACCGCACGCCGCGAAGAGGAACGACGCGAAGACGCCGATCATCCCCAGACCCGAGAGCGCCCACTTCCACATCAGCAGCGCAGGCGCCGCGCCGAAGGAGATGACGTCGGCGAGCGAGTCGAGCTCCTGGCCAAACAGGCTCTGCGTCTTGGTGAGGCGCGCGACCCGGCCGTCGAAGCCGTCGAAGAAGATGCCGAAGAAGATGGCGAGGGCGGCCTGGTAGAGCTGCAGGGGCGACGCGTCACCCGCACACAGCGTCATCGCGTAGAAGCCACAGAAGATGGACGAGACCGTGAAGAGGTTCGGCAACACGAACATCAGGTCACGGAGCTTCATGGACGCGGCACCATATGCCAGATCGGTAGCCCCTTGAGCAGCGCGTTGGTGATCAGCTTCGTTCTCCTTCTGCTGCTGCTTGCGATCGACCTCGCGTTCGTGTCGTGGAGGTACGCGCTCGACGATCGCCCCGCGCGCATCGACGTGCCGACCGCCGATGGCTGGGTGGTGACGGCCTGGTTTCGGCCAGCGGTGCAGCGGCGCTTCGCGACTCCGGTCGTGCTCTGCCACGGTCTGGCCAACAACCACGCCTTCATGGAATTCCGCGGTCCGCAGAACCTCGCGAAGTTCCTCTCAGAGGCAGGCTTCGATTGCTTTTCGCTCGACCTGCGGGGCGCGGGGCAGACGAAGCCACCGCACGAGGGCCCGTGGGACGCGACGTTCGATGATCACGTGAAGTTCGATCTCCCCGCGCTGGTCGACGAGGTGTGTCGCCGCACGGGCAGCACGAAGGTGGCGTGGGTCGGTCACTCGCTTGGCGGGGCGGTCGCGCTCGCCGCGGCATCGACCACGCTCCAGGGGCGCCTCGCCGCGCTCGTCACGGTCGGCACGCCCGTCTTCTTCCCGTTCCCCAAACGGCTCACGTGGATCATGCAAGCGGCGAGCTGGCTCGCGCCGTACGGCCAGTTCGACTCGACGGTGCTCAAGCTCATCGCGCCTTTCGCCGGGCGGGCGCCCGCGCCCGCCATCGCCAACGCCACGGCGAATCTGAAGAACGTCTCGCCGCTCAGCCAGCGGTTCCTCGTCGCCAACGTCTTCGCGCCGATGTGGAAGGGCGTGCTCGCGCAGCTGCAAGACTGGGTGCGCCACGACGTCTTCCGCTCGGTCGATGGTCGCGCCGACTACCGCGCTGGAGTGGCGGCGCTGGCCCTCCCCGTGCTCGTCGTCGGCGGCACGGTGGATCCTCTCGCCCCGCCGCAGTCGTCGCAGCGCTACTTCGAACTGCTCACCTCACCCGGCAAGCAGCTGGCGATGTTCGACGGCTACGGCCATGGAGATCTGATCGTCGGCATGCATGCGCACACCGAGGTGTACCCCGTGCTGCGACGGTTCCTCGAAGGGGCGCTCCCCTCCGAGACCGTCGTCAGCGACGCGTGATGTGACCGAAGGCCGGGTTCCGGCGTGCTCGCGACGCTTCGCAGGGAACTGTGCTGGTACCTCGAGGTAACAGCGGGGCGCGTCGCGTGAGACGGGGGCACAGGGGGACCGCGCTCAGCGCAGCGGCGTGATGCAGCGGCTTGGCAGTTGCTGCGTCGTCGATTCCACCCGGCCGACCTGCACCGACGCACCTTGCTGGCACTCGGCGTAGATGGGCAGCTCGGTGCCGCCAGCGACCGACAAAGTGCGCATCGTGAGGCTCGCCTCGTCGGGCACCACCACTGCGCCTCCGCCGCCTCTGACCAACAGCGCATCGACCGCGACCTTCGAGTGCCGCTCGACGAACAACGCGGCCTGCCGTGCCCGCTCGACCTCGAGTCGACCCACCTCGACCTGCGCGAAGGCCGAGACGAACAGCGCGCTGCCGGTGACGTCGCTGACCCGCACGTCGTCGAGCTTCACCGTGGCCTGCCGCACGTGCAGCGCATCACCCAGACTCTCGCTCGGCGCGGAGATCTGCGAGAGCCGCAGCCCCTTCAACGTCGCCTGCCCCTGTCGAATGAGAATGCCCACCTCCTGAGTCGACGAGATGGTGGTGTCTTCGACGGTCGCGGTGCTCTCGAACAACACCACCGCGCCGCTCAGCCCGCAGGCCTTGAGCTCGCTCTTCGTCAGCGTCAGCTCGGCGCGCTGCGACGAGACGCAGGCCTGAGCGGTCTGCTCGACCACCAGCCCGCTCACCGTGGCCTTCGCACCCGCGGCGAGTTGGAGGCCGTATTCCTGACCGCGCACCGTCAGCCGTTGCACGTCGAGCGTGCCCTGCACCGCGAACACCGCCGGTCCCGAGCCACCGCGCACCGTGCCGTCAACGAGCGTCGCGCCACACTCGTTGAGGTGCACCGCGGCTTTCGCGCCCTGCGCCGAGAAGCGCCGCAGCGTCGTCGCACCCTGCAGACACTCGACGCCTTTGCGAAAACCGCCCTCGAGCTTCAGGTCGTCTGCCACCAGCTTCGCGCCCGGCGACACCAGCACCCCGACGATGCCCTCCACGCTCGACACCAGCGTGACGTCGTTCGCGGTGAGCGCGCCGTTCACGGTCACGGCGCGTTGCCGTTGCCCGCTGAAGCGCACCGCTCTGAGCACGACCTCGGGTCCCGCGACGAGCCCCGTGTCACCGCCCTGCACCGAGAGGTTCACCAGCTCCGCGTCGTGCGCCGTCACCGTGGTCTGGCCAGGGGTTCCGGTGAAGACCACCTCGCCCACGCCCTCGACCCGCGCGCCGTCAGAGAACTGAAACGGCCCGGCGTAGAGCCCACTGCGGACATGGAGGCGCGTCTTCGGCGCGAGCACGTTCGGCGGCTGACGCAGCGGCTTGTCACTCGAGCCGTCGCCTCCCTCGGCTGCGAACGCGTCGACCCAGACGTCGACGGGCACGGGTTCGGGCTTCGGCGGAGGGGCCCACGTCGTCACGCAGCCGCTCATCAACACCATTGCGGCCAGCACCAGATCTGCGGGAAAACGCGGCAGATCGGCCTCGGGGCCGCTTTCCCTTCTGATTCGCGGGCTTGGCGCGCCGGCCTGATCGGGGTGTGTCTGCTTCAGATCAGACATCGCCATTCACCGAATTCTGTATGTATTACATTGACTTAGACGAACGCGCTGCGATATCTCCCCGCGCCTTCGCGGCGGGCGCGTCGCGATTGGGAGGGAGCACACATGACGAAGGCAGAACTCGTTGAGGCTGTCGCTGAGCAGACCCGGCTGACCAAGAAGGCCGCCGCTGAGCTCATTGACGTGGTTTTCGACAACATCGGCTCGGCGGTGAAGAAGGACAACCGCTTCAGCTACCCCGGCTTCGGCACGTGGAGCATCCGCACCCGCAAGGCGCGGAAGATCCGCAACCCGCAGACCAACGAGATCATGAAGCTCAAGGCGACCCGCACCATCGGCTTCCGCCCCGCGAAGGAACTGAAGAACACCCTCTGAGCTGATCGCACTTCGGTGCGGCGCTTCGACTGAAGCCCCGGCGCTCCTCGAGCGACCGGGGCTTTTGGTTTTTCCGGGTCGGCCCCGCCTGGACACCCAAGTTCGCTTCACGCCGGGCCACCGAGCAACAGCGGCTCCCCTGTGCCCTGCTCGCCGTAGCGCCGCACCAGCTCGGCGAGCGTCAGCCCGCGCGCCCGCGCGCACTTCTCGACCAGCGGGCCCGCATCGATGAAGGTGAGCCCTTCACTCGAAAACAACGAGACGAACACCGCGCCGCTCGCGGGTGGGTGCACGCCCCGGCAGTCGAGGAAGTAGACGAGCTTGGGCAGCGCCTTCTCGAGCAGGTACGTCTCGGGTCCGAGTGCCGGCAACGCGATCTCGTAGCTCAGCCCCTCGCTGCCGGCCCCGCCACGCATCGCCCGCGCCTCGTCGATGGCGGTGTTCGCGGCCGTCGCGGGGGCGCGGTGAAAGGCGAGCGACTGAAGTTCTTCGAGCAGGTTCATGGCGCTCCTCTCGAGACCACCGGGCTGGGCGCGCGCGGGATGCGCAAGAACGCCTCGGGGTCGAGCGCGTCTCCATCGCGGCGCAACTCGAAGTGCAGGTGCGGCCCCGTCGCGAGCCCCGTCTCTCCAACGAGCCCGATGGCCTGCCCGCGCTTCACCACCACGCCCTCTTTCACCAGCGCGCCGTCGAGATGGGAGTACCGCGTCGTCCAATGGGCGTCGTGGCGCACCTCGATCTGATTGCCATGCGCGCCGTTCCAGCTCGCGAAGACCACCACGCCCGCCTCGGCCGCGAACACGGGCTGCGAGATGGGCGCCTCGAGATCGATCCCCGCATGAAACCGCGCGCCACCCGCGATGGGGTGCGTGCGCTCACCGTAGGGTGACGAGACCACCACCGGGTCCACCGGCCAGAGGAAACGACGCGGGTCGACGAGGCGCTCCTTCGGGGCGGCGCGCGCGATGAGCCCCGAGAGCCGCCGCAAGGTCTGCGTGACCCGCTCCGCCAGCGGCCCGGGTACGTCGCCGAAGGTCTGCGCGTCGGCCTGCAGCTCGGCCTCGAGCCGCATGCGTGCCTGCATCGCCGTCTTCACCCACTCGCTGGTGCGCTTCGCCTCGAGAAAGCCCTCGGCGTCGTCGAGCACCGCGGTCCACGCCTGCGCCTGTTCGTTGGGCATGCGGCCGCCTGGGGGCATGGCCTTGCGGCGCACCGTCGAGCCCACGGCGAACCGTTCGAGCGAGACGCTCAGGCTCAGCGACGGGGCGGGCTTCGTGGAGCGGCCCTCTCGCGCGGCTTCTTCGAACGAGATGCGGGGGGCGGGCGCGGTCGCGCACGAAAGACCAAACACGCTCACCAACCACCACGACGCTCGCATTGGAGCTGCGAGGTTACCCCCGGTCTTGCAGCGGTGTAAGGCCGCGTCCATGGCGAGAACGGCCACGAAGAAGGCGAAGGAGACGCGCGAGCACAGGCGCGCGCGCGCGAAGGAAGTGCTCCGTCGGCTCGACGCGGCCATGCCCGAGGCGAAGATCGAGCTCGACTACCGCACCCCGCTCGAGCTGGTGGTCGCCGTCGCGCTCTCGGCGCAGACCACCGACAAACGCGTCAACCTCGTGACCCCCGCGCTCTTTGCGCGCTTCAAGACGGCCGCTGACTACGCCGCCGCCACCCCCGCCGAGGTCGAGCGCTACATCAAGACCGTGGGGCTCTTTCGCAACAAGGCGAAGAACCTCGTCAAGCTGGGGCAGGCGCTGGTCGAGAAGCACGGCGGCGAGGTGCCCGGTCGTCGCGCCGAACTCACCGAATTGCCCGGCGTCGGCAACAAGACCGCCGGCGTCGTCACCATTCACCTCGGCGTGGAGCGCGCCTTCCCCGTCGACACCCACATCCTGCGGCTCTCGAAGCGGCTGGGCTTCTCGACGAAGTCAGACCCCGATGACGTCGAGGCCGACCTGCGCAAGGTCTTCGACGAAGCCGACTGGTTTCAGGGGCACCAGCTCATCATCTGGCACGGGCGCCGCTGCTGCGACGCCCAGCGGCCCGGGTGCCATCGCTGTGTGGTGAAGGATCTATGCCCCCAGAAGGGGCTCTCGAAGAAACAGAAAGAAACCGCGCAGGGTGCTTAGCGGGCCTCGGCGCGCTTCTTCTCGCCGCGGGCCGGCGCTTCTTCCGGCTTGTCGATGGTCTGAATCTTCTTCATCCGCTTGCGGATGATCTCGCGCTTCAAGGTCGAGATGTGGTCGACGAACATCACGCCCTTGAGGTGGTCGCACTCGTGTTGAATCGCGATGGCGAGCAGGCCATCGGCCGTGATCGTCTGCTCGTCGCCGTTCTCGTCGAGGTAGCGCGCGGTGACGATGGCGGCGCGTTCGACGTCTTCGGCTTCGCCGGGCACCGAGAGGCAGCCTTCCTTGTAGGTGCACTTGCCTTCGAGGGTGAGGATCTCGGGGTTCACCATCGCCACCGGCTTCGAGTCGGGCTGGCGCGGCGTGGTGTCGAGCACGATGACGTTCTTGAGCACGCCAATCTGCGGCGCGGCGAGCCCGACGCCGTCGGCGGCGTACATCGACTCGAACATGTCCTTGATCAGCGTGCGGATCGAATCATCGACCTTCGCGACGGGCTGGGCCTTCTGCTTCAGAACGGGGTGGGGCCACACCAGAATCTCGTGAACCATGACGCCCCAACTCTTAACCGCTCGACCCCACGGGCGCAAACGGCGCGGCCGAACAACCCGTTGATCCGCGGGCTGATCAGTCCAGCAGGTGGCGGGCGTACTCGACCCGCCGGCGGTCGTCTTCGAGCGCCCGGGCCGCCTCTTCGAGGAGGTTGGCCACCATCTGCGCCCGCTGCTGCAGCGCGGGGTCGGAGTGACCCGAGAAGCGCAACGGGTCGAATTCCTGCGACAGCCGCTGGAACGCGCGGCGTACGTCGTCGCTGCCCGCAGCCCGCGAGAGGCCCAGAATCGTGAAGTAATCGGCGTCCTGCACTTCGTCGAACTTGGCCTCGAGTCGGTTGACGTCGAGCTGGCCTGAACCCGGTTCCGCCTTCTTCTGACCCGGCTTCACCTCGACGAGGCCCAGCAGCTTCGCCACCAACAGCGCGCGGAAGGCGAGGTCGGGCTTCAACCCCGAGGCGAGCGAGAGGTCTTCCACCGTCGCCTCACCGTCGACCCAGGTGAGCATCTTGCGCTCGCGTTCCGAGAAGCCCAGCGCGCGCACGTCGAGCTCCGAGTCGGTCGCATGCGGCACCGCTTCGCCACCGCCCAGCTGCTCGAGCATCAGGTCGACAGACAGCGCGCGCCGCAACGACTCGGCCAGCATCGGCAGGGTGGGGCGCGGCACGGTGGCCAGCAGCACGTCGGGGCCCGGCGCCTCTTCGAGGATGCGGTAGAGCGTGTCTTCTTCGGTGAAGGCGTCGAGCGCCACCTGCTCGGTGTAGCGCTGCACCAGCGGCACGCTCTCGACGTCGCGAATGAAGCCGCGGGCCTTGAGCGCGTCGAGCTGCACACGCGGAGTCGCCCCCCGCAGCATGCGCAGCTCACCTTCCTGCTTGCCGTCGATGAGGCCGTCGCGTCGCGCGCGAGACACCAGGGTCTCGACGTCGAACGACGACTCGGCAGCGACGATTTGCCCGCGCTTGAACCACACGGTGCGCGTGCCACCCGACGCGCCCAGCTCGAGCCGCGCCTCGGCGTTGCCCAGCACGAGCTGACACACCACGCGCGCCAGCCCCTCGAGCGTCACCGAGCCGTGCCGCGCCACGCCCATCGGTCGCTGGTTGGGCAGGGTCAGCGGCATCACCTCGCGGGCCTCGAGCTCCTTCACCTTCTCAGCCGCGAGCTGTGCCGCCGCCTCGAGCTTCTCGGCCTGGCTGCGCTGTGCGTCGAGCGCCGCGCGCAGCTCTTGGGTCTTCGTGCGCTCGCTCGTCGAGACGTGGGTGAGCGCGTCGACGCGGGCCTTCGCGGCCTCGAACTCGCTGGTCAGCGCCTGAAGCGTGTTTTCCCGCTCGGTCAGCGTGGCGGCCAGTTCCTCGAGCTGGCCCTGCATTCCGCGCCGCTGCGCTTCCCAGTCGGCGCGCTCGGCCGCGTGCGCCTGATCCATCGTCGCCTCTGCCGCCGAGGCCTCGGCCTTCGTCGTCGCCAGCTCGGCTTCCCAGCGCGCGCGCTCGCGTTCGAGGGTGGCGGTCTGGGCGGTCAATTCGGTGCCCAGCTTCTCGGCCAGCGCGCGGGCGGTCTCGAGCCCTGCCAGCTGCGCACGGAGCTGGTCGCGCTCCCGCGCCGTCTCCTCGAGCAACTCGGACGAACTGGTGACGTCGGCGCGCGCGCGCTCGAGCTGTCCCGCGGCGTCGGCGAGCTGCGCGCTGAGCTGCTCACGCGACTCTTCGAGCGCCAACATCTCGTCCTGCGCGACGTCGCGCGCTTCCTTCGCCTCGGTGAGGTGCTGGGTGGCGAGCTCGAGCTGCGAGCGCGCCTCCGCCAACTGCTGGCGCTCGACCTCGACCTCGCTGGCCAGGGCCATCGCGGCTTCCGCGTCATCACGCGACGAGGCCAGCGCAGCCTCGACGGCTTCGCGGCGGGCGTGCTCCTCGCGCCGCTCTTCCTGCTCGACGCGCAGGGCGTCTTGCGCCTGCTGGAGCTCGGCAGTTCGTGCGCCGTGCCGCTCCTGTTCCAGACGCAGCGCCTCGTTTGCCTGCTCGAGCCGGGCGGTCAGCTCGGAGACGCGTGCGTCGCGCTCTTCGCGAGTGCTGCTCGCTTCGACCTGCATCGCCTCGAGCCGCTTCTCGAGTCCGGCGACGGTGCGCTCACTCTCGAGTCGCAGCCCCGTCTCAGCGTCGAGCTGGTGCTGGAGCTGCCGGATGGCGCCCTCCAGCGACTGGCGCTCGACGGCCGCCTTCGAGGCGAGCTCTTCGACGGTGTTCTCGTGACGAACCCGCGCGAGTTCCTGCTCGTTCTCGAGCACGCCGGTGAGGCGGCGAACCTCTTCTTTCGCAGTGACCAGCTCGGCCTGATCGGCGCGGGCGCGCTCTTCGGCCTCGGCGGCGCGACGCAATGCGGCTTCGGCGCCGAGCTGAATCTGCCGCACCTCGCTGTCTTCGACCTGCCTCCGGGCCTGACTGCGGGCGCGGGTCTCGAGCAGCATCTGCTCGGCGCGCGAGAGCACTTCGCCTGCCTCGCTCGGCGGTGTCGGGGGCGTCTCACCCACGTCTTCGAACGACGTTTCGCCGCTCGTCGGGTCTTCCGACATGAGCTCGGTGGTGGGACCAGGCGGGGAAGGCGGGGCGGGCCTGACCGCGGCGCCGGTCTGACGGGAAGCGCGGCGGCGCTGGGCTTCGGCGCGAACGTCGTCTTCCAGCCGCTGCAGCTCGGCGTCTTCACTGCGCTGCAAAGAAGACTCGACCGATTGCATGGCCGAGGCTTCAACGTCGGCGGCGAGATCTCCGAACAGCTTCTCTTCGAGGGCCTCGGTGACCGGCGTGGCCCTCGGCGCAAGGCCGACCAGGGTGGGCTCGGCGACGGCTTCGGGCTCAGGCACTTCTTCCGACGCGGCGGCGACGGGATCGGGCTCGTGCGGCGAAGTGGCGCGCCACGCCTCGGGCTCGGTCGAGGCAGGCACTCGGGGGAGATTGGCCTGCGAGGTGCTCTCGAGCACCGACCAGGCGCCGCTGGCGGTGGTGGTGCGCACGTTCTCGTCGAGCGTGGTGGCGAAGTGTTCGGGGTCGAGCGGCAGCGGCTCGACGGGCCACGGAAAGCCGGGCACCGTCTCGCCCAGCAACACCACGCGCAGGAGCTTCGCGTCGGGGTGCTGTTGCAGCTCTTCGAGCACCACCGCGCCGCGATCGCTCTCCACCGACGGTTGCAGGAGCACCAGCCCCGGCAGCGCATGCCCCCAACCGATGACTGCGTCGGCAGCGCTGGTGGCGAGGATGCACTCGTAGCCCTCGCGCCCGAGCACACGCTTGACCGCAGCGATGACCGCGAGATCGTCAGCGACGAGGAGAATGGGTGGGGCGGCCATGCGAGCTGCAACAGGTTCCTACAGCAGTGATGCCCGGTCCAATTTCAGGCCCGGAATATCGGGCGAGGGCTCACCGCTTCGTGTCATCATCATGCCGAGCGGAGAATCGTGACAGCCATCAAGTGCGGCATCACTTTTCAGACGGTGGGCGAGTTTCGCGCAACCTTCGTTGCGGGCGGCGAGACCTGTTTCGTGCCCTACCCCGACGAGGTCGAGGCCGAGTCGGTGTTCGACGTCGACGTGACGGTCGATCAGACCGTGCTGCAACTGCGCGGGGTGGTGGTCGGCCCTGACTTCGATGAGGCGGGCAACATCGGGGTCGGGCTGCGGCTCGATGACGCGTCCCGAGAGGTGATCGCCCAATTCCGCGAACAGTTCCAGTCAGGCACCCTCGCCCCGGCGCTGTTTTCGACCACACGCACCAGGGTTACGACCTCGAGCGGCCCCGTCGTCGCCGGCCCCCCCGAAGAGAAGCTCGCGCCGGGCTTCGTGGTGGGGGAACGGTTTCGCATCGAGAGCCACCTCGCGACCGGGGGCATGGGCGAGGTCTATCGGGCCGAGCACATTCTGCTGAAGCGCCCCGTGGCGCTGAAGATGCTGCGGCGCGAGCTGTCGACGGACCCCGAAATGTGGAGCCGGTTCGAGCGTGAAGCGCAGCTCGTCAGCCAGCTCGAGAACCCACACATCGTTCGAGTCTTCGACTTCGGCAAGACGGACGAAGGCCAGCTCTTCCTGGCGATGGAGTACGTCGAGGGCGACACGTTGGACCAGCGGCTCGAGAAGGGGCCGCTCGACCCCGCGCGCGCCGTCGAGATCCTGACGCAGGTGCTCGATGGCCTCGCCGAAGCGCACAACCTCGGCGTGGTGCACCGCGACTTGAAGCCGCCCAACATCATCCTCGGCAGGCGGCGCGAGGGCGGTGAGCGCGCGAAGATTCTCGACTTTGGCATCGCGCGGTTCAGCGACACGTCGGTCTCAGCCGAGAAGGCGAAGCTGACCCAGGTGGGGGTGGTGGTGGGGACGCCCGCCTACCTCTCGCCCGAGCAGGCGTTGGCAGACGAGCTCGACCACCGCACCGACATCTACGCCATGGGGTGTGTCGCATACGAGCTGCTCACCGGGCGGCCGCCCTTCATCGGGGGTGATTTGCGCAAGATCATCAGCGCCCACCTCACCTCGCCTCCGCAGCCGCTGACCGCGCTTCGGCCTGAACTCGGAACGTACCCCGCGCTGGGTGCGGCGGTGTTGAGGGCGCTGGCCAAGGACAAGGAACTCCGCTTTCAGAACGTGCTCGAGTTCAGCCAGGCGCTCCGCCTGGGGCTCTCGGGCCCGCAACCCGTTGGTCTCATCCAGCTCGTGCCGCCGCCCTCGGCACCGCGGCCGCCAACCCCCGCGGCCGAGTGGGAGCCGGCTCCCGCACCGCTGCCGGCGCCAGAGCCGGTGGCCGTACCTGCTGCGACGGGTCGGGCTGCCGATGACTTCTTCGCCGCGACGGCCACTGCCGCGCCGACGGAGCCCGCCGAAGGCGTGGCCGTTCGGGTCGAGGTGCTGGGCCCGCCGCCGAAGAGTGAGGCTGCCTCGGGGTGTCTGGCGGTGGTGACCGAGGTGATGGTCCGGGCCGGAGCGTTCTTCGCTGCGCGAGATGAAGAGGGGATGGTCTTCGGCTTCACGGCCCGCGAGGGGAACCCCAGCGGGCGTGCTGCGCAGGCGCTCATCAGTGCGCGCGAGACCCTCGCGCTGGCGAGCGTCGAGTTGAAGACGCCCCCCACCCTGCGGGCGTTGGCGCTGGGTACGAGGTTCCCGCTCGCGAAAGACTTCGTGAGTGCCAGCCGTGCACAGCTCGCCCGTGCCCGCGCCAACACCGTGTGGGTGGATCAGCGCCTCACCGCTGGCGCCGTGCGGGTGGGTGAAGTGCTCGCGTCCGATCAGAAGGGCCTCGTGGCGCTCGGGCCCCGACGTCTGCGCCGACGGGTGACGCCGGATTTGATCGCCCGAAAGTCGGTGGTCGGCGCGCTCGAGCGACGGCTCGACAGCCTCCAGCAGGGGGTGGTGGCGAGCCTGTTCGTGACGGGCCCCGGCGGCAGCGGCCACACCACCCTCGCGCACCTCCTGGCCACGGTGGCGCGGAAGCGCGGGGCCCTCGCGCTCTGCGCCTCTGGCATCGACGAGCCCTACGGGCTGCTCACCGAGTTGCTGTGTTCGGCGGTCAACGTCGAGGTGCACGAGCGGGCTCGCAAGCTGCCGGCTGCGCTCGAAGCGTTGCCCATCGCCGACTCGGTTCGGCAGGCCGCGCTGGTGATGGCGGGCGTGCAGCCGAGCCCGGCCTTGCTCACCGCGGGGCAGGCGGCCCACGCGCTGCGCGTGGTGCTTCGGGCGGTCAGCATGGAGCGCCCCATGGTGGTCATCGGTGACGGCCTCCAGGGCGTCGACACGTACAGCCGCGAGGCGTTCCTCGTCATGGCCGAGCGCCCTGCATCCCGCGAGCTGCTGGTCGGCTTCGGCACGAGCGGGAGCCTCGATGGCAATCGCCCCAACCTCCCGGTGCTGGCGTTGCCGCCGCTCTCGCAGGCCGAGACCCAGCGGTTGCTCACCGTGGCGCTCGGGCAAGTGGCCGGCCCGGGGTTGACGGGCTTCGTGCTCCAGCACGCTCAGGGGCTCCCGGGCACCAGCCTCGATCTCCTCACCTGGCTCGACGAGAGCGGGCTGATCGCGCTCGACTCCTCCGGAGCGTTGGAGCTCACCGAGCCGAAGGTGGCCCTGCCTGCCGAGCTGCTCACCGCGGTCTGGTCGTCGCTGCCGTCGGTCCTCCGCCACGCGCTCTTGATGGCTGCCTCAGTGGGGGAGCGCTTCGAGCCCTCCACCCTCAAGGAGCTGGTGCCAGCCTTCGACACGGCCCAGGTCAACGCGATGCAGGCCCTGGGGCTCTTCAGTCCATCGGCCGGCAAGCGCCTGAGGCTGCGGAGCCAGGCCCTGCGCAGGTCTTTGCAGCAGGCTCGCTCACTCGAGGCGCAGGCCGCCCGGCGGAGGTGCGTCGAGTGGCTCATCGCGCGAGGAAAGACCGACCCCACTTCGGTGGAGCCGGTCGAGCTGGCGAAGCTGCTCTCGTCGGTGGGCGATGGGGTGCGCGGGGCGCCGGTGTGGAAGCACGCGGTCGACGTGGCGACGCAGCGGCGTGATCTGCGCGCGGGGCGCGAGGCCTGGCTTGGTTTCGCGCGGGCGCTGGCCCTCGTACCGCAGCCTGAGACGCAGCTGCGCCTGCGGGTCGATGCGCTCGCGCGCGCCGCGGCCCAGTCGATCTTGATCGACGAGCTGACCGACGCCCGCGAGCTGCTGGCGGAGGCCTCTGTGCTCGCCTCGGGGCTGCAGCCGCCGTCTCCCGATTTCCTGCTCGTGGAGGCGCGTCTGCTGCGCCTCGAAGGTCGTCGCGTCAAGGCCGCGGAGGTGGTGGCACAGGCCGAGGCCGCGGCGCAGGGCGGGCCGATGTACCCGCTGGTGCTGGCCGAGCTGGGTGAGGCGCGTGAGGTCGAAGGCGATCTCGCAGGGGCGCTGCAGCACCTCGAGGCGGCGCGTCAGAAGGCGCACGAGGTGCGCGACTTTGGTCGCTGGCATGGTGAGGTCGAACTGCAGGCGCGACTCGAGGCACGGCTGGCGACGGTGCTCTTCGCGCAGCGCGACGCGCCGCGGGCGAAGACGATGCTCGAGTCGTCACTGGCGCGATGGCGTCAGGCGAACTGGCCGTGGGCCGAGGCGCGGGTGCTCTCGACGCTGGGCACGGTGTTCGCCTTCGACCAGCAGTTCCCCGAGGCGGCGGCGGCGTATGAGGCTGCGGGTGTGACGGCGGCCCGCGCCGGTGACCTCCAGTTTCAGGTGCGGGCGATGTTGCAGCAGGCGAAGGCCCTTCGCCGGTTGCAGGGCAGCTCGGCGGCGATGCGCAGCGTGGCGTCAGATGCGCGCAAGCTCTGCCTCGCGCTGGGGTGGGAACAAGGGCGCCTCGACGCCACGGCGCTGCTCGAAGGCAAGTGACGCGTCAAAGCATCGCCGCCGGGTCCACGTCGATGATGACGCGCACGGAGCTCGGCACGTCTTCGAGCGCCCGCTCGATGGCGTCGAGGGGCCTCGCCAGCGCGGCGTGACTGGGCCCCTTGAGCACCAGCTGCCAGCGCGTCTTGCCCTTGATGCGCGCGATCGGCGCGGGCGCGGGGCCGAGCAGGCGCACGCCGTGTGACGACGGCGGGAGGTGGTTCGCCGCCACCTTCGCCAGCTGCTTGCTGACGCGAATCACCGCGTCGGGGTTGGGGCCCTCGATGCGCAACGAGACCATGCGCGACGACGGGGGCCACGCGAGCAGCGCGCGGCGGCGCAGCTCTTCTTCGGAGAACGAGTGGAAGTCGTTGGCGAGCATGCGCGCGATGGGCGCCGCCTCGGGGTTGTAGCTCTGCACGAGCACGCGACCGGGATCCTTCCCGCGGCCGGCGCGCCCGGCGACCTGCGTGAGCAGGTGAAACGTTCTCTCGGCGGCCCGGAAGTCAGGCATCGCCAGCGCGGCGTCGGCCATCACCACGCACACGAGGGTGACGCCCGGGAAATCGTGGCCCTTGGCGACCATCTGCGTGCCCACCAGCACGTCGAGCTCGCGGCGCGCGAACGAGGCGAGCAGCTCGGTGAGCTTCTCCGCCGAGGTGGCCGCGTCGCGATCGAGCCGGCCCACGCGCGCGCGGGGGAAGGCTTCGGCCACCTCGGCCTCGATGCGCTCGGTGCCGACGCCCAGCTCGAGCAGCGGCCCGTCACATTCGGGGCATGCGCGCGGCATGGGCTGCGACTTGCCGCAGTAGTGGCACTGGAGCTGCCGCGACGAGAGGTGGTGCGTCAGGCACACGTCACACTCGCTGCAGCTCAGCGACTGCCCGCACACCTCGCACACGATGTACGTCGAGTGCCCGCGCCGGTTGAGGAAGACGATGACCTGCTGGCCTTTGGCGAGGGTGGCGTCGATGGCCACGCGCATCGTCTCGGACAACATCGGCGGCTCGGTGCCGCGCGTCTCGGGCGTGCGCGGGCGGGCCTGCCGCAGGTCGACCAGCTCGATGACGGGCATCGGCCGGTCGTCGACGCGCTTGTTCATCGTCACCAACTGGTAGCGGCCCTTGCGCGTGTTCTCCCAGGTCTCGAGCGAGGGCGTGGCGCTGCCGAGAATCACCAGCGCGCCGGCCTGCTGCGCGCGCATCACGGCGAGGTCGCGCGCCTGGTAGCGCAGCTTCTCTTCCTGCTTGAACGAGGGGTCGTGCTCTTCGTCGACGACCACCACCCCGAGGTTCTGCACCGGGGCGAAGATGGCGCTGCGCACGCCGACCGCGAGCTTCACGTCGCCGCGCCGCAGCGCCTGCCAGTGCCGCAGCCGCTCGGTGTCCTTCAAGGCGGAATGGAGCAGCGCCACCTGCGGGCCAAAGCGGCTCTTGAAGCGCCCGACGAGCTGCGGGGTGAGGGCGATCTCGGGCACCAGCACCAGGGCGCCGCGACCCTGCTGCAGCGCGCGCTCGACGACCTGCAGGTACACCTCGGTCTTGCCGCTGCCGGTGACGCCGTGGAGCAAGAAGGGCGCGAAGGCCCTGGTGTCGAGCGCGCCGTTGAGCGTCTCGACGGCGACCGTCTGCTCGTCGGTGAGCGCGTCGGGGCGTGACTGCTGCAGACCTTCTCGCACGCCGCGCACCACCGCCTCGGCCTCGAGCTTCACGTAGTTGCGCGCGGCGAGCTTCTTCAAGTTCTCCCGCGCCCCGGGGATGGCATGAGCCACCTCTTCGACCGACGCGCGGCCTCCGACGGCGATGAGGTAGCTCAACGTCGCGTGCTGGGCGGGCGCGCGGGCGAGCAGTTCCAACGACGCGCCGGGGTGGGCGACTGCGAACATCACCACGTCGGGCTTCGCGTCTTTGGCGTCGTCGGCCTTCGTGAGCCCGGGCGGCAGCGCCGACTTGAGCGCTTCACCGAGCGGGTAGCGGTAGTGGCGCGCCGCGAAGCGGAGCAGCTCGACGATGTCGGCCGACAGCGCTGGCTCGACGTCGAGGATGCGCTCGATGGGCCTCAACCTGGCGACCACCTCCGCGGGCGGCGGCGGGGCAGGGGCGAGGTAGAAGCCGAGCGTCGACGAGCGGCCGAAGGGCACGCGAATGCGCTGGCCGGGCCGGAGCTGACCTTCGAGCGCCTCGGGGATGGAGTAGGTGAACTCCCCGCGGACCGGGCGGCCGACGGCGACGAGCGCGAAGGGGCTCACTGACTCTCTAGAACTTCACGGAGGTGACGTCGGCGCGCGAGTCTGCGTTGAGGATCATCACGCGCAGCTGCGACTCGCCGCCCTTGAGCACTTCCATCACGCGCGGCCAGAGCTCGCCGGTGGCCTGCGAGCCGTAGTCGGACAAGCGCACGTCCCACGCCACGCCCGCCTCATCGGTGAAGCGGATGCGTGAGGGCAGAAAGCGGTCTTTGTAGACCCACAGCTGGGGCTGGCCTTCGGCCTTCTGCCCGATGAGGTAGCTCACGGTGCCGTTGAAGCGGGCGAGCGAGACGTTCTTCGTCTCGATCTTGAGCGCCGAGAGGTGGCGGTTGTAGCCGTCGCGAGTGGCGCCCTCTTCGGAGCTCTTCGGCGAGAGCAGCACGCAGGCCTGCTCGAGGCCGACCAGCAGCGCCTTCACGTCGCCGCCCTCGAGCTTGCCCTTGCCGTTGGCCCAGGTGGCGGTGAGGGTCTTCGTGGTCTCGCTCGAAGTGAGCTCGAGGTGGCAGCGGCCCGGGAATCGAACGGCCAGTGAGGCGTTGAGCGTCAGCTCGCCGCTGTTCCAGGTGGTGCCGAGCATCGTCGCGACGTCTTTGGCCAGCACGGGGGCGATCTGCGCCACGCCCTCGGCCTTGAGGCCCGGCGTGTTCACGTCGTCACGCTGGTTGGCCATGCGCTTGAGCACCCCGTACGACGGCATCACGTAGGCGAGCACCATCGCGAGCAATGCCGGCTTCATCGAGTCACCCCAATTCGCATGATCGGTTCGCCCTTTGCCGGAAACTCAGCGTGCTGTCGAACCCGTAGTAAGAGGTGCGCACGTGAAGCGTTTCACCATCCTCTGCAGTGCGATCCTCTCGCTGACCGCCTTCGGGCAGGTCGAGAACTCGCCTGACCTGCGTGACCTGCAGGCGGCGCGCAACGTCGCGATGGGCGGGGCGTACGAAGCGCTTGGGTATGGGTCCGAGACGATCTCGGGCAACCCCGCAGCGCTCACGCTCTACAAGCGGTACCAGATCGAAGCGTCAGGCGCGTGGGACATTCCCCAGGGTTACGGCTTCGGAACGGTGGCGGTGGCCGATTCGACGAACGAGCTGGCCATGGGGCTCTCGTACCACTTCGCGACCTTCGGCGGCCCGGAGCGCCGGTTCGCGCACCTGACCACGCTCGCGCTCGCCTACTCGTTCGGCAACCTGATCCACATCGGCATCGCCACGCGGCACCACGTGCTGGTCGGCGCGTCGAACACCAACTCCGTGAGCATGAACGCCGGGCTGCTGGTGCGACCCGTCGAGTGGCTGAACATCGGCGTTTCGGGCCACAACCTGATCAGCGTCTACAACCGCGACGTCAGCCGTTACTTCGTGGCGTCGATCGCAGGTCAGTTCCTCGGGCAGCTCTCGCCGGCCGTCGACGTGCGCTTCGACTTCAACCAGCCGGTGGTGCGCTTCGCGGTGCACGCAGGCATCGAGTGGTTGATCTCGCAGACCTTCCCGGTTCGGCTCGGGTACCAATACGACGGCATCGCGAACCACCACTACATCAGCGGCGGCATCGGCTGGTTCTCGGAAGGCAGCGGCGTCGACCTGAGCTACCGCCACGAGGTCGAAGGGCAGCTGGGCAAGATGATCGCCCTGACCCTGAAGCTTCAGATCTGAGCAGTCGCACGTTGTCGCCTCTGCGTGCGACGACTCTTCGAAGTCGGCCGCCTGTCGCCCGAGGTCAAGGCATGGTCGAGCGGAGCCCGCCGGCCTCAGTGCTCGACCGCGGTGCCGCCTGTAGGGGAAGTCAACTCGGCGATCGCGCTCGGCGCCAAACTCGGGGCAGCCCCTCACTTCGAGACAAGGTGGGCCCAGCTGCCGCCTTGAAAAATGCGTGTACTCAGAGCTGACAACTCAGCGGCGCGCGACGAGCTCGACCACTGCGCTGGTTCCGCGGTGCCACTCGCCCTCGTGCACCTCGTGCTGCCCCGTGAAGAAGTGCTCGACGCTCACCAGGTCTTCGATCTCTGCGCGCAGCTCGTTCGGCTCGACCAGCAACGCGAGGCTCTTCGGCCCGCCCGTATCGAACTGCAGCTGCTCCGGCGTGTACGCGGTGACGACGAAGCGACCACCAGGTACGAGCGCTTCACACGCCGCGCGATGCACTCGCTTCCGCAGCCAGCCGGGGAGGTGACACCAGATGCTCACGACCGCGCCCCACGACGCGCGAGAGAACTCGTACGTCGCGAGATCCGCCTCGACGGTGTGAATCGTGACGCCGCGTTCCCGCGCCAGCCCCTGCGCCTTCTCGAGCGCCAGCGGGCTCAAGTCGAGCGCCGTCACTTCGCGGCCCAGCCCCGCGAGATACACCGCGTTGCGGCCCTCGCCTTCGCCCAGACACAGCACCGGACCCTGCAGCGTCGCAGCGACCCACTTCAGAAACGGGTTGGGCTCGGTGCCGTACGCGAAGCCGGGCATCGCGTATCGGTGGTTCCAGAACTCGCGCGGGTCGGCCATGGCGTCAGCGCGTGAGCAGGACCTTCGCGTCGCGCAGCACCTCGTCGACCGAGCCCGGCTCGGTAAAGCGGTACACGCCCCGCACCCGCAGCTGCGCATCGACGAGCGCGAAGTAGCTCCCGTGCACGACTGAGTTCAGGTCGACGCCGTCGCCGGGATCCATCGGCTGCAGCATGCCGTCGCGAACGACCTTCTCGAGCTCTTTGCGCTCACCGCGTGCGAAGGTCCACCGCGTGAAGTCAGCCTTGTGCTTCACGCCGTACGCCGCGAGCACCTCCGGCGTGTCGTGCTCGGGGTCGACCGTGAAGCTGACCAGCTTGAGCTGAGGAATCGACGCGCCGCTCTTGTCCTGCAGCGAGCCCATCTTGGCGGTGAACTTGGGGCAGATGTTCGGGCAGCGCGTGAAGATGAAGTTGGCCACCCACACGGTGCCTTCGAGCGACTTCGAGTCGAACGCGGCGCCATTTTGGTCGACGAAGGCGAAGGCAGGCACGGTCGAGAGCACCGGGAGTTCTTCCCGTTGAACGGGCTTCTCGCCGGTGCGCTCCTGTACGCGCAGCACGACGAGACCTGCGACCACCAACCCGACCAGCGACACCCAGAGGGCAGGGTGCTGCCATGGCGGACGTCTGCGGGGAAAAGGGACCGCGGGCAACGGCCCCGACGGCGGTGACGCGATGCTCACTTGTCGGCGGTGCGCGAGTTCAGCGTGCCGAGCACCCGATCCATCCACATGTGGCTCAAGCCGAAGTTCTTCTCGTGGTCGCCGAAGTGGTGCGCCATGTGGTGCGCGCGCTGCCTGCGGCCCCACTCGGTCATCGGCTCACGGTGGTGGGTCGACCAGTGCGTGAAGTCGTACCAGAGGTAGCCGAAGAGCAGCCCGGTCCAGAACGGCATGGTCGCGTCGGGGCGGCCCAGCGCGTACAGCCCGGCGCCGAAGAGCAGCGCGAGCCCGATGCTGACCGGCAGCGGCATCACCAGCCGCGTGTCGTCGTCGGGGTACTTGTGGTGGAAGCCGTGCGCGGTCGGGCCGGGGAAGGCGTGAAACAGGTTCTTGTGGATGAAGTACTCGAGCACCTGCCACGTGAAGAACCCCAGCGGCATGAAGGGGATGCACTGCTGCCACGTGGTCATGCCCGTGCTGAGCGCGTACCCGATCATCCCGAGGCCGATGGGGATCCAGAAGATGAAGGGCGTGGCGGGGTGCACCTTCGAGAAGAACTCGAAGAAGTTGCTCTCGAACATGCGGCCACGCGTGTTGCGGATGTAGTCCTTCATGCCGGGCCTCCTAACCGACGCATCCAGCGCAATGCAAATGTCCCTGTCGAGCGTGGCTCACGGCTCCAATGCCTCGAACTTTCGCAAACTTTGCGAACGGGCACGGCTACTCGGGCAGGCGGCGGAAGGTCGCGCGGGCGACCAGCAAGGCCGCGAAGGCGAGCGCCGAGGCGGCAAAGAAGGCCGCTCCGGGCAGGTGAATGGGGGCCTTCGCCGAGATGAAGTAGCCGAACAGGTTGGTCGCCAGCGGTGGCCCGACGATCGCGGTGAGCGAGTTCACGCTCGCGATGCCTCCCTGGAGCATGCCCTGCTCGTTGGGCGGCACGGCTTTCGAGAGCAGCCCCTGCGCCGCCGGGTTGGCGATGCCGCCGAACGACGCGAAGACGAGTATGATGAAGAGGACCCAGCCGAACGGCGCGAGCCCGTAGCCGATGAAGGCGATGGTCATCACCACCAGGGCCGAGGTGAGCGCCCTGCGTTCACCGAGAGCGGGGATGATGCGTCGCACGAGCCCTCCCTGCACGATGGCCGCCGCGACGCCCACGATGCCGAGCGAGACGCCGGTCATGGTGATGTCCCAGTGGTAGCGGTACTCGGTGTAGAGCACCCACGTGCTCTCGAGCGAGCGCTGGGCCACGCCCATCAAGAAGAACGAGAGCGAGAGCCCCAGCACCACGGGGTACTTCGCGAGTGCTTTGAGCGTACCGATGGGGTTGGCGCGCTTCCACGCGAAGGCGCGGCGGTTCTCAGGGGCGAGCGACTCGGGCACCACGAAGAGGCCGAACATCGCGTTGGCGAAGGTGAGGCCCGCAGCGACCACGAAGGGGAAGCGCACACCGGCGAGGTGCGAAGACCCGGTGAGCTGCGAGATGAACCCGGGCAGCGGCAGCTCGATGGTGCCGAGGAAGGCCGAGAGCAGCGGGCCGGCGACGAAGCCGAGACCAAACGCCATGCCGATGAGGCCGAAGTTCTGCGCGCGCTTTTCCGGCGGGCTGACGTCAGCGATGTACGCGGCCGCGGTGCCGATCGACGCGCCGCAGAAGCCGGCCACCACGCGCCCCAGGAAGAACCACGCGAGCGACGGCGCGAAGGCGAGCAGCACGTAGTCGAAGCCGGCGCCGAAGAGCGAGAGCAGCAGCACGGGGCGGCGACCGAAGCGATCGCTCAGGCTGCCCATGATGGGCGAGAAGATGAACTGCATCACCGCGTACGAGGCCGAGAGCAGCCCGACGTAGAACGCGCCTTGCGAGGGGTCGTTGCCGACGAAGCTCTCCACCAGCCGCGGGAGGATGGGGATGATCAACCCCAGCCCGAGGATGTCGAGGAAGAGCGTGATGACGATGAAGCCGAGACCGGCCTTACGGGACGACATCGCGTGAACGTCTACCGCACTCGCGTGAAGCCACGCTCCCTTTCAGCGCGAGTGTCTGCGCACGTTGAGCGCTTCAAGACCCTCAGGGCTCACGACGGGCTCGAACTCGACTCGGTCCCGCACCGCGATTGCGTGCGTCGTGTGGAAGAGCGCTCCATTGCCCCCACTGTCGTCGACGATGAACCCAAAGCCACCCTCAGCGCTGAACCACCGAACTGTTCCGAGCGCGACGCGTCGCACGCCCTGGGGTCGTGAGGCCGAAACCGAGGTCTCGCCTGTCAACTCACCTGCGAGCGCAGCCGCGACGTTCAGAAGCACGGTGCCTGTTGCGGCGGTTGTCTCCCTGATTCCACGGTGCGACCCCGAGCTACTCCACATCGACGAGTCGTTTGTTCGACTCGATGGTTGAAGCCTCCATCGAAAGGGACATCAGCGCCTCGACACTCAGGCTCGACTCGACGGTGATGCATGCAAAGCCGTCTTCGCGTTCCCCTCGTGCGATGTGAATGCTCCAGGGCCATGTGGCCTCAGCCGGAGGGAGACTCGGGCGCCACTCCTGTTCCCACCTCGTCGCGTCGGCCTCGACGGAGCTGCGGACGCGGAGCAGGGTTTGTGAACCCTCGCTCTGCGCCTCGATGGAGAGGTCGATTGGCGTGCGTGTGAGCGTCACGCGCTACTTGAGCTCCCACTTGAACGACTCGACGACCGTCATGTCGCCTTGCGGGAAATGAACCGTCTGCCTGCGATGCACGGGCAGCCCCGTCGCGTCGGCGATGCACACCGATGCTTCGCCCACATCACGCCCATCGACCTCGATGTGGAACTCGACGCGCCGACACGGCACGCCCTCGACGGTGTCGCTGAATCCATCGGTCGGGGCGAGCGGCTTGACCCACTGCGCGAAGCCACCGTCGGCCTTCTCGATCGGTCGGTCGCGCGTCAGCACCACGAGGTCGTGCAAGAGCCCCATGCGGCTGACGCCCAGCGCCAGCGTCTCTCTCAGCTTGCTCGCGGGGGGATCTCGGTTCGAGTTCGCAGAGGCCCCCTTCGTCAACGTTCGGCTGATGCCCGCCGGGTCGCGTGAGTCGAGCAGCACCTGCACCTGCTCGCCCTTGAAGTTTCCTTCCGCCGTCACGTGCACCGCGTTGCCTTCGTAGAAGCGCAGCGTGCCGCTCATCTTCGACGTGTTCTCACCCTTCGACTCGAGCTCGAACTTCGCCGAGAGCCCGTTGGCGTTGATGAGAATGTTTTCCATCTCGGTGAGCCGCTCGAGCCCGACCACCTTGTCGGAGATGGCGTGGGGCCCCGTCGTCGCACACCCGGTCAACACCAACGGAAGAAGCAGTCTCTTCATTGCTCGCGTGGCTCCACGGTGACGGTGATGGCGGTGCCGAGGGTCTTCAACAACCGCTCGGCCTCGTGCGCCGTCGGTTCTTTCGGGGCGAGGTCGCGCGCTCGCTCGAGCGCTTTGCGCGCGCCGGGGTGATCGCCTTTCAATTTGAGCGCGATGCCGAGGTTCAGGTGCACCGCGGGGTTCTCGTCGTCCATGTCGCAAGCCTGCCGGAAGAGCCCCAGCGCATCGTCGAGGTCCCCCGAGAGCAGCGCTTCCTTGCCCCTCGCGAGCTTCTTCTCTGAATCGTTCACCAACTCGACGTCGATGATGGTGCGGCCCGCGAGCGTGAAGACGAGCGCGCGCAACACCCCCGCCCAGTAGAACGTCGCGCCTTCGACGGCGACCACGGCGGCGAGCGGAATGTCGGGCAACAGCTGCTTGCCGCGGAACTTGAACCGCACCTTCGTGTAGCGGCCCTTCTTCGCGAGCGTGACGACCTGCTCTTTCAGCTTGTTCAGCGAGCTCTCGATCTTCTTCGGGTCGATCTCGAAGGGCAACGCGAGCGGCTCGCTCTCGACCTTCTTCTTCGCTGCTGCCGGAGCGGGTGGGGTGACCTTCTGCTTCGACTTCGCCGGTGCGGCCTTCGGCTTCTTCGTCGCCATGACCGCTTCATAACCCACGAGGTGCGAGTAGCATCCCGTTTGCCATGACGATGTACACCGAGTCGTTGCGGGCCTTCTTGAAGCCCGTGCTTGCGTATCTCGACGACGAAGCCGTCAGCGAGATCATGATCAACGGTCCAACCGACATCTGGATCGAGAAGAAAGGTGTGCTCACCAGGACCGACGCCGTGTTCTCGGAAGAAGGTCTGCTCGGCGCCGCGCGCAACATGGCCCAGTTCGTCGGCCGCATTCTGAGCGACGAGCGGCCCCGCCTCGACGCGCGCCTGCCCGATGGCTCGCGTATTCACATCGTGATCCCGCCCATCGCGCGCAAGGGCACCACGATCTCCATTCGTAAGTTCTTCAAGGACCGCCTCAAGCCGCAGAACCTCGTCGAGTTCGGGTCGATCTCCCCGAAGATGGTGCGCCTCATCGAAGCGGCCGTGCGCGTGAAGCTGAACATGGTCGTGTCGGGGGGTACCGGTTCCGGCAAGACCACGCTCCTCAACATCCTCTCCGGCCTCATCCCCGACGACGAGCGCATCCTCACCATCGAAGACTCGGCCGAGCTCCAGCTGCAGCAGGCGCACCTGGTGCCCTTCGAGTCGCGGCCCCCCGACAAGTTCGGCAAGGGTGAGGTCACGATGGGTCACCTGCTCATGTCGGCCCTGCGTCTGCGCCCCGACCGCATCGTGGTCGGCGAAGTGCGCGGTGGTGAAGCCTTCGACCTCATGCAGGCGATGAACACCGGCCATGGCGGCTCGATGGCCACGGTGCACGCCAACACCCCGACCGAGACGCTGCGCCGCCTCGAGTCGTTGTGTCTCATGAGCTCGGTCGAGCTGCCGATGGTCGCGATTCGCGCGCAGGTGTGCGCCGCCATCAACTTCATCGTCTGCTGCGAGCGTTTGCAGGACGGCAGCCGCAAGACCATCGCGGTGTCTGAGGTGCTGCCCTTGAACGAGAAGGGCGACTACCGCACGCAGGATCTCTGGCTCTACATCCCCATCACGAAGGACGAGAACGGCAAGGTGCTCGGGTACCACGCGCCGACGGGCATTCTCCCCTCGTGGCTGGCGAAGGCGCGCGCGTACGGCTTCGAAGATCTCGACGAGGCGTTCTTCGACCCGCGCACCTATGGCGTGCCCCCGCCGCCGTTGATCCACGGCCTCGGCGACGAGAACGTGACCACGCATTGGGCGCCTTCGCTCAAGCACCGCGAAGAGCACATGCCCGACCCCGCCGCGTACAAAGACGAGTGGAGGGCGTTCGAGGAAAAGCTCAAGAGCGACGCGAAGGCGAAGAACGCCGAAAAGAACAAGGTGCAATCGCAGGTGCCGGCTGGCCCGACGCCGGGTGCGCGCCCCGGCCAGGCTCCGTCGCGTCCTGCCGCCTCGGCGCAGCGGCTCCCGGTCACGCCTGGCAACCGCGATGACGCCACTCCGCCGCCGACGCGCAACCCGTTGCTGGCCAAACGGCCCGCGCAGCCCGAGTCGGCGCGCGAGACGGGCGACGAAGACTCGCTTCAGGAACAGGCGAGCGTCGAGATCGCCGCCGACGCGCTGTCGGTCGAAGGGAACTCCACGCAGATCAAGGAGAACCCGCTCAACCGCCCCAAGCCGCCGTCGAGCGGTGCCCGGCCTCCCGTGAAGCCGCCGCCACCTCGTCGCTGACGCGAGCCCCGCGCCCGACGTCGCGTCGGTGGGGCGTCGCTGTCTGGAATGCAGCGCGGGCTCATCGAAGCCGCCGCGCAGGCCCGTCGTCATCGGCGCCTGAAGCGCACCAGCAGCGGCGGGTGACGGGTCGGCTTCACGAGGTGCCAGTCGTCGTCGAGTGACGCTTCGAAGATCGCCTTGCCCCACAGCCACGGCAGCGCCTCGACCGTCACCCCCTTTGGCCCGAAGATGACCACACCGGGGCCCAGAAGTTCGGTGGCGATGCCCTTGTCGGGAACGGGGTGGCTGCTCGATCTGCACCTGGTGATGGAGCCGTCTCCGCAGGCCTTGAGTCGCCGCTGAAGGCGCGGCACGGTCGCGCGCATGAAAATCGTGCGCACCAAAGACCTCGAGTGGACCGAGGGCATCAACAAGGGGAAGTTCTTCCAGCGTCGCAAGGCGCTCGGGGGCAGCGCGCTCTCCGCAGGCCTGTGGGAACTCCCGCCCGGCAAGAAGTCGTTCCCCTTTCACATGCACCACGTGACCGAGGAGGCGCTCTTCGTCATCAGCGGCACGGCCGTGTTGCGCACCAGTGACGGGCTGCACCCGTTGGGACCCGGTGACTACGTGCACTTCCCCGCGGGCGGCTCGGCGCACCAGCTCGTCAACGACACCGAAGAGCCCTTCCTCTACGTCGGCATGTCGGCGTCCAGGGGGGTCGACGTGGTCGAGTACCCCGACGGGGACAAGGTCTCGTCGTCGGTCGGCGTGTGGCCCGATACCAAGCGGTTCATCTTCAAGAAGGCCGATGGCGCGCAGTACTTCGATGGCGAGAAGGACGCGGCCGACTGAGCGTCGCGCTGCTCGGAGGGCGGGTTGCAGCGCTTGTATACCTTCGCCTACGTTTATGTGATGGCTGCCACCGAAGTGCTGACCCTGAGGCTGGATTCACGCGTGAGTCGGCGACTCGACAAGTTGTCGAAGGCGACCGATCGCACCAAGTCCCGCCTCGCTGCCGACGCGATCGAGAAGTACGTGGAAGATCAGTCGTGGCAGATCGAGGCCATTCACGCAGGGCTTCGCCAGGCCGAGGCCGGCGAACTCATCCCGCATGAAGAGGTCGTTGCCTGGGCTCGGGGACTGAGCAAGCCGACCCCTCGCTCCAGACGCCGCAAGTGATCCCGATTCGGTGGACACCCGCAGCCAGAGCCGATCTGGCTGCGCTGCTCGATTGGTTCGACGAGCCTGAAGTTGCCGCGAGCGTGGTCGCGCGGCTGGTCGGGTCGGTGGGCCGCCTCTCGAAACTGCCGGCCCTGGGTCGTCCAGGGCGCGTGCTGGGCACTCGCGAACTGGTGGTCGAGCCGTACGTCATTGCGTACCGGGTGAAGCGAGGGGTGCTGCAGATCCTTCGAGTTCTTCACGGGGCGCGACGCTGGCCCGAGTCGATTCAGTGAGCGCTGAGCGCGCCGAGCTTGAGCCGAACCTCTTCGAGCTCGGCCTGCGCGTCTGAATCCCACGTGATGCCGCTGCCGACGCCGTACCGCCAGCCTGTCGGCGTCTTCTCGGCGGTGCGAATCAGCAGCGACGCGGTCAGCTCGTCGTCGCGCTCCAGCGCGAGCGTGCCGCAGTAGGCGCCGCGAGGAGTGGGCTCGAGCTTCGAGATGAGCTCACACGCAGCGGGGCGGGGCGCTCCGGTGACTGAGCCGCCGGGGTGGAGCTGCCGCAGGAGCGCCTCCGTACTGACGTCCTCTCGAAGCACGCCGCTGACGTCGGACACGGTCTGCAACACGTACGGCAGCTCGATGAAGCGCCGCTCGGCGTCGACGCGCACGGTGTCGCGCTCACACAGGTGGTGCAGATCGTCGCGCAGGAGGTCGGTGATCATCGCCAGCTCGGCGCGGTCTTTCTCACTGCGCTCGAGCCACACGCGCTGTTCGATCGGCGCCGTTCCCTTCATCGGCTCGACGTGCACTGCGCGCCCCCGGCGCTCGACCATTTGCTCAGGTGACGCGCTGACGAACTCGCCGAACACGCTCGACCTCACCCATGCGGCGAAGCGCGGTACGCCGCGGCGGCAGAGACTGGCGAGCAGCGTCGCGCCGTCGTGCGCGGCGAGCGACGCGCGGAGGGTGAGGTTGACCTGGTAGACGTCCCCTGCGGCGATCGCCTCGCGAATGCGCGCCACGCCCTCGAGGAAGCCCGTCTCGTCGAGCTGCGGGTGGAGCGCCTCGGGTGAGACGTCGAGCTCGAGGGTGACGGGCGATGCGTGGCCCGCCAGTGCGCGCGGTCTGCCTTCCGCCGTCGCCTGCCAGACCCGGGCGTTCGGTTCGCTCGAGGTGAAGTCGACGAGTGTCCAGTGAGGCGACGTCGAGAACGATGGCGCGAGCAGTGCGAAGTCAGTTCGCGCTCGCAATGACGACAGCTGAATCTCCCTCTCCCTGTTCAAGCGGGGAGAGGGTCGGGGTGAGGGGCCGCGTTCCCGCAAGGAGAGCGCCCCGCGGAAGAACGCTTCCCCGCGAGGAGTGCCGAAAGAGTCGGGGTGAAACTGCACACCCGCCATCGGCAACGACTCGTGCTCGATGGCCATCACCGTGCCGTCGTCGAGCGACGCCACCACCCGCAGCGGCGACTTCACCTGCGCGAGGGCGAGCGAGTGGTACCGCATCACCTCGACGTCACCTTGAATCGTGGGCCAGCGGCGCGACGCCTCAAACCGGGCGACGGCCCGCTTGCCGTGCGCCGGCGTGACCCGAGTCA
>JBILUC010000144.1:0-5959 GCA_044371205.1 Archangium sp.
CGAAGTGGTGCTCGCGAGCTTCCTCGAAATCTCGGGCGCGACCTTCTTGAAGCGGCTCCGAAGCACCTGCTCGACCGCCTCACGCAGGGTCAGCAACCTGCCTTCCTCTCTGCCTGCTTCGAGGCCTGCCTTGAGGCCTGACTTCTTCCCGCTGCGATAGCCCCTTGCCTTGGCTGCGTCTTCAATCGTGTACATCTGCACTCCTTCCATCTCCGTGCGAATCAAGCGGTGCACGAACGCTCTGTCTCGCTGCGGTGCCACCTTCGTAAGGTAACGAAGAAACAGCCGAAGCGTCGAGGGGTCGGCCCTCAGGGCGCGCACCGCCTGCTTCAGCAGCGTGGACTGTTCCTCGGGCGGAGCAGATGCTCCACCTCTTTCCCACCGGGTGAGGAAGTTCAGCGACGCCGCCACGCATCAGCCGTGCGGCCCATGCCGCGCGCGACCGCGATGGACCAGACGAGCCCCGCGATGAACAGCACCACTCCGAGCGCGAGCACGCCCCAGCGCAGCGGTGCGTCGAGCCAGAACGCTGCGAGGCTGATCAACGCACCGATGGTCGCCACCGCCAGCGGCTCGATCACGTCGCCACCGCGCCGCGTTCGAGGCTGCGCGCGAGCAGCCAGAACCCGACGCCACCGCACACGCCGCCGATGCCAAACGAGAACTCCGGCAGGAGGAACGAGCCGATGAGCGCCACCGCGAACGACGACGCGACGAGCAACCCACGCCGCTCCATGATGGCAGCCGCCGTGCCCCAGGTGGCCGCGACGAGCACGAAGTAGAGGCGCAGCGCGGCCAGCACCGGGAGGGCCGAGTTCCATGCGATGAGCCAGAGCGACGCGGCGCCAGCGGAGCTGATCAACACCCCCTGTGCGATTCGCCGCTGCAGCAGGTTGGCGTCGGGCGCGCGTCGAACGAACAGGCCGTAGAGCAGCGAAAGGACGAAGGCGAGCGAGCTGAAGAGCACCCCGAAGCCGGTGGTCAACGTTCCCGGGCGCGACGTCTCGAGCCCCTGCGTGAACAACGAGCTGAGCATCAACGCCAGACCAAAGCGCCGCGCGAAGCGGGCCTTGGGGTCGCGCGCCGCCTCCGTCGACGCCTCGCGCGCCGACTGCTCGAGCGCCTCGAGGCGCAGCTTCTGTCCCCGCTCGGTGCGCTCGGCGGCTTCGATGGCTGCGAGCAGCTCGGCGGGCGGCGAGTCCACCTGCGAGAGCAACAGCCGGGCGGCGCGAGGCGAGCCGCGCTCGAGCTCAGACCTCGCCATCATCACCAACGCGCGGCGCAGGTCGTCGCGGGCGCCTTCGAACTCGGGCCACAGCCGGCGCACCTGCTCGAGCCCGAAGCGACACTCGGTGAAGAGCGCGTGCACCGACTGACCATGCATCGACTGCTCGAGCGAGGGCTGAGCGCCCAGCTGCCGCTCCAACGCCGTGAGCTGCTGCTTCGCGGCGTCGTACAAGTCCATCGCCTCGCGGTGACGGAGGTACCCGGCGAGCGCGGCCTTCAGGTCCAACACGCTGGCGAAGCGCGAGCCGATGTCGCGGTGCATCGCGCGCCGGCAGATGTTCGCGAGCTCGGTCGGCACCTTCGGCCCGAAGGCCGGGGGCTCGGAGCGCAACGCGGCCTGCATCGCCTCAGCGGGGCTCGCGCCTTCATGCGGAGGCCGGCCGGCCAGCACCTCGTGCAGCGTCGCGCCGAGCAGGTACACGTCGGTCCACGGGCCGAGCTGCTGTGGCGAGTCGACCATCTCGGGGGCCATGTACGCGGGCGTGCCACCGACGCCCGCTTGGCTCGCGAGCGGCAACACGGTGTCGGGCCGCAGCGACGCAGCGAGGCCCCAGTCGACCAGCAGCACCTCACCGAAGCGGCCGAGGAGCACGTTGGAGGGCTTGATGTCTCGGTGAATGACGCGCCGGTCGTGCGCGAAGGCCACCGCGTCGCACACGCGCACCAGCGTCTCGAGGTGCTCCACGAGCGTGCGGCTCGAAGTGAGCGCCTCGCTCCACGGGGTGCCTTCGACGCGCTTCATGGCGAAGAAGGGCACGCCGTCGATGGTCTTCGCGAGCAGGTGCACCGGCACGATGTTGGGGTGCTCGAGGCGCCCGGTGGCGATGGCCTCCCGCAGCAGCAGCTCGCGCCCGTGCTCGGACCGCGAGAACTTCAGCGCGACCGGTCGCTGGAGGGAGCGTTGCGTCGCGCTCACCACCTGGCCCATGCCGCCCTCGCCGATGGTCTCGCCCTGCTCGAATTCGGCCGCCTCGCCGGGCGTAGCGGTGATGACCACCGTCGGCAACGAGACGCGCAGGTCGAGCTCGGTGGGCAACCGATGGGGCCCGCTGGGCACCGTGAGCGACTGGGTCGCGAGCCCGTCGTCTTTGGTCTCAGCCACGCATCACCTGAGCACGAAACCGACACCGAACGGCAGCCGAAGCGCCGGCCGGGGCGCGTGGGTGAGCTCGTCGAGCCGCATCGCCTCTTCGGCGTGTTGCTTGAGCCGACGGTAGCCACCGACGACCACGATGATGGGCACCGCGAGCAGGGGGAAGATGAGCAGCACGGTCGCGCCGTCTTTGGGAATCACCCCGATGAGGAAGAGCGCGCAGTCGTACGCGCCGTGGAGGAACACCGCGACACCGAGGCCGCCCAGCAAGCCGGGGCCGACGCCGTCGAACTTCTTGCGCGCCGCCCAGTAGCCCATGAAGCCCGCGTAGATGGCGTGGCCGGGCACGGCGAGCACGGCGCGCATCACGAAGATGCCGAACATGCCGCTGAGACTCTGGGCCCCAAAGAGGTAGCCCACGTTCTCCACCAGCGCGAAGCCGAGGCCCGCGCGCGTGGCGTACACGATGCCGTCGACGCGCTCGTCGAAGGCAGGGTGGCGCCACACCACGAAGTAGAGGACGAGGGCCTTGGCGATTTCCTCGGTGAGGCCGGCGACGCCGAAGGCCGTGTAGAAGGCGCCAGCCACGCCGCCGGGGTTCAGCTTCTCGAGCGCGAGCTGCACCACGATGACGGGAATCGTCGAGAGGCCGCCGAACAGGGTCGCGAGGTAGAGCTGCTTCTTCGGCTCGGGCCGCTTCGCGTCGTAGCGCGCCATCACCGCCATCAGCACCACCGCGGGAATGACGCCGGACAACGCGAGGAGGAATTGCACACACGAAGGGTAGACTCTCTTTCGCGTGGCCGACGAGGAAGAAACACCGTGGGCGATGCTGCAGCGGCTGCGCAGCGCCGACGGCGAAGACCGTCTACGAGCCACGCCACGTGGAGGTCGACGCCGCGGCGCCACGTGAGGCCGCTGCACCCCCTGTTGCTGCTGGGCGGCTGCACCACGCCGCAGCTCGCGCAGCTGCCCGACTCGGCGTTGCAGTGCGCGACGCTCGACAACGACTCCAACCGCGCTCGAGGCTCATTGGCTCCGACGACGTGGAGCCCACCATCGGAGTGAATGAACAGCCAGGCGCTGAGTGGAATTACGCCACGCGACGCACTTCTCCGCTCGGTGCGGCCGACGTCGAGCCGCCCTCTTCGAGGCACGGCCCAAGCCACTTCGCCGCCTCGTCGACCGTCATGCCCTTGCGTCGCGCGTAGTCTTCGACCTGGTCGCGGCTGATTTTCCCGAGCCCGAAGTACTTCGCCTCGGGGTGGTTGAAATAGAAGCCGCTCACACTCGCTGCGGGGCTCATCGCGAACGACTCGGTGAGCGTGATGCCCGCCACCTTCGGCGCGTCGAGCAGCGTGAAGAGCGTGCCCTTCTCGGTGTGCTCGGGACACGCGGGGTAGCCGGGCGCGGGGCGAATGCCGCGGTATTCCTCGCGAATGAGCTGCTCGTTGCTGAGCTGCTCGGTCTTCCCGAAGCCGCATGCGATGCGCGCTTCCCGGTGCATCCACTCCGCGAAGGCCTCGGCGAGCCGGTCGGCCAGCGCCTGCACCATGATGGCGGAGTAGTCGTCGTGCGCGTTGCGGAAGTGCTGCGCGAACTCTTCGACGCCGAGGCCCGCGGTCACCGCGAAGCCGCCGCAGGAATCGAGGCGGCCGCTCTCTTTCGGGGCGATGAAGTCGGCAAGACACAGGTTGGCCTGACCGGGCTGCTTCTCAGCCTGCTGCCGGAGCATGTGGAAGCGACCGACCACGCTCGAGCGCGCCTCGTCGGCGTAGAGCTCGACGTCGTCACCCACGGCGTTGCACGGCCAGAACGACATCACGCCGTTCGCGCGGAACCGCTTCTCCTTGACGATGCGCGACAGCAGCGCCTGCGCGTCGGCGAAGAGCTTGCGCGCCTCGGTGCCCACCTTCTCGTCTTCGAGGATGCGGGGGAACGCGCCGAACAGCTCCCACGCGTTGAAGAAGGGGCCCCAGTCGATGAAGGGCACGAGGTCGGCGAGCGGCACGTCGCTGAATGTCCTGCTGCCGAGGAACGAGGGCTTCGCGAGGTCGACCGACTTCCAGTCGAAGGTCTGCTTGTTGCGACGCGCAGCCTCGAGGCTCAGCATCTTGCGCTGCACGCGACGGCTCTCGAAGTCGACGCGCGCCTGTTCCTGCTTGCTCTGCACTTCCTTGAGGAACGCGGGCTTCTGCTCGGGAGAGAGCAGCGCGCTCACCACGTTCACCACGCGCGACGCGTCGAGCACGTGCACCACGCCGGGCGCGTAGTTCGGCGCAATCTTCACCGAGGTGTGCGGCTGACTGGTGGTCGCGCCTCCGATGAGCAGCGGCACGGTGAAGCCTTCGCGCGTCAGTTCCTTCGCGGCGTTCACCATCTCGTCGAGCGAGGGCGTGATGAGCCCTGAGAGCCCGATGACGTCGACCTTCTGTTCCTTCGCGACGGCGATGATTTTGTCGAGCGGCACCATCACGCCGAGGTCGATGACGTCGTAGTTGTTACAGGCGAGCACCACGCCGACGATGTTCTTGCCGATGTCGTGCACGTCGCCCTTCACGGTGGCGAGCAGCACCTTGCCCTGCGTGCGCACCTCGGCGCCGGCGGCCTGGGCGCGCTTCTTCTCTTCCTCCATGAACGGCGTCAGGTACGCGACCGCGCGCTTCATCACGCGCGCCGACTTCACGACCTGCGGGAGGAACATCTTGCCCGCGCCGAAGAGGTCACCGACGACGCGCATGCCGTCCATCAGCGGGCCTTCGATGATGTCGAGCGGGCGAGCGACCTGCTTGCGCGCCTCTTCGGTGTCGAGCTCGATGAACTGGTCGATGCCCTTCACCAGCGCGTGCGAGAGGCGCTGCGCGACGGTGCCGCTGCGCCAGGCGACGTCTTCCTTCACCTCGGTCTTCGAGGCGCCACCCTGCTTCGCCTTCAGCTCTTCCGCGAAGGTGACGAGGCGGTCGGTCGCGTCGGCGCGGCGGTTGAAGAGCACGTCTTCGACGCGCTCGAGCAGGTCCTTCGGAATCTCCGCGTACACGCCGAGCATGCCGGCGTTGACGATGGCCATGTCCATGCCGGCCTTGATGCCGTGGAAGAGGAACGCGGTGTGAATCGCCTCACGCACCGGGTTGTTGCCGCGGAAGCTGAAGCTGACGTTCGAGACGCCACCCGACACCTTCGCGCCCGGCAGCGTGTCTTTGATGATGCGCGTTGCCTCGAAGAAATCGAGCGCGTAGCGGTTGTGCTCTTCGATGCCCGTCGCGACGGTGAGGATGTTGGGGTCGAAGATGATGTCTTCTGCAGGAAAGCCCGACGCGGTGAGCAGGCGGTACGCGCGCGTGCAGATGCGCACCTTCTCGTCGCGCGACGCGGCCTGACCCTGCTCGTCGAAGGCCATCACCACCGCAGCCGCGCCGTAGCGGCGGATCAACTTCGCGCGACGGAGGAACTCAAGTTCGCCGTCTTTGAGCGAGATGGAGTTGACGATGCCCTTGCCCTGCACGCACTGCAGGCCGGCCTCGAGCACGGTCCACTTCGAGGAATCGAGCATCAGCGGCACGCGACACACGTCGGGCTCAC
>JBILUC010000145.1:0-5880 GCA_044371205.1 Archangium sp.
TCGCGAACGGGCAGTTGTCGATGTCGTCGCTCTTGCCGTCGCCGTCCGCGTCGTCGGTGTACGACAGCGTCTTGCCGTCGTCGGTGTACGCCACCCACACCGAGCAACCGCAGCCGCAGCCGCAGCCGCCGCCCTGTTCCTTCGGAGCGCCGCAGTCACTGCCGAGGCACTCCGGGTTCACGCCGTTGCCCAGCTGCGCCCACGCGGGCACCGACAAGGTCAACACTGCCAACATCAGCCCCAGGTTCTTTTTCATTGGTGCGTCTCCTTGCGCACCCCTCTCGCAAGGCGCGCGCCAAGAGATCAGAACCAGCGATCAAGCACTTACGGGCCTTCCAGACCCATCGGGTGTGGAGTTCACCCCTCAGCGTGAGGAGGGGATCCTCAGGTGACCCAAGCGGTCCCGCGCGGTTCACGGGCGTTTTCTGGACGGGCTTCAGGCCTGTGCGACCGTGTTGCACACCATGACCCCCCGTCGCCATGCGCTGCGCCGTTCGCTTCGTCTTCCCCTGTCGTTGGGTCGCCGCTTGCCGGCGCTGACCGCCGACGTCAGCCGGGGAGGCTTTCAAGCCGAGCTCCCGCAGGTCTTCTTGCCCGGCTCGAAGGTGCACGGCTTCTTCCTCGTGGGCGAGACCGAGGTCGCCTTTCGCGGCACCGTCGCGTGGGCCGAAGCGGGCAACCCGCAGATGAGCATCTTCAGCCGCATCGGCGTGGCGTTCGAGAGCGTGCCGCCGCAGCTCGAGGCGGTGCTCGCGAAGCACGACCGCCGTCCCAAGAAGCTGAAGCCGCGCGGCAAGACGTAAGTGTCGCCTCCGCCGCAACGAGCGCGGGCACGACGCTCCGAGCTCATCACCCTCGCCGTCACCGTCGCGCTCGCCGTCGCCCTCGGCGGCATCGTGTACCTGTCGGTGACGAGCCTGCCGTACCTCGCCGTTTCCCCCACCACCGACCCGCAGTTCGGCGCGCTCAACGCGTGCCTGTTGCCTGCAGTTCCAGAGCGCGTGGGCTTCGCAGTGAGCCGCGATGGGCTCAAAGCAGCGGCGTGGTCGACCAACACGTTGGCGGTGTGTGAAGGCACGCCAGCGGTGGCCACGAAGTACGAGCGAACCGGCGTGACGCTCGGCGCCTTCGACTTCAGTGGCACGTTGTGGATTGGGCAGGACGCGCGAGATGCGGGCGGGTTGTGGCGCCTCGAGAACGGCGCCTTCGTCGAGCGGGGCAGCTTCACGCCCGCGGCGCTGGTCGGTACGGCACAAGGAGTGGTCGCGCTCGATGCACAGGGGCAGCTCGTCTCGCTCGCGACCGACGGAGCGGTGAGCGCGACGCGCCCCCTTCCCTTTCAGCGCGGCGTGCACGTGCTCGCCGACGCGAGCGGCACGCTGGTGGCGTTGTTCGGTGGCGGGAAGTTCGCGGTGGTGAACGCGAAGACGCTCGACTCGACGCCTGCAGAGGCGCCGTGCGCGGTGACGTGGGCGTGGTGGAGACCCGACAGCCCGCTGGTGCTGGTGCAGTGCGTCGACCTGGTGTTCGAGGTCAACGCCATCGATTCGCGCAGCAATCTGCTCGACCCGCGGCAGCGCATTCGCTCGACCCTGATGGGCACGGGCAATGTCTACGTGCAGGCGTGTGATGCGTTGCCGTGCAGCGCGACTCCGCCGCCGTAGCCTTCCCGCACTGCTTCAGGGCGTGCTGCCAGCATCGACGGCCGCTTCAGGCGCCGCCTCATCGGGCGCAGGTGGAGGCGCCTCGAGGGCCGCTTGCTGTTCCTTCGCCCAGTTCTGCAGCGCGGTCTTCTCGGCATCGGTCAGCTTCGCCTCGGCGTGCATCGCGACGTAGCCTTCCATGGGCATCTCGCCCTTGCGCACGAGCTCTTCAATCTCTTCCATCTTGTGGGCCTGCTTCTTCGGCGCGTACTCGCTCCACACCGAGAAGTTCAATTCCTTGCGGCCCTCGGTGACGTGGTCTGCGACCAACCAGCTCACCGGCGCCACGTTCGAGTACCAGGGCCACTTCGTCTCGTTGGAGTGACAGTCGTAGCAGGCGCGCTTGAGCACGTTCTTCATCTCGGCGCTCGCCTGGAGATCACCCGTCACCGGCGGGTTGGTGTGGTCGGGGCGCACCAACTGCAGAGAGACGAACACGACGACCAACGCCCCGAAGACGATGCCCAGACGTTTCATGCCGACCGCTTACGGACCCCCCGCAGCGCACGCAACTCTCCTCTGTGACGGCCAGAAGTCGCGCTCATGGAAGCGGCTGAAACGAGGGGAAGCGGTGATCGCCTTTTGCGTTGTGACGGGGGGGGCCGTCTGGTACGCGGCGCGCGCCTTGAAGGACCCGAACGATGGGTTGTCTCCGCTCGCGAAACAAACCCGAGCGGCAACACCGTGGCTGAATGCGGTGTGGCAATTCACCGGCTCGGTCTTCTTCCTGGTGGGCGTCGGGTATTTCTCCGACGCGAAGCTGGGCACGGGGCCGTGGGGTCTCGTGGTGGGCGGGTTGGTGGGCAGCGCGGTGGGCTTCTACGCCTTCATCCGCGCGGCGAATCGGTTGATGGCTGAGCAAAAAGCAGCAGAAACGAAGTCGAAGAAGACGCCTCCGTGAAGACCCTGACCACCAGCCTCCCGGCCACTCTCGCCATCGGTGGCATCGCCGCCTCGATGGTGCTCGTGCTGCCGTGGGCGAAGGAAAACGCGAGCGCGTGGCTGCTCGGGTCGTTGGTCGCGGCGGTCCTCGGGGCCATCGTGCTGGTGGTGAAGCTGCAGTTCACCAGCTTCGGGCTGACCGGCACCGCGGCCATCAAGGCCGTGATTACGGCGCAGGTCATCGGCTTCTTCCTGCGGCTCGTCGGCGTGGGCGTTGGCGTGCTGGCCATGAAGCAGAACGAGCTCTCGCTGTTCGCCTTCGTCGTTCCGTTCTTCGTCGTGTCTTTGTCGCAGCAGGTCCTCGAGACGCGCAGCCTGTTGTCTCGCGGCCCTGCCAAGCCGCCGGTCAAGTCGTCTGAGGTGACTCCATGAAGCGCGTGCTGTCGTTGGTTGTTCTGGCGTTGGCCTTCTCTGCGTTCGCGAGCAGCGGCCACGAAGAGGTCGACCCTTCCAAGCCGAAAGACAAAGCGAAGGAGACGTCGGACTTCATTCTTCACCACGTCGCCGACGACACCGAGTTCGAGCTCGAGATCCCCTTCCCGCCGTACCACCTGCCTGCGATTGACGTGGCGGGCCCGTTCTCGTTTCTTCTCATCGAGCGCGAGCCGGGCGCGTGCGCCGACCTGCACCACGCGTCGCCGGGCTTCGAGAGCTTCCCGTCGCTGGGCCAGGCGCTGCACGGCTGTTGGGACATGCGGCCCACGAAGGCCATCTTGATGATGTGGCTGGGTGTGGCGGCGCTCTTCGCGGTGCTCTTCCTCGGCAACAAGCGCGACCAGAACGGCGTGCCGAAGGGCCTGCTCTCGCACGTGGTCGAGACGCTGGCGCTGTTCGTGCGGGATGAGATCGCTGTACCGAACATCGGCAAGGAAGAGTCGAAGCGCTACGTGCCCTACCTCGTCTCGTTGTTCTTCTTCATCCTCGCGGTGAACTGGCTCTCGCTGATTCCCGGCATGTTCGCGGCGACGGGCGTCATCACGGTCACCACGGCGCTGGCGGTCATCACCTTCTTCCTCACCCAGGTCGCCGGCATTCGATCGGCGGGGCTCGGCGGTTACCTCGCGCACCTCACGGGCGGCGTGCCGGTCTTCCTGTGGCCCATCATGATTCCGGTCGAGATCATCGGCCTGTTCACCAAGCCCTTCGCGCTCCTCGTTCGTCTCTTCGCGAACATGGTCGCCGGCCACATGGTGCTCTTCTTCCTGCTGGCGCTGATCTTCATGCTGCACCCCGGCGCGGCGGTGCTCTCGGTGCCGATGACAGCTGCCATCTACGTGCTCGAGATCTTCGTCGGCATTCTGCAGGCGTACATCTTCACGCTGCTCACCTCCCTCTTCATCGGCCAGGGAGTGGCGATGGGCCACCACGGCCATGGCGACGGCCACGGCGAGGCGCACTGATTTTCAAAGAACCCAGACGGGTGAAGGCAACCCGGTTGGAGGTAGTCCCTGAAGGGCCAGCACACCGACCCCCCCGAGAAGCGGGTCACCACCTGAAAGTAGAGAAGACGAAATGAACCTCACCTCTGCAGCACTCGCGTACCTCGGCGCCGGCATCGGCGCTGGTCTTGCCATCATCGGCGCCGGCAACGGCATCGGTAAGCTCGCCGCTTCCGCGATGGACGGCATCGCACGTCAGCCGTCAGCGGGTGGCGACATCCGCGGCGCGATGATCGTCGCGGCCGGCCTCATCGAAGGCGCGACCCTGTTCGCCCTCGTGATCTGCATCCTCCTCGCGGTGAAGTGATTCGCCGCGACTCGCTCCCCGGCTTTCACGAGTCGGGGGGCGGGTTGGATGTCTCTCGTCAACACGTCACACCGTCTCAACCCGCTGCACCTGTTTTGGAACCTCACATGAACCTGATCGTGCTCGCTTCCAGCTTCACCGACGTCAAGCCGGGCCTCATCATCTGGACGTGGATCACCTTCGTCGTGGTCGCGTTGCTGCTGCGCAAGTTCGCGTGGGGTCCGCTGCTCTCGGCCGTCGATACCCGGGAGAAGAGCATCACCAACGCCATCGAGAGCGCCAAGCGTGAGCGCGCCGAGGCCGAGAAGCTGCTGGGCGAGCAGAAGACGGCCATCGCCGCCGCCCGCCAGGAAGCGGCCGACGCGGTCCGCAAGACCCAGGCCGACATGGAAAGGTTCCGCGAGGAACTGATGAGCAAGGCCCGCAAGGAAGCCGACGACCTCAAGGCCGACGCGCAGCGCGCCATCGTCGAGGAGCGCACCCGCGCCATCGCCGAGATCAAGGGCGAGGCCGTGAAGCTGTCGATCGCCATCGCCGAGAAGCTGCTCGGTGAGAACCTCAACGACGCGAAGCACCAGGCCCTCGCGCAGCAGTTCGTGCAGGATCTCGGCAAGCACCAGAAGCCGTCGGCGTAAGCGGCCAGACCTTCTCGAAGTTCGCGGCGCAGCTCCCTCCCCGGGGCTGCGCTTTTTCATGCGCCACGCACCCGGTTGCATCGATGGCTGATCGAGGAGCGACCCACGCGTCTGGGTCGCACGACGAGCGCCCGCGCCACTGCGTTTGAGGCTCCGACACACCGGCCTTCGTCGCCCTCACGCCGGACCCCGGCCCCGCCGAGTCGCGGTGCGTGTCATCTTCAGGAGCAATGGCTCAGCCCGCGCGCCAGTTCTACGACTTCGAGGACTACCTCCGGCTCGAAGCCATGAGCCCCATCAAGCACGAGTGGCTCGACGGCACGGTCTGGGCCATGGCCGGAGGAACTCCTGCGCATGCAGCCATTTCGGTGAACGTCACGACGCAGCTCTCGCTGCAGTTGCGCGGGCGCCCCTGCCGGGTCTTCGGCTCTGACCTGAGGGTGCGCGTGAAGCCTGGAGGTCTGGCAACGTATCCCGACGCCTCCGTGGTGTGCGGCAAGCTGCAGTTTGACAGCGCCGACAAGAGCAAGACCACCATCGCCAACGCGAAGGTGATCGTCGAGGTGCTCCGCCCGTCGACTGAAAAGTACGACCTCGGTGAGAAGCTCGAACACTACAAACGCATGGCCTCGCTTGAAGAGATCGTCTTCGTCCACCATCGGGAGCGCCGCATCGACGTGTGGCGGCGCGAACGCGGAGGCTGGCGCGCGACTCCGGTCACCGAGGGCGTCGCGCCGCTGGATTCCATCGAGTGTGAGCTGTCGATCGCGGAAGTCTTTCGCGATCCGCTCGAGAGTTGATCACTTCTTCCCGGCAACCTTCTTCTTCGGCGCCTGCGCGCGGTAGCTCTCGTC
>JBILUC010000041.1:0-69004 GCA_044371205.1 Archangium sp.
GTCGGTGGCGCCCGCGTGCTGAAGGAGCTCGTGCGCGATCTCTACGGGTTCATCGAGGCGACGGCCTGAGCCGTCGCGCGCGACGGGCGGAGACCTCACGTACTGGCAGCAATCTGGAGCGACCTCCCACCTGTCGCTGGTCCGCCCTCGAAGTCGACCATGATATGCGTAGGCGATGCATATGGTGCGTACGTCCGTCATGTTGGACGCTGAATCAAGGCAAGCCGCCGACGCGCTGAGCGAAAAGCTCGGCATCTCCTCCTCCGAGGTGATCCGGCGCGCTCTGGCCAATTTCCGAGATCAACAGCTTGGGGTTCCCGCTTCGTTTCGGCGCAAGCGGACCGCCGCGTTCTTGAAGCTATCGGCCTTGATGCGCGGCGGCGCTGCCGAGGCAGAAGTGCGCGCCATCAAGCGCGAGCGGCGCAGCCTGTGAGCCGGTTTCATCTCGACACCGACTATTTGATTCACGCGCTGATGAGGAGGGGGCACGAGCACGCCCGGTTGCGCGAACTCTTCGAGAGCGAGCATCAGGTCGAGCTCAGCGCGATGGCCTGGTACGAGTTCGTGCGAGGCCCCCGAACGCCCCAACAGGTGGCAGTCGCTCGAAGCTTCTTCGCCGCCGCTGGAATCATCCCCGTCACGGAGGAGGTTGCCGAGCGCGCTGCCGATCTGTTTCGTCGGCTGAAGAGCTCCCGGCGGCGGGGCGGAGACCTGCTCATCGCCGCGGTGGCCCTCACGCGCGGAGCCACCTTGCTCACTCGCAATCTTCGCGACTACGCCGATGTCGACGGGCTGGGCCTCGAGCCTGCGCACTGAACCCGTCTACCCTCGTGCACCTGCTTCGGCGGTTTGAACGAGGTGCGATCGGAAGGTGGCCCTCATCGACTTCGGCGTCGAACCGGCGCGCTTCATGAAACCGCGCCGGCGAAGTGGAGGGAGAACCGGGCTTCACCTTCGTCTCGCCAAAGCCGAGGTTGGGCACCAGCAACAGGTTGCCCGTCTGTTGGCCGCAGGACTGGTGGGAACTCGAGTCATTTCTTCAACGACTGAACGTCGCTCACCACGCGCTCCAGCGAGCCGTCGGGCGAGAAGACCAGCGTGGTGGGGAAGTCGAGCTGCCCATTGGTCGACAGCGCCTCGGCCGCCCACGCCGGCAGCGCGCGCGCCTCGAAGGTGAAGCCGAGCGCTCGCGCGATGGGCACCGCCGCCTCGTCGTCTGCCGCGACGCCGAGGCCGATGACGCGCGTCCCCCCCGCGGCCAGCGCGTTGAGCGCCGGCGCTTCTTTGCGGCAGGGCGCGCACCCGGCGAGGAAGAGCGTCACCAGCGTCTGCGTTCCGGTCGGCTCGAGGCCGAGTGCACCTGGCGACGACGGGAAGCGCGCGGGCGGCCGGGGCGTGCGCGGGGCGAAGGCCGTCGCGCGCGCGGTGCCGGTCTTCTCGCTCAACGTGGTCACCTGCCCCGCCTTCGCCTCGAAGCGCTGGGTCTTCCCGCTGCGCCACGTCACCTCGACCTGCGCGCTCGAACGCTCGCCCAGGCCGCGCGTCAGCTCAGGTGGCACCGATGACGCGAAGCCGCGCTGCAGCAGCACCTCTTCGGCGCGCCCGTCGACGCGCACCTTCACGTTCGCCGCGTCGCGCACGCCGGAAGCAGGCTCGAAGCGCAGGGTGACGGCGTTGCCGACCTCGCCGTCGTTGCGAAAGAGCTGCAGCCGCGGACCATTTCGGTTGAGCATCAACAAATCGACGTCACCGTCGCCATCGAGGTCGCTCGCGACGAGGCTGCGGCCGTCGGAGCGGCTGTCGAACCCTTCCGTCCATGCGCACTCTTCGCTGCGCCCGCCGTGGGGGTCGGTGCGCCAGAGCTTCTTGGGCTCCCACCCGCTGAACGACTCCGTGGCGCCGTCGAGCAGGGACGGCGAGTACGACGAGCTCGCGTCACCCATCTTCGTGTCTGCGAGCGCCACGACCTGGCGCCAGTACGCGCTTCAACTGTCTCTTCGATTGGGGTGGCTCAGGTAGCCGTTGGCCACCGCGACGTCGAGCCGGCCGTCGGCGTCCCAGTCGGCCATCACGCTGCCGAACGCCCACAGCCCGCGGTTCACCCCGAGAGGGGCCGCCGTCTCTTCGAAGCCGCCGTCGCGCGCCACGTAGAGCGTGTTGCCCTGGGCGAACTTCTGCACACGGGCCAGCAGCGCGGGAGACAACCCCTTCGTGTTCGACAACACCCGGGTGCCCGCCTTGCTGAACATGTTCGCCACGTAGAGGTCGGGGTGGCCATCGCCGTCGAAGTCGGCGACGTCGGCGCTCATGCCGTTGCCAGGGTCCACCAGGCCTGCGGCAGGAGCGACCTCCGTCAGGCCTCCGTCGGCTTCGAAGCGCCACAGGTCATTCGAGCCATAGTCGTTGGCGACGTAGAGCTGCGGTCGGCCCTGCTCGAGCACGTCTGCCGCCACCGCGGCCAGCGTCCACCGTCGGGGGAAGGGCACTTCGGCGTGCCAGCGCGTGAAGCCCAGCGTGCCGTCACCGCGCCACAGCTGGAGCGGGAAGCCGTTGGTCGTCTCGAGCATGTTCGTCGGTGACTTCTCGAGCGGGTAGGGCAGCAGCGCAAGGTCGAGGTGGCCGTCGCCATCGAGGTCGGCGGTGACGGCCGAGTGCCACTCACCGGGCGCGGCGAGCGTGCCGTGCAGCGTCAAGCGACCCTGCTCGTTCTTGAAGAGCTCCACCGGGCCCGGGTGGTGGGTGACGAGCAGGTCGGCGTCTCCGTCATCGTCGAAGTCGGCGGCGCTGACCGAAGACGTCCACATGCGGGGGTGGCCTGCGCTGACGACGCTGGGGGTGAAGGCGAAGCGCTCGGCCTGCTGCGTGAAGAGCACCACCTCGGTGCCATTGGTGGCGACCACGTCGAGGCGCCCGTCGCCGTTCAGGTCGCGCACCGCGAGCCCGCCCAGCAGCAGGTGGCCGGTGCGGGGAACGGGAAACGAGAGACCCACCTCCGCAGCGACGTCTGAGAAGCGCGCGCGGGGGCGACGCACCAGCTGATGCACGTCGTGCTCGAAGCGCGTGAAGGCCCAGCCCGTCTTCTGCAACGTCAGCGTGGCGTTCGCCTCGCCGCGCTCGGTGAGGCGCTCACCGCTCGGCGTGAGGCCGTCGAGCTCCCACAAGATGCGCGCCGTCTTCGACTTCGCCGGCCCGCTCAACGAGAGCGCGCGGAAGGAGCACGTCTTCACCCACCGCACCTCCTTCGGCTCGACCAGTGAAGGCGGGCTCGAGAAGGCGCTGCTGGTGCGACCGCCGGAGCTCTTCAGCTCGCCGCACAGCGCGTTGAAGCGCGCCTCGAGCTGGTCGTTGAGCGCTTCCTGGGCGTCGAGCTGCGAGAGGTTGGGCGCGGCGGCGAGCAGCAAGAAGAGAAGCGTCATGCGCCAGAGAGTCTACGCGAGAAGCACACCGCCTCGAGCTCGCACGAGACGCAGGCTCGGCTCATCGCGAACCCTTCACATCACGTCCATCGGGTCCAACTGCAGCAGCGTGGCCGAGCGGTCGCGCACCTTCGCCGCGAGGCCCACATCGTCGGCCAGCTTCCGGCCCCACGACGGGAAGAGCGCCTTGAGCCGGCCCTGCCACGTCAGCGTCTTCATCTGCTCGGGGAAGCAGTCCGCCAGCAGGTCAAGCGCGATGGACACCGAGGTCGACGCACCCGGTGACGCGCCGAGCAGCGCGGCGATGGTGTTGTCCTTCGCCGAGATGATTTCGGTGCCGAACTCAAGCCGCCCGCCCTCTTCGGGGTGGCGCTTGATGACCTGCACGCGCTGACCGGCGACCTCCAGCGACCAGTCTTCGGGCTGCGCGTGGGGAATGAACTCGCGCAGCGCCTCGAGCTTGTCTTCCATCGACTGCGTCACCTGCCCCAGCAGGTACGTCGTCAGCGGCAGGTTGCGCAGCCCCACGCTGATCAGCGGGATGAGGTTGTCGAGCGTCACCGAGCCCGGCAGGTCGAGGTAGCTGCCTTCCTTCAAAAAGCGCGTCGAGAACCCCGCGAAGGGCCCGAACATCAAGGTGGGCGTGCCGTCGATGTACCGCCGGTCGAGGTGCGGCACCGACATCGGCGGCGTGCCTTCCTTCGCCTTGCCGTACACCTTCACCTGGTGGCGCGCGACGAGCTCGGGGTTGCGGCACACCAGCCACTCGCCGCTCACCGGAAAGCCGCCGTAGCCTGCGCCCTCTTCGATGCCGCACGCGTCGAGCAGCTCGAGCGCCCCGCCGCCCGCACCGATGAAGACGAAGCGCGCGCGCACTTCCTGTTCCTTCGACTTCGCCTCGTCTTCCACCTGCACGCGCCACGCGCCGTCGCTGGCGCGCTCGAGCGAGTGCACGTGGTGGTCGAGGTACAGCGAGAAGCCTTCCTGCGTGCGCAGCCAGTCGACCAGCCCGCGCGTCAGCCGCCCGAAGTCGAGGTCGGTGCCGAGGCTCGACCACGTCGCGGCGACCCGCTGCTCTGACGCGCGGCCCTGCATCATGAGCGGCATCCACCGCGAGAGCTCGTCGCGGTTCTCGGTGAAGCGCAGCCCCGCGAAGAGGTGGTTGCCGTGCAGCGCCTCGTGTCGACGCCTCAGAAACTCGACGTCGGCGTCGCCGCTGACGAACGAGAGGTGCGGCACCGAGCGAATGAACTCGCGCGGTGCGCTCAACACGCCGCGCTCGACCCACGAGGCCCACAGCTGCTTGCTCGTCTCGAAGCATTCCATGATGTGGAACGCCTTCTTCACGTCGACCGAGCCGTCTTCGCGCTGCGGGGTGTAGTTGAGCTCACACAGCGCGGCATGCCCCGTGCCTGCGTTGTTGCGCGCTTCCGACGATTCCTGCGCCACCTGCTCGAGCCGCTCGAACATCGCGACGCGCAGGCCGGGCTCGAGCGTCTTGAGCAACGCGCCCACCGTGGCGCTCATGATGCCCCCACCTATCAACACCACGTCGTACGGCGCAGAACCCGACATGCGCACGACGATGCCACGACTTCATTCCGATGGAAGGCGCTCACTTTGAAAGGGTGAAAGTCCCCCGTTCCCCCGGCCTCATGCTGGCACGGCGCCTGCTGCTGCGTTGCGCGCCGGGTGCCATGCGCCGCAAGGGGGACCGCCGTGTACCAGCTCGCCGTCATCGCTTCGCCGGGCCAGTGGCCTCAACACTGGGCGCTCCACGACTTCGAATTGGCGCACCTCCACTCTCTCTCCGAGCTGCCCGTCGCCGCGCGCCCCGACACCGTGGCCTTCGTGCGCCCGGGTCCCGACGAGCTCCCCGCCGCGCTCGCGCAGCTCGACGAGCGCGATGACACCGGCTCGGTCGCGCGGTTGCTGGTCGAGCGGGCCGACGTCGAGGGCGTGGGCGAGCTGTTGCGGCGGCATCACTTCGACGGCTTCATCGACCTCGCGTGGCCCTCGAGCGTGGTGGAAGCCGGGCTGCGCACCGCGCTCACCCACGTCGAGCTCGGCCGCACCATCGTCGACATTCAACGCGTGGTGATGGCCGAGCAGCGCCACGAGACCGCGTCGCTCTACGAGCTGGCGAACCACGACGGCCTCACGCATCTCTTCAATCAGCGCTACTTCGCGCAGTTGATGCAGCGCGAGCACCAGCGCAGCCGCCACCGCGCCGAGGCGTACACGCTGGTCTTCATCGACCTCGACGACCTGAAGCGGCTCAACACGCACCATGGCTACGCCTGTGGATCCCGCGCGCTCGCCGAGCTCGCCTTCCTCATCGCCGCCACGACGCGCGCCACCGACATGGCGGTGCGCATGGGCGGAGATGAGTTCGCCGTCTTCCTGCCCGGCTGCGAGAAGGCGCAGGGCGTGGAGTTTGCCGAGCGGCTCGTCTCGCGGCTGCGCGCGCACCGCTTCGAGCACGACGGGCGCTGGCTGAGCATCACCGCGAGCTGTGGCGTCGCCTCGTACCCCGAAGACGGGGACGCCTACCCGACGCTCCTCGCGCATGCCGACCACGCGCTGCGCTCCGCCAAGCGATCCGGGAAGGACCGCGCCGTCACGCTGCCCCTTTCACTTCAGAAGTGAGGAAGACATGCCGACCCTGCACCTCAACATTCGCCCGCGGTGGGAAGAGCTCGACGTCGCGCGTCAGCAAACCGTGGCGTTTCTCCGCGAGTTCGACTTCGGCGAGCGGGCCGTGCACGCCACCGAGATGGTGGTGTGCGAGCTCACCGAGAACGCCACCAAGTACGGCTCGTTCGAGCACGCGCCCGAGGAAGTTCGCATCGCCATCACGGTCGACGGCGCCGCCATCACCGTCGAGGTGCGCAGCCCGGTGCGCAGCAGTGACGACGAGCACGTTCGGCGGCTCGACCGCACCGTGCAGTGGATTCGTGGGTTCCAGAACCCCTTCGAAGCCTACGTGGAGCGCCTCAAGGAGGTGTCGGCCCAATCACTCGAGAGCCGTGAGAGCGGCCTGGGCCTGGTGCGCATCGCCTACGAGGGGCAGTCGATTCTCGACTTCTTTCTGTCCGACGCGAACGTGCTCGCCGTCTCTGCCGTCCACCGCAGTCAGGCCTGAGGTAACGCCATGGTCCCCGAAACCTTCCAGCAGAACGAACTGACGATCGAGCTCCGCGACGAGGACTCGGGCGTCTACGTGGTGTGGTCTGGGCGCAGCACGAGCCGCGAGCCCTCGACATTTCTGATCCCGCTTCTCTCGCGCGCGGTCGAGCTGGGGCGCTCGCTCAAGAAGCTGTTGGTGCTCGACTTTCGCGGCATGGCCTACATGAACTCCTCGACCATCACGCCCGTCATCCGGGTGCTCGGTCACTCGAGGCGCGGCGCTCACGCGGTGCGGGTGCTCTACCGCAAGGACTTGAAGTGGCAGGAATTGAGCTTCACCGCCCTCGAGGTCTTTCAGACGGCTGATCAACGCATCGAAGTGCGCGGAGTCTGAACGATGACAGCCCTCTCTTTGCCAGAGGTGCGCGGCAGCGCGCACGCCCTCGACGTGCCCTTGACGCTCAAGGTCGAGCACGCTCGCCCGCACTCGTTGCTGGTTCGCTTCGAAGCCCGCGAGCAGGTGCCGCGTGATGGGGCGCGCTTCGACCGGCTCACGCTCAGCTGCGCGGGTCGCAACGCCACGCTGGGGCCGTGCAAGTTCGAAGCGGGCGGGGAGGCGCCGTCTGACGGCCGCCTCGTCTTCCTCGAGCAGGTCTACGACTTCACCCAGCTCCTTCAGGATGGTCGCATCAGCGAGCTGAGCCAGCGCGTCCGTCAGTTGCCGCTGCTCTGGGGCCGCAAGACGACGGTGCTCCCGGCCTTTCGCGACTTCACCTCGCAGCTGCTCTACGACTTTCAGGTCTACCGCTCGCTCTTCGACGAGCTCGACCGCAGCCTGGTGCACGAGCCTCCCCAGATGCGCGCTGCGGTGCACGAGGTCGCCACCGCCGCCGAGTACGGGAACTTCAAGGCCTTCTTCGACACCCAGCTCCAGCACCTCGCCCGCGCGGTGAGTCACTTCACGCGGCAGGAGCACGAGCGCCACGGCTTCTATTTTCGCAAGCAGATGTGGGACGTCATCCTCGCGTCCGAGTTTCTCGCCCGCACCAACCTCAAGCCGCGGGGGTACGCAGGTGACTCGTTGATGATGCGCATGCTCTACGAGCGGGGCTTTCGGGGCGGGGGGCTGTTCGCGAAGTTCATGCATCGCCACCCCATCGACACGGCGGCGGCGCAGGCCGTTCGCAACCGTCGCGCGCTCATCGCCGGGGTCATCACGCAAGCCCGGCTGCGTCGTGAGCCGCAGGGGAAGACGCGGGTGCTGTCGGTGGCATGCGGGCCTGCCTGCGAGCTGCACGAAGCCGTGAAGACGCGCGACGACGTCGCGGAGCTGCAATTCGTGCTGCTCGACCAGGACTCTGCGGCCCTCGACGACGCGCGCGACACGTTGAACGAGCTGGAAGACCGCCTCGGCGAGGCGCTCGACGTCACCCTGGTGCGCGACTCGGTCCGCACGCTGCTGCGAAACCTCGACCTCACGCAGCGCTGGGGGCGCTTCGACCTCATCTATTCGATGGGGCTGTTCGACTACCTCACTCCGCCGGTGGCGCAGGCGGTCCTCAGGCGCCTCTACGAGCTCCTGGTGCCGGGTGGGGAGCTGCTCATCGGCAACTTCCACCCCCAGAACCCGAGCCGTCTCTACATGGAGTACTGGATGGACTGGTCCATCTACTACCGCGACCAGCGCGAGTTTCTCGAGCTCGTGCGTGAGCTGCCAGACGCCACCTCGTCGTTGTCGTTCGAGGAGACGGGCAGCCAGATGTTCCTCTCGGTGCGCAAACGGTGCCCCTGACCATGACCGGAGAATCGGAAATCGTCTCGGTCGACGCGCCGCCGACCGACTTTGGTCAGTACGTGGAGTCCGTGGTGCACCTGCGGGCCCGCACGCTGACGGCGCTCGGCTTCACGCTCATCCCCGTCTTCTTCCTGCTCGACGTGTTCATGATGCCTTCCCAGTTGTTGGTGCGCTTCGCGTTCTATCGGCTCGGCGCGACGGTGCTCATCTTCGGGCAGCACCTCTTCATTCGCCTGACGTCGCCGACGCGCTACTCGATTCTGCACGGCTACGCGTTCACGGTGATCGCGGCGGGCATGGTGGCCGTGATGACCACCGACCTCGGCGGGTTGAACAGCACCTATTACGCGGGGCTCAACCTGGTGATGATTGCCGTCAACGCGCTCTTGCCGTGGCGCTCGGTGCACTCGGCCGTCAACTGCCTCATCATCATCGGGCTCTATCTGCTGACGAACCTCGCGTGGCCCAGCAGCGAGCCCATCAGCCAGGTCGCGTTGATCAACAACGGCTACTTCCTGGTGTCGACGGCCATCATCTCGACCGCGGCGAACACGATGAGTGAGCGGCTGGTGAAGGAAGAGTTCCGCGTGCGCACCGAGTTGCGCACCGCTCGCGACGCGCTGTGGGGTGACATGGCGGTCGCCAAGCGCATCCAGACCTCGCTGTTGCCGCGCGCGCGTCAACTGCCGGGGTACCAGCTCGCGGCCACCATGCGGCCCGCGGAAGAAGTGGGCGGCGACTACTACGACGTCATCGAGACCCGCGACGGCGAGGTGTGGATCGCCATCGGCGACGTATCGGGCCACGGCGTCGAGTCAGGTCTCATCATGATGATGACGCAGACGAGCATCTTCACCGCGGTCAGCAACGGGCAGGGCCTGCTGCCCTCGCGCATGCTCGAGCGCGTCAACGGCGTGCTCTCGGAGAACATCTCGCGGCTCGGCGCCGACCGGTACATGTCCATCTCTGCGCTTGCGTTGCGCGGCGACGAGGTCGTCTTCTCGGGCAAACACCAGGACATCCTCGTGTACCGGCGCGCGCAGGGTCTCATCGAGGTGGTGCCCACCACGGGCACGTGGCTCGGCGTGCTGCACGACCTGCGCGGCAAGCTCAAGGACGCCACGCTGCAGCTCGAAGATGGCGACGTGGTGCTGCTCTTCACCGACGGCGTCACCGAGGCCACCAACGCCGCCGGAGAGATGTACGGCGAAGAGGAGCTCGAGCGCGCGCTGCACCACTACGCAGAGCTCGAGGTCGACGCCATCGTGCGCAACATCGCGCGCGAGGTGCAGCAGCACATGGCGCGGCTCGACGACGACTTCACGCTCGTCGCGCTGAAGCGGGTGGGTCGCCCTCTCGTGGAAGGGAGCGTCAACTGACATGCCCCACCCGCTGCTGGAGTCTCTGGTGTCGGGTGAGCTGCGCATCGACGCGGTCGAGAAGTCTCCGTCGTTGCGGCTCGACTGGTCGGGGCGCAGCCACGAGCGCAACCCGGGCCTGGTGATCGCGCCGTGGCTCGACGGGGCGCTGACCGAGGCGCGCGTGAAGGGGCTCTCGCTCGAGGCACACTTCGAGCGACTCGAGTTCTTCAATTCCGCGACCGTCACCGCGCTCATTCAGCTCATCCGCAAGGCGAGGGCGCAGGGCATCGCGCTGGTCATCGTCTTCAACGCCGAGAAGAAGTGGCAGGCGCTCACCTTCGACGCGCTGCGCAGCTTCGAGCTGCCCGACGGCCTGTTGCGCATTCGAGCTCGGCTCGATTCATGAGAAGAAGAGACCACCCGATGCCCAACGTTCACGGTCGCCCTCGACCTTCCACCTCGTCGGCCCGCTGGAAGGGGGCTGAGGTGAGTGTGGTCAGGGCGGCGAAGCGCGTTGCGTCGTCGCCCGCATGATTGCCTTCACCGACGTGCAGTACGCCGAGACCAGCGCCCGCGCCGCGTGCGTGCTGGCGCCTGACTGGGCCGACGCCGTCGCGGCGCGCACCGTCACCGCCGAGGTGAGCCCCATCGCGGCGTACGAGCCTGGCGCCTTCTACAAGCGCGAGCTGCCGTGCCTGCTGACCGTGCTGCAGAAAGCGGGGCCCGTGCAGGCCGTGGTCGTCGATGGCTACGTGTGGCTCGACGACGCGGGCACGCCGGGCCTGGGCGCACACCTGCACGAAGCGCTCGGTCGCGGCGTGCCGGTGGTCGGCATCGCGAAGACCTCGTTCAAGGGCAGCACGATGGCCGCGAAGCTCGAGCGGCCGGGCAGCGTGAAGCCCCTCTTCGTCACCGCCGCGGGCGTGCCGCTGAGCACTGCGCTGGGGTGGGCGCAGCGGCTCCATGGGCCGTTTCGAAGGCCGACGCTGCTGGGCGCCGTCGACCAGCTCGCGCGCGGGCGCTGAGCGGGCGCACTCGACGCACGACGCCTGGTACCGCCGCGCGGCGTCGGAGTTGGCGGGCACGGTCTGTGTGCCGTCTCGCCGGGGCCACGGGTCGAAGAGTTCGCCGTTCTTCTCGAGCACGAAGTGTCCACCGGTGCGCGCGAGGCCCGACGTCGGCACGCGGTCGGTGTCGATGGCGGGGTTGAGCAGGTCGGCGATGAGGTACGGGTGCTCACCGGTCAACTGCTTGTCGAACGTGTGCATGTCGGCCTGGCTCGCCCCGCCCGAGGCGGCGGTCAGCACGTCGCGCAGCTCGCCCTTCGACGTGCAGCCAACGTCAGGGCCCGGCGCCGAGCTTCCTGAGCCACCGAGCGTGAGAAGCCACCGCCGCGCCCATGCCGGGCAGCACGTGGTAGCGCAGGCCGTGCTTCTCGCTCACCTCGGCGACGATCGGCGCGAGCTCAGCGAGCTGCACGTGCGCCACGCGCGGGAAGAGGTGGTGCACCGTCTGAAGGTCGAGCCCACCGATGAGCTGCGACCACCAGCTGGTGCCCGAGCCGAAGTCGACCGAGGTGCGCACCTGGTGCTCGGCCCAGTCCGTCTTCGCGCTCGACGCGTCGGGGAACTCGGCCAGCTCGACGCAGTGCGCGGCCTGGAACGTGATGGCCAGACAGAGGCTGACCACCACCGACACGAGCAGGTAGCCGAGCAGCACGTGGTGCAGCGGGTGAAACAGCGAGGGAATCACGAGGGCCCACGTGAGGAACAACGCCTTGCCCGCGATGAAGCCGACCAGCTCGAGCCCGCGCGGCCGGGGAAACGACTGCTCACCGATGCGCCCGGTGATGACGTCTTTGAAGTCGTCGATGAAGTGCCACTTGATGGCGAGCAGCGCGTACAGAAACCACACGTAGAGGTGTTGAAAGCGGTGCCACGGGCGCCACGCCTGCGACGGTGACAGCCGCACGAAGGGCTGAATGTCGATGTCGGCGTCGAGCCCCACGAGGTTGGGCGTCGTGTGGTGCTGCACGTTGTGCTTCCAGTGCCACACCCACGAGCTGCCGCCGAGCAGGTCGAGCGCGAAGGCCATCGCGCGGTTGCCAGCGCGCCCGGTCGAGACCGCGTGGTGACCGCCGTCGTGCTGCGTGTTGAAGCCGATGCCGGCCATCGCGAGGCCCAGCGAGACGGCGGCGAGCCCGGCCTGCCACCAGGTCTGCGCGAAGAAGACGAGGGCCACCCAGGAGCCGGCCCACCACGAGGCGATGAGCGCGCTCTTGGCCACCACCACCCAGCGGCGGTCGGGCGCGGCGGCGAGGTGCGCGTCGACGCGCTGCTTGAGCTCGGTGAAGAAGGCGCCCTGCGGCAGGAAACGAGTCGTCATGGGGCGGCCTCACGCGAGGAAACCGGTGGGCATCACCGACGGCTCGGAAGACAACGGTAGCAGCGAAGCGCACGCCGCGTGTCACCGCTTTGCCACGTGGAGGGCTTGCGGTGGGTGCTCGAGGCGGTCGATGCTTCGAGCTCCTCGCGTTGGTGCCGCTTGACGCGCAGCGATGACGATCTGACCAGCCGCTCGACACGCCGCCGCCAGCGCTCGCTGGCCGCATCGGCGATGGCCCGCGCAGTCCACTGGGAGCAGCGACCCGCTTCAACGATACGACAAGCCGAACCGGAACACGTCGCTCGTCGGCGCAGGCGGAGGAGGGGCGGGGCGCGGCATGCACGCCATGCTCACGCGAGACACTTCCCAGCCGTCGTACGCGCGCACCACGCGGTCACCACCTTCGCAGCGCACCACCGTGCAGGCGTTCGTCTCGCGAGACAGTTCGCTCCCCCAGCGGTTGCGGCGCACGCGGTCGGTGCCTTCGCAGCGAACCGTGAGGCACGCGTTGGGCACCCGGCTCACCTCGAGGCGGTCGTGGTTGCGGCGCACCAGGTCGGCCCCCTCGCAGGCGGCGGTGGTGAAGACGGGCGGCTCGGAGGGAGGCGTGTACGGCTTGCAGGCGAGCACGGCGACGAGGGCGAGCGAGGTGACCATGGCTCCTCAAACGAGCAGGCGGCGCGGTCGATCTGTGTCTGTCGAAAAGGACCCAAACATCAATGGGTTATCGCGCAACCACCCAGCCTTCAGGCAACGAAGGGGCGACGACTCTCCGGCCGTGCCCGGCGCGCGAGCGAGGGGCTGCAGCCGAGCACAGTGCCATCACCACACACCCAGTGCCTTCCCCAGAGCTGTTGGTGCGCGCGGGCTGATCAGAAACGACGCGTGCTGAATTCCTTGATGAAGGTGGGGACTCACCTGGGGGGCGTGCGTGCTCGTCGCGGGCGTGCCCCGTCGCTCATGCTCTCCATGACGGTCGACTTGTGCATCGCCCCACGGTGCTCGAGTCGGCCCATATGGGTGCTTTCGAGAAGTGAACACCTCACCTCGAGGTCGAGGGGCTGCAGCTGACGAGCACGGCGCCATCACCACACACACAGTGCCTTCCCCAGGGCTGTTGGTGCCACCGAGTCCTGCCGCACGATGGGCATCACCGTCACGCTCGGCTTCGCGGCCTTCACTTCGACATCACGCTCGAGCCACTGCTGCTGGCTCGTCGAGCCGACCACCCCTCTCGTCGAAGGAACTTCGTTCACATGCGCGCGGGACGAGCGACTTGAAAAAAGCGTGTACTCAGAGCTGACAACTGAGCGCTTTCGTCAGCTCTGAGTACGAACGTTTCTCAAAGTGCGGGCCCCGGCCTCGAAAACCGAGCTGCCCGTGACCTTCCGCAGTCGCAAGGCGCCTGGTCATGCGCTGTGCCTCGCGGAGGGTCACCGGGTCTTCAAGTACTCGAGCAGGTCGCGCTTCTGCTCGCCGCTGAGCATCGAGACGAGCCCATGCAGGTCACCGCCCGCGTTCGCCGCGAACCGGTCCTCGAGTGTCTCCATGCGCCCATCGTGGAACCACGGCCCGCGCCACGCGAGCTCCGTCAGCCGCGGCACCTGAAACGCCGCCCCGGTGCCCACGTTCGCCATCGCGTTGTTGGTGCCCTGCGCCCCCGAGTGACACCTGGCGCACCCGCTCGACGCAAACACCGCTGAGCCACGCGCCACGGCCTGCGCGTCGGTGGCCGGCGCCGGCAACTTCGGCAGCGCATGCAGCCAGTCTTCGAGCGACTGCGTGCCTTCGAGGTCGACCTGCGGGCCCGCCATGCGCACCGCCATCACGTTGCTCATGAGGTCCATCATCGTGGTCATGTCGCCGACCCAATGGAACGGCGCGGTGCCTCCGATGCCGCCGCGCAACGTGGGCGTGCGGAAGGAGCCTTCCTGAAAATTCCACGTGAAGCCGTCTTCACCGGCCTCGGGGTGACACGACGCGCACGCCACGGCCGCGCGGGTGCCGCGGTGAAAGAGGTCGTGCCCCGTCGATTGGCTCACCGCGCCCGCGAAGGTGAAGCGCAGCTGCGCGGTGCCGTCGGGGCGCACCTCGTGCAGCGAGGCGGGGTTGCGCATGAAGACGAAGAGCGACTCGCCGACGAACGCGGCCGAGGTCACCTGCGAGTCTTCCGTGACGTCCGAGACCAGGGCGACGTCGCGGCGCACGCCGAGCTCGAGCATCGTCACCTTGCCCTGCGCTGCGGCGACCACCGCCACGCGGCCCGAGGGGGAGACCGCCACGTCGACCGGCAGCACGGCGCTCTGAAAGTTCTCCGAGAGCGACGCGCTGGTGCTGCCTGCGCTGGTGATGGTGACCAGCTCGCTCTTCACGACGTTCATCGCTGCGAAGCCAGAGCCGCTGCCGCCGCCCGAGCTCTTCGTGTCGCGCGCGAAGCCGCCGTACGCCGAGCAGTTCGTCGTGCTCGGCAGCGTGGTCGACCGGTGCTGTTGACGCACGAACAGGGCGCCGCCGCCAGGGCGAGCCACGGCCCGCCAGCCCACCCGCGGGAGGTAGCCATCGACGCTCGACGTCGCGACTTCGCTCGTGGCCCCATCGGCCGCGACCGCCCACACCTTCGCGCGGCGCCACTCGGTGACGAGCAGCCGGTCGCCATCGACCACCACGTCGCGCAGGTCGCCCCACGGAGCGGTCGCGACGACACCGTGCCGCTGCCCATCGACGGGCTCCACGCGCTCGAGCTCACCGCCGAGGCACGCCACCACCAGGCGCGCGCCATCCCACGCCAGGCCGCGCGGTTGCGCGCACGTCGTCAGCCGTCGCGTTCCCAGCGTGGCCACGTCGAGCTCGAGAATGGCCCCCGCGCGACGCAGCGCCACGTACACCTTGCCCGTCGGGCCCTCGATGACGCGCCCGGGCTCGTCACCGCTCTGCAGCGACACCGACTGCGCGCTGAGCCGGTCGGCGCTCAGCACCCACAGCTGCGCGCGGTCGACGTCGGCCACCACCAGCTGCCCCGAGCGCAGCGCCGCCAGGGTGCCGCCGCTGATGGCCTGAGGCACCGGACCTTCGTCGATGGCGCCAAACTCCGGCACCGCGCCGCACGCCGAGAACGAGCCGCCCCCGGTGACCGTGCCGCCACCGAGTGGAAAGCCGCCACCTCCGCCGCCGTCGCCCGAGAAGGGCAGGCCTCCGCCACCGCCACCGCCCGCACCGAGGGGAGGCCAGGGCGCCGGGTCGCGGCGAACGAGCGGGTCACCACAGCCGACGCACAGCACCACGAGGGGCAGAATCCATCGCATGCCGGTTCAGACACGCGCGGCCCCCACCGTGGGACATCCGGCAGACCGTCGAGACAACGAGGGCCACCAGGCGCGAGACGCAGGCAAGGCTCCGACCCGGTACGGAGGGTCGGCTCCTCGCGAAGGCGGCCCTCGAGCCAGCACCGCCCCTCTTCGCATTCCTCGATGCACGACGAGAGTGCGCACCTCGGCCGGCACCTCGCTCGCGATCCTCCCGCCGCAAGGCGCCCAGTGACCCTCGCGAGCCACCCGCGTCGGGCTGCGAAGCCCGTTCACGCCAGCGCGCTGCGACGCAGCAGATGCTTCAGGTTGGGACGGGCGAGTCGATGCGGCCGTCGGCGTGCCGCGCGAAGTGCCGCGACTCGAGGCCGTGCACGGGCGCGGTGTCGGGCCACGGCCAGCCGCCGAACTGCGTGCGCTGGTAGTCGGCGTACGCCTGCTGGATTTCCTGCGGCGTGTTCATCACGAAGGGGCCGTGCTTCACGACGGGCTCGCCGATGGGCCGCCCCTGCAGCATCAACACCTGCGCCGGGCCGTTCGTCGCGACCAGCGTCGTCGGCACGTCAGACTTGAGCAGCACGTGCTGGCGCGCCGACACGCTGCGCGCGCCGACGGTGACGCCTGCGCCGCTGAAGAAATAGAGACTGCGGTTCAAGCCCGCTTCCGCCGCGGGCAACGTCCACTGCGCGCCGGCCTCGAGCGCCACCGTCCAGATGGCGACGCCGCTCTCGCGCTGCGAGGCGAACGAATCGGGCGGAGGGTTCGGCGCCGTGCGGCCTTCGAGCTCACCCGCGATGACCTCGATGCTCGCCTTGCGACCCGCCGCGTCGGTCACCACGAAGCGGGGAATGGTGTTGCCCCAGAACATCGTGAAGTACGGCCGGGCGAACTTCGAGCGCTTCGGCAGGTTGAGCCAGATCTGAAAAAGCTCGGTGGGGTTGTCGGCCTCGGTGCGCAGCAGAGGAAACATCTCGGCGTGGTTGATGCCCGCGCCCGCCGTCAGCCACTGCACGTCGCCCTGGCCGTAGCGCGCCGCGGCGCCCAGCGAGTCGGAATGGTCGATGAAGCCCTTGCGCACGATGGTGATGGTCTCGAACCCACGGTGCGGGTGCTGCGGAAAGCCGGGGATGCGTTGACCGTGGTACATGCGCCAGCCGTCTTTGCCGGCAAAGTCCTGCCCCAGGTCGCGGCCCTCGAGCGTCGCGGCAGGGCCGAGCTCACCGTTGCCGCGCGGGTACGCGTCGTCGTGGTGAACACAGAACAAGAAGGGGTCGAGCGTCATCCACGGTGAGACGCCGGGCGGCAACGCGCTGACGCTCTGCACCGGGTCGACTGCAGGCGGGGTGGTCTTCTGCGTCGGCTTGCACCCCACGGCGGCGGCGCCCGTCGCCATGGCGAGCCCCTTGATGACCGTTCGTCGCTTCATGAGCGGGTGCCTAACGCACTCGCCGCTTGCGCGCAGGAGGACCCGAGGCGTCTGGCGCTGGGCTCGCTCGGCGCGGTCAGTCTCGTGTTCGGAGCCGAAAGCCTTCTTTGAGGACAGTTCGTTGCGTCAGGCCCGGGCGAGGGCGAAGAGCTCCTGGTTGTGCAGAATCGTGGTGCCCGGCGTGTGCTTCGACCAGGCGGCGATCATCGCCTTCGCCACCTCGGCGCCTTGAATGGGCTTCAAGTTGCCCAGGCCCGGCAGCGCGCCGATGACGTTGAGCACGCCCTCGGCCATGCCTTCGACGGCGCGGGGTTGCTCGCGTTCCCCGGCGAGCAGGCCGGGGCGCACCACCGTCATGCAGGTGAAGCCGAGCTTGCCGGTGTCGCGCTCGAGTTCCCCCTTGATGCGTGAATAGAAGACCATCGACGACGGGCTCGCGCGGTCGGCCGAGACGAGCACGTATTCCTTCACGCCGTTCTTCGCCGCGGCCTGCGCGGTGTTGAACTGAAACGTGTAGTCGACCTCGTACTGGGCCTCTTTGCTGCCGGCCTGCTTGAGCGTGGTGCCGAGCGTCGAGAAGAGCACGTCGCCCTCCACCCGGTCGGCCCACGCGTCGGGCGCGCGAAAGTCGATGACGTGCTCTTCGAGGCGGGCGTGGGTGCGGCCCGAGGGGCGGCGCACGAACGAGACGACCCGCTCGAAGCGCGCGTCTGCGAGCAACTGACCGACGAGCTGTTTGCCGACGAGGCCGGTGGAACCGATGACGATGGCGCGAGTGCTCATGCGCTCGAGGGCTACTCCGCTCGCGCGAACGCAGCCAGCACTCAGCGCTCGTCGGGAATGAGGCTCATCGGCAAGAACAGCACCGTCGGTGCCGGGCGATCGCCCAGACCTCCGCTTCCGGTGACGGCCGGCTCGAAGCCGTAGCGCTCGGAGAGGGCGACTGCTTCGGCTTTGGCGTCGACGACCACTCCCAGCCCCTCACTGCGTGGCGAACTGCGTTCAATTCACCGAGAGCTCGAGCCCGCGGTTCTCGAGACGCCGAGGCAGGGGGCGCACTCCTGGAGCCATGTTTTCCCTGATTCAATCGACGAATCAGTGAGTACACGGCGGTGAGTGCGACCTGGTGATGGCGTAGCTGAGAGCAGAGGGCGCGCGCCGCATCCTCCGCATCGCGCCCAGGTCGTTGCCGAGGCAGTGGCGGCAGGAGCTCTTCCAGCGCTTCGACCTCGAGACGCGCGAGGGCTCGGCGAAGCCCGGCGCTTCCTGTGACGTCACGCAGCGCGCAAGAAAACAAGCCATGGGGGGGATGGAGAGCGAGATCAGGTGCGTTTGACGAACTGAGCAATGACCCGACTGAGGTCTTCGCGGCGAATCGGCTTGTTCAGCACCTCGAGCATTCCGCTGGCCTTGCAGCGCTCGTGGTCCTCTCGGGTCGTCGACGCCGTCACAGCCACCACCGGTGGATTTTGGGGGTTGAGTCGAATGCGCTCGGTGGCGGTGAAGCCGTCCATCACCGGCATGTGGCAGTCCATCAGCACGAGATCGAACTGCGCTCGCTGGAGGCACTCGAGGGCCGCGATGCCGTCGCCTGCGCACGTCACCACGTGACCGAGTTGCTCGAGCAACCGTCGGACCACGCGTTGGTTGATCAGGTTGTCCTCGACCACCAGCACCCGCGCCGACTGGGACTGGAGTTCGACGGGTTCGACAACGGACGCAGGCGGTGCACAGGCAGCCCAGGGGATTTCCACCTTGAAGCGGGAACCTCGACCGGGCTCGCTTTCGACCGACACGGTGCCCTTCATCCGCTGCACGAGGAGGTGCACGATGGCCAGGCCGAGCCCCGAGCCACCGAAGCGACGGGTGGTGGTCTCGTCGGCCTGCATGAAGGGCCGAAAGAGCCTCTCGACGGTCTGCGGGTTCATGCCCAGACCGTCGTCAGAGACCACCAGTCGGAAGCCTCCCTCGATGCCCGACAACTGCACCCTCACCAGTCCGCCTTCCGTAAACTTCACCGCGTTGGAGATGAGGTTGTTCATCACCTGACGCAGTCTCGTCTCGTCCCCCACCACCCAGGCGGGCGTCCCAGAGGCCACCTCCAGCTCCAACCGGTCGCCGCGCACCAGCGCGATGCCTCGCATCAGCTCGATGACGTCTCGCCCGACTTGTGCCAGCTCCAACGGCCGCGACTCCAGCTCGTACTGACCGCTCTCGTAGCGCGAGTAGTCCAACACGTCGTCCAGCAGCGCGCGCAGCACCGCCCCACTCGACTCGATGGTCCGCAGCCCCTCTTCCACCTGAGGCGGCATGTGTTCGGCGAGCATCACCGACACGATGCCGAGCACTCCGTTGAGCGGCGTGCGCACCTCATGGCCCATCATCGCCAGAAACTCACCCCGGGCCTGCGCGGCGCGTTCCGCGAGGGCACGCGCCTGGCGCCCCTCGTCGATGCTGCGCGCCAGCTCAGCGATGGTGCGCGCCGTCTCGCGCTCGAAACTCAAGACGAGCAGGAAGTAGCTGAAGATGGCCCCCAGCAGCGAGACGATGTGCGGCCCGGCCAGGTGGTCCACGCGGATGAAGGGGCGGACCACCTCGTTGACGATGAGCAGGATCGCCAGCGCAGCCAGCCCTGCGGCTGGCAGGAGCAACCACCCGGCGAGGCGTGGCCCCGAGATGACCAGCCCGATGATGGGCCCCAGACCGAGCCAGAACAGCGCGATGTAGCCCTCGTGCCCCACCCCGACGGCCATCACCACCGCGCCGAGAGAGCCGATGACCACGTAGCTCGCCGTCCACCAGTTGCTGGGGCCACGGCGGCGCGTTTGGAGCAGCACCCCTCCGATCAGCACCGTGAGCAGGCCCGCGGCAACCCCCGTCCCCCAGATGCCCAGCGCGGCCTGTGCCAGAGTCGAGAGCGCCGCACCGACGAACATCACCATCGTCAGCACGACGAAGCGACGCGCGCGGGTCTGTTCGAGACGAGCGCCCACGTCGTCGAAGGTCACTTCGCCTCGCAGTCGCGGCGGCAAAAAGTGATTCGGAAGAGTGGAGAGAAACACGAACATCGAACCGCCCCGGAGCTGGAGTCTCTCCCAAAGGTGAAGGAAGAACAACGTGGGCAAACGAGAGCTGGCGCGACGCGGCCGAGTCTTGCCGGGCTGCCCGAGGCGGTCTGTCGCAACGCGTACCACCAGGCGCTGCTGCGCTACGTGGGCTGCAATGCCGACACGCACACCTTGTCGGCAACGTTCGGAGACGAGCTCGAGCTCCGGCGAGAACTGGTCGGCCTCGACCTGGGCGACCGCGCCGAGCTCGGCCAGGTCTTCGAGCGGGCCTTCAAGCGCCACTTCGCGGGGCTCGAACCCGCAGCGCTCGAGAAGGCCGTGGCCGAGGGGCTCTCGCAAGCAGTGGGCGTCAGTCGTCAGGTGCTCACGGCCCACTGCGAAGTCGCGCTGCGCATCGGTGAGCGACTTGGCTTGTCGGGGGAGGTCCGCAGCAACCTCGGGCAGATCTACGAGCGCTGGGACGGCAAGGGACTGCCCCGCGGCACGCGGGGTGACGCGGTGCTGCCGGCCGTGCGACTGATCACCCTCGCGCAAGACGTCATCGCGTTGAGTGACTCTCATGGAATCGAGACGATGGCCCAGCGCATCGCGAGCCGCGCAGACTGCGCCGACGACGCCGCGCTCGCCGCGCTGGTGTCGAAGAACGCAGCGAAGCTCCTCGCAGGCATCGGTGCGGAGGTCGATCGCGAGACGCTCTTGAAGCTCGAGCCCGGTCCCCCGGCGATGTTGAACGAGGCCGAGTGCGACGAAGCGTTCCTGGCCATCGCCGCCGCGCGTTGAAGCCGAGCCGCAGCGGTCGGGGTCACCAGGGTGTGGCTCATCTCGCCGTTCTTCGCGCCGCCCGCGAACCCGCAGGCGACGCAGAAGCCGCACGGCTGAGCGTCACAACGAGCAGCACTTGAGCTGGAGTTTCGCCTCGAACCAGCTCTGACCGCAGTTGTGGCTCCACAGCAGGCCGCAAGCGAACGTGCCATTCGGGCAGTTGGTCTCACTGACGCTACGACCGCCAGACGGGCTGCAATAGTTCCGATCGATACCGTCGACGGCATCGTTGCGAGTCGGCGCCTGAATGTTGCCGAAGCCCGTCACCGGGGTCGAGTTGCCGCCCGCCGAGATGTCACCCGCCGCGAAGATGTTGCCGTTCGAGGTCACGCCGTTGCCGACCACCGAGTTGGCGCTGACGGTGGTGGGCACCGCGAGCCCGGTGCTGTCGAGCGTGGCGAGTGTGCTGCCGCCGCCGTTGTTGAAGCGCGCGTCGTTGTGCGAGCCGTTCTTGAACCACGCGAAGCCGTCGGTGGTGCGCGAGTAGACCGCGCCGGTCTGCACGCCCACGCCGTTGGTGGTGTTGCCGAAGAAGAGCATCTGGCGGTTCGCGCCCGAGAAGCTCTCGGTCGTGGTGTGCGTCACGTCAGCGGTGCCGACGGCGCCGACCTTCTGCGTCACCCACTCGTGCAGTTGGGCGAAGTTCAGGTTCACGTCGGACGCGTAGGCGGGCGTGTCAGCGGTGAAGCAGACGGGCAGGGCGTTGGGGCAGTTGCCCGTCGCGGCGCCCACCACGCCGGCCGAGAAGGCGGCCGCGAACGCAACGACGACGGCCACGGCTCGCAGGCGGCGCCGCGTGACGCGGCGCTCCGCTTCGAGAGACTCCACGCGGTACCGCAACGACTCCAGCTCCCCGGCCACGTCGGTTCGGTTCATCTGACGGGGAATAGCACGGTGTTTCAGCCCCACTGCAGGCTCATTGAAATCCATGTGCCCGCGCCAGCGTCCCGCCGCGTCACTCACTCTGCGGCTCCTCGGCGCTCGTGCGCAGACCTTCCCGGGCCCTGCTCCGGGCCCGACGGCACGCCCTCAGCCGACTCGGCCGCGTCGCGCCAGCTCTCGTTTGCCCCTGTTGTTTCTTCCTTCACTTCCCTGCGCCTTCTCGGTGAAAGCGGTGAGCGTGGAGTCGGGGTCATCGACGCGGGCCACGTGGCGCAAGCGGGTCGGGGCGCTGCTCCTCGGGCCCTGACTCTGTCTTGCGGCTGAAGTGCGCCCAGGCCGCCGCGACGAGAGCGCCGCCACCCAGCCCACCGAGCAGCCAACGCGTCGCTGACGGCCCGAGGTCGATGACGCCGCTGTCGGGAGAAGTGCCGACGGGGTCGAAGACCAACGCCACGAGGAGCAGCACGAGCCCGACGGCGAGCAGCCCGAACTTCGCGACCACGTGCTCTTGGGAGGCTGGAGTCGTCGAATTGCACCTGCAAGACGCTCCGCGCCAGCTGCCGGCAGCCGGGGTGCCGACGCGCCCGAGCTCGCACGGGCGGCGGCGGTGACGCCGCGCGCGCCGCGGGGCGCTTGTTGGGCGGCGACCAACCCTCTGAGGACGACCTGCTGCGTCAGTGTGCCCGGAGGTAGCGCACCAGCGCCTCCCGCTCTGACTGCTGCAGTTGGCAGCCGTACGAGTGCCCGGCGGTGCCGAGCGCAGGCGTGGTGACGGTCGGGCGCGGCTGCAGGCACAACACCTGCTCGAGCGTGTCGAGCGAGCCGTTGTGGAGGAAGCGCTTCATGGCCCACAAGCCCACCAGGCGCGGAGACTTGATGCCGTTGGTGATCCGGTCGCCGGGCGGAAACACGATGGGGGGCAGGGGCGCTCCGTCGTGATCGGGCCCATCGGCCCACCACTGCATCGCCGCGTCGGTCCCGATCTCGGCGTAGCTGTAGACGCGGGCGCCCATGCCTCGCGGGCCCCCGTGGCAGCTCAGGCAGTTGGTCCGGAAGCTGTCTTCACCTGCGACGAGCTCCGACGGGGCCGGGGCCGGCACGGCCGTCGGGGCGCGCAGGCTGGCCAGGTACTCGTCCAGCGGCTCGAGCGCGCTGGCAGGCCAATGCGTCGGGTTGCCGCCTCCGAGCTCGACGAAGGAGTGGAGGAAGTTGGCGACCGACGCCGTTCCGCCCGTCCATCCCAGCATCTGGCCATTGATGCCCTGCGCCGCGAGCTCCGCAGACGAGGGGATGCCCCACAGGGCGCTGATCTTCGAGACGGTGACCACGTGGTCGTCGAACGGCAGCGGCTGAATGAAGAAGTCCATCGTGCCGGTGCGCCACTGGGCGTAGGCGCCCTCGTTGTCCTTCGAGAAGGGGGGCACCGCGCTGCCACTGAGCGCGAGCGGCGCAAGGCTCGAGAAGAGCGCGAGCCGTTTTCCGAGATCGTTGGCCAGCATGGTTCGCAGCGGCTCGAGCTTGGCGAGGGCGTTGGCGTCGTGGGCCGCGTCGCTCCAGCCGGGCATCTGCGTCTGGGGGAGCAGCGCGATGATCAGGTTCATCCGCGCGTAGTCGAAGTCGTGATTCGGCGCCCCCACCGCGTAGCGCCCGTCGGGCAGGCGGCCGAAGTGGCAGCTCGCGCAGGTGAACGCCAGCGTCTCGGTGGTGCCCAGCCGCGCACCCGGTGCCAGGCCCAGCGGCAGCCGCTCGGTCGAGCCGGGGTCGGCCACCATGCCCAGCCTGGAGAAGCCCGGGCCCACTTCCGAGTCGAAGTGGGTCAGCAGCCAGGTGATGAGCGGCCTGGGGACCCCCGTGGTGCCGAACCCCTCGTAGAAGAACATCGACTTGCCACACAGCAGCTTCTTGCGACGGTCACCCGGCGCCGCGCGCCAGCCATCACACGCCCGCGAGAGCGCCCCGTGCTCGAGGACCGCGGCGAGGTCGGGGCCGGTGTTGGTCAGGCCCTCCGCGGTGTCGGCGACCGGAAGAAACGGCGCCAGCTCACCCGTCGGCCGCGGCAGACCTGCATCGGCGACGTCGTGAACGCCCGCGTCGCTCGGGTCCCGGCCCGCGTCCGCTGACCCCGTGTCGATGCGCTCCGGGCCACCATCACGAACGGGCGCGACGACGCCTCCGTCGGGCTCGCGCGTGGTCGCCTCGAGCTCGGACTGGCCACCGCAGCCCACGACGGCGAGGCACAAGAAGAGGGGCATCGTTCGAAAGATCATCGGGCGCATGCGGCGCGGCTACGTCGGCCCATGACGCAGCTCAAGCCCTCGACCGCAGACCCGGTGGTCATCGACCAAGCCAGCGGTGTCGCAACGGCCGCGCGGCGCAGGGGCGATGACCGATGGGCTCGGACGGATCGATCCGTGCCCTCTTCGGAGTACAAGATGCTGCATTTGCCGGACAATCAAATTTTGGTCGGCAGGCCAATTGACTCTTGGTTGTCCGACCAAATAGACGCCTGGGGGTATGACCAGGACCGCGCAGGATCATGTTCGCGAAGCAACGCAGATGTTCGGGGACGGCGACGAGCGAGTGCTGTTTGCGGCCGCTCAGTTGTTCCGCGAGAAGGGCTTTGCGGGCACCACGGTGCGGGAGATCGCCGCGGCCGCGAAGATGCTGCCCGGCAGTCTGCACTACCGGTTCCCCAGCAAGGACGTGATCCTCGTCGAGTTGATCAAGCAGGGCGTGAAGCGGGCGATCACGACGATGCGGGGCCTCACCGTGAACGAACCCGACCCCATCGAGCGCGTGCGGCTGTGCCTGCGTGCGCACCTCGAGCTGCTCTGCGGGGGCGACGACTCGCTGTACGTGCTGCTCTTCGACTGGCGTTCGCTGCCGCCCGGCGCGAGGCAGGGTGTTGAGCGCGAACGCGGGCGCTACGAGAAGTTCTGGGACGCGCTGCTTCTCGAGGCGCACGCCTCGGGCAAGGCGCGGCCGATGCTCGACCTCGAATTGGTGAGGCACTTCGGCTTCGGTTGCATCAACTGGGTCGCCACCTGGTACCGACTTGGGGGGGACCGCACCCCGGCGCAGATCGCCGATACCCTGTGGCGCTTCCTCGCGTACGGGCTGATCCATGAGAGTGCGCGGCCGAGCGATCTCGACACGCACTTCGCGGCGCTGCAAGCGGCCTCGTTCTCCGGGGGCTGAACCCCCTGACGCCTGCGCGCCGCCGCGAAGGCTGCGTGTTCGGCAAACGAGACGCCGTGTCGACCCCAGGAGAGACAAGAGAGCCATGTTGTGATTGTGGAGTTTGGTTGTTTTTGAATTGATGTTCTGCGGGACACCCCAGGGAGCCAGCCATGAATCAACTCACGCGCGCAGTTTCTGTCGTCGTCCTTTTCTCGGTGTTGGGGTGCGGACCGATGACCCCAATTCCAGGCCCCGATGGAGGCAGCCCGGCGGGGGGAGGCGGCGGTAACGCGACGGGCGGCGGCAGCGCGACGGGCGGCGGCAGCGCGACGGGCGGCGGCAGCGCGACGGGCGGCGGCAGCGCGACGGGCGGCGGCAGCGCGACGGGCGGCGGCACCGCGACGGGCGGCGGCAGCGCGACGGGCGGCGGCAGCGCGACGGGCGGCGGCAGCGCGACGGGCGGCGGCACCGCGACGGGCGGCGGCACCGCGACGGGCGGCGGCACCGCGACGGGCGGCGGCACCGCGACGGGCGGCGGCGACGCGACGGGTGGTGGCAGTGCTGCAGGGGGCGAGAGCTGCGCCAGCGCAGACGACCTGGTCACGGCGTCGACCTCGATGACGTCGGGGATCTACACGCATCGACTGCAGGGCGCGTTCGGCACCGTCGACGACTTCAGCCCCTACGACATGGATTCCAGGCCGCCCAACTGCTCACTCGTATACCCGGCCCCCGGCCTCGACCGAGCCTTCGTCGTCACCCTGTTGGCTGGAGAGCGGCTTGATATGCGATTGCGCACGGCACCGGTGATGACGCAGCCGGCGCTCTACGTGCTCTCGGACTGTGCGAACCCCACGATCGCCGACACGGACGGGTCGGGTTCCTGCGGAAACAACGAGTACAACGTGGGGGGCTACTCCGTCGCCGGCTACGACCCTTCGACGCTGAGCTTCACCAATTCGGGCACGGTCCGCAGGACCGTCTGGGTGGTGGTGGACCAGGGCCTGGGGCTGAGCCAGAGCTCGTACGCCCCTGCAACCGGCTTCACGCTGGACTGGAGGAAGCAGTGAGGGCCCTTGCAACGCCGGGGTCTGTGGCGCCACGCTGTTCTGCGTGCACCCTTGATCGACTTCCGAAGGAACAATTCTCCATGCGAGACTGCGAATCATGAAGACCCGACGACTGAGTGACTTCGTTTCAGAGCAGAGCGGGAAGGGCGTGAAGCTCGACCGCCTGACGCCGAGCCCCACCGTCGATGTCGCCACGCTCAGGCAGGCCGACCTCGACGGCAACGGTTGGCTCAGCGGCGCCGCCGAGATGAAGGCTGCGTTTGCCAGGGCCGATGCCTTCGACCGTGATGGCAATGCGCAGACCCTCGTGTCCGAAGATGCGCAGGGGCTGAAGACGAGGGCTGGTCAGTTGCTCGACGCGGTGACGGCCAACGCCGTGGCCGGCGCCCCGACGCCGAGCCCCAGCACCGGCGCGAACAATCGCGACGAGGCGTACCGCACGCTGCTGGCCCGCGCCCAGGCGGAAGGCTCGAAGTCCGACCACCTCGCGTACCTCGACCGGGGCATCGAGCGCTCTCCCTACCGCGCCAATGCCAGCCAGGTGGCGAGCCTCTTCGCGCGGCGCCCCGATGGGGTGAAGCTCGTCGCGGGGAACGCCACCCTCGCCACCGAGCCCTTCCCGGCGCGAGGCAAGCGGCCTGGCGAGGTGCGGCCGCTGCCCTTCCTCGGAAGGTCGACGACCCAGGCCTCCGTGGCGGTGATCAGCGACGCCGGCGGCAAGGTGAACGCGCGCTGGTACGGCCGGAATGATCAGCAGAACGCCGCCTTCTGGAGCGCGACCAAGATGATGAACGTGCTGGGCGTCGTGGCCCGGCTCAACACCCTGCGCCCGGACCTCAAGGTCGCCGACCTCTCCGTTCGCGAAGCCGGCAAGCCGCAGTCGGCCATTGGGCTCAAGGGCCTGATGCAGGACATCGTGTCCTATGACGCGGGCGTGCCTCGCAGCAACGGGGGCGCCGGCCTCTTTGGCCGACTGCTGGGCAACGCCGCGAGGACGTCTTTCGTGGCGTCCAACTCGGGCGGCGCACCTGCGCTTCAGGGCAACTACGGCGCGGGCACCCTCTTCCAGCGCCCGGAGGTGGTGACGGCCAACGGGCAGGTCGTCTTGAGCGGCCCGGCGGACCCTGGCGTGGCGGCGCTCAACCGGGTGTCCGCCAGTGACCTCACGCGGGTTCACGCGCAGGCGGTGCTGCATTCCCGTTTGTCGCCCGAGCAGCGCATCGCCGGCGCCCAGGCCAGCAGCCTCGAGACCGTCACCACCGCCATGGCCGACGACTCCGCGAGGTACGCAGACGTGGCGCTGCAGACGCTGGGGCTCTCCGGCGTCGTCACGGACGTCGCCATCTCGAGCAAGCTGGGCTTTGGCTTCGACGATGCGACGGGGCGCTACGAGGCGGCCTACTCGGGGGTCCTCCAGTTTACCGACCCGCGCCAGAACCCGCCGCGCCAACGCAGCATGTCTTTCACCTTGAGGGGGGAAGACCGCGACCCCGTCGCGCTCGACGCCAGCTTCGCGGCTGACATGACCGAGTTGGTGCGGCGATTGTCCCGAGATGAACTCTGAAGCGTGACGAGACGGCGCTGTCCGTCAGCACGTGCCGCAGTGACCGGCCCTTCGCGCTCACAACAGGCCGATCAACCCCTCGCGCACCGACCACTTGAGCTGGTTGGCGCCGCCCAACGCGGGCAGCCCGCGGCCGGAGACCATCGCCTCGGTCATCAACGTGGCCATTCCGGCCCTCATGGTGGTGTCGAGCCCGAACACGCGGCGCAGACCCGCGAGCGCCGGCTGTGATTCGAAGATCTTCGCCACGCGCCGACCGTTCGGGCCACTCGGGGTCGCGAGCCCGTGCTCCACCTCGTCGACGAGGAAGCCCCCGATCTTTTGAAGGTCTCCTCCGAAGTTGGCGGGCGCCCGGGCCGTGGCGAGGGCCCGTGGCAGGTCCGCGCTCCAGTGGGCATTGATCGACGACGCGAGCAGGCGGGCGTCGCTGACCGAGGGCTTCTTCACCAGGCCCGAGAACGAATCCCAGGTGCTGCCCGTGCCTCCGGGCGCACCCTGGCCATTCCGGTGAAGGCCTTCCAGGTACCCCTTCCCGAGCGCCAGCACGACCCGCTCGGCCGTCGCGGGGTCCTTCACGTTCCCGGCGCGGATCTCCTTGACCAGGCGACGCACGCACGGCGCATAGATCGCCGTGAAGACGCCCCGTCGGTCGTTGGTGCGATTGAAGAGATCATTCAGCTCGGCCAGTCGACTCGACAACCCTTCGATGGACGTGACCGTCGCGGGGTCTGAGAGCCCCGCCACCGAGAGGCGTGGGGCGGTGACGGTGGCGCGCTGGCGTACGCGAGTCAGGGGCATGGACATTACCTCGAAAGTTGGCGTGGATGAGGCGCGAGACAACGACGTCTACCATCTTGCCCGGCGGGACGACGACAGTCGCGAGGGTGGCGACCTGGGAACTGGTGCTGCCGGCGGCGGGCCGATTGACGCGGGCCCTGGCAGAAATGGCTCGAAGGGCTGGCTGATCAAACGTGCACCTCGTTCGGCTTCGGGCCCGGTTGCGGCGGCAGCGTGGGCGGCGCAAACTGACCGCATGCGCATGACCGAGTCTGCCCCTTTTGGTTCTCGGCGTATTCGGTACTCGCTGCGCTTTGCCGACGGAAGAGAGGCGAGCTTCCAAATCGGCGAGGAGCACCTCGTGGAGCACCTCCCGGAATGGACCCGGCTGGGGTTTCGCCAGTGCGCCAACTGCCCGTTGAGTGCCGACCAGAGCCCCAGCTGCCCGATGGCGGTACGGTTGATCGGTTTGGTGGAGGCCACGCGGAACGTCACGTCGCACGACATCGTGCGGGCCGAGGTCGAGCTCGAGGGGCGGACCGTCCAGAAGACCACCACGGCGCAGACCGCGGTCAGCTCGTTGATGGGGCTGCTGGCCGCGACCAGCGCGTGCCCGCGCATCCAGTTCCTGGCACCCATGGCCGGCTTCCATCTGCCCTTCGCGACGCCGACGGAGACCATCTACCGCGCCGTCTCCACCTACCTCCTGTCCCAGTTCCTCCTCGCGCAGGAGGGCGGCACCCCTGACTGGGAGCTGCGGGGCCTGCGGGAAGCCTACGCGGCGCTCGAGGAGGTCAACCGGGCGATGCTGGGGCGCCTGGCCGCCGCCAGCCCGAATGATGGCCCTCTCAATGCGCTGGTGGTGCTCGATTCGCTGGGGCGCCTGTTGCAGCTCTCGCTCAGCGACGCGCTCGCTGAGCTGGTGCCGTTGTTCCGGTCCGTTCATCCGGGCGGGGCGGGCGAGGGCCCATCTCCGAGGAGCGGCTGACCTCGGGCCTCGACCGCTGGCAACCGACAGGCCTGCTCACTTCCGCTTCAGCTTCGCCAGGACCCGCGTCGTGCCAGGCGCACAGGCGATGCTGTAGCTGGCGCGGCGATAGCCTTCGAGCGCCAGCTCCAGCGTGACGGGCTTGCCATCGTCACAGCTGAAGTCCGACGAGAACGGTGTCTCGCCGCGCTTCACGCCGTTGAGCGTCACCTGCGCCCCGCCGGGGCTGGAGTCGACGGACAGCAGCTGCCCTGAACCGGCCACCACCACCACGCCCTCCTGATCGACCGCCGGCACGATCAGCGTGCCGCTCAACGGGTCGTCTGAAGGTCGGGGCGCGGCGCGGGCCAGGCGTTGTTGGACCAGGGTGCCTGCCAACAGCACCGCGGCCAGGCACAGGAACCCAGCCGCGGCGACCTCGACCGGCGAGCCCTTCTTCGGCGGTGCCGTCTTCTGGCCTCGAGCCGTCATTCGGCGACCCTCAGCGCTTCTGCCAGGGAGACTTCACCTTCGCGTGCGCGCTTCAAGGCGGCTTCCCGGAGCGGCACCAGGCCGCCCTCCACCGCCATCGACATGAGCTGCTGCGTGCTTGGCGACTTCTTGAGCGTCTCCCGCAGCTCGTCGTTCATCACCAGCACCTCGAAGACGGCTGCGCGACCCAGCACCCCTGTCCCGGCGCATTCGTCGCAGCCCTTCGACGACGAGTACCCGGTCAACGGCGCGCCCAGGGCCGAGAGGCGGAGCTTCTGTTCGGCGGTGGGCTCCTGCGGTTGACGACAATGAGGGCACAGTTGGCGCAGCAAGCGCTGGGAGAAGCACGCGAGCGAGACCGAGGCCACCACGCTGGGCTCGACACCCATCTCCAGCAGACGGTTGAACACGCCCACTGCCGAGTCTGCGTGCACCGTGGTGAGAATGAGGTGACCGGTGAGCGCGGCCTGCGTCGCGATGCGCGCGGTCTCGACGTCACGAATCTCGCCCACCACCAGCACGTTCGGGTCCTGGCGCAGGATGGCGCGCAGGCCCGTGGCAAAGTCGAGCCCCGCCCCGCGGTTGACCTGCGTCTGCGCCACGCCGTCGAGCGCAAGCTCGATGGGGTCTTCGATGGTGGTGATCTGCGCGAGCGCGCCTCGGGTCTGCTGCAGGTGCGCGACGGAGGCGTAGATGCTGGTGGTCTTCCCGCTCCCCGTCGGGCCGGTGAAGAAGATCAGCCCCTGCGGCTTGTCGAGCATGTGGGTGAGCTGCGCGCGCACCGATTGGGGGAGGTTGAGCGCGTCGAGGCGCGGCCCTGCGTTGCCCAACCCTGCGATGCGCATCACGGCCTTCTCTCCGTGCTGGGTGGGGAGCAGCGAGATGCGGACCTCTGCGCGGCCGTCGGGTGTATCGAGGACGAACTGGCCATCCTGCGGCGCGTCGGTCACGTAATGCGTCAGGCGCCCCAGCACCTTGAGGCGATTGATCAACAGCGCGTACTGGGCACCGGTCACCCGCCCCAGCGGCTCGAGGGAGCCGTCGACGCGCAGGCTCAGGTTCGCGCCGTCTTCCGTGGGGTGGAGGTGAATGTCACTGGCGCCCAGCCGCACGCCGGCCTGGACCATGAGTTCGGCCAACACCAGTCCATCGGCCCCCGTGGACTGCGCCCCGAAAGCGACTTGCGTGGCTTCGAACCTCTGGGCCTTGGTCAGCCCCTGCGGCAAGGGCTTGAGCGCGGTGGGCGCGCGGAGCAGCAACTCGGGCGGCTTGCGCATCTTGCCCAGGCCGTACAGCGCAAGCCCCAGCGCAAAGGGCACCAGAAACAGCGGCTGTTGCACGGCGTCCGAGAACCAGCTGAGCGCGTCGCTGGTGGATGGTGCTGGACCGAGGACGCCCGCCTCGGGAACGAAGAGCACGACCACGCTGGTCAGCACCGAGAGCACGGCAGCGGTCGCGAAGACGCGGGAGACGCGGAGCATGGCTTGAATGCTATGTGGACTCCGGTGTCTTGTCCGTACCGGAGGGCGGCGACGCCGGGGACTGGGTGGCGCTGCCATGCACCGGCTGCCCCTCGAGCTCGACGCGGGCCGCCGAAGTCGGCGAAGTCTTCGGGCGTCTGGATCCGGCGACGCAAACCGTGCCCCTGGGGTGGAACCCGCCGGGCCGAGCGAGTCAAAGTGCCCCGGTTGTCGCCTGAGTTGATTTGGGTTGGGTCTGATCGTACCTTTCGCTTTTGAAGCTGCGATTGGTTCAGGTGCTGTTTCTCGTCCTCATGGGAACGTCTGGTCTCGCGGTCACGGTGGCCGGTGTGGTGCAAGCGCGAGTGCTCGAGGCGGCGACGCTGCAGCACGGCGAGTCGACTCTGGTGGCCCTCAACGAGGCCCTGACGCGCCAGGTCGAGCTCGTGCTGGATGCCGAGCAGAGCTCGCTGGAGGCCGTCGCGCAGGCGCTCCGCGACCAGCCCCTGGAGGACCTCTCCACGGTGGGGCCGCTGCTCCAGGTCCACAACGCCCGCAACCCGCGCGAGGCGCTGGTGCTGCTCGGGAACGCCGAGGGCATTGGGGTGACGGGCATCCCCGCGGTCTTCAGCTCCGGTCAGGTGCGGGGCACGAGCTATGCGGACCGAGATTATTTCAAGGCCATCCGCGAGCTGCGGCGCTCCTACGTGTCACGGCTGCAGATCGGCAAGCGCACGGGGCAGCCGAACATCCAGGTGGCGACGCCGATCCTGGGCAGCGACGGGGCGTTCCGCGGGTACGTGTGTGCGGGCCTCCCGCTCGAGCACTTCACCCAGCTCGCCACCTCCGCGGTCAGCGGGCTGCCGGGCGCGCGGGTGGTCATCAGCGACCGCGAGAACGTGGTCATGGTGGACACGGCGTCGCGACACCAGGACAAGCTCGAGCAGTTGGGCCCCCTGCCGCTCTACGCGCGGGCCCTGAGCTCTCAGAGCGTCCGGGTGAGCGGCGAGGACGAGCGCGGTGTGGCCATGGAGAGCGCCCACTCCTCGCTCTCGGGGCGGCTGCAGGGGTCGGGCTGGACCGTTCGCATCATGCAACCGCGCGACACGTGGCTCGCGCCCGCCCGCGCCGCCTGGAGCGCCGCCCTCGGGGTGGCAGGGCTCGGCCTGTTGGTCAGCCTGCTGGCGGCGGTCGTCCTCGCCCGGTGGCTCGCCCGCCCCATCACCGAGCTCACCCGCTACGCCGGCGAGGTCACCAACGGGCGCGCCTCGCTGCTCCCGCGCGGTGGGTCGCTGGGCCCGGCGGTCATCGAGTCCGACGCCCTCCGCGCGGCGATGGTGACGATGGTGACCCAGCTCCAGGCTCAGGCTGCCACCCTCGAGCGGCGGGTCGCCGAGCGGACCGCTGAGTTCGAGCGGGCCCGCGACAGCGCGCTGGCTGCCGCCAGCGCCAAGAGCGTCTTCCTGGCGACGATGAGCCACGAGCTGCGCACGCCCATGAACGGCGTGCTGGGCATGCTCAGCCTGTTGCTCGAACAGCTCAAGCCTGGCGAGGAGCGCGAGCTCGCCGACGTGGCCCACGGGTCCGCCCTGCGCCTGCTGCAAATCCTCAACGACATCCTCGACTCCTCCAAGATCGAGGCGGGGAAGCTGACCCTCGAGCGCATCCCCTTCTCGCTCGGCGACGCGGTGGACGACGTGGCCCAGCTGCTCAGCCCCCACGCCGCCCGAAAGGGCCTGGAGCTGACCATCCGCGGAGGATCTGAGCGCGACGTGGTCCTGGGGGACCCGAACCGGCTCCGCCAGGTGTTGACCAACCTGGTGGGCAACGCCATCAAGTTCACGGAAGGGGGCCACGTCGCCATCGAGTGGCGCGTCGAGGCCACCGAGACGGGGCCGAACGTGCGGGTGAGCGTCGTGGACACCGGCATCGGCATCGAGCCGGCGCAGCGCGAGGCCATCTTCGAAGCCTTCGTCCAGGCCGAGGCCTCCACCACTCGGCGCTTCGGCGGTACGGGGCTCGGCCTCAACATCTGCCGCGCCCTGGCCCGCATGATGGGGGGCGACGTGGTCGTGCAGAGCGCCCCGGGTCAGGGCAGCCGCTTCACCGCCACCTTTCAGATGGGCCTGGCGAGCGAGCAGCTGCGTGCCCCTCGCCCGACCCTCCCAACCTCGGAGGCGTGGGTCGTCGCTCCGTCCGGCCCCGCCCGCGAGGCGCTCGCCGAGCTGCTCCGCCCGGCCTTCGGTCGCCTCGAGCTGCGTGAGACCCCGCCGCCGCCTGCGGAGCTGGGGCTGCAGTGCGTGGTGTTCTCCGAGGCCCCCGTGGAGCACCACGGCGCCGTGACCGTGGGCTGGCTGCGCTCCGGCGAGAAGTCAGACGGCGCCACCTTCGACGAGTGGTTGCTCCGGCCCGTGCGGCGCGACCGACTGCACGCACTCCTCGCGCGCCTCAGCGGCGCCGCCCCGTCGGTGCCCTCACCCGGCGGAGAACGGCAGCTTCCCCTCGCGTCGGCGCGGACCGCCCCCCTCCAGGGCAGGGTGCTGCTGGCGGAGGACAACCAGATCAACGTGATGGTGGCCAGGCGCATGCTCGAGCGCCTCGGGCTCCAGGTGGACGTCGCCGTGAACGGCCAGCTGGCCGTCGAGTGCGTCTGTGCGAAGCGCTACGACCTGGTGCTGATGGATTGGCAGATGCCGGTGATGGACGGCCTCGAGGCCACCCGCGTCATCCGCGCCCAGGGTGGCCCCTCGTCGGCCATACCCATCGTCGCCCTGACGGCCAACGCGTCGGATGCCGATCGCCAGGCGTGCCTCGCCTGCGGCATGAACGACTTCCTCGCCAAGCCCGTCAGAATGGCCACCCTCGAAGCCTGCGTGCGGCGGTGGCTGTCGTCCGGTCCTCAGGTCACGTCAGCAGGGTGACGCCGCGGCCTGTTGCGGTCGCGATGCCCGCGAAAAGACCCACCCGGGGGTGAAAGTCACCCGTCGCGCAGGGGGTCGTCGGGTCGCTAATTTTCAGGGCGGTGATTCCGATTCGCCGCCTGCTGGCCACCGAGCCCATCTCGAAGCCGCTCGCGATTGGAGCGCGTGCTGTGCGCCCAGCGAGCGCGGTGCTGGGTCCCGCAGCCGTCCGGGTGCAGTTGACGCCGTTCGAGCGGGCGCTGCGAGAGGCCATCGCCGGGCTGCGCGAGTCGCTGGAGAAGGTGGCCGCCGAACGCGACCCGCTCACGCGGCACCTCGGGTTTCGTGCGCTGAATCAAGACGCGAAGGCGCGGCGCTTCGAGCCCGAAAAGCTGAGCGAGGTGGATGATCAGCAGTACGCGCGCGAGCTGCTCGACAGCGTGCAGACCGGAGAGCACCAGAGCTTCGAGGCGCTCCAGCCCAGCGAGCGCGAAGACCTCGAAGCGGTGCTCCGCTTCGAGACCCGCCTGCAAGAGCGCGAGCTGGTCTCTGCGCATCGCACGGTCGCCAGCCAGCAGACAGAGGCCGAACAGAGCAACACCGCGCGCCTCGAGCGCGAAGTGGCGAGACATCAGGCCGCCGTCGCCGAGCTGCCCGACACGCCGAAGCCGGTGTGGCTGCGCCTCTCGGGCGTGGCGGTGGCGGTGCTCAGCCTGGCGCTGCTGGCGGTGGTGTGGCGCGAAGTGAAGTGGGTGCCGCTGCTGCGCTGGTCGACCGCGCTCGCGGCGATGACCACGGTGCTGCTCGGCGCGTGGCTCGTCAGCGACCCGTACGAGCGGCGCGTCTGGCTGCTGGAGCAGCTCCACGAGCTCTCGAAGTGGAAAGAAGACGCCGTGGTGCGCGAGCAGCGCGCGAACGAGGAGCTCACGCGCGCGCTGAAGTTGTTCGAGAGCGTCGACGCCGAGTGTCAGCGCGAAGAGGCGGCGGCGCGCGCGGTGTTCAAGCGCCGCCCCGGTGTAGAGCGCTACGTCAGCACCTCGGGTGCGGTCATCGCGTTCGACTCATCAGTCGACGCTGGTCAACCCAGGGCATGGCGACCCACGGAGAAAGACGTGCCGCCTGTTGCCGACCACGCGTGACGAAAGTCCCCTCGCCTACCCATCCCATCCCCTCCACGCAGGCGGGATGAGCGGGCAGCTGCGCCCGCGGCCCGATCGGGGGCCCAGCGTTGTAACGCTGCCTGCGCTGCGCGTGACCCTGGGCGGTGGCGGAAGTGTCTTGCGAAGACAGAAGGCGGCCTGCCCCCGCTGACGCCCGCCTCCCCGATGAGCGCGCCGTGCCTCGTGGCGAACGTCGGGCAGCCATCAGCACGATCGTCGTCCACCACACCTCGCGCTTCACGCGACCCGGTCGGTTTGACGTCGCGTTGGCTGGCTGCCGTGGTGGCGGCGCAGGGCAAACCAGAGACTCGCGCCGGGCACCTGCGCGACGTCGAGCAGGGGAGCCATTCCTCGCTCGAGCCGCAACAGCGCTCGCAGCCCCAGGTTCACCGGCGCGGGCGGCACGGTCACGTAGGACTCTGCGTTCGCCAGCGGCCGCAGCGTCGACACCACGCGTCGCTGCGCAAACAGCAGCGGCACGAGCGAACGGAAGAAGGGCCGCACCTCGACCACGTCAGCGCCCTCCACCCGCGCCAGCTCGTTGGCCAGCTCCCGCGCCTCGAAGCGACGGCGGTGCGCAGCGAAGACATCGGCCTGACTCCACAACGCGCGCATCGCGGGCACCGTGCCGACCACCCACCCGCCGGGCCGCACACACGTCACGGCCTCCCCAAGCGCAGCGCGCGGCGCATCGAGATGCTCGATGACGTCGAAGAGCCCCACCGCGTCGAAGTCACGCCGAAACGCTTCCACTCCGCGCTCGAGGTCGTGCACGAAGAAGCTCGCACGCGGGCTGCGCTGCGCCGCCTCGAGCACGCGCGGCAGATGCCCGTCGACCCCCGTCACCTCGTACCCCGCCAAATCGAGCGCCGCGCTCACCGAGCCACTGCCACACCCCAGGTCGAGCACCCGCGCGGGAGCCACGCAGCCCAGCGCCGCCAGCTTCCCCAGAATCCACTCGTTGCGCGCACGGAACCAGAAGTGGTGCCGCTCGGCGTGCTCGAGCACGCGCAGCGCCTGAGGGTCGATGGGGTAGCTCGACGCGTCCGCTGCCAGCTCCGAGAAGACCGTGACGTTGGCGGGCAGCGGGCTCATCGCGAGAGGGGCTGGAGCTCGAAGGGCCGACCGTCGCTCACCGGCGCCATGCGGAAGAAGTGCCGCTCGGGGAACGCGCGACGCACCGACTCCTCGAGCCCCGGCCCGTCGGCCAGCACCACCACGTCGTCTGAGAGGTCAGGCCGTGGCCGTCGCCACTCGAACACCCACGTGCCCCGCTTCTCGTACACCGCGTTGCGCTTCCACACCGCGTTGAACTCGGGCGCGAGCACCACGGCGGGCCGCGCCTCTGCGGGCACCGCGGCCTCGAGCGCCTCGTAGAGTTCGACCTGAATGCGCGCCGACTCGCGCATCGCCCACGCGTGAATCGAGAAGAACGTGAGATTCACCACCACCAACGCGGTGAGGAGCGTCGCGGCCACGGCGTGCGGCCGCACCGCCACGAGCCCCAACGCGCGCACCCGACGCGTCACCTCGACGAGTCCGTGCGTCGCCAACAGCGCGAGCGGCACGACGCACTCCGAGTAGTGAATCGGCCCGACGGCGTGAATGCCGGTGTTGTCGTGAAACGCGCCGAGCGCGAGCACGGAGACCACGCTCAGCGCGAGCAGCCGCGTGAAGCGGTCGACGAGCGCGCCGACGAGGCAGAGCCCTGCGCCCAGCGGGCCACCGAACCACACCACCAGCCGCAGCACGTTGACCGAGGTGTTGCCGCCGAAGCGCTTCCACCATGAGACGTCGGCCTGGGGCGCGGCCACGGCGCCAGCCGACATGCGCGGCGGCATCCACCCGCCGGTCACGACGTGCGCGTGCAGCAGGAACAGGGCAACCAGCACCACCGAAGTCACCAGCGCGCCCAGCACGAACTGTCGGCGCGACCCGCCTTCCTTGACCGCGCGCCACGACTCGGCGACGACGAAGGGAACCGTGAGAAACGCCGCCTCGAACAGCCGCGTCCACGCCGCGAGCCCCAACACGACCCCGGCGAGGAGGCCCAGCCGCAGCGTCGGCTTCGCTTCTGCGTGCACCAGCAACGCGAAGAGCAGCGCCAGCAGCGCGCGCGAGCCAAGGTGGCCGTGCGTCGTCATCGAGAGGGCGAGCCCCATCGGTGAGGTGAAGAGCACCAGCGCCGCCACCACGCCCCACGACGCAGACACGCGCGTCGCCACCACCCACGCCACGCAGGCGACGGGGACCGCCGCGAGCACCGCGAAAACCCAGTTGCCCGTGGGCGGATGGAAGCCGACGAAGAAGCCGGGGCGAATCGCGGTGAGGCCGATGAAGCACAGCAGCAGTCCGCTCCCGGCGAGGCGCGCCACGGTGACGGGGGACGGACCAGCGGGCGGCGACTGCATGCCCTGAAAGATAGCGTCAGAAAGTGGTTCCGACGGCGTTCGATTCGCGCTGACTTCGCGTGCATGGCCTGACTCGACCCGCACTCCGTCGCCGATTTGCAGCATCCGCGCACCTGCCACCTCGAGTGGGACGCTCGGGTCGACTTCGAGACGAAGCGGGTGCACGCCGTCGCCACGCTGCACTGCACGACGCCCGCAGCCCCTGCGGCACGGTCACCGCGCAGGTGCTCAACGCCGACAGCTCCGAGCGCATGGCGGTGCTCTTCCAGCCCCGTCACGGGTGGGATTGCGGAAAGGGCTCGCGTGGCAACGACATGGGCATCGACGCCAAAGAGGTCGTGGTGCTCGTGCCGAGCTGATCAACGGTGGAAGTCAGAGTCGGCGCTCTTCTCATCGAGCGCCGCTCGCCAGCAGGGGCGCGCCATCAGAGCCCACGCCATCGGGCCGACCCACCGCGATCAACGGCTGATTCCCGGCGCGGGGCAGCGCCACCGAGGCCATCGAGGCGTTGAGCGCCACCGGGTCCCGGTCTTCGTTCTTGTTCATGCGCACCGAGACGCTCTGTGCGCTCGTGAAGACGCGCTGAGTTTTGGCCCGCCATTCCGTCAAGGGAAGTGGGTCCGCGGGGCGACCTCCAGAAAAAGTGTGTACTCAAAGGTGACAACCGGCCTCAGTTGTCAGCTCTGAGTACGCACTTTTTTCGAAGTGCGGGCCCCCCGCCCGCGCAGAGGGGCTCCCCGCGCAGGGTGAATGACATCGTGAGCTGCTGCGCCGGGTTCTCGCGCGGGTCGGTGCAGAAATCGCTGACTCGTCGCGTGGTCATGGCGCGCTCACCGGGGAACGAGGACGACCACTTCCCGCGCGTCGCCGTAGATGATGGGGGGCATGGCTGCGTAGTTGAACGTGGTGCGGCCGCCATCGCGCACGATGCCCATGTCGTTGCCGTACGGGCCTGCGTTCGACGACCACCCGTGACGCGTCTGGAAGAGCACCGCGCCGCTGGGAATCGCGCCGCGGCGGGCCATCGCCTCGTAGCGGTCGGCGTCGAGCACGTACGCGTTCACCCGGCCGTACGGGCTCGAGATGCTGCGCTGCTGCGCGCCGGGCAGCGCGAGCGAGCGCCAGTGCCCATTGGCGACCATCTGCACCATGGCGCCGCGCGCGTTGTTGGGGTCGGCCGTCGTGCCGCCCGAGAAGCTGGGAATGCCGAGGCGGTCGAGGTTGCCCAGGGTGGTCGCCACGCACGAGCTGGTCGGGCCCCCGCGCAACGGGGCCGTCGCCAGCGTGCGCAGCCAGGGGTGCGCGAGTGAGCCGGTGCCTGAACTGGCGGGGCTCGGCGAGGTGGTGGGCACTCTGCGCCGCAGCGCCTCGAAGGTGGTGGGGCCGGCGACGTCACCGCCGGTCAACCCGAGCGCGCGCTTGGCGTCGCGCAGCGCGGCGACCCCCTGCGGGCCGAGCTCGTCGTTGATGACGCCGTCGTAGAAGCCTGCGCGCGAGAGCAGCGTCTTGAGCTCCTTCACTTGAGGGCCGCGGTCTCCTGGGCGCACCGACGACGTGGCCGGTCGTGTAGCCCGCGCGATGGCCGCCTGCGTCTGCGGGCCCACCACGCCATCGACGTCGAGCCCGCTTGCGCGCTGAAACGACTGCACGGCCGCCGCCGTCCTCGGCCCGAAGTTGCCATCGACCTCGAGCGAGGGGTCTCGGTTCTTGAGAAATCGCTGCAAGGTCGTCACCTGGGCACCGCGACTCCCCTCAGCGAGCTGAGGCGAGGACGCGCGGGGGACCTGGGGAACCTGCGATGCGGCGGAAGTGCGAAGGGGCATATGTGGGTTTTCCGCATCGCCCGGACTTGGGTTGCGCCGCGTTGTTGGTCGCCGACCAAACTCAGCCGGTCGACGGCAGGCTGAGCCCCTTGAGCACCCGCAGGGCCATGCGCACGTGCTCGGCGCGCGACCCCTGCGGCGATGGCTCGACGGCGCGCGCCACCTTCTGGCTGGCCGCCTCGCGTGAGGCCTGGGCTTCGACGTCTCGCCCGATGTCCCGGGCGTACCTTGTGGGCCCTGTGCACCTGCGGCGCCCGTCAATCCCGGTGTCCCCATGGCACCCGCGGGTCCCGCCATGCCTGCAACCCCTGAGAACCGGTTGCTCCCGGATCGCCCTTGTCGTCTTTTTCGCGTGGTTTTCGAGCACTCCCATTGCTAAAATTCTTGATGTCCAAGAGTTCGTCTCGACTGGCTCTCTCGCCTCAACGACGGGGTTCCGAGGGCTCGACCCTCTCGTCCTGGCAACCTGCCCGCCACCGCACGGGGCGCGGTAGCCCATGATCGTCGACATCGATCGCTCCGGCAGCTTCGAGAGCTTCCGGGATCTCCTGCAGCGCATGGCAGCGCATCCGGAGGTCTCCTCGCTCATCGTGCTCGCCGGCGATGACAGCGAGCTGGTCCCCGAGCAAATCGACCCGATGTTGGGGACGATTCCCAAACCACTTTACGGCGGTGTGTTTCCCCGAATAGTCGTCGGTTGCGAGCACTTCACGCGCGGCGCCATCGTCATTGGCTCTCGCCGAAAGGCACACGCCACGGTGGTTCGTGGCCTGGGCGACGCCGGTGTGCCCATCGCACCGCAGATTGCCAACGCGGCCGGCCCAGAAGCGGCCTCTGCGTTGATGTTGGTGTTCGTCGATGGCCTCGCCAAGCGCATCGCCGCCCTGGTTCGCGCGCTCTTCGAAGAGCTCGGCGTCGAACACAACTACATCGGCGGTGGGGCAGGCTCGCTCTCCATGAAACAGAGACCCTGCCTGTTCACCAACGGCGGCATGCTTCAAGACGCAGCGATCCTGTTGCAACTCGATTGGCCAAGTGGGGTTGGTGTTTCACACGGGTGGGACGTGATCTCCGAACCGCTCAGCGTCACGAGCGCACAGCACACGACCATCAAGACCCTCAACTACGAGCCGGCGATCGACGTGTATCGCCGCATCGTCGAGCCGGTGGCTGGGAAGCCGGTGGCGGCCGAGGGCTTCTTCGACGTCGCCAAGGCACACCCGTTCGGCATCCGCCGTCTGGATAGCGATGTCATTGTCCGCGATCCGATGGTGCTGACGCCCGAGGGCCATCTGGTCTGTGTCGGTGAAGTGCCGGAAGGCGCCTTCGTGCACATTCTGAAGGGAAACGCCGAGTCGCTCATCGTCGCCGCGCGCCGGGCGAGTGAACTGGCCCACGCGTCGTTCCCCGCGGGATACACGCCGCGCTTTCGGTTTGTCATCGATTGCATTTCGCGCTCGCTGTTTCTGGGCGACGCTTTCACCAACGAGCTCGCGGCCATCGACGACGGGCTGCCCATGGTCGGCGCCCTCACGTTGGGCGAGATCGCCAACAGTGGTCGCGACTACCTCGAGTTCTACAACAAGACAGCCGTAGTTGGGCTCATTGCCACGAGCTGAGTCGGACGGGTCATGCAGCTCACCATCGAAACGCAGGTGCTCTATGAACTCGCCTTGAGCATCGGCGAGAGCAACGAGCTCGGCCCCATGTTGCGCCACACGGTGTCGGAGCTCTTGCGGCTCACCAATGCCAGCGGCGCGTATGTCGTGCAGATGGGAGCGGGCGACGAGGTGGGTGATGCGAACGGATACCCCGATCGCGTGTGCTTGCTGCCCCGAAACCTGGACCGGCATCCGATGCATCGCGAGTTCAGCGCCCTCTGGCACCCGGCCGCTTTGTACCGCGCGCTGCTCGATAGTCCGGAGCAGCTGCCACTCACGGTTCCGCTGCGCGATGCCACCGCGCACGCGTTGCTGCTGCCGCGCTTCGGGCTGCTGGTGCTCTTTCGCAAGCAGGGGCCACTGGCCGCGAACTTCTTGCGCCGGTTCGGGCCGTTGGCACGCAAGCTGGGCAGCACCGCGCGCTCCTGCGTGCTCGAGGAGGAGTTGCGCCGGCAATCCTTGCGGCTCGAGATGGCCACCAGCACAGCGCACATCGGCGTGTGGCAGTTCGATGTGGCCAGCGGCACGCTGTCGTGGGACGCCGAAATGCATCGCATGTTCGGCATCGAGGTGGATCAGTTTCATGGACGCATGGAGGAGTTCCTCGCGGCCGTGCATCCTGATGATCGTGAGTGGATGACCACCCATCTGCCGTCGCTGATGGCGGGCGACCGGTTCGAGGTCGAGTTCGCCATCATTCGCGGCGACGGCGCCCGTCGGCAGATCTACGGGTGCGGCCGCATGCAGCGCGACGCCAACGGCGCCCCCCTCACACTCCTCGGCATCAACACCGACATCACATCGCGGAAAGACGCCGAGGCTGCGTCGCGTCATGCGCGCGATTTGGCCGAGACCGCGAATCAGGCCAAGAGTCGCTTCATCGCGAACATGAGCCATGAGCTGCGTACGCCGCTCAATGGCATCATCGGCATGGCGGAGCTGATACTCGAGAGCGGCCTCGACGAGACCCAGCGCGAGTACCTGCGCGTGGCGCTCTCGTCGGCGAATAGCCTGCTCACGATTCTCAACGACATTCTCGACTTCTCGAAGATCGACGCCGGCGAGATGCGCGTGGAGACGATCCCCTTCAGCCTTCCGGTGGTCGTCGCGGAGTCGCTCAAGAGTCTCACGACCCGCGCCGCGCAGAAGCAGATCGAGCTCGTGCTCGACTTGCCAACCGAGTTCCCGCCCTTCCACCTCGGCGACCCGGTTCGGTTGCGGCAGATCCTCGTGAATCTGTGCGACAACGCCATCAAGTTCACGGCGCATGGCGAGATCGTGGTGCGCGTACGAGCCGTCTCGGATGGACCGGTCGATCAGATTACGCTGTCCGTCCAGGACAGCGGCACCGGCATCGCCCCCGAGAAGCTCGAACACATCTTCGATGCGTTTCAGCAGGCCGATGCCTCGATCACGCGTCGGTTCGGTGGCACCGGATTGGGATTGAGCATCTCCCGCCGGCTGGCGCAGCTCATGGGCGGCACGCTCACCGTCGCCAGCACCCCTGGCGTAGGCAGCGCGTTCACCCTCACCCTGTCGATACCGCGGGCAGACACGCCGCCCGGCGCCTCATTGCCGGCCCACTCGCGGTGGGAGGGGCACCGGGCATTGCTCATCGACGACCATGCGCTGGGGCGCACCACGCTGTCCCTCTGGCTCCGTCACTGGGGGTTCGACGTCGAGGAAGCGGCCGACGGTGCATCGGGGCTTGCCGCCCTGCGCGCCGCCAACCACGCCGGGTGCCCTTTCGATGCCGTCATCACCGACGCCATGATGCCCGGGTTCGACGGCTTCGAGGTGGCCAGCGCCATCGCCGCAGAGCAGTTGCTGACACCGGGTCGGGTGCTCATGCTGTCTTCGGGTGGTCGCCGTGGTGATGCCGCACGCTGCCGTGAACTGGGCATCGCCGGCTTTCTCACCAAGCCGGCAACCCCGACGGAGCTGCGCGAGGTGCTGTCGCGCGTGCTCGATGTACCGGCGGGTGGTGCGCCGACCACCGAGCTCATTCCGCGGCACCTGCTCAAGGAGCACCCCCGGTCCCGACGGGTGCTGCTCGTCGAAGACAACGCCATCAACCAGGCCGTGGCCAAAGGGATGCTTGTCAAACTGGGCTATGACTTGTGCGTCGTGGAGAACGGCGAGGAAGCGCTCTCGTGCACCGACGCCGAAACGTTCGACCTCATCCTCATGGACATGCAGATGCCCGTGCTTGATGGGGTGGCGGCAACACGCGAGATCCGTCGTCGCGAGGGCACAGCGCGCCACACGCCGATTGTGGCGATGACCGCCAACGCCATGGCCGAAGATCGCGAACAGTGTCTCGCGGCGGGCATGGACGATCACCTGGCCAAGCCAGTGCGTCTCGCCGCGCTGAAGGAGATCCTGCAGCGGTATGCGCCGCGATAGCGGGCTCTGCGCGTCGGGTACAGCCGCTCCATCGAGGAGCGGGTCTCTTCGCCTCGTCGATCGCCGCCGCCGCGGCCCGGAGCTGGTCCATGGGGCCGGTCACCTCGCCGCGCACCTGGCGGTTGGCGTCCTCGGTCATCAGCCGCGTGGCCGAGGGAGCCCTGCACCGGCTGCCGCTGGAGGGCGACGCTTCGCCGAAGAAGAAGCCCGCAGGTTGGCGCGGGCGCTTTTGCTTCTCGCTGCACGCGGCCGTGCACGCCTGTGACAGGGTGCGGCTGCAGCGGCTGTGCGGGTAGGGCGCGCGCGGGCCCATCTCCGAGGAGCGGCTGACGCGACTGCCCTCGGGCCTCGACCGCTGGCAACCGAGGCGAGGGCCCGCGTTGACGCGCACCGGCACCGCGGTGGCGCTGGTGAAGAGGCTGGTCTGTCTCGGCGACGGGGACGGCGCGCGGCGGCTGGCGGGTGCTCCTGGACCAGATTGGCATGAGACCCTCGTGGAGGTGGGGCCCACAGCCCGGGCCAGCCGCCCCCTCCGGGGAGCCCGTGCCCGGGGGTCGGCCCATGCTGGCCTCCCGGCCCCGCGGAGGCCGAGGTACCCGCCGCCGTCAGGGGCTGTCGAGGTTCACCTGCAGCGTGAACGGGCCAGCGGTGCCGCTCACGCCGTCGACGACGATGGCGTACGTGCCCGCCGGCAGCTGGCTCACGGTGAGCGAGCCGGTCCCCGGCTGCGAGGCCGAGCCGCAGGCGACCTCGCTGGAGGCCGAGGCGTCGCCGCAGGTGCGCCGCAGGTAGACTGCCGGCAGGAAGTCTGGAGCGCCGGAGGTGGCGCGGATGGTGCCCGAGAGGGTGGTGCTGGCCGGCACGGTCAGCGCATAGACGACGTCGCCGCCGGAGTGGCGCCCCGTGCCCGACGCTCCGCACGCGCCCTCCAGCTCGCCGTTCGCGCCGACCGTGGTGCCGGTCACCGAGTACGTGTTCGCCGTGCCGTCGAGCACCCAGCCCGTGCCACCGACCGCCCCCATGCTCACGGGCGCCGAGCAGGTGTCGTTGGCGGGCGCCGTCAGCGGCGTCCCGAGCGTCACCTCGAGCGTGAAGGGGCCCTGCGCGCCGGCCGCGCTGTCCACCACGAGGAAGAGGGGGCCGGAGGTGACGCTGTTGAGGCGCACCGACGCCATCGACGCGCCCGCGCGGCACGTCTCGCCCGCGTTGCTGGCGCAGGTGCTGCGCAGGTACAGCGTTGGCGACAGCGCGCTCCCCGCCGAGGCCTTGATCGTCGCCGCGAGGCTGCGCGCCGTCGTGCCCGGGATGGTGAGGGTGTACACGAGCTCGGCGCCCGACGTGCCGGCGCAGCTCCCGGAGAGGGCCGCCGTCCCGTTCGCGGTGTTGCCCTGCGCGGTGAAGCGGTTGGGGTTGAGGGCATCGACCTGCAGGGCCAGGGGCATCGCGCAGGTGCCCGCCGCCCCGGAGCAGCGGTTGTTCACGCACGCGATGCTGCCGCCGCAGGCCCCCGCGCCGCAGTCCACGACGCGCGGCAGCTGAGTGCAGGTGTCGGTGCCGGTCACCTGGCCGCACTCGAGGCCGAGGTTCGCCGCGCGGGCGCAGAAGTCCTGCGGCGTCTCCGGGGTGCAGGTCGCGCAGGCGTTGGTGGCGTAGTTGCAGGCCTGGCCCGAGGTGCAGCGCGCGGTGCCGCAGTCCTCCTGCCGGGCGGTGCCGCAGCTCATGCCGTCGACGACGCCGCAGGTCTTCCCCGACGTCGCCATCCGCGCGCAGAACGCGGCGCTGTCCTCGTAGGCGCAGCAGGCGTTGTCGATGCAGCTGCCGGCGTCGCAGCCGCCGCAGAAGTACTGGCGCTGCACGCTGCAGTTGTCCAGGGCCGTGACGGCGCCGCACGACTTGCCCAGGCGGGCGCAGAACGAGGCCACCGACTCGGGGGTGCACGTTGACTGGCAGGTGTTGCTCGCGCCGCAGAACGCGCCGCCGTCGCAGCCGCCGCAGCTCTCGGTGCGCGGCTGGCCCGTGCAGGGCTCGACGTCGGTGACGGCACCGCAGGTCTTCCCGAGCTGCACCATGCGCGCGCAGAAGACGGAAGCGGCCTCGGGCGTGCAGGCCGACTGGCAGGTGTGGCCCGCGCTGCACGTGAAGCCGGGCGCGCAGGCGCCGCAGGTCTCGGTGCGCGGCTGCCCCGTGCAGGCGTCGACGTCGGTGATGTCACCGCAGGTCTTGCCCTGCTGCGCGGCCCGCTCGCAGAACGCGCTGGCCGGCTCCCGGGTGCAGGCCTCGCGGCAGCGACCCGTGGCCGCGTCACACGTGCCGGCGTCGCAGGTGCCGCACGCGCGACCGCAGGCGTCCACGCCACACTGGCGCGCCCCGCAGGTCGCCTCGCACCTGCCTGCGTCCCCCGTCGAGGCGTCGGGTCCGCCCGGGCTGCTGCACCCCCAGAAGACCAGCACGCTGCCCACCACTGCCACCGCTGCGCGTGTCATCGGCATCACCTCCAGCACCGGTAGGAGGCCGTGGTGTGCGACACCGCGACCTGCCAGTCGTCGCCGCTTCGCCCGAGCCGGCAGTTGCCTCTGCCCTGGGCGTTCGGCAGGAAGGACATCTGGGAGTACCCGCTCTGCAGGTTCGAGTTCGTGCCGTTCTGGCCGCCGCAGCAGGAGTCGTTGCGGCAGGCGTCCATCACGCAGCAGAAGAAGTTGTTGAGACCGATGGCGGCGTTGGAGCACTGGCCGAAGCTGTTGGCGCTGACCGTCGGCGCCGTCGCGGTACAGGCCCCGTAGCCGGTGCAGGCCGCGTCGCAGTACTGCACGCCGGTGTACGTGCCCTGGCAGTAGGCCGGGAAGCCCACGATGTTGGTGGCCGTGCACGAGCGCGACTGCGTGTCACACGCCTCGTTGCCGTTGACCACGCCGTCGCCGCACCACTGGTTGGCGACCACGCGCACCTCGAAGGTCGTCGTCGCCGACGAGCCGCACACCGTGGTGGCGCGCAGTGTCACCGTGCGCGTGCCCGGGTCGGTCCCGTTGCTGGTGGGCGAGCCCGTCAGCACGCCGGTGGTGGGGTTGATGCTGAGCCAGGCGGGGTTGCCGCTGAGGGCGTAGGTGACGGGCGTGCGGGTGTTGACCGTCGCCTGGCCCGCGAAGGCGGTGGGTGAGAAGTAGGTCGAGGTGACGCCGGGGGGCCGCACGTAGACGGTGGGCGTCGTGACCGCGACCTGCGCCGAGAAGAACTCGATGCTGGGCACGCAGGCCCTCGCCACCGTGTCCCAGGCGTTGCAGCGCGGGCAGCACACGGCGCCGCCCGCGGTGTTGGTGCAGGTCTGGTCGCCGGCGCAGTTGCCGTTGGCCACCTGGCACTCGTCGACGTCGGTGCAGACCAGGCCGTCGCCGCTGAAGCCGGCCTTGCAGCGGCAGGTGCGCCCGCCGGGCGTGTTCGTGCAGACCGCGTTCTCGGAGCAGCCGCCGTTGTTGGTCGCGCACTCGTCCACGTCGACGCAGCTCGCCCCGAGGCGCACGTAGCCGTCGGGGCAGAGGCAGATCGGGTTCTCGAGCGGCGCCCAGAGCGCCGCCAGCAGGCTCACCTGGGGCGTGGTGCCGGGCTGGATGATGGAGAAGAAGGTTTCGATCTCGAGGTAGCGCCGCGACGGGAGGTTGAGGCGCGAGAGGTCGAGCGGGAAGACGGTCTTCCAGTCGGTCCACCCGGCCGCGGCGAGATCGACCAGCGACGCCGCCGAGCGGACGCGCACGCTCACCGTGGTGCCGGTGGGCGTGTTGGCTGCCAGCCGCAGCGCGAGCCAGCGCGGCGTCGGGTAGGTGGCGTCGTAGATGGCGTTCCAGCGGGCGGGCGCGAGCCCCACGTTGACGAACTGCTGGCCGGTGAGGTCCCCGTCGGGTGACTGGCCCTGCGAGGAGCCCGCGAAGCGCTCAGTCGCCGCGGTGGTGCGCACCACCGAGACGGGCCCGCTGGCGTCGATGGCCCACGCCTGGCCGAGGCTGTCGACGGTCGCCAGCACGTTGCTGCTGGTGCCCGCCAGCGCGAGGGGCGTGACGGCGAGCGTGCGCCGCTCGATCTTCACCATCGAGCCGGTCCCGGTGCCGACGTAGACGAAGCCGTCGGCGGCGGAGACGAGGCCGCCGGGGCTGCCGCCCACGGTGACGGGGGTGCGCGCGCCGGTGGCGCGGTCGACGCGGCTGACCACGCCGGTCGAGGCGCAGCTCACCCAGAGCCCGGTGGCGTCGACGGCGAGCCCGTTGGCAGGGCAGTTGGCGTCGAAGATGCGGGTGACGAGCACGGCCGATGGGTCGGCCGCGATGATGCGACCGTCGGAGCCGACGGCCCAGACCCGGTTCAGCTCGTCGGTCGCCAGGGCCACCGGGCGCATGGGCACGGTGAGCGAGGCGAGGCGCTTGCAGGTCGCCGGGGAGGAGGTGCGGGTGAGCTGCGTGCCCGAGATCTTGTAGAGCACCGAGCCGTTGAGCGAGCCCACCCAGGCGTCGCCGCGCGAGTCGAGCGTCACGCCCGAGGCGCCGCCGGGCACCTCGGCGAAGCAGAGCATCGAGCCGTCGAAGGCGAGGTGCGCGAGGCCCGACTTCCCGGTGCGCGTGCCGCGGTTGGCGACCCAGAGGGTGCCGTCGTACACGTTCACCGCGGTGGCGCCGGGGTTGTCTCCGGGGGCGAGGCCCGCACCTCTGGGCCAGGTGGCGACGACGCCGGTGGGCCAGGCCGCGCTCCGGGCGCCGCTGCGCGTGTCGTGGCGGGCGACGCGGCCCTCCCCGCTGGCCACCACCCACACGTACGGGGTGGGCGGCTTGAAGGCCGTCGAGGTGCGGCAGAGCGCGCCGGCGATGCAGGCGGAGTTCATCGGCTGGGACGAGCCGTCGCTCGTCGTGCCCTGGTAGGTGCCGAGGTCGAAGCCGCTGCGGTTGGTGAAGGGCTGCTCGACCTCGCAGACGGCGAGGCAGCGCCCCGTGCCGCTGCAGTCCTTGCAGCAGCTGAGCGCGCCGCAGTCACGGTCGCTCCGGCAGCCCTGGCAGGCACCGTCTACGCAGCGCTCGCCCTGCCGACAGTCACCGTCGCCGCAGCACGAGATGCCGTCGTAGCAGGCGCCGCGGCAGCACTTGGCGTTCGCGCCGCACTGGGTGTCAGAGGTGCACTGGGTGCAGCTGTTGCCGCTGCAGACGAGGCCCCCGCACTCGGGCACCGCGACCGCGGCGGCGGTGGGGCTGCAGCAGTTGCCCGACTGGCAGCCGCCGTTGCAGCAGACCTCCGCGCGGCGGCAGTCGGCGTTCGTGGTGCAGCTCTGGCAGGAGTTCGCCCGGCACAGCCGGCCCGCGCCGCACTCGGAGTCGAGGCAGCAGGTGCCGTTGACGCAGGCGCCGTCGCAGCACTTCTGGCCAGCCGCGCACTGCGAGTCGGAGCTGCACGAGCCGCAGAAGCCGGAGGGGTTGCAGACGGTGCCCGGCGCGCAGTCGGCGTTGGAGCAGCAGTCGCCCGACTTGCAGCTGCCGCCGCAGCACTTCCCGCCCGGGCCGCACTCGGAGTCGGCGGCGCAGGAGGTGCAGCGGTTGTTGGTGCACACCTGGCCGTCGCTGCAGTCGCTCGACGAGCAGCACTGCCCGTTGGCGATGCAGGCCCCGCGGCAGCACAGCGAGTTGGCCCCGCAGTCGCCGTTGTTGCTGCAGGTGGAGCAGGAGTTGGCCTGGCAGACGTAGGCGCCGCACTGGGAGGTGGAGCAGCAGTTGCCGGCCTCGCAGGTGCCGCCGCAGCAGACCCGGCCCGTGCCGCAGTCGCCGTCGCGCGTGCAGGTGCCGCACTGCCCGCCGGAGCAGACCTGGCCGTTGCCGCACAGCGCGCCCGGACAGCAGGCGCCCGCGGTGCAGGTGCCGCCACAGCACACGCTGCGCGCGCCGCACTGGGCGTCGGAGGTGCACTGCTGGCAGGCGTTCTGGAGGCACTGGGTGGGGGCCGGGCACTCCGCGTCGGAGCAGCACTCGCCCGACAGGCACCCGCCGTTGCAGCACTTCGAGAGGGCGGGGCACTCCGCGTCGGAGGCGCAGGGCGTGGAGGCGGCCTGCGCCAGCCGGGCGGCGCAGCGGCCGTCGACGCAGGCCTGGCCCGGGCCGCAGTCTGCGTCGGCGCGGCAGGCGCCGCACCGGTGGTCGACGCACGCGGCCCCGCCGCAGCTGCTGCTGTCGCAGCAATCGCCGGCGACGCACGCGCCGCCGCAGCACCGCTGGCCGTCACCGCACTCCGCGTCGAGCTGGCAGGCTGCGCACTGGCGCCCGACGCACGCCTGGCCGCCGCCGCAGTCGGCGCCGGTGCAGCAGGCGCCCGCCTGGCACAGGCCGCCGCAGCAGACCTTCCCGTCGCCGCATTGGGCCGCGTCGGTGCAGGGTTGGCAGAGGTTGCCGACGCACGCGCGCCCATCGCAGTCGGCGGCGGAGCAGCAGTCACCAGCGACGCACGCGCCGCCGCAGCATTGCTGGCCTGCGCGGCAGTCGAGCGCGCTTGCGCACGCGGGGCCGGTGGGCGCCGGAGCGGGCGCCGGCACGACGGCGCGCGGCGCGGCGCCTGGCGCAGAGATGCTGACCTCGGAGCAGGCCGTCAGAGACAGCGCGCTCAGGAGCAGGATGGCGAATCGCATGAGGCCCCTCGTCGTCGGCCGAACACCGGCAGGCGAGCATAGATGATGAACGGCCACCGAGCGCAACGTGCGTGCCGGGCCGACATCTTTTGAGCGCGCCCCGCGTGGACCTCACCCCTGTCGACGAGCTGCGACGCGGGCGTGCCCCGCGAGGAGGCCCGCGCCCGTCCCCGCGCGCTGGTGCTCGACGCACCAGCGCGTGTTCGTCGACTCCGCGTGCATCACGTCTGCCTCCTTTGTCGCCGAGACCAGCGTGCTCCAACTCGAGTTCCGGAACGGGCTCTCCACGAGCACTTCGGCGTGCCCGCTGACCTCTTCTGTGCGTTGCTCGCCTCGCCGTCCAAGGGCTCGTTCGTCTCCCGCTTCATCTGCGGCAAGTGCGAGTTTCGTCGGCTCTGATCAGCAGCGATCTGACGCAGGGGTGTTAGAAGCGCCGCCGTGTTGCCGGAACTGATCGCGCGCAGCGTCCGCTACTATGTCCCTGACGACGGGGATTCCCCCGACGATCGGCCGCGCATGATGGTGCTGGTCTGGGGAAGTGGGTTCACGCTGTGCGTGCCGCTCATCATTGCGTACGCACTGGCCGGGCTCTTCCGGACAGCGGCAATCGTATCGGCCCTCGGTGTCTGCGGCGTGCTCATTCTCGAGGCGCTGCGCCGGACGCGCGCGCTCATCTTTCTTTCGCATTCCTCGCTGCTGCTCCTGGGCCTCGCCCTCGGGAGCATCGCGATCGGCGAACACCCCATCGACGCCTCGATTCTCGTCTGGTTCTTCACGCTGCCGGTCATCGGCGCGCTCTTCCTCGACGGCAAGAGCGGCATCGGCTGGCTGATCATCTCTCTCGCCTCGGTGATCGGGTTGATGACGTTCGACGCGCTGAGCCCGACCCGGGCGAGCCTCCCGACGACCGCCTGGTACGTCCACGTGGTGCGAATGGTGACGGTGCTGGTGTTGCTCTTCGCCTTCGCCGTGTTCTTCGATCTGTCGCGCAAGCGTGCGCTGGCCGCCGCCGAGGCCGCCAGCAAGGCCAAGAGCATCTTCCTGGCCACCATGAGCCACGAGATTCGCACCCCCATGAACGGCGTGCTGGGCATGATCGAGGTCATGATCGATACGCCGCTCAACGATGAGCAGCGCGCCCAGTTGAGCACCATTCAGCGCAGTGGCGAGACGCTGGTGGCGTTGATCAACGACATCCTCGACGTGACGAAGATCGAGGCCAACCGGCTGACGCTGGAACCAGGCGACCTCGACGTGCGCGCGCTGACCGAAGACGTAGCGCGGCTCTACGGCGCGCGCGCCGCCGCCAACGGCGTGGCGTTGTCCTTCACCGTGGCCAGTGACGTGCCCGCGTGGGTCCGGGGCGATGGGTTGCGGCTCAAGCAGGTGCTCTCGAACGTGGTCGGGAACGCGGTGAAGTTCACGAGCCAGGGCTCGATCTCGGTGTCCGTGCAACGCGCGGCCGGCCAGCTCCGCTTCGAGGTGGCCGACACGGGGGTCGGCATCTCGGTCGATGCACAAGCAGGCCTCTTCCAGCTGTTTCACCAGGCAGACCCGTCCACCACCCGGCGTTATGGAGGCACGGGCCTCGGCCTGGCGCTGTGTCGGCAGTTGATGCGCCTGATGAATGGCGAGATCGGCCTCTCTTCGCGCGAGGGGGCAGGGTCGCTGTTCTGGTTCGAGCTCCCGCTCGTGGCAGCCCACAGCGCTCCCTCGAGCCCCCCCAAACCGCGCGCCGCGCACGAAGGGCACGCGGGCCATGGAACCCGGGTCCTGGTGGTCGATGACAACGAGATCAACCTCACCGTCGCGAGGGCCCTCTTGCAGAAGGCCGGCTGCGAGGTCGCCGTCGCGCGCGACGGGCTCGAGGCCGTCGCTGGCGTCCAGGCGCAGGCGTACGCCCTCGTGTTGATGGACTGCCACATGCCCCGGCTCGATGGCCTCGAGGCGACCCGGCGCATCCGCGCGCTCCCTGGCGCTGCTGCGCGAACCCCGGTGGTCGCGCTCACGGCGTCGGCGCTCCCCGAAGAGCTCGCCGAGTGCCGGAAGGCCGGCATGGACGACTGCCTCACCAAGCCGCTCGCGCGCGCGAAGCTCGAGGAGGTGTTGGAACGCTACCTCTCGAAGCAGCGCAAGCCGGTTGGAAGCTGAACGAACGCGCGACTTCGGCGAGACGGGGCACGCTCAGGGTCGCCACGATCATCCGAACTCGACATCCATGAAAGCGAGGAAGATGCTCCGGGTACATGGACGTCCGGGCGCAGCGAGGTGTGTACTGGACTCTGGTGCTGTGTGCCGAGTTTGGGTGCGGGCTCACCCTGCCGCCCGAGAGCGCCGAGGTGGCACCGTCCACCGCGGCCGTGGGTACTGCCCCTGCCACGCTCGTCGCATGTCAGTCGCGGGCACCCTGCACCATGACGCAGCTCGCGGCTGGGTGGAACCATACGGCCATGGTGCGAAGCGATGGAACCGTCGTGGCTGCGGGGCTTCACACAGGCTCGGGCACCAACACGCCGAGTCATGTCTTCGTCCCCGTGACTGGACTGACGGGGATTGTGTCGGTCGTCGCCGGGCAAGATCAGTCACTGGCGCTGACCAGCGGCGGTCAGGTGTGGGGTTGGGGGCGCAACACCAACGCCACGCTGGGTGATGGAACCGCGACCTACCGACAGACACCTGTCCAGGCGCTTGGGCTCACCGATGTCCTGGCCATCGCGTCAGGAAAATACATTGGGCTCGCGCTGAAGAACGACGGAGCGGTGTGGGGGTGGGGCAACCCGCAGTTCGGAGAGCTCGGTCTTGGTTCGAGCATGGCTCATGCTTCCCCCGTACCGACGGGGTTTTCCTCGGCCACCGCGATCGCTGGCGGCACCATACACGCACTGGCACTGAAGGGCGATGGCACCGTCTGGGTGGCCGGCAGGGACGGCAGCGGCTTGAGCTCATCGACGCCGACGCAGCTGCTCGGCCTCAGCGGCATCACCGCCCTCGCTGCCGCCAACCTCTTCTCATACGCGCTGAGGAGCGATGGCACTGTATGGAGTTGGGGTACTGGTGAGATTCAGCCCGTGCAGGTGCCCGGTTTGAGCGGGGTGACGGCCATCGCGGCAGGCGTGTCGCACGCGCTCGCGCTCACCGCCGATGGCCGCCTCTGGAGTTGGGGGGGAAACGGCAAGGGGGAACTCGGGTACTCCACCTTCGAGGGCTGGCAAGAGTCCCCTGCGCCCGTGCCAGGCCTGCGGGGAGTGGCGGCGATCGCGGCGGGCGGCCAGGTCTCGGTTGCGCTTCGCACCGACGGCTCGCTGTGGGTCTGGGGCAACAACGACAGGGGCCAACTCGGCCTCGGTGTCGCGGGAGGGCCTTCGTTCGCGGCGCGGCAGGTCCCGGGGCTTGGCGCCGTGCGCAGGGTCGCCTCGGGCCCAGACAGCTCGTTTGCGATTGGGGACGATGGCCGCGTTTGGAGTTGGGGCGCAAACACTTCCGGCCGCCTCGGCGATGGAACCATCCAGGCGCGCAGCACGCCGGGTCCAGCGCCCTGGTTTGCGAACGCACTCGACGTCACGTCCGTCTTCACACACACGATGGTGTTGATGCCAGACGGAGGCGTCGTGGCGTGGGGCCAGAACGCCAGGGGCCAACTGGGTGATGGCACCACGACGACACGCAACACGCCTGGCCCCGTGCCCGTGCCGGGGGTCGTGACGGCCATCACCAGTTCCTCGGCCCCGGCGAGCTACGCGGTCCTGAGCGACGGGACTCTTTGGGCATGGGGTGCCAACGGTGCGGGGAACCTCGGGAACGGAACGATGCAGGACCAGTCCACTCCGGTGCAGGTGCCGGGGCTTGCGGCCGTGCGGGCTGTCGCTGCGGGTGATCAGCATGCACTGGCGCTCCTGCAGAACGGCACGGTTTGGGCGTGGGGCCAGGGGGGATCGGGCGAACTCGGAAACGGTGCGATGACGTCGAGTGTGAGTCCGGTGCAGGTCTCAGGGCTCTCGGGGGTCGTCGCCATCAGCGCGGGCTCACGGTTTTCGCTCGCGCTGAAGGGCGACGGCACGGTCTGGGCCTGGGGCTCAAGTTCGAGCTCGTCGCCGTCGCCCGTGCAGGTCTCAGGCTTGTCTGGTGTCATCTCCATCGGCGTCGGCACCGGCGCTGACGTTGCGCTCGCGGTGAGGAGCGACGGCACGCTGTGGGCCTGGGGCTCCAACAATGACGGCCAACTCGGCGTGGCGAATGGCACCCCTGGCGTGCCGGGAGCTTCCTATGTCCCGATTCAGGTTCCGGGACTCAGCGACGTCACCGCTGTCTCCTCAGCCAGCGGGACCGTGCTGGCCCGAAAGCGTGACGGCACCGTGTGGGCCTGGGGCTCGAACGCCTGGGGCCAGCTTGGCTTTGGCGTCTCGGACGCGCACCCCACGCCAACGCTGGCTCCCGTGCGGTGGAACACCGACGGCTGCACGACGCTCCCTCGCTGCATCAGCGGGGCGTGTGTTGGCGAAGTGTGCTCTGGCAATGGTGTCTGCGACGCCGGCGCCTGCAGTTGCGCAGCGCATGTCGAAGGACCATTCTGTGACACCTGCTCGCCGGGCTTCGACGGCCCACGGTGTGACACCTGCGCGCCGGGGGCTGGCACGTACCCTCTGTGCCAGGTGCCTCCTGACGCAGGCGAACTCGACGGCGGCGCTCTCGAGGCCGGTTCGGGCACGAGCGAGGTTGACGGTGGGCCTGAAGATCGGCACCGATACAGAGTCGGCTGCGGGTGCAACAGCGCCGACCCCGCCCAGGTCCTGGCTTCACTTTGGCTCATCGTCGTTCGCTCCCTCCGCAGGCCGCCCCGTCTGCGCTCGCGGGTGAAGGGTTCGTGAGTGGAACTCGAGAACTGTGGGGGGTTGCTGGCTGCTCCACTCGCTGCGCGAGGCTGTCATCGCCGTGGCCGCCGTCGTCGATGCGTTCGACCACCTGTTTCCCGATCGCGTTTTCGAGTCGGTGTGGAGGTGGTGACAGGCCGGGGGCTCGACGCGTCGTGCAGCGGGCGTCCAGGCGGAGCGCTCAGCCGGCCTTGAGCCAGCGGCCGAGCATCCGGCGCAGCTCCCTGAGCTGCACGGGCTTGGTCAGGGTGGCGTCCATGCCCGCCGCCAGGCACGACGCCAGCTCCTCGGGCAACGCACTCGCCGTGAGGGCGATCACCGGCGTGCGGCTGCCCCCGGCCTCGCGCAGGCGGAGCGCGCGGGTGGTCGCCGCCCCGTCGAGGTCGGGCATCTGCAGATCCATCAGCACCAGGTCCACCGGGGTGCTCGCCAGGAGGTCGAGGGCCTGTTGGCCGCTCTCCGCGAGCTCGACGCTCAGGCCCAGCCGCTGCAAGAGGGCGGAGGCGACCTTGCGGTTGATGGCGTTGTCGTCCACCACCAGCACCCGGCCCGGGAGCGGCGACTGAGAAGAGATGGTCTGCTCCGTGGGGGCGGGGGCCGCCTCGGTCTGCGGCAGGTCGACCGAGAGGGTGAAGGTCGTGCCCACCCTCGGCTGGCTCTGCACGGAGAGCGTCCCGCCCATCTGCTCCACGAGCGCGCGGGAGATGGCCAGCCCGAGGCCGGACCCGGAGCGCGCGTCGGACACCTTGAGCTGGGTGAAGGGGGCGAAGATGAGCTGGAGCTCGGCCGCGGTCATGCCTCGGCCGGTGTCCCGCACCGCGAGCTCGAGGCGCGCGCGCGCGGGGGTTCCACCTGGCGTCAGGGTCGCCTCCACCGAGACGCTCCCCTGCGCGGTGAACTTCACCGCGTTGCCGACCAGGTTGTGCACCACCTGCTGGAGCCGCACTGGGTCTCCCAGCAGCTGACGCTCGCCCTCCCAGCCAATCTTGCAGGAGAGCGAGAGCGCGCCGCGCGTGGCGTGCGCCTCGTGGAGCCGCACGACCTGCTCGATGGCGGCGCGGGGATCGAACGGGCTCTCGGTCAGTTCGAGCCGGCCCGCCTCCGCTCGGGAGAGGTCGAGCAGGTCGTTGATCAGGGCGAGGAGCGTAAAGCCGCTGTCGCTCATCACCTTCAGGTGCTCGCGCACCTGCGGCGGCAGCTCCTCCAACTGGACCAGCTCGAGCGTGCCCAGGAGGCCGTTGAGCGGCGTGCGCAGATCGTGGCTGATGGTGGCAAGGAAGCGCGACTTGGCCTGCGAGTTCGCCTCGGCCGACGCACGCGCTTCTTCGATGCGGCGGAGGGTGCCCGCGCGACTGAACTGAATGGCGGTGGCGATCGCCGCCACCGTCAAGATGGTGAGCACGAAGCGGGCGAGGTACGAGAGCGCGGGCGCTGGCTGCCAGACTGCGTCCGGATGGAGCAGCGGCAGGCCGGCCACCGTGATGAGGGCGAAGACCACCGCCGCCACCGACCAGAGCAGCCCCACCCGCGGCGCCGCGTAGAACGCCGCGCTCGCCGGCACCACGCTGAGGAGCGCGAGGTAGCTGGCGTCACCCTTCACCAGCGCTGCGCCCGTGAAGACCACCGTCATGGAGCCGGCCATGAGGTGCGTGACGAAGTCGAACGAGCGCCACCGCACCCAGCCCCAGGTCGCCAGCACGCTCGCGACGCCGATGGCGGCGGGGATGGGGGTCTCCGCCCAGTCTCCCTCGAACGCGTAGAGCATCAGGAGCCCCAGGCATACGAGCGCCGAGATGGGGAGCCCCGAGCCCACCACCAGCGCCTTGTCCTGCTGCTCTGGGTCGCGGAACTCCTCCCGACCGCTCAGGCGTGCGACGACGGCGCTCCACGTCATCTCAGATTTGTATCAGCCCACGGCCCCGCGCGCCGCCGCTCGCACGAGCCCGTCACGGCGTGAAGCCGGTCGTCACCAGCAAGGCCCCGTCGCCCCTTGCGCTTCCCGCCCGCCCCATGACGATGCCGGATGGCCCAGCCGAGTTGAAGGCCACGCCAGTCGGGGTGTTGAGCCGCGCTGGCAGGGACCCGAGCTCGACCCCTGCACCCCGTACTCGCCCGCGCTCGGGTCGACGCGGGTCGGGTCGATTCCCCGACGTCGGCGTCACCCCAGAGGCGAGCGTGGTGACGACCCCGCGGGGCCGCGCCCGTGCTTGACTCTGCGCGTCCACTTCATTCTTCGGGAGTCGTCATGTTGATGCTCACGCTCGTCGCGCAGCTCGCGCTTTCCGCAGGTCCCTCGCAGCTCACCATCGACGTGAAGCCGGAAGGCGTGGAGGTGCAGGTCGATGGCAAGAAGGTCGGCACCAGCGGCAAGCCCCTGGTGGTCAAGGTCACCCCCGGCCGTCACCAGGTCCGCATGACCTACAAGGGCGACGCGCACGAAGAAGAGGTCGAGGTGAAGGCGAACGAGAAGAAGACCTGCACCCTCGAGTTCGACACCGGGAACACGGTGGCGCCGATCGGCGAGTGAGCCTGGCCGCGCCAGGTGTTCGCGCTCACGGGGGTGGTGACGGAGGCCCGCCGGGTCCTCCCCCGCTTGAACCCCCACCACTCGAGCCGCCGGAACCGGGACCCGTGACGTTCGCCTCGCACCACGCGCCCTGTGCTCCGGCGACGCAGCTGCTGTCTGCGCGCCACTCGACCGTCGAGACGTCCAGGCCCTGGTTCATGTCGACGCCACAGACGTGAAGGTGGTGTTCATCACCGAGAAGTTCACCCGCCTTGCGCACGAGTGCTGGGGCACGAACAAGATCATGGGCATCAACGCCGACGGCACCATCCGGTGCTACCGGACGTGCACCTTCGGGAAGCGCATGGAGACCATCACGCTCCACCTCGACGACGCGGTGTTCCCCGCCGATCTCGCCGCCCGGCGCGTGGGTCGACGTCTCTCGGGTGGGAGCGCGCGCGCCGCCGCTGGCGGTCTACCCCGACAAGGCGCAGCAGCGGCTCGTGGCCTGGCGGGGCTTTGGGCTCCGAGGCTGGGGCCGGGGCCGGGGAGGAGGCGGGCGAGGCGCCTCAGAAGCGCGACACGGTGACGGCTGGCATGTCGCCGTCTTTGTCCCTGCGGACGCGGCGGCTCAGGGCGCGCAGCTGCGCGTCGAAGTCGCCGGGCTGCCTCGGCCCCGCGGCGCCGGTGTAGGCGGTGTAGTCGCCGGGGCCAGGGTCGGAGTTGTAGAGGAAGGCGGTGCCGTCGGCGCGGCGGCCGACCGTCACGAAGTGGTCGGCCGAGGTGCCCGCGCTCTGGCCAGCCACCCGCACGGTGGCGGACTCTCCCGGCGCCAGACCGCGCACCAGGTTGCCCAGCGAGTCGGGCCCCTCGGCGATGGGGCTCGTCCGCGGGTGGCCGCCCCCGGCCGCCGAGAGCCCGCGGAGCTCGGTGTCGCTGAAGCCGCTGAGCTCGCGAGCGCCCTCCCGGGCCGGCAGCGTGATGGAGTACGAGCGCCGCGCGTCGTCCCCCGGGTGGCTCGGGTCATCCACCAGGGAGACCCGTGTCCCCTCGCCGTGGTAACGGGAGAGGATGCGCTCCGTCTCCTGCGCCTCGGCGGCGGTCAGCCGGCCGCCGCGGAGCCGGGTCCGGAGGTCGAAGAGCCGGTCCTGGTCGGGCGTCATCTCGTCGCTGGGCGGCCCAGCGGAACGGCGCCCCCCGGCCAGCACCCGCCCGTCGATGACCTCGCCCATGGCCTGGTCGAGGTCGTTCTGGGTGTTCCCCGCGCGGTAGAGGATGGACTGCGCGCGGGACAGCTCCTCGTAGCTGCAGGTGTGCGCGCGGAGGTGGGCCGCGGTCGCCTCGAGGGCGCGCCGGTCTTCGGCCCCCAGGCGCGCGCCGGCGGGCCCCGAGGCGACCGAGGTGAGGAAGCGGGCGCCGCTCTCGGGCCCCTGCATGAGGGACGCCCCCAGGAGAGACGAGGGCCCGCAGCGCGCCGCCGCGTTCTCGGTCGCGCCGCCCGCGGGGTTCTGGGTCAGCCGCCCGACGACCGCGGCGGGGTTGCTCCACTCCTCGGCGCGGATGCGCCCGGTGGCGGTGCGCAGCGTCCCGCTCGAGCCGTTCAACCCCAGGCCGCTCGTCTCGTGCGACACCCCGTGGAGCGCGACCGGCGCGGCCGGCGGGGCGTGGAAGGCGTCGGAGCGGTGCTCGGGCCGCGCCGCCGCGGCGGGCCTCGGCGTATCGAGCTGCGGGGAGGGCACGATGGCAGGCGACGCGGAGCGGGCGAGCTTCATGGGGTGCATATTCTCAAGGGGGCGGGCGCCGCCCCATCGGTCAGCTGACCGACCCCGGCTCAGGGGGTGCTCTGCCAGGCGCTGCCGCCCGTCGCCCAGGCGTCGATCCACGCGCGGAGCGTGGTGCCGCCGTCGGCGGACGCGCGGGCGGCGGTGACGCCGCCGTCGGCGAGGACGACGCCGTAGCCCGCCAGCATGACGTGCTCCTCGCCCGGGAGGATGAAGTACTTCGCGTTCGCCGTCGCGTCGTAGCGGGCTCGCAGGGCGAGCAGCTCCTGCACCTCGAGGGCGAAGGGGGGAAAGAGGAAGTTGTTGAGCCCCGGCGGGGCGTACATGAACCAGGCGATGACCCGGTCCTGCTCGAAGGCGAGCAGCCCGAGGCGCCGCTGCGGGTAGGCGGCGACGAGGTGGGAGACGATGCCGGGGAAGCCGCCGTCGAGGTTGACGTACCCCTGTGGGTACTGGAGGTCCCATGCCTGGGACCACTCGGCGAACCGGGCCGTGGTGAGCATGGGCGCCGAGTCCGCCAGCAGGCTCACCTCGGCGGCGGGGAAGGCGCGCTGCACGCGGTCGAAGTTGAGCGTCGCGCCGTAGCCGCCCCCGCTCGCCCCCGACAGCCACACGCGCTGCGCGTTGGGCAGCGTCACCTTGAGGCGCGCGAGGTAGGCGTCCATGTTCCGCGCCCCGACGTGGTGCATCGCGTACGTCAGCTGGGGCCCGATGAAGTCAGGCTGGTAGGTGTAGGAGCGCACCCGGTTGCCGGCGTGCATGTCACCCGTGCAGTAGGGCACGAAGACGAAGGTGGCGTCGCGGAAGGGGTTGTCGGCGCGGGTGCGGTCGAAGATGAGGCTCGCCCGCACGGTATTCAGCTCCGAGGTGACGAAGCCGCCGCCGTCGGCCGGGAAGGGGTCCGGGTGGCGGACGAAGACGCCCGTCGGCTGGATGCCCCCCGGCTGGTCGATGAGGCAGGTGGTGGCGTAGTCACACAGCGGACCGTGCTGGTAGAACGACGGGACGCAGGTGCCGCTGTTCCAGCAGCCGCCGCCCCCCTGAACAAAGATGAAGAGGTCGTCGCTCGCCGTCGAGCGGTTCACGACGATGCCCGCCCGCGCGCCGCTGCCGCACTGAGAGCCATCCACAGGGACCCAGGTCCACACCCCCGGCGGCGAGGCGATGCCGCCGTCGGACAGCGGGAGGCCGGCGTCCAGGCCCGCGCCGGCGTCCAGGCCCGCGCCGGCGTCCAGGCCCGCGCCGGCGTCCAGGTCCGCGCCGGCGTCCAGGTCCGCGCCGGCGTCCAGGCCCGCGCCGGCGTCCAGGTCCGCGCCGGCGTCCAGGCCCGCGCCGGCGTCCAGGCCCGCGCCAGCGTCCACGCCGGCGTCGGAGGAAGTCCCTGCGTCCGCGGAAGCGCCAGCGTCAGCGTCAGCGCGCGGGCCGCCATCCAGCGGGCGCCCGGCATCGCCGCCGGGCCCGGCGTCGACCTCGACTGGCGGCCCTCCGCACGCGGGCAGGACGAGGAACAGCAGCAAGGCGCGAGCGTGCATTCCCGACACGCTGGCATGGAGGGGCGCCGCGCGCCAAGGCGCGGCCCGCGACCCGTCACTCGCGCGTGTCGTCGACGTGGCAGAAGGCCTTGCCCGCGGGCACCCGCTCGCCGCCGATGACGCGGTCCCCGGTGGAGACGGACCAGGTGTCGAGGGCGCCGTCGCGGTCCCAACGCTCGCCTTCGCCGCGTGGTGATGCAGGCCCCGCCTCCGCCGCCCGCGCCCGTCGGTACACCTGCACCCGCCGTCGTCGGGCGCCGCCGCCTCGACTGGGCCACGGCGCTTCAGCGCACCTGTGGCGTCGACGTCTGGCGCTGCCCCTGTGGCGGCGCGGGGTGCTCGAAGTCGATCCGCAGCAGCGTCGGGAAGCGGCCGCGGATCAACAGGGAGCCTTTCACGTCCGAGCGCACCTTCGTGCCGCTCTGGGCGCGACGGCACGCCCTCAGCGACTCGGCGCATTGTTCTTCCTTCACTCCCCGAAGGCCTGTACTCGGTGAAAGACGCGTTCTTCTGCTGCGAGAAGCGCTGCAACACGTACGGGGACCAACCAGCTCGTGCAGCTCGGCTACGATGGCGAGGCGACCCCGTGGCTCTTCGTGCCTGAATTCACCGCGCGCGGCCTCGGCTTCCCCGAGCGCGGCGACCGCCTCGACGACGCGCTGCTCTCACGCCTGGTGCTGCTGCGATTGGCGCAGGGCACCGAAGCACCGCGAGACACGTTCATGCACTGACTGACGAATCGATTCACCCTCCCCTCATGAGGATGATGCTGGGCAGTGCGAGCGCGGCCGCGTCCACCAACAGCGTGACGAGGCGTGCGTCACCGGGTTTCCGGGCAAAGCGTGCTGACACCACGGCCCCTGCCAGTCCGCCGACAAGGCCCGCTGCCGCGGCCGACATGAGCAGTACCGCCAACCCGCCGCCTTCCCAGAATGACGAGCCCGCGCCGGCGAGAAACCAGAAGCCCACCATTTCGGAACCCAGCGCCAGGCCCCCCAGCAGTCCGCCAATCGCCCCCAGGGGCCACCCAGCGGCTCGAGCGTTCTTGAAGGCGAACGCACTTCCCGCGACCAGCGCGGCCAGGACCATCTGGCCCGACCCCAACAGAAACAGCCCGGCATCACCTTCGTTCATCTGAAACCATCCTTTGTCGTGATGGAGACAGCATCGCCAGCCGCGCTGAGCGGGCGTGGGACGGCGCGTGGAACGTCGGTGGACAGCGTGTGGCAAAGGTGTGGCTGCGGGCCGACCGTCTCAGGTCACCGAGGCGACGGGCTCTTCCCTGGCACCGCGCCGCAGGCCGCGTAAGCGCCCACGCACTGGGCCTCGGTACCGAACAGTCGCCCGCATTCGCGCCCCTCGCAGACACAACCGACCAGACGCTCCTCGCAGCGAGCACCAGTCCACTGCCAGACGTTGGGGGTCGCTCCGTAACAGCTGGCAATCGTGAAGGTGGCTCTCTGAGGAGCGCAGTCTGGAGCGCCGCTGAGCGTTGTCGACGGCCGCGCACAGCCCATACCCAGCAGCAAGACCGACCTGAGAGTCCGAAGCACGTTCTTCCTACGGCGCTGGGCCCCGCTCATTTCACGAGTCGACGTAGAGCGTGCCACCGCCGTTGGCCGTCGAGGCGACGACCCCCAGCACCACTCTCGGGTGCTGCCACCAGCCACCGCGCCGCCGCACCTTCGTGGGCTCCGCTCCGGGCGCGACGGCACACCCTCAGCGACTCGGCCGCGGCGCGGCAGCTCTCGTTGGCCCATGTTGTTCTTCCTTCACTTCACGCTCGACACCGTTCAGGCCGCCTCGGTCTGGTCACCGCGCTCCAGTCGGAAGGCACCGTGGGCCGTGCGTTGCCGATGCCGCGACCGCCGAGGCGCTGGCCCTGGCCGAGTCAGGCCAGCAGCTCGGGAAGGCACGCCTGAGGGTGGGTCTGCAGTACCAGGTGAGGAGCCCCGGCGATGACCGTGGTGGGCACTCCCAGCTCGGCGAAAGCGCTCGTCGGGATGAGCCGATCACACTCAGGACGCAGCAACGTCACGGGGACGCGCAAGCTGCGGAGTTCGGCCCGCACGTCGACCGAGCGAATCGCCGCGACGCGTTCGACCAGCGTGCGTTGGGGCACAGCCGAGATGGTGCGCTCGAGGTCGGGAACCGCGATGTTGCCAGTGAGCACCGCGCGCAACACCACGCCCGGAGGGGTGGGGAGCACGCCCAGGAGCGGCCCCAGAGACGTGATCAGCGAGGGGTTGCGCGCGAAGGTGGCGACCAGCACGAGCCGTCGCACTCGCGCGCAGCGCGCAGCCAGCATGATTCCCAGCGGGCCGGAGAACGACTCGGCCACGACGGTGAAGTCGTCCGGGGGCAGCTCGAGGTTTTTCAGCAGTGCCTCGTACCGACTGAGCTCGAACGGGTAACGAGCGACTGTCGCCTGATGAGAGCCAAGCACGGCGCGCAAGGGTGCGAAGAGCGCACCGGTTCCGTCGAGGCCCGGGAGCAGGAGGAGCATGAGAGCGACCCTTTTCGCCCCTCTTCCCAACCCGCCAGGGTCGAGGGGATCTTGGCTCCGGCGAGAAGCCGCTGTTCACGCTCGCGAAGTTCACCCCACCGCGGTTGAGCGGGCCGCGGCGCGTCCCTCGTCAGTTGATGCCGAGGCGCAGAAGCGTCTCGCCGATGCGAGAGCCCCGACCGCTACTGCGGCGTCCACCGAGCAGCGCCGCCTGGCCTGACGTTCACCACAACCAGTCAGCCCCCCTGGTCTGCTCGACGCGCGCTTTCAACTGTTCAGTCGTTGGAACCACAAACGGTTTGCCGGCGAACCTGGCATACAGCTCGCGCCCCGTTGAAACGCCGTTGAGCTCGAGGGTCAATTTCGCGGCTTGAGCCCCCACCGAGCCGAAGTTGTGCGCGTTGAACCCAGGGTGAATGCCGTCGTAGTGCACGAACATCGCGTTCTTGCCGCCCCCTCGGGGGTTGGCAGCCGTCGAGCCCATGTCTCGAGAGAGCGGATCAGTGGTGGCCGACCAGTGGATGTACTGCGGGCCGTCTGGGAAGTTCCGGCTGGCATTGCCGTAGGTCTCAACCACCACGTTCTGCAGCAGCCTCTGCGCCTCTGCCTTCGCACCGGCCTGCCCCAGCCTTGGCGAATGGCGGCGCGTGAAGTCATCAACCCAGCTCGAGATCCCAGCCGCTCCATCAATCGAACCGCGGCTGTACAGCATCAGGTCGAGCTTCCTGGGGCCACCTGGGCCCTCGAGCTGCGCCTTCAGCAGATCTTTGACCGAGACCATGGTCTGCGTCTCGATCAACCCCGCAGCCACCAACGCGGCCTCGGCGCGATCCCGCTGTGCCGCGTTGAGCGTCGCGAAGGTCCGACCGCCTTCAGTGCGCAACGTGGGCGCGATGCCCCCTTTTCCGAGCGTCTGAAGTTGCGCCTGAAGCGGGCCTACCAGCGACGGGTCGACGGTGAACTGGACGTCGCCCTGGTCTGTCGCGGAGCCCAGGTGCAGGTGCGCCATGCGCCGGTCACCCAGGACCGGGCTGTACTGCTTTTCGAGCCGGCGCTCGGACTCTGCCTCGGGTGTGTTCAACCCCGGCACGAACACCGTCAGAACCTCACCCGTGTTACCCCACGAGAGGTTCTTCTGAATGAAGGCCCCTGGATCACGCTGAGCCAGGACGTCTTGCATCGACACGGTGCCTTCAGCCCCCGGAACAGAGAACCTGCCGGCATGCCCCTCGTCGTGGCTCGAGCTGCGCACCAGACCAGCCAACGCGGGATTGCTGACGGCGACCTGAGAGAACGCCGTATCGGCGGGCAGCGCCGGTCCGAACGCTGCTGCAAGAGCGCCCATCGCGTCTTTGTTTGAGGCCAGCCCCAGCGCCGCGCCCATCAACCCTGAGATGCCGGTCGCTCCTGCGGCCCCACCCCCGGGAATCTTCCACCCCGGCGGCAGGGAAGGGCCCGCTCGGAAGCCATCTTGAGCGGGCCCAACCACAGTCCCGACGCTCGGGCGCCGAGGCAGCCACCCCGCCTGAGGCGGTGCAGCATCAGGAGTGGGGCCACCCTGAGGCGAAGTGGTGGTGGCAGTGGTGGTAGGCGTGGTCGTGGTTGCGACGCGCCGGGCGTTTGGATCGTTTTGAATTGGCATGTTGAGCGCGAAGAAACTGACACACATCGGGCCGCGTGGACAACTGCGGTGCTCGCCTTGACCGCGGCACACTGAAGTGAAATTGGCTGTCAGTTCATGAAGTCTCTCCGGACACGTGGGTTTGAGCGACTGAGCGTCGTCTTTTTCGCCTGTGCCGTTCACGGGTGCGGCCTTGATGTCGCCCTCACGCCAGGCCCTGATTTGAGCCGCGCCGCCAACGATGCGGGCCAGTCGGCAGATGGCGGTGTCGGGCTTGATGAAGACGCCGGTGTCGGCCCTGGACACGACGCCGGCACACAGCCTTCCCCAGCAGATGCGGGCTGCGTGCCGGGTGCCCCCACGGCAACAGACGTTGCGCCCACGAGCGTCTCTTTCCCGATCATGGTTTCTGGACAGACGACCTGGGTCCACGACGAGCAGAAGAGCGCCGGCTACTTCCACACCTACGATGCGCTCGTCCCCAAAGCAGGCACGGAGGCTCACAAGATCCACGTGCTCCTGCCGCGCAGCTATGCCGGTGGTGGCTGCAAGCGTTACCCGGTCGTCTACCTCAACGACGGGAACACGTCGTTTTGGCCAGGAGGGCCGGCGAACAAGACGTGGGCCGTCGCCGAGGTTCTGGCCGACGCCTACACAAGGGGCTCGGTGCGTGAGGTGATCGTCGTGGCCGTCGAGCCCCTGGAGCGAAACCGCGAGTACACACACACGCCGTGGCTGCCAGGAGAAGCGTGCTGCGGCGCATCGACGTACGCGGCATTTCTGGCCGACGGACTGGTGCCATTCATCGACGCCGCCTATCGCACCAGGAAGGGCCGCGCCGACACCTTCGTGGCTGGCAGCTCGCATGGCGGTTTGGCGGCCTTCTATGTGGCCGCCCTCAGGTCTGACGTCTTCGGTGGGGCGATCGCCATGTCGTCTTCGTTTTGGGTTGGTCAGGACACGACGACCTCAGTGGGCGGCCCGCTCTCGAGTTCAGCGCTGATGGCCCAGGTTGGCGCGAAGCTGGCGACTTCGAGCAGGCCACGTCTGTATCTCGACTGGGGCCTGGTGCGCACAGGCGGTTTCCACAACACAGTCATCGAAGAACGCGCCACCGCTCGGGGCCGCGAGATGGCCGCGGTGTTGACCGCCGCCCCGTACGGCTACGCGCAGGGCCGCGATCTCTTCACCGTTGAAGACCCCCTGGGCGAACATGACGAGACCTCATGGGGCCGGAGATTCGGCGCCGCACTGGGCCAAATCGTCGGCCCCTGAGCCAGCTTCCTCGGCAGATCACGGGGGCGCGCGCGACGTCAATCTCCGCGCGAATCACCCCGCATGCGCCTGACCTCTTCGAGGAGCTGCGCCTGGCCAGGCAGGGCGGCCAGCCCGCCGCTCAAGACCCTCAGGGCCTGCTCTGACTGACCGCTCGTCTCAAGGATGCGCGCGAGCGCGAGGTAGGGCGAGGGCTCGCCGGGGCTCAGCTCGACGGCCGCACCAAGCTCTTTCACGCACTCTTCAAATCGGCCCAACTTCGCCAGCACTTCCGCGCGCCGGTACCGCGCACCGCCGTTGTCGGGCGCGAGCTGGACGGCGCGCGCGGTGGCGCGCTCTGCGCCGGCCTCATCCCCCAGCTCCAGGGAGGCGAGCCCCAGCGCCAGAAAGGCCTCCGCCATCGCCGGCCATCTCTCGGTGACCTGCTGGAAGACCCCCTTCGCCTGCTCGAAGCGCCCCTTCTCCAGCAGCGCGACCCCCTCGGCGAGGACGGCGTCGGGGGCCTCGAGTGCTCCTGTCGATGTCTGGCTCATCGAAACCACCCCTGAACGGTTGACGGGTCGGGTCGCTGGGCCTGGAACTGCCTGCCGACGCCGCTGAGTCCCTCGGCAACTGCCTCCCTGACCACGTCCGTCGCCTTGACGAAATCAACCTCGACGCGACCTCCTGCCTCGAGCCCGTACTTGAGCTTCGCGCCGACGTTGCTGCCCAGGATCAACTTCCCCTCTTTGACCCCGACCTCGAGGCCGGCACCGACGCCGATGCCCCCGTCAACGGAGACGTTCCCCGACGCGCTGAGGATCCCTCGCGGAGAAGAGACCGTGCCCTCTGCGATGTTCCTTGCACCGGCGAAAGCATTCACGCCAGCACGCGCGTAAGCCGTGCCCTTGCTCAGTTGCGCTTCAGCCCCAACATCGACGTACGTGCCGACGGCTGTCTTGGCCTTGCCCTCCGCCTGGAACCCGAACGGGAGGTTCCGGGCCTGACCGACGAACTTGTAGCCCCAGGCGATGAACTGATTGGTGTACCCGGCCTTCGCCTTCAGCCCCTCTTTCAGGTTTGCGCTCAGCTCGACAGACCCACTCTCGCGCGTGGTGCCTCTGGCGCGGGTCACCTTCGCCTCAAGCAGCTTGGTGTCGATTCGCTGGACCTCTCGAGGGGCATTGGTCTCTCGCGAGAAGTCGCCCTTCATGCTCACGCCGTCGGCGTTGACCGTGCGGGTGGCGGACCAGGGCTTGTTGCTGCCCTCGACCTTGCCGAAGCGCCCGGCGGCAGCCTCGATTCCAGCGGTGGCTGGGGCAGGCCCTGCCTTTGTCGTCCCTCTGGACGCCGTCCCCGCCCGCTCGGCTCCCGCCCGAAGCTGTCCTTCGGCGCGGGCGCCCTGTCGGTCGATGGACGCACCACCCGTGCGGCTCACGGCGCCCTCCGCCTTCCGCTTGGAGCCCGCCCCGGGCGTCCAGCCGGCGCTCGCTGGCTTGGGCTTCGCCGTCGCCTGCTGCGGAGTGGAGTTCTTCGGTGTCCTCTGCGCCCCGACCGTCAAGGTTCGAGGCGGAGGGCCAGCCGGGGTTCGTACCTTTGTCATCGTGTGCTCGCTTTCTCAGTGAGGTCGTTCGTCATTTTTTCACCGCGGCGCGCAACACGTTGAGCATGTTCTCTCCAGGGTTCGCGTGGCTGGTAACCAACACCAGGATTCGGGGTGTCTTCATGGCTTCTCGGAGGTGAAGCGAGCAACTCTGCGCTGATGGTCAGCACAGTGTGCGCCAGAGTTTCGTGTGCTCGAGAGACACTTTCATGAAAGGCTGTGAAGCCTTGCTAAACAATATGAAATCAACCTCGAGCGACTGAACACCTTGGTCATCGCCGCCAGGGCGCCGTTGTTCAATGTGTTGGCGTAGGTCGGGACCGAGAAGCCCTGCTTGGCCATGTCCGCCACGGAGGTGACTCCTGAAGCAGGGGCTTGCCCGCCGTGAGAAAGAGCGCGGGCGACGAGATGACGCACAGCACCAAGGCTCAGCGCGGTACGAGCACCACCACTTCCTTCGCGTCGCCGTAAATGATGGGGCTCATCGGTCGATAGTTGTGCGTCACCCGACCGCCGTCGCGCACGATGCCCATGTCGTTTCCGTAAGGCCCGTTGGGCGAGTCCCACCCGTGGCGTGTCTGAAAGAGAATGGCGCCGCTCGGAATTTTTCCCGCCAGGGCGAGCCGCTCGTAAGCGTCTGCGTCGAGCACTTGAGCCTGGACGGTGCCGTACGCGCTGCGAATGGTGCGCGCCTGCGAGCCCGGGAGGTTCAGCGAGGTCCACCGGGCCCCCTTCACCATCTGCACCATGGCGCCGCGGGAGTTGTTGGCGTCGGCGGTGGTGCCACCATTGAACGAGGGGATGCCCAGACGGTCCATGTTGCCCAGTGTCGTGGCGACGCACGACCCATCGGCGCCGTTGTCGAGCCTCGCCGTCGCGAGCTTCTGCAGCCAGGGGTGCTCGATGTTGCCGCCGCCGCGCGCCGCTGCGCGAATGGTGTCGAGCGTCAGCTGCCCGGCAACTTCAGGGTCTCCGCCGAGCTTGAGCGCTGCTTTGGCCTTGCGAAGCGCCGCCAACCCGTCGGGCCCCATCTCGGCGTTGATGACCCCCGTGTAGAAGCCGGCGTTCTTCATCGCTTCCTTGAGGGCCGTCACCTGAGGGCCCTTTGACCCAGCGCCGACCTGAAAGGGCTCGGCTGGCTTCGCGGGAGCCGACAGCGCCTCCCACGTCGCCGGGCCAGCGACGCCATCGACGCTCAGCCCGACCGCGTCACGCTCGAGCGTCGGACGTCCA
>JBILUC010000084.1:0-19871 GCA_044371205.1 Archangium sp.
TCTCGGTCACGCTGGGCACGGGTTCCATCTCGAGCAACCCGCTCTACGTCGGCAGCGGCGGCACGCCGTACCGGCTCACCTCGAACTCGCCGGCGAGGAACAGTGACCTCGCGGGTATGGACATGGGCGCCTTCCCGTACACCAGCGACGCGACGACGGGTCTGCTCGGAACGTTGTGGAGCCCGGTGACGCTGACGAGTGGAACGGTGACGGGCGACCTCATCATTCCAGCGGGTGTGACGGTGACGGTGCCTGCGGGCGTGACGCTCACCGCCGCGACGAATGACGTGATGCAGGCGAACAACGACCTGAGCCGCGTCGAAATCATCGTGCGGGGCACGTTGAACGTGACGGGCGCGACGCTCACCACCTCCGGTGCGTCTGCGGGTGCCTGGGTCGGGGTGCGGGTCGAGACTGGAGGGACGCTCACCGGCAGTGGGCTGAGCGTGGACAAGGCGCTGGCGGGCATCGACGTGGCGGCGGCGACGGCGGCCGCGACAGTGACGGGCAGCACGCTGCGGAACAACACGTACGGGTTGCGGGCGAGCGGGGGCACGTCGTCCATCGGCACGTCGCTGCTGCAGAGCAACAACGAGGGTGTGTACTTCCAGGGCGGTGCGGTGACGGTCGACCACTGCACGGTGGTGGGCAACAACGAGGGCGTCTTCGGGACGGCGAGCAGCGGCAGCATCAACGTGACCAACTCGGTGCTGACGCAGAATGGCTACGGGCTGTACCGAAGCAGCGGCATCAGCATCTCGAACTCGTACAACGACGTGTGGGGCAACACGACGTCGAACACCTTCTCGGTCACGCTGGGCACGGGTTCCATCTCGAGCAACCCGCTCTACGTCGGCAGCGGCGGCACGCCGTACCGGCTCACCTCGAACTCGCCGGCGAGGAACAGTGACCTCGCGGGTATGGACATGGGTGCCTTCCCGTACACCAGCGACGCGACGACGGGCCTGCTCGGCACGTTGTGGGCCGACACCACCATCAGCACCTCGACCACGTTGACGGGTGACCTCGTGGTGCCCGCAGGCGTGACGGTGACCATCGCGCCGGGCGTCGTGCTGACGGCAGCGACCAGCGATCAACTCCAGGCGAACAACGACGTCAGCCGCGTCGAACTCATTGTGCGCGGCACCTTGACCATCAACGCTGCGGCCAACCCGGTGACGCTGACCACGTCGGGGGCCACCACCGGCGCGTGGACGGGCGTTCGCGTCGAGGCGAGCGGTTCCGCCGTGCTCGGTGGGGTCGTCATCAATCGTGCGCTCAGCGGCGTCGAGGTCGCCGGCAACGCGACCCTCAGCGATTGCGTGCTGAGCAACAACACCTATGGCCTGCGCACCTTGGCCGGTTCGACCTCGGTCGCGCGGTGCCTCCTCAATGCCAACAACGAAGGCGTGTATTTCCAGGGCGGCACGGTGACGGTCGACCACAGCACGCTGGTGGGTAACAACGAAGGCGTCTTCGGGACGGCGAGTAGCGGCAGCATCAACGTGACCAACTCGGTGCTGACGCAGAACGGCTACGGGCTGTACCGAAGCAGCGGCATCAGCATCGCCAACTCGTTCAACGACGTGTGGGGCAACACCACGTCGAACACCTTCTCGGTCACGCTCGGCACCGGCACCATCTCGAGCAACCCGCTCTACGTTGGCACTGGCAGCACGCCGTACCGGTTGACGTCAAACTCGCCGGCCCGGCGCAGCGATTCCATGGGCAACGACATGGGCGCCTTTCCGTACGTGAGCGACCTCACCGTTGGTCTCACCGGGGTGCTGTGGGCCAACACGACGCTGTCGAACTCTGCCACCGTCATCGGCGACCTCACGGTGCCGACGGGCGTCACCGTCACCATCGCGCCGGGCGTCACGCTCACTGCAGCGACCACCGACGCGATGGCGGCCAACAGCGACCTCAGCCGCGTCGAGCTCATCGTGCGCGGCACGCTGCAGGTCTCAGGCACGCCGTCGATGCCGGTGGTGCTCACCACCTCCGGCGCGAGCGCGGGTGCGTGGACCGGCGTCGTCGTGCAGACCGGAGGCAACGCGACCCTCACCTCGACCACCGTCAGCAAGGGCAACATCTGCCTCGACCTGAACGGCAACGCGACGGTGCAGAACTCGCGCTTCACCGCGTGCTCGACGGGCGCGCGCGGCACGGCGGGCACGCACGCCTTCTCATTCAGCGTGTTCGACTCGAACTCCACTGGCTACCAGTTCGCCGGTGGCACCTCGACGCTCGACCACCTCACCTCGTACGCCAACTCGACGCACGTCTTCGCGTCGGCCTCGACGGGGAGCATCAACGTCACCAACTCCATCTTTCAGGCGGGCACGTACTCGCTGTACCGCTCGGGTACCTCGACCATCACCAACTCGTACAACCTGTTCTTTAGCAACTCGTTGTGGAGCACCACGCAGGGCGCGAACTCGTTGACGGTCGACCCGCTGCTGATCGCTCCGGCGACGGCCGATTTCCGATTGCAGAGCACTTCTCCCGCGCGTGGTGCAGGCACGAGCGCGAGCGACCTCGGCGCCTTCCCCTTCGCGCCCGGCCCGGTCGATCGCGTGGTCTTGAGCCCCACGAGCACCACCGTCGCGGCGGGTGCCGCGGTCACCTTCACGGCGACCGCGTACGACGCGACCAACAACCCGGTGCCGAGCGCGACCTTCACGTGGACCGCGCTGGCGGGCGCCGGAGTCATCAACAGCTCGGGCGTGCTCACGGCGTCGTGCACGCCGGGCTCGGTGCCGAACGGCGTGACGGTGAGCAGCAACGGCAAGTCGGCAAGCGCCAACGTGACCATCACCGTCGGGCCGGTAGCGAACCTCGCGGTGTCTCCGTCGAACGTGACCGTGCGCTCGCAGGCCTCGCAGCAGTTCACGGTGACGGCACTCGACGCGTGCAACAACGCGGTCGCGAGCCCGGCCATCTCGTGGTCGGCGACCGGCAGCGTGGGCATCATCGACCCCAGCGGGCTCTACACGGCCGGCTGCGCGCGCGGCAGCTACCCGATGGCCATCGTCGCCACCGCGGGCTCGGTGTCTGGCCGCGCCTCGGTGACGGTCGACCCCGGCCTGCTGAACAACGTCAGCATCAGCCCCACCTCGGCCACCATCGCGGCCAACGGCACGCGGCAGTTCACCGGCTCGGCCAATGACGGCTGCGGCAACCCGCTGACGACGATGGTGACGTTCAGCACCAGCCTCTCGGGCGCCACCATCAACTCCAGCGGTCTGCTCACGGTCGGCACCACGCCAGGCACCTTCACCAACGGCGTCATCGCGTCGGCGACGGAGGGCGTGGTGACCCGCACGGCGTCGGCCAACATCACCGTGACGGGCGGCGCGGTGGCTTCGGTGACCGTGATGCCGGCGACGGCGACGCTCAACGCGGGGGGCACGGCGAACTTCTCGGCCATCGCGCTCGACAGCTTCGGCAACATGGTGGCCGGCACGCCGACGTGGAGCGTGGTGGCGATGGGTGGCTCCATCAACGGCTCGTCGGGCGCCTTCACCGCCGGCACGACGGCGGGCACCTTCACCAACACGGTGCGCGCCACCATCGCGGGTGTGAGCGGGTTCGCGACGGTCATCGTCAACCCCGGGCCGGTGACGCGGGTGACGGTATCGCCAGCGACGGTGACGTTGGCGCCCATGGGCACCACGACGTTCACCGCGACGGCGTTCGACGCGAACAACAACGTGGTGAACGCGGCGGTGACGTGGTCGGCCAGCTCGACGGCGGGCCTCGTCACGGCGGGGGGCGTGTTCACCGCGGGCACGATGTCGGGCACCTACAACGCAGCGGTGACGGCGACGGTGGGCAGCGTGAGCGGCACGGCGAACGTGACCATCAACGCCGGGGCGCTCTCGCAGTTGGTGGTGACGCCTGCCGTGGCGAGCACCCAGGCGGGTGGCACGGTGGCCTTCTCGGCGAGCGGGCGTGATGGGAACGGCAACACGGTCACGGTGACTCCGGTGTGGAGTGTGGTCTCGGGCGGCGGCACCATCAGCCCGATGGGCGTGTTCACTGCCGGCACGACGACGGGCACCTTCGCCAACACGGTGCGCGCGGAGTCGAACGGCGTGACGGCGTTCGCGACAGTCTCGGTGACTGCGGGCCCGCTGGTGCGCATCACGTTGACGCCGGCGATGGCCGACCTGCTCGAGGGCACGTCGCAGCAGTTCAGCGGCACGGGCGCCGATGCGTTCGGCAACGCGGTGCCGGCGACGCTGACGTGGTCGGCGAACGCCATGGCCGGGACCATCAACAGCTCGGGCTTGTTCACTGCGGGCACGCTCGCGGGCGACTACCCGACGGGGGTGACGGCGACGTCGGGCACCGTCAGCGCGACGGCGAGTATTCGGGTGCGCTCGCTGGTGGCGATGGACGCAGGCGTGGATGCGGGGGTGGTGGACGCGGGCGTCGACGCCGGTGTCGACGATGCAGGCACGATGATGAGCGACGCCGGCCAGATGATGGAGAGCGATGGCGGCATGCTCATTCCGCTGCCGGATGCGGGGATGCCGGGTGACACGCACGGTGTGACGACGTGTGGTTGCCAGTCGGTCGACGCGATGTTCGGTGCGCTCGGTCTGCTCGCCCTGGCGCTCCGCCGTCGTCGTCGCACCTAAAACTCCCTCTCCCTGCGCCAGCGGGGAGAGGGCCGGGGTGAGGGGCCGCAGCTCTACCGCTGGGAGAGGGAACGCAATGGCAGAAGGTTGGTCTCCAGACGCCTACGCGCGCTTCGCCTCGCACCGAACGGCGCCGTTCGACGACCTGCTCAAGCTGGTGACGCCCGCTCCCGGCGGCACCTTGCTCGACCTCGGCTGCGGCACCGGAGCGCTCACCGCCAAAGCCCACGAGCAGCTCGGCACCAGGATTGCGCTCGGACTCGACAGCTCCGCGGCGATGCTCAGCGCGGAGGCTCCGCGGCGTGAGGGGCTCAAACACTGCTCACGCTGCCTGAACCTGCTCGCGGAAAGTCAGCAGAAGTACGAGCTTTCCGGTTGGCCGAGCGTCACCGATTCGGTGCCGCGGCCCTCTGCGCCGGCGAAGCAAGCGGATCTTCCCGGTGTGAACGTGACGCGCAATTTCGTCGGGAAGTACCGCGTCGAGCTGCCGATGATGCCCTCCGAAGTGGCGCGCCGGCTCGAACAGGTCCGCGAAGGAGAGCCGTGGGTGGTGCTCCGCCGTGAGCTCAGCATCGCAGTCGGGAATGAGACCCGCCTCGAGGTCTCGCACATGACGTCGCCCGTACTCGTGATGGATGAGTCCGGGCGTACGGAGTTGATCAACGCGCTCGACACTCAGCGAGAGCCTGAGCTCGAGTACGAGCCCTGGTCGACGACGTTCGTCTTCAAGCCGCTCGTGGCGTGACCTTGCTGACGCGTGCGCAGCGGAGGCGATGCCCAGTTCGACGAGACGGCACGTGGCGCGGCGCGCGTCAGGGCGCCGGCTTGATCTGCGACTCGGGGAAGTAGCGAAGGAGAATGCCCTTCGCGTCGGTGCCCTTCTCGGCGAGCGACTTCGCGCCGAGTTGGCAGAGCCCGACGCCGTGACCGAGGCCCTTGCCGTCGAGGTGCAAGAGCGTGTCGGTCTCCGAGATGTCGAACTTCATGCTGCGCACCGCCTGCCACCCGAACGCGCGGCCGACCTTCGACTGAAACTCGCCGGCGCTGATGCGTTTGCCGAAGGCGCGCAGCTCGAGAATGCGCCCGGCCGAGTCGCGCCGGAGCGGGTCGATGGCCTTCCCGTTCGCCGCGACCCCCAGCGCCTTCGCGAGGTCGACCTTCTCGACCTCGAAGCTCCACGCGAGGTCGGGCGTGCTGCACCGTGGCGCCGACTGCCCCTTCTCGATGTCGCTCACCGCCGAGCCTGCACCGTCTTCGCCGAACACGTCGTTCGCGCGCGAGGTGTGCCCGCCACACGACGAATGAAAGAAGGCCGGCTTGAGCACGATGCCGCCGATGAGCAGCACCTGATTCGCTGTCTTCTTCACGGCGGCCTCGGCCTCGGGGCTCGACTCGGTCTGCCCGCGGTACACCTGACAGTGCGCGAGGTCGCACAGGTGGTAGCCGTTGCGCTCGTGCCGTGCGGCGCCGGTGAGCGCGAAGGTGCGAGAGACGATGGCCTGCGCCTCGAGGGCTGAGCTCTTCATGCCGTCGGCCTCGGCCTTCACGACCGGGGGCAGGTACGCCTCGACGTCGACCACGTTGATGAGCCGCAACAGCCCACCCTCGAGCGTGACGCGCAGCTGGCCCGGGTACGTGCGCTTCACGTCGCCGAACGCGACGCCCACCGACTGTCCTTCTGCGATGAGCTGTACGCAGAGCGCCGCGCCGACCTTCACCTCGCGCACGCTCGCCTCGGCCTCGAGTGAGGTGCCCTCGAGTGGCTGGTCGTCACAGGTGAACTTCGTGGCCGTGAGCAGCACCTTCGTGGGCACGTTGCGCTCGAGCACCCGCACCTCGAGCGGTTTCGCAGCGAGCGACAGCATCATCAACGCGGAGAGCATCATGGCTTCGGCTCCGCGATGAGACGCCACGTCGGCGCTTCCAGCACGAGCTGTGAGCCGACCGCGCCTTGCGAGATGGCGCCCTTCGCGTCGCGCTTCGCCTCGGGGAGGTGCTGCTTGTCGACCAGCGTTCCCCCCACGGCGACCTGCTTGCCGCTGGCGACCGTGGGCCACGACTCGAGGCCTGCGAGGTAGACCGGCGCGTTGTTGATGAGCAGCACCGCGCCGCCCTTCGCGTCGCGCGCAGTTCCGACCAGGCGCACCCGCTTGTTGAGCAAGGCGCTGAGCTTGCGCTCGTCTTTCACGGGCCTGGTGGGCGCCCGCAGGTGCGGCGCGAGCAACGACGGTTCGTGGTCGGTGAGCGATGGGCTGAGCAGCCCTTCGACGCGCACGCGGGCGCCGATGAGCTCGGCCCAACCCGCGGGCGGCTCGGCATACGAGACGAAGACCACCGTGTCGTCGTCGAGCACGAGGCCGGTGCCCTGCCACTCGCTCTTGCCCTTGCCCAGAGAGACGCGCTCGATGACGCCTGAGACGGCAACCTGCTCGCCCATGTGGGGCTTCACGTGCTCTGCGAGCGTGACTTCAGGAAGTTTCACGGGAGGCGCTCCCAGCAACAGCGACGTGGCCATGACCAGTCCCAGCGACATGGCAGGAGCCAACCACGAACCGAACTTTTCGCGGCTGCGGTTTCTTCCTGCACACGCGAGGAGGCGCAGGTCGCGTTGGCCCTCGCGCAGCTGCTGCCTCGCTGATGGGGTGAGGCGTCAGCGCTTCAACCGGCGGCCCCCATTGGCACGGTCGAGCCCGTGTTGGCAGTCATGACGCGGTGCTGCGCGCTGCCCGGCCCCGTCTCAGGGCGAGGAGCCAACGCTCCCCGCCCTGAGACTCACCTCACGTCACCGCGGTGATGATGCCCGCACCGACCGTGCGACCACCCTCACGCAGGGCGAAGCGCATGCCCGCCTCGATGCCGACCGGGCGCTGCAGCTGGAAGCCGACCAGCGCGCGCTCGCCCGGCGTCACCACGCCCCCCGACACGTCGAGCGTGCCGGTGACGTCGGTGGCGCCGAAGAAGAACTGCGGCATGTAGCCCGAGCCGAACGGCGTGCGACGGCCACCCTCGGCCGCGGACAAGGTGAAGAGCTCGGCCTGGCCCCCGCGGTGAGGCTGAATGCTGCCGGGCACCGCGACGAGCACGCCGCGACCGAGCGTCTCGCGCTCGACGCCGCGCAAGAGGAGCCCCACGTTGTCGCCCGCGCGCGCTTCGGCGAGCTGCTCGTGGAACGCCTCGATGCCCGTCACCACCGTGTGCGTGGGCACGTCGGGTGCGACGCCGACCAGCTCGACCTCCGTGCCGACGGTGAGCACGCCGCGCTGCACCCGGCCGGTGACGACCGTGCCGCGGCCGCCGATGGTGAACACGTCTTCCACCGGCATGAGGAAGGGCGCCGTGAAGTCACGCTCGGGCACGGGGATGACCGTGTCGAGCGCGTCGAGCAACGCCTCGAGGCTCTTCGTGTCTTCGCCCAGGCCGCGACCCGCGCGCATCGCCTCGAGCGCACGGAGCGCCGAGCCGCGCACGAAGGTGACGCCGCGGAAGCCGTTCTGCTCGAGCAGGTCCTTCGTCTCGAGCTCGACCAGCTCCAACAGCTCGCCGTCGGCGACGTCGCACTTGTTGATGAACACCACGAGGTGCTTCACGCCGACCTGGCGCGCGAGCAGCACGTGCTCCCGCGTCTGAGGCTGCGGGCCGACCGAGCCGTCGACGAGCAGAATCGCGCCGTCCATCTGGCTGGCGCCGACGATCATGTTCTTCACGTAGTCAGCGTGGCCCGGGCAGTCGATGTGTGCGTAGGTGCGGAGCGCCGTGCGGTACTGCACGTGCTTGATGGTGATGGTGATGCCGCGCGCGCGCTCTTCCGCGCCGCGATCGATCTGCGCGAAGTCGAGCGCCTTGCCGCCGAACTTCGCGGCGGCGACGTGGGTGAGTGCGGCGGTGAGCGTCGTCTTGCCGTGGTCGACGTGACCGATGGTGCCGACGTTGAGGTGCTGCGTGCCCATACTGCCTCCTTTGCCCCGAAGGGCGGTTGTGGGGCGGGCGGCCCCGGGGACTTCTTCGAGCGAGCGAATGAAACGAAATGAAAAGCCCCCTCGAGGCGCGTGGCTTCGAGGGGGCGGGCTCGTTTCGGAGCGTTTCCTTCCTCAAGTCATGCGCGCGCCTCGGGAGACCCCGAAGAGGACGACGAAGACGAGGAAGACGACGAGCGCATGGCGCGTTGACGCAGTGGCCCGCGGGTTGCTGACGCGCTACCTCCCGAAGCGTGAAGCGTCGGCTGCCAGCGGTGCTGCTCGCGAGCGTGGTGCTCTTCGGGGGCACCACGTGGTGCGAGTGGTCTGGTCACCGCTGGTGGTACTCGCTGCGACGTGCCGCCCCTTCGCCGGAAGTCGTCGACGCAGTGAAGGCCGCCGAGCGACAGCGGCTCGCGCGGGTGGTGCTCCTCACTCTCGACGGGCCGGTGACCGAAGACGTGCTCAGCCCGGCGTTGATGCCGAGGCTCCACGCTGCGGTGGCGAAGGAGGGCGTGTGGCTCGAGGCGCGCGCGGCGTCGGTGACCACCTTGAGCCTGCCCAGCTACCAGGCGCTCTCGGTCGGTCGGCTGACGGCGTGTCGCACCAATGACTGCGGCCGGGTGACGGAAGAGACGGTGGGCGAGTTTCTCGTGCGCGCGCTGAAGGTGCCCCGCGAGCAGGTGGCGCTCTTCGCCTCGTGGTCTCGCACGTCGCTGGCGGTCGCCTCACGAGAGGACGTGATGTTTCTCGACGCGCCGGAGGAGGGCGGCAAGGCCGACGGCCGACCGTGGCGCAACGCGCGGCTCGACGTGGAGACCTTCGCGCGTGCGCGGGCGCACTGGGCGGAGGTTCACCCGCGCTTCCTGCACCTCTCGCTGCTCGACACCGACGAGTGGGCGCACCTCGACGACCGCCCTGCGTATGAGCGCGCGCTGCGGGCATCGGACGAGATGCTCGGCGAGGTGCTCGGCTGGCTCGACGCGCTCCCCGAGGCCGAGCGGGCGATGACGACGCTGCTGGTGACGTCAGACCACAGCCGCGGTCGCAGCGACTGGCGCGAGCACCAGACCTTCGACCTCGGCAGCGGCAGCCTCTTCTTCGCGGCCGTGGGCCCTTCGGTGAACGCGGCGTTGCCTCGCGAGGTGGTCGATCAACGAGACGTGCGGTGGACCATCGAGCGCCTGTTCGGTTTCTGCACCGAAGGCCGTCGCGGAGGGCAGCCCATCGACGCGGTGGTGCAGGGCCTTCCGTGCACTCGTTAGGCTCTCATCGCGATGACCACCACGCTGCGAACGCCCCGGCTGTGGCTGCGCGACTGGCGTGAAGACGATCTCGCCCCCTTCGCAGCGTTGAACGCAGACCCGACAGTGATGCGGCACTTCCCCGCGGTGCTCACGCGCGAAGAGAGCGACGCAGGCGCCGAGCGCATTCGCGCGCTCATTCGTGAGAACGGCTACGGCCTGTGGGCCGCCGAGTTCGAGGGCCGCTTCGTGGGCTTCATCGGCGTCAATCGACCGCGCTTCACCGCGCACTTCACGCCATGCGTCGAGCTCGGCTGGCGGCTGGCGCGCGAAGCGCAGGGCAGGGGGCTCGCGACCGAGGGCGCGCGGGAGGTGCTGCGCTGGGCGCGCGAGAACCTGCGCGGGGAGCCGCTCGTTGCGTTCACCGTGCCGATGAACGTGCCGTCACGTCGGGTGATGGAAAAGCTGGGCCTCGTGTTCGACGGTGAGTTCGACCACCCGGGCCTGGCGGAAGGGCACCCCCTGCGCAGGCACGTGCTCTATCGCGCGCCGCCGATGGGGTAGCCTCGCTGGTGCACGCTGACCCGCGCCTGACCCCGTCAGTCGACGAAGAAGTCGGGCGTGGGCTCGACGTTCGGGTCCATTCGGTACGAGTCGAGGTTGCTCACCCCGGCCGCGCGCAGCACGTCGTCGTCGATGCAGAAGTTCCCCGTGTACTCGACGCCCTTCGTGAGGATGTGCCACGCCGCGTCGCTCATCACCTCGGGCTTGCGGCTGGCCTTCATCAGTTCGTCGCCGCCGAGCATGTTCACCGCCGCGGTCGCGATGGTGGTGCGCGGCCAGAGCGCGTTGACGGCGACCTTGCCCTTGAACTCGCCGGCGAGGCCCAGCACGCACATCGACATGCCGAACTTCGCCATCGAGTACGCGACGTGATTCTCGAACCACCTCGTCTGCATCGACAGCGGCGGGGACAGCGTGAGGATGTGCGGCGTGAACTTCGACTGCAGCAGGTGCGGCAGGCACGCGCGGCTGACGAGGTAGGTGCCGCGCGAGTTGACCTGGTTCATCAGGTCGAACTTCTTCATCGGCGTCTCGAGCGTGCCGGTGAGGCTGATGGCGCTCGCGTTGTTCACGCAGATGTCGATGGCGCCGAACTTCTCGACGGTCAGCTTCACCGCCTCGTCGACGGCCTCTTCACTGCGGATGTCGACCATCATCGGCAGGGCCTTGCCGCCCGCCTTCTCGATGGCCTCGGCGGCCGTGAAGATGGTGCCTTCGAGCTTCGCGTGCGGCTGCGCCGTCTTCGCCGCGATGGCCACGTTCGCCCCGTCTTTGGCTGCGCGCAGCGCGATGGACAACCCGATGCCCCGGCTCGCGCCAGTGACGAACAACGTTCGACCCTTGAGAGTGCTCATGGCCGGGGGAGGTATCACCCTCGCTCCTGTTGCGCACCGAGAACGCTCGGCGCATGTGGCCCTCATGAAGTGGACTGAAAACGACATGCCGTCTCTCGAAGGCCAGGTGTGGGTCGTCACTGGCGCCAACTCGGGCCTCGGCCTCGAGACCACGCGCGCCCTGGCCGCGAAGGGCGCCACCGTCGTCATGGGCTGCCGCGACCCGAAGCGCGCCGAGGTGGCAGAAGCCGAGGTGAAGAAGACGGTCCCCGCCGCGAGGTTGGTGCGTCACGCGCTCGACCTGAGCTCGCTGCAGTCCATCGCCAGCTTCGTGACCGGGCTCCTCGCCTCGCACCCTGTCCTCGACGGCCTCATCAACAACGCCGGGGTGATGGCGGTGCCGTTCAAGAAGACCGCCGACGGCTTCGAGCTGCAGTTCGGCACCAACCACCTCGGCCACTTCGCCCTCTCGATGAAGCTGCTGCCGCTGCTCGAGCAGGCACGGGCGCCGCGCCTCGTCACCATCTCGTCGCTCATGCACAAGAACGGCAAGCTCGACTTCGACGACCTGATGGGTGAGCGGAAGTACTCGCAGTGGGGCGCGTACTCGAACTCCAAACTGGCGAACCTCGTCTTCACGCTCGAGCTCGCGCGCAAGCTGGCCGCCGCGAAGAAGAAGACCATCGCCGCCGCGGCGCACCCCGGCTACGCGGCCACCGGCCTGCAGCTCGCCAGTGCGAAGCAGAACGAGTCGAAGCTCACCGAGTGGGTGATGAACCTCGGCAACTCGGTGCTCGCGCAGACGTCGGCGATGGGCGCGTTGCCCACGCTGTATGCCGCCACCGCGCCTGACGTGAAGAGCGGCGAGTACTTCGGCCCCGACGGCTTTATGGCCATGAAGGGCCACCCCGCGCGCAACGAGCCCATCGCGCGCGCCAAAGACCTCAGCGTCGCTGCAGAGCTCTGGGCGCGCTCCGAGCAGCTCACGGGCACTTCCTTTCCGGGCTGACGCGAACTCGCGAGCGAGAAGGAACTGTTCAGCCAAACTGAACAATAGAGTTCAGAAAAGACAGACTCTGCTGACACTGAGTTCGTGGCCTTCTCTCCCCATCGCCCGGATTTCTCCGGGTGTCACTGGAGGAAGCCCATGTTCCGTCGCATCTCGTCGTTGCTGTTGATGGTCCTCGTCGCTGGCTGTGGTCGAGAAGACGTGCCCGCGGTCGCCCAGCAGCCGTTGGCCCCGGCGCAGCCTGCCGCGCGGGAACCCACGGGGCTCGTGGACGACCTCCCGTTCGAGGTGGTCGAGGCCCGGCCCACGTTCCGCTCGCAGAGTTTGCTGCCCGCCGCCCAGCCCGAGGTCCGCGCCCATTCGCTCGCCGTCGCCGACGGCACCCAGGTGGAGTTCATGCTCGGGGTGGTCAGCTGCGGAATGATGGTCGTCGCGCAGGGCACCGCGAGCGTGCACGGCGGCCGCTTCGAGATTCCCTTCGACGACGCCGCCGCCAACGGCTTCACCACCGTGTCGCTCTACTTCCGCGTCGTGCCTGAGGGCGGCGCGGCGTGTGATGAGACGGCGCAGGTGCTGGAAGCGGAAGTCGCGTTGCCCGGCTCGGTCGACCTCTCGCAGGCGCAGCAGACGTACGGCGGCTGCTGGTTATTCGGCGCGACGCCCTGAAAAGCTCAGGTCAGCGGGCGGGCGCGCAGCAGCCGCGCGAGCCTGGCGAACAGGGGCGCGCGCTCGTCCCCATTGCGGCTGAAGAGGCGGAACCAGTCGGTACGCAGCGGCCGCCGCGGGAGCACCTTCACCAACGCCCCCTTCTTCAAGTCGGCGGCGACGAGGTAGCGCGGCAGCACTGCGACACCTTCGCCCTGCTTCACCAGCTCGTGCACCGCGGCGATGGTGCCCATCGAGACCGTCGGCCCGAACTGGAGCTCCGCGCCACCGGGCGCGCCGCGCAGGTACGAGGCGAGCGGCAGGCTGGGGTCGGCGTCGATGATGCGAAAGCCGGGCAGGTCTCGCTCGGTTCGCAGCGGCTGGCGCTTCAGCAGTCGGGGCGCGGCGCACAACACGTAGTGCTCCTCGTGCAGCGGGTCGCCGTAGAGTGACGGGTCTGGCGAGCGCATCGAGCCGATGGCGCAGGGCAGGGTGCCTTCACGCACGCGCGCCAGCAGGTCGATGCCGGCGCCGAACCAGAGGTGAAAGGTGACGTGCGGCAGCGCGTGCCGCAGCGCTGGCAGCGCGGGGAGCACCCACGACATGCCCAGCTCGTGGCGGGTGCCGATGGTGACGTCGAGGGGCGGTGGGCCCAGCTCACCGCGCGCGACGGCCAGCGCACGCTCGGCCTTTGCCAGGGCCTCCTTCGCAGCGGGCAGGAGCGCAGCCCCGGCGTCGGTCAGCTCGACGCTGCGGGTGGTGCGCACGAAGACGGGCTGGCCGACCTGCTCTTCGAGCTGGCGGATGCGGGTGCTCACCGCCGCGGGCGTCAGCGCCACCGCGCGGGCTGCGGCGCGAAAACTCAGGCGCGTGGCCACTTCGACGAAGCAACGAAACGAATCCAATGAGGGCAGGACTGTCAGATTCATGTGAACAGTCTACGCGCAGGCCCTCCCGACGCGGCTCCTTCAGCTCACGGCCGTGCCGCGTGGCGGAGCGGCGAGTGGAGCAGCGACACCGTGCTCTTCGCCAGCAGCGGCGCGGGGTCGACTGCGCGGTTGCGAAAGAGCCCGAGGCGGTACACGCCGAAGTGCAGGTGCGGCGGGGTGGTGCGCGCGTTGCCGGTGTTGCCCACGGTGCCCAGCACCATGCCGCGCTCGACGCGCTGGCCCTTCATGAGCCCGTCGGCCCAGTCGTCGAGGTGCGCGTAGTAGTAGAGAGAGCGGCCCTCACCGAGCACCGTGACGACGCGGCCACCCAGCGAGTCGTTGCCGACGCGCCACACTTCACCCTTCGTGGCCGAGAGCACCGGCGTGCCGCGCGCGGCGAAGAGGTCGATGCCCTCGTGTCGGCGATGGCCTGAGCGCGGCGCGTGCCACGTCGAGCGCGTCTGCGAGGGGGCCAGCCCCGCCACGGGCATGTGGAGCTTGCGCGCGCGCCCGTAGCGAGTCGCGTACGTGAGCAGCCGCACCCGCGGCCACCCCACCGCGAGCGTGGCCAGACACACCACGAACATGAGGCCGAGCCGCCACGGTCTTCTGAGCATCTGCCCGGTCACTGCACGTCAGAAGCCAGCCGACAGCTCGACCATGAAGGTGCGGCCGTATTGCGGCACGCGGTTGAAGGCGATTTCACTGAGCACGGGAATGAAGGGGCGCTGGTCGAGCAGGTTCTGCACCCCGGCGAAGTAGCGAATGGGCCCGTACTCACCCGACACGCCGAAGTTCACGTTCAGGAACTCCCCGGTGAACGCGCCGTCGAACGCGCGGCGCGCCGAGTTGAAGACCGCCTGCCCCGAGAGGCGCACGAGGCCTTCCTTGATGGGCACCAGCGCGCGCACCGACGCGAGGTGCATGGGGTACGACGCGGTGTTTCCGCCCTGACCGGTGAGCCACACGAAGGAATACGACGCGTCGATGAGCGTGAAGCGGCCCGGCTGCCAGTGCACCTGCGCCTCGGCGCCCACGGCGTTCAGCACGCCCGGTGAGTTCTTGAAGCTCACGCACTGAATCGAGCCGCCCGCGCACGCCGGTGGGTCGACGGTCTCTTCCTCGAGCACGACCAGGTTGCGGATGATGTTGTAGTAGCCGCCCACCGACGCGCGGAGCTCGGGCGTGAAGTTGTGCGAGTGCTCGAGCTCGAAGGTGATGATGGTCTCGGGCGAGGGCGCGACGAGCGGTGGGCGCTGCGTCTGGGCGTTGTCGGTGAAGTACGTCTCGTAGACGGTCGGCGCGCGGAAGGCGCTGCCCACCATCACCTTGGTGATGCCGCCCTCATACAGCTTCGCCACGACCGCGCCTCGCGGCGACCACGCGATGTCTTTGAGGTCGAGGTACTTGTCGAGACGAATGCCCGCCTGCAGGAAGACGCGGTTGAAGAGCTCCCACTCGTCGAGGAGCGTGCCGGCGAGCAGCACGCGGGTGTGGTTGTCGATGAGCGTCAGGCCCCGCGGTTGCTGGCTGACGAACTGGCCCTGGCCTTCGAACGAGGCCGAGAGCGTGTTGCCACTGAAGAGCTTCACCGAGCCGCGCACTTCGGCGCCAAACCAGTCGGCGCTGCCCGTGTCGGTCTCGCGGAAGCGGTTGCCGTCGGCGTCGACCTGCGCGTACCACCCGCGGTAGCGGCTGGCGTCGTACGAGGCGCGGGCGTTGAGCTGGAAGCGTTCCCACTTCTTCTCGTAGCGGAGCTCGGCGAAGCCGCGCGCGTCGGTGTACTCGGTGCCGGGAATGCCGAACGCGCTGCCCAGCGGCTGGGTGGGCACCTGCTTGCGGCGCTGGTTGAGCCTGGCGACGAGGGTCAGGCCGTCGAACTCGCCTTTGAGGCCCACGCCCAGCGAGCGTTCCCCGTCGAGGCCCTGCACCGACGCCCCGTCGAGGATGGTGTTCTGCGCGCCTTCGCCGAAGTACGCGCCGCCGGTGAGCATCAGCGAGCGGCCCTCGTCGCCGATGCTGCCGAGCACGCGCGCCTTCACCGCGTTCTGCCCGCCTGCGCCGACGGTGGCCTCGGCGTAGCGCCCCTGGCCGACGCGCGCGCGGGGCACGACGTTGATGACGCCGAAGAAGGCGCCGGTGCCGAAGAGAATCGACGCGGGGCCGCGCACCACTTCGATTCGCTCGACGCCCGAGAGGTCGGTTTCCAAATCGCGCGCGAGGAAGCCCTGGCCGGCCCACACGTCGTTGATGGGGTGGCCGTCCCACAGCACGAGGATGCGGGTGTTCAAGTCGCCCGGTGGTTGAAAGCCGCGGATGCCTGCGTAGGTGTAGACGCGGTCGTCGGTGAAGAAGAAGCCGCGCACCGCCGCGAGCGCTTCAGGCAGCGTCTGGTAGCCGAAGGCGCGCAGTTCCTCGCGGGTGATGACGGTGACCGAGGCCGGCGCCTGGTCGACGCTCAGCTTCGACTTCGACGCAGCGTTGACCGCGGGCGGGGCGTAGCGGAGCTCGGCGGCGATCTTCACGTCACCGTTCTCGATGACGTCGACCTCTTCCACGAGCGGCGTCACCTCGTCATTGCTCACCTCAAGGCGGTGCCGGCCGACCTCCAGGGTGAGCACCGTCGGCGTGAAGCCCGCGCGCTTGCCGTCGACGGTCACCACGGAGTTTTCTCGGTTGGCGGTGATCTCGACCTTGCCCGTCGGCTTCGGCTTCCCAGGCAGCGCCACCTTCGCGCTCACGGTCTCGTTCGCTTTGATCTGCACCAGCACCTGCTGGGGAAGGTGACCTTCCGCCTGCACCACGAAGAGGCGCTGGCCCGGTGGCAACGTGAGCTCCGCAGGCAGCCTGCCCAGCTCGGGGCCGTCGGCGCTCTCGCGAATCACCGAGCCCTCGGGCGTGCCCTCGAGCTTCACTTTGCCGACGATGCGTTCCAGCGTGACGGGCTGCTTCGTCTCTTTGCCCCTGGTGGGGCTGACCTTGACGGTCGCGGTTTCCGACCCCGCGAGCTCGAGCAGGAGCGTGTGCGGCCCTGGCGAGAGGGCGATGGTCTGCGGCGTCTTGCCGCGGCTGCCGAGGTCTCTTCGATCGACGTACAGCTCGGCGCCGGGCGGGGTGGTGGTGACGCTGACGAGCGCGACCTTCGGCGCAAGGCGCTGCAACGCGCGGCCGACGTCTTTGCGCTCGGTCTCGGGGAGCGATGGGTCGACGAAGAGATCGTTCCAGTAGCGGTAGGCCTCGTCGAAGCGATCGACCGCCTCGTAGCAGCGCGCGATGTTGAACAGCACGTTGCGGTTGGGGACGAGGCGGTACGAGAGAAAATACGAGGCGAGCGCGCCTTCGTAGTCGCGCTTGGCGTAAGCGCGGTTGCCCAGCTCGAACGCGATGTCGGCTTCGTCGGCCGTGTTGTCGGCCCACGCGACGCTGCTGAAGAGAGCGAGGGAGAGGACGAAAGCCCGCAAGCAGCGTGCAGACTACCCGCACCCCTCCGGCGGAGGGAGTTTTACGCCCGCGGGCTCACCAGGGGAGCGCCGCACCGCATCGTCTTCGGTGAGGTGCTTCGGCGAAGAGCATCAGGGCCAGAAGTCGCGCGAGGCCGGGCCATTTCGACGGGGCAGGCCCTCAACGACAGAAGCGCACCCACTCTTCGGGGATGGGGCCACCCATCAGCTTCTCGGCGCTGGCCCGTTCGAGCAGCGCAAAGGTGAAGTCTCCGGTGAAGCACAGCTCACCGAGTTGCCGAATCTCGACGGCAGCGCGCACGACGCGCGAGCTGCTCTTCGTCACCTGCGCCCGCGCTTCGACCTCGACCCCGACGCGCACCGACTTCGAGAGCCGCGCCTCGAACGAGGTGGTGAACCCGAACTTGCCCGTCGTCGCGAGCACCGCCCACGCGGCGGCTTCATCGGCCAGCGTCGAGATGAGCCCGCCGTGCATCAAGCCCAGCGGCCCCTGGTGGTGCTTCTGCGGCATCAGCGTGGTGACGACGTCGTCACCGTCGGCGACGAACTTCAGATGAAACCCCGCCGGGTGGTGCGGCGCACAGCCGAAGCACTGCTGGTCGGGGCCGAACAACCGCCCATCGAGGGGCTCAACGGCAGGAGTCATGGTCGAGGGCGTGTAGCATGGCGCGATGGCCGTGGAGCCCACCACCGAGGTCCAGCTCGACTGAGGTGCGCTCGCGAGAACGCGCGGGAGTCAGAACTGCCGGTCGGACCCAAGCGCGGCTACACTCGATTCCCCGGTGTCAGCCAACATTCCAGATCTCACCGGCGTCAAGATTGGTGAGTACGAGATCTCTGCGCGCGTCGGTATCGGCGGCATGGGCGCGGTGTACGAAGGGCGGCAACCGCTCATCGGCAAGCGCGTCGCGGTGAAGGTGCTGCTGCCCACGCTCTCGAACGAGAAGGAGCTGGTCGAGCGCTTCCTCGCCGAGGCGCGGTCGGTGAACGAGATCCGCCACCGCGGCATCGTCGACATCTTCAGCTTTGGGCAGCTCCCCACGGGCGAGCACTACTTCGTGATGGAGTTCCTCGAGGGCGAGGCCTTCGACAAGATCATCAAGAAGCGCTCGCCGCTCGGGCTCACCGATGCGCTGGCGTGGGCCGACGAGATGCTCGACGCGCTCGACGCCGCGCACGCCGCGGGCATCATTCACCGCGACATCAAGCCCTCGAACCTGTTCCTCGTGAACACCGGGCGCGGCAAGCCGTACGTGAAGCTGCTCGACTTCGGCATCGCCAAGCTGGGCGCCTTGCCCGGCGAGTCGACCCCGCAGACGCGCGCGTCGGTCATCCTCGGCACGCCTGACTACATCAGCCCCGAGCAGGCGCGCGGCAAGCCCATCAGCCCTCAGACCGACCTGTACGCCATCGGCTGCGTCATCTTCGAGATGGTGACTGGCGAGCGCGTCTTCAAGGGCGAGAACACCCTGCAGACGATGTGGATGCACGTCGAAGACAAGCCGCCGGTGCCGTCGTCGCTGCGCCCCGACATCCCGCCTGAGCTCGACGACGCCATTCTCTGGGCGCTCGAGAAGGAGCCCGCGAACCGGCCGCCCAGCGCCGCCGAGCTGAAGGATCGCCTCGCGCAGATTCGTTCGATGTTCGCGCCCACCGGCCAGTTCACGCCGGTGCCGGGCCCCGGAGGGTATGCGCCCATCGGTGCGGGTGGCACGCCGCCGCCCTCGGGGCGCAACCGGGTGCTCGGTGGAACGCCGGCGCCGCGTTCGGGTGGTCAGCCGCCGTTGAGAACGCCCGCGCCCGCCCGGAGCGGCTCGCAGTCGTCGCTCTCGGGTCGCAGCCGGGTGCCTCCACAGCCCGACGTGACGCAGGCCGGCGTCTCCATCAACCGCGACGCGCTGACGAGTGATCGCCCGGCTGTGCCCCGCTCTTCAGACACGCGGCTCGCACCGCTCACGGCGATGACGGGTGAATCACCGCTCACCCACTCGAGTTCGCCCCCATCGCTCCAGATGCACGTCGAGGTCGACGAGCACCAGGTCGGCACCGAGGCGGAAGTGCCCGTCGAGGCGACGCCGAAGTCGAAGCTGCCCCTGGTTCTCGCGGGCGCGGTCGCGGTGCTGCTCCTGGCCATCGTGGTGGTCTTCGTTCTGCCCGGCCGGGGCCCTGCCGTCGACCTCTCCGAACCGCAGCCCATCAAGGTCGACACGCCCGTCAGACCGATCGAGCCGCCTCCAGTGGTGAAGGTCGAGCCTCCTCCCGTGAAGGTCGAGCCTCCGCCCCCCGAAAAGCCCGTCGAGCCGCCTCCGGTCGTGAAGGTCGAGCCCCCGCCGACCGAAAAGCCCGTCGAGCCTCCGCCGTTCGCGAAGAACCCCGACGCGCAAAAGAACGACGTGCCCGTCGTCAAGAAGAAGGTCATCTCGGTGGAGCAGCTCGCCGCCCGGTACAAGAAGATCGAGGGGCTCCTCGCCGCGAAGGAATCGGAGACGGGCCAGCGCGACAACATCGTTCGGCAGTTCCTCGACCAGGCGAAGCAGCAGATTCAACGCGCGAACTCCGATGCCGAGCGCAAAGAGGCGTGGGG
>JBILUC010000042.1:0-67932 GCA_044371205.1 Archangium sp.
GGAGTCATGGATGACAGGCGTCGGAGAGTGGGACGACTCCGCGGCCCGCAGTTGCGCCGCGAGCGCGGGTGGTGTGCGCTCAGCGTATGGCCCCGCGTGAAAAGCCGCTCAGCCCCAGCCGTCGTCTTGAGAAGTCGTTGCCGAAACTCTCGCCGCTGATGCGCGAGGCCTACGCCTCGCTGTGGACGGACGAGCAGTGTGATGCGTGGGGGCGGCGCACCAAAGCCGCCGAGGTGTTGAAACAGGCGCACGAATGGCTGCTCCTCGCCGACGGAGCGCTGAAGAAGCTCGGCGCAGACGACGTGCCCTACTCGCGTCAGCGGTTGGCGTGGGTCGCCTCGCTGGCCGTGTCGGTCGAGAACGAGCTCAACGGCGTGCTCAGCGACGAGGTGAGCGAAGCGCGTCGGGTGCGCGACGAGGCGCTCGCGGCAGGGCACCAGCTCAAGGGCCGGGCCTTCTCGCGCGCGTCGTTGCTGGTGGGGGGCAACGAACGACGTGGCGCCGCGCTGGCCATCGCGAACCGGGGCAGCCGCACGGCCGAGGAGATCGCCGAGTCACTCGCTGCCATCGGCGGCCTGCTCACCACGTGGCGCAAGGAAGCCCGCCTGCGGCTCCTCGCAGACGAGCTCGGGCTCGACGAAGGGCTCATCCGTCAGCTGGCAGACTCGGCCGACGCGCTGAAGGAGGCTGACCTCACCGCAGTCAGTCTTCGCCCGATGCGCGGCGACGGGCCGGCGTTGAACCGGCTCGAGGGCCGGCTGCTCCGTGAGCTGCGCGCGTTGCAGTTGGCGTTCGCGATGGCACGGGAAGAGAAGCTCAACGTGCCCACGCTGCGAGTCCGGCCTGCGCTGCGGAACGTCTTCTCGAATCGGAACGCGACTCGCGATGCAGGAGACGTCGAGCCCGATTGACGCGCAGTGGGCCCGCAATGACGCGCAGTGAGCCCGCGAGGACGCGCAGTGGGCCCGCGAGGACGCGCAGTGAGCCCGCGAGGACGCGCAGTGAGCCCGCGAGGACGCGCAGTGGGCCCGCGAGGACGTGCAGTGAGCCCGCGAGGACGCGCAGTGTCGTTCGCGCGTCAGGGCACCCGCGCGTGCAGTTGGTGCACGAACTCGCTCAGCAGCGCGGGGGGGAATGCGCTCGGCTTCGGTGACCTCGACCGGCTCGGCCTGCGGCTCGCGCGGCTCTCGTTTGCGCGCGGCGCTTCCTCGCGCAGGTCAGCTGCTTCAAGCCATGATGTGCGCATGTTCACGCTGCTGCTGACCTCTGCGCTCGCTGCCGCTCCGGCCTGCAAGACCGACCTCGGCCCGTGCGACCAGAAGGGCGGCGAGGTGTGCCTCGCCAACGGCGACACGCTGCTCGCGCAGGTCGGCTGTCGGGAACGGGCCCTCGAGCGCTACCAGCTCGCGTGTACGAAGGGCACGCTGCGCGGCTGCTCGAAGCTCGGCTTCCGGCTCATCGAGAAGTCGCGGGAGGCCGCGGTGGTCAAGCGCGCGGTGACACTCTTCACGAAGGCGTGCGAGGGCAACGACGCGCTCGGGTGCGCCAACCTCGCCAGCCTCACGTGGGACGGGGAGGGCGTGGCGAAAGACCCGAAGAAGGCCGCGGCGCTGAGCGAAAAGGCCTGCACCGCGGGCGATGCGTTCTCGTGCGGCACGCTCGGCAGCTTGTGGGCGCAAGGTGAGCTCGGCGCGAAAGACCCCGCGAAGGCGGCGAAGTACTTCGACCAGGCATGCCGCGGTGGCAGCGCGTCGGGGTGCAATCAGCTGGGCATGGCGATGTGGGCGGGCGCTGGCGTGAAGAAAGACCCCGACGCAGCGATGGACGTGTGGGCGAAGGCGTGCGCCGACAAGAACGCGGCGGGGTGCGCCAACCTCGGCCGCGCGCTCAAGTCACGCGGCGACGACACGCGGGCGCGTCAGGTGCTGTCGCGCGCGTGCTCCCTGGGTGACGAAGAGGCCTGCAAAGAGAAGGGCCTGCCAGGGCCCGACCTCGACGAATGAGCTGAACCCGAGGCTCCGCAATTGGCGGAGACCTACCCATCGATGGCGCGCTCCCCACGGGGTGACGTCGGCTCAGGTGCGCCGGCGCCGGCGAAGCCAGAGCACCAGTCCCAGCACGAGCACGCCAGGCGCGGAGCTGCACCCACCGCGCACCGGCGCCAACTCGAGACGGGTGGGCAGCCCTTCTGACGGGAGCTGCGGAGGTGGATTGGGGTCGAGCTCTCCCTCTCCTGCGTCGGTCGACACCATGACCTGAGGCAGCCCTCCGTCGTTGGGAGCGGCCGTGGGGCTTCCCGCATCGGGCGTCGCCACGACGTTGCCGGTGGGGCTCACGCATTGACCCATCGAACACCCGGCGTCGGCGTTGCTGCAGTCGAGCGCTTGTCGCGCGGTGCAGCCGGAACCCTGACACGAGCCGCCGTTGCAGACCTCGTCGACACAGCCGCACCCCTGAGCTGCGCAGTCGCTCGTCTGCTTCCCGGTGCACCCCGTGCCCGGGCAGAAGCCGCCACTGCACAAGCCATCGACGCTGTGACACCCGAAGGCACCGCAGTCGAGCGCGTTGCGTGCCGTGCTCCCGCTGCCCGAGCAGGAATTGCCGCCGCTGCACGCGTGGTCGACACAGCCACAGCCACGCCCCTGGCAGTCTGCCGTTTCTTTGTAGGTGCAACCATTCCACGGGCCGAAGCCGCCGGCACATTGATGGTCGACGCAGTTGACGCCGAACTGGGCGCAGTCGTGCGCCTCTCGCCACGTGCAGCCCGAGCCCGCGCAGGTGCCTCCATTGCACGCGTGGTCGACGCAGCCGCAGCCGAACTGGGCGCAGTCGAGGGTCTCCTTCGCCGTGCAGCCGCTGCCGGGGCAGGTGCCGCCGTTGCACGCGCCATCGGCGCACCCGCAGCCGAAGCCGCCGCAGTCGGCCGTGTGTTGAGCGCTGCAGCCCGGGCCGGCGCAGAAGCCGCCGCTGCACTGATGGTCGACGCACCCGCAGCCGAAACCTGCACAGCCGTCGGCCTCGGCGCGCGTGCAGTTGTCCCGCGTGTTCCCTCCGCAGGGGCCGCCACCGGGCCCACCGCCCCACCATTCCCAATGCCACGGCTCACCCGGGACCGTGCGGGTGAAGCCGAACGAGGCGCCGTGCGCGGTGAGCCAGTTCAGGACTCCGGGTGTGCTGGTGTTGAGGTCGAGCGCGTGCCCGCTCTGGTGGTTGCTGTAGCCAGGCTGCGCGGCCTTGTTGCAGTTGTTGCAGTTGCAGTTCACGAAGCAGGCGTAGAGGACCTGCTGCTCCGACATGGTGCGGAAGCCGGAGACCACCGAGAGGGTGATGCCCGCCGCGGCCGCTGCCTGCTGCATCACCGCGTACGCGTTGGCCGTGTCCTGCTCGACCGGCTTCCCGTCGGCGGTCACCACCGTGATGGTGAACGAGGAGCCGCTCCGGTACCCGGTGTCTTGCCGGGTGCCACAGGTCACCAGCCCCTGTTCCCTCGAGGTGAAGAGCTGCTCGGGCTCGGCCTCGCCCGTCTCCGATTCGATGGCTCCACAGCCCATCAGCCCAAACGCCAGCACGCCGGCAAGGTGTGTGAGAGTGCGCACCTCCCATCGTCGAGAATCGCCCCGCTCGGGAAATGAGTCCGGGTGTCAACGCGGCTGACAGAAGGGGAAAATCCCGTGGGCGCCGGTGGGGCCGACAACGCCACATGCCGCTGACGACCCAGACCATTTCGACCCGTCGAGCCAGTGCCCAGGCCGCCTTGAGGCGGGCCGATTCCAACGGAGACGGGAAGTTGTCCGCGCGCGAGCAGCAGCGGGCGCGGGGCTTCGTGTCTGGCGCGACCGAGGCGGCGATGAACCAGGCGATGGCTCAGGCGCGGCTGCGCGGCGGCTTCGTTTCGGTGTCGAAGGCGAGCTCCACGTTGTCGGCCGCGGCCAGCAACGCCCGGGCGGTCGACGCGAACCGCAACGGCGTCATCTCGGCTCAGGAGCGCGCTCGCCTCAGGGGGCCGGTGGCCCGCGCGTTGACGCAGGGCGCGACGGGGACTGCGGGGGGCGGCAGCACTTCGGTCGGCTCGGGGGTGAGCGGTTCGCGACGCGCCGGCCCGCTCGTGGTGCCGGCTGAGCTGCGGCGCTACGGAAACGGGCGCATCCCTCCCAGCCGTCTGCAGACCGTGGGCATCGGCGGTCACCGGCTCTTCGCCCCGGCCGCCCAGAACTTCGTGAAGATGCGCGCTGCCGCCCGGGCGGCTGGCGTCAACCTCACCATCACCGACAGCTACCGGAGCTATCCGCAGCAGGTCGACCTCGCGCGCCGCAAGGGCCTCTACTCGCAGGGCGGGCTCGCCGCGACGCCGGGCAAGAGCAACCACGGTTGGGGGCTGGCCATCGACGCCAACGTCAACAGCGCCGCGACGCTGCGGTGGTTGAGGAACAACGCGCACCGCTTTGGCTTCTACGAGACGGTCAAGCGCGAGCCCTGGCATTGGGAGTTCCGCCCGCGCTGAGCACCCCGTGGCTCACGGCTGGCCCTGTTGCGAGGCGCGCTCCGATTGGCTGTGAGGTGCGCGCCGACGGGCTGGGGTGGCTCAAGCGTGTCAAGAATCGGCGCTGGTGGGGTGTAGTCTCCGCCACGCGTGGCTCCTGAAGGAACCCTCCACCCCGCACAGCTTCGCTACCTCGTCGAGGACCTGGTGCGCCTGCGCCGGTCGGATGAGCCGCGTCGCTCGACCTCGCCGCACCGCGCCGCGAAGGTTGACCCCAACCCGCACCAGATTGAGGCCGTCATCTTCGCGCTCGCGCGGCTGCGTGAGGGCGGTTGCATCCTCGCGGACGAGGTGGGGCTCGGGAAGACCATCGAGGCCGGCCTCGTCATGGCGCAGCTCCGCGCGGAAGGTGCGAGGCGCATTCTGCTCATCGCGCCCAAGTCGCTGCTCGGTCAGTGGCGGCAGGAGTTGTTTCAGCTCTTCGACCTGCACGCCCGAGAGGGCTCGGCGAAGCCCGGCGGGTTCGACGGCGACGGCGTCTTCCTCATCAACCGTGAAGCCGCGGGCTCCGAGAATGGCGCGCGTGTGTTGTCGGCGGCCGCGCCGTTCGACCTGTGTGTCATCGACGAAGCGCACGAGGTCTTCGCCGGCATCTACAAGCGCTTCACGCAAGCCGGTGACTACAACCCGAACTCCGAGCACGCTCGCACCGCCGGCCGCGTCAGGGAGGCGCTCCCGCGCACGCCGATGTTGCTGCTCACCGCGACCCCCATTCAGAACAACCTTGCTGAGCTGTGGGGCCTCGTGCAGTTCGTCGACCCGCTCGGCACGCTGCTCGGTGACCTGCCGACCTTTCGTGAGGTGTTCTGCGGCAGCGACGACCGCACGCTCGCGCCGAATCAAGAAGAAGAGCTGCGCTCCCGGCTCAAGCTGGTGTTGCAGCGCACGCTGCGACGACAGGCGCAGAGCTTCCTCGAGCGGCCGTTCGTGAACCGTGAGGCGCGCCTCTTCGAGTACCCGATGAGTGAGGCTGAGCGCGCGCTGTACGACGACGTCACCGCGTACCTGCTCGAGGGAGGCATTCTCGCGTTTCAGGGGCGGCACCGGCAGTTGCTGCTGATTGGCTTTCACCGTCGCATGGCCAGTTCGACGCGCGCGCTGCAGGCGAGCCTCGAGCGCATCGTCGGGCGGTTGCAGAGGATGCTCGATGGCAACGTCACGCCGGAGCTCGGGCCTGCCGATCTCGAGTTCGAAGAGGACGACGACACGGTCGAGCAGGTCGACGCGCCGCTCATCGTGGCCAGTCCGGCCGCCATCGCTGCCGAGTTGCAGCGCGTGCAAGGGTTCGTCGAGCGCGCCCGCGCGGTCGGTACCGACGACGGCAAGTTCAAGGCCCTGCGCAGCGCGCTCAGCTTCGTCTCAGGCCGCGCGCGCGCCGGGCAGGGCAGCGACCGGGTCGTCATCTTCACCGAGTCGCTCGTCACGCAGGCCTCGCTGCGCGAGCGTTTGATTGCCTCGGGCGTGGTGACCGACGACGAGGTGACGTTGCTCAGCGGCGAGAACGACTCTCCGAGGGCGAAGGCGGCGCTCGCGCGGTGGCGGCAGGAGGTCGTCAGCGAGGGCGACGCGCCGAGTTCCGAGATCGCCGTGCGGCTGGCGCTGGTACACGAGTTCAAGACGCGCTCCCGAGTGTTCATCAGCACCGAGGCCGGCGCGAAGGGGTTGAACCTGCAGTTCTGCAACACGGTGGTGAACTACGACCTGCCGTGGAACCCGCAGCGCATCGAGCAGCGTATCGGACGGTGTCATCGGTACGGTCAGCAGCATGACGTCACGGTCATCAACTTCCTCGCGAAGGACAACGAGACCCAGCGCCTCACCTTCGACATCTTGAGTCAGAAGCTTGAGCTGTTCGGCACGGTGCTCGACGCGAGCGACCAGGTGCTGCACCGCGCCGGCGACACCTCGGGTGAGGTGCTGGTGAGCGCGCTGGGCGCCGAGTTCGAAGGTGAGCTTCGCCGCATCTACGAGCGCGCGCGCACGGTCGACGAGGTGCAGGAAGAGCTGCGCGCGTTGAGAGACCGGGTCGCCGACGAACGTCGGCGCTTCGAGGAGACCAGCGCGCGCACCGCGAGCGTGCTGGCCGAGCGCTTCGATCAAGACGTGCAAAAGGTGTTTCGGCGGCATCAGGCTGAGCTGCCCCCCGCCCTCGCGGAGTTGGATGCGCACTTGCTGCGCGTCGTCGGGGCGCACCTCGACGCGCGCGGCGTGAAGTGGAAGGTCGAGCGCACGGAGCAGGGCGAGGTGCTGGAAGTGGACGGCGTCGTGCACACCCCGCTGCACCTCGCGCACCCTCTCGTGCTGGGAGCGGTGCGCGCGGCGCGTACGGTGTCTGCGTTTCCCGGTGCGGTGGTCAAGGGCTCCGGGAAGAAGGGCCGCGCTCGGGTGCGGCTGGTGAAGCTGTGCGTCGAGGGCTTCGAGCGAATCGAACAGCTGTTGCCGGTGGTGGTGATGAGCGACGGCGAGGTGCTGTCTTCCGAAGAGTGCGCGGCCGTGATGCAGGCGAAGTGGTCGGCGTCGAGCGTGCCCCCCGGCGAGATGAGCGACCTCCTGCAAGATGGGGTCGATCAAGCCGTCTTCTTTGCGCAGGCCGAAATCGATGCCGCCGAGCACCACCGCTTCGAGCGAGCCACGATTCAAGGCGAGCGCTTCGTCGAAGACCGGCTGCTGGTGTTGAGGAAGCGCCGCGCCCTGGTAGCCGAGCGATTCGAGTTCGCGACGCAGCGGCGTGATGGTGCGACGGGCTCCGAGGCACGCGAAGACGCCGAACGGTCGCGGCTGGGGCTGCAGAAGCAGCTCGACACCCTCGACGACCAGCTCGAGCAGCTCTCGCGTCGGGACGACCCGCGCTACCTGCAACACCACGCTCACATTCAGAAGCGCCGCTACACCGCCCCCCGCCTCGAGACGTTGTTCGAGCTCGACCTGGTTCTCGAATGAAGCGCACGGAGGAAGACATCGTGCTCAAGCTGCTCCACACGGCCGACTGGCATCTGGGTCGTCGATTCCCCCGCTTTGGCGCCGAGGCTGGCAAGACGCTCTCTCGCGCGCGCCGTGACGTGCTGGAGCGCATCTTCCACGAGGCGGAGCGAGGCCAGGTCGACGCGGTGCTCTGCGCTGGTGACCTCTTCGATACGCCGCAGCCCGACAAAGACTTCCGCGACGCGCTGCTGCAGGTGTTGAGCAAGCTGAGCTGGAAGGACCGCCAGGTGTTCCTGCTGCCGGGCAACCACGACCCGCTGCTGCCTGATTCGGTGTGGAGAGACCCTTCGTTCCGCAAGGCGCTCCCCTCGTTCGTGCACGTGGTCGACCAGGAGTTGCTCGAGGTCGGCCTGCCCAACGACTGTGTGCTGTACGCGGTGCCGTGTCTCTCCCGGGCGGGCCAGAAAGACCCGACTGAGGCGATTCCCCTTCGGGCGCCGGGTGACACGCGAGTGCGCATCGGTTTGGTGCACGGCTCGACCTTCGACGCGGGCGACTGGAAGACGAACTTCCCCATCTCGAAGGACGCGGCGGTCGAGCGGGGCCTCGATTACCTCGCCATCGGTGACACGCACGGCTTTCGCTTCGTGCCGCCTGAGCGCAAGGTACCGCCGACCATCTACCCGGGCACGCCCGAGCCGACCGCGTTCGACGAGCACGAGGCGGGAAACGTGGCGTTGGTGTTCATCACCCGCGCGCGTCAGGCCATGGTCCAGAAGAAGCCCGTCGCGCAGTGGAAGTGGGAAGAGGTGACGGTGCGCTCGATGGACGAGCTGCGCCTGCTCGCGCAACGCACCGACCTCACGACGCGCGTCCTGCGGCTGACGCTCGACCTGCGCGTCAGCGCGCCCGAATACCAGGAAGCCGAGGCAATTCTCAGCAAGCTCATCGGTTCGGATGCCACGCATGCGCGCGTCGGCGTGCTGGAGCTTCATCGCGAGAAGCTGTCGCTCGACCTGACCAACGTGGCCGAGCTCAGCCTCGACTTGCCGGCGGTGCTCCAGGCGACGGTCAAGCGGCTGAAGGTCGAGGCCGAGAAGCCCGAGTCGCGCGCCGCCGCCGAGCGCGCGTTGTTCCACCTCTTCACGCTCTCGAAGCAGCCGGCAAAGAAGGCGTCCTGACATGCGCTTCTCGAAGTTGAAGGTAGAGAACTTCAAGGCCATCACCTCGGCGGAGGTCGAGTTCGGGTCGGGCTTGAACGTGCTCTACGGGCCGAACGACCTCGGCAAGTCGACGTTGGGTCAGGCGCTGAAGGCCGTACTGTTGCTCCAACCCAACAGCGCCCTCGCGAGTGAGTACTTGCCGTGGCACGAGGCGGTCGCCCCGGTCGTCTCGCTCACCTTTCAAGACGACGAGGACAGGTATTGGCGGGTGGCGAAGCGCTTCACCGAGAACGTCGCGTCGCTGGCGTTTTCGAGAGACGGTCGCGAGTTCAACGCCGACGTCAACGAGCGCGCCGTCGACGAGAAGCTGCGGAAGCTGCTCGGGTGGGGCATTCCGGCGCCGGGTGGCAAGGGGGGCCCGCGCGGGATGCCCGAGAGCTTCCTCGCCAACGCGCTGCTCGCCGCGCAGACGGACGTGGAGAAGATTCTGCGCGTCAGCCTCGAAGACGACCCGGACCAGACGGGCAAGCTGAAGCTGACGAAGGCGTTGTCGGCGCTCGCGCAGGACCCTCTGGTGCGTCACGTGCTCGACGGCGCCCAGGCCGAATACGAGCGCTACTACACAGCCACGGGTCGCCGTCGTGGTGGGCAGAGCGCTCCGCTCACGCTCGCTTCGGATGCCGTGAAGAAGCTCACCGACGAGCTGATGGAGAAACAGCACGCGCTCGAGCAGTCGACGACCACCGAGTTCGAGGTGAAGCGGCTGCACGAGGCGTGGCTGGTGGCGCAGCACCACGAGCAGGACGTGACGCAGCGGCTCGTGTCGGCGCGCGCTGGTCTGGCGAAGGCGACCGAGAAGCGCGCTGCCGAGGCAAAGCACGCGAGCGAAGCGCAGGCGCTCGCCCACCTTGACGTGCTCGCGGCGCAGGTGAAGGCGCTCGAGGTCGAGTTCGCTGCGCTCGACCGTCAGGTGAAGCAACTCGAAGGGGTGTTGGCTCAAGCCCAGCAGGGCGTGAAGACCGCGACCGCGGCGCTGCGGGAAGCAGAGGATGGTCTTCGGAAGGCGACGAGCGCCGACGGTGAAGCCGAGCGTGCCGTCGCGCGCGCCAACGCAGAAGCAGAGGTCGCGAGGCAGACCTCCGCACGCGGCGAGTTGGCCGGTCGTCTGGAGCGGGCGCGCGCGAGGAAGGCACTGCAGGCTGAACAGGAGCGGCTGACGAAGCTCCTCGGGCCGGCGAAGGAGCAACTGCGGGCCGCCGAAGCCGACGCAGCGTTGATTGGGGGCATCATCCACTACGGCGCGTGGCGCATGGCGAGCGACGCGGCCGTGCAAGCTGAACAGTGGAGGGCCGATGCGCAGCGCACGCGAGCGGACGCATTGAAGAAGACGAGCGAGCAGCTCGCATTGCAGCAGAAGACGAAGAGCCTTGAGGACGAGGTCTCGCGGCGGCGCAGCTCGTTCCCTGACGACAAGCAGCTCGCGGCGTTCGCGAAGTTGCGCAACGACCTCGAACTCGCGGAAGCGGCGCTGGGCGGCGGCGTGACGGTGACGGTGCGACCGAAGAGCGCTCTGTTGCTGACCAGCACGACTGACGAGAGCCCCGCAGAAGAGACGAAGACGGCGAAGGAGCTGGTGCTCGAAGCCAACCGCCGCGTGCAGCTCTCCATCGGAGACCTGATTGAGATTGAGGTTGTCACCGGCGCCGCCGAGAAACGCAAGGACGCCGACCGGCTGCGAAAGCGTTGGAAGGCCGAGGTGGCCCCGGTGCTCGAGCGCGCCGACGTCGGCTCGTTGAGTGAGCTGCAGGAACAGGTGCGCGAGCTCTCCGAGCGGCTCGACGAGGCGAAGCAGTGGAAGGCCCAGATTCTCGTGCTCGACGGCGAGATTGCTTCGCTGCGTTCGCGCGCTGGGATGCTCGATGAGAAGGCGGCTGGCGCACCGAGCCCGGCGCAGCTCGAGGAGAAGGAACGACAGATTGGCCCGCTCGATCGCGCGCTGCTCGAGCAGGCCTTCGTGGGCATGAAGGATTGGGAAGCCGAGACGCGGCCTCAGTTCCAGCAGGTGATGAAGGCGCTTGAGCGGGTGAGAGCGGAGGTGGGTGAGTTCGAAGGGAAGCTGACCCTGACTGCGCATCGCCTCGCAGACGCAGGGGACGTGTCAGAAGACGTTGTCGCACTCGAGAAGACCCTCGCTGCGCTCAACGCGTCGCTCGCCGCCGCGCAGGCGCGGCTGACGCAGATGACACAGGAGCGCGGTGGCGCCGTTGCGGAGGCCACCCAGCGGTTCGAGCTGGCGAAGAGGCAGCTCGCGAAGGCCGAGCAGGTGGTCATCAGTACGGACGAGGCGCTCACGCGGGCGCGGGCGGCGGCGAGCGCGAAGCAGGGTGAACGCGACGCCATCGACGCGCAGGTGAAGCAGTCGAACCGCGCGGCGCTGGTGGATCGGGTCGAGGCTGCGAAGAAGAAGCTTGAGGCATATGCCGAGGTCGAGGTGTTGTCTGACGACGAGCTTGCCCGGCGCGCGCGTCTCGCCGAGACCGCGCGCACCGCAGCAGAACAGGCGGGTCGCGACTACGCCGCCGCGGAGGGCGCGCTGAGCAGGGTCGGCGGTCCACAGGCGCGTGAGCAGGTACGCCAACTCGAAGAAGCCTTGAGCGTGGCCCGAGCTCAGGAGCACCACCTCGAGGTCGACGCCGCGGCATGGAGGCTGTTGATGGAGGCCGTGCGCGCGTCAGAGAAGGAAGACAGCGCCAGCCTCGGCAGCGCGCTCGCCGTGCCGGTGACGTCGCGCTTCGCCGAGCTGACGAAGGGTCGCTACCCTCAAGTGCAGTTCGAGCCCTCGCTGCGCGCGGGCGCCATTCAGGTGCAGGGTGTGCTCGACGCGCCTGACGTGCTCGGCGGGTTATCGGTGGGCACCCGAGACCACCTCGCCACGCTGGTGCGGCTGGCCATCGCGCTGCAACTGAAGAGCGCCATCGTGCTCGACGATCACCTGGTGCACACCGACCTCGGCCGCCTCGCCTGGTTCCGCGATGCGTTGCACGAAGCCGCGAAGGAAACGCAGGTGCTGGTGCTGACATGTCGACCCTTCGACTACGTGCCGGAGGGCCAGGCGGCCCCGCCCGACACGAAGCTCATCGACCTGACGAAGCTCATCAAGCGGCGGTGAGGGTGGGTGTGTCATAACGGCGCCGTGAGCACCGCGACCGCTCTGCACATCCCCGTCTCCCGGCTGTTGGCCGACGAGCAGTACGACCTGAAGCTCGACCTCATCGAGGGGAAAGAAGGGCTCGAGCACCCCATCAGCTCGAGCCGCATTCAGAAACCCGGCCTCGCGTTGACGGGCTTCACCGAGCACCTCCACCCCGAGCGGGTGCAGGTCTTCGGCAACACCGAAATCAGCTACCTCAAGACGCTGTCCGGGCAGCAGCAGGCCGAGGTGTTGAGCAAGCTCTTCGACAGCCACCTCGCCTGCGTGGTGGTGACCAAGGGCCTCGAGATTCCGGTTCCGTTGCTCGAGGGCTGCCGGCGAAACGGGCTCGCGTTGATGCGCACCCCGCTCGTCAGCTCGGCCTTCATCAGTCAGGTGCAGTCGTTTCTCGAAGAGGCGCTCACCGCGACGGGCTCGCTGCACGGCGTGCTCATCGACGTGTTCGGTGTCGGCGTGTTGCTGCTGGGCAAGTCAGGCATCGGCAAGTCTGAGATTGCGCTGGACTTGATCATGCGCGGCCACCGCCTCGTCGCCGACGACATCGTCAACCTCACCCGCAAGCAGTTCGACGTGTACGGCCACGGCAACGACCTCATCCAGCACCACATGGAGATTCGCGGCCTCGGCATCCTCAACATCAAGGACCTCTTCGGCGTCGCCGCGGTGCGCGACCGCAAGAAGATTGAGCTCATCATCGAGCTCGTCGAGTGGACCAGCGGCGCCGAGTACGACCGCCTCGGGCTCGACGAAAAGACGATGCCGCTGGTCGGCGTCGAGGCCCCGCTCTCGGTGGTGCCGGTGCGCCCGGGCCGCAACATGACCACCATCGTCGAGGTCGCCGCGCGCAACCACCTGCTCAAGCTGCGGGGCCACCACTCCGCGCTCGAGTTCGCCGAGAAGCTGACGCAGGCCATCTCGTCGGCGTCACCCCGCGGGGCTTCGGGAACGCCACTGGGCTCGACGCACGTTCGCCGTTACGACGAAGAAGAGGTCGAGTGAACGTGAAGAGCATTCTGGTCATCACCGGCATGTCGGGCTCGGGCAAGTCGACGGCCATTCGCGCGCTCGAAGATGCGGGGTGGTTCTGCATCGACAACCTGCCCGCGCCCCTGTTGCTCAAGGTCACCGAGCTGGGTGAATCGAAAGACCACCTCGCGTTCGTGGTCGACGTGCGGGAGGGGCAGTTCTTGAAAGACGCTCCGCGCGTCATCGAAGAGGCGCGCCGCGCAGGCCACTCGGTCGAGGTGTTGTTCCTCGACTCGTCTGATGAGGCGCTCACGCGGCGCTATTCCGAGACGCGCCGCCGTCACCCGCTCGCCGGGCAGAGCGGCGTCGCCGAAGGGCTCGCCAAAGAGCGCGCGGCCCTCGCCGATTTGCGCCAGAGCGCTGAGCACGTGCTCGACACGAGCTCGCTCACCGTGCACGAGCTGCGGCGCGAGGTGACCAGTCGCTTCGGGCAATCGCAGACCGGGCTCTCGCTCACCGTGATGTCCTTCGGCTTCAAGTACGGCGCGCCGAGCAACGCCGACCTCGTCTTCGACGTACGCTTTCTGCCCAACCCGTTCTTCGTGCCCGAGCTGAAGGCCTTCACCGGGCGCGACCCGCGCGTGGCCGACTACGTGCTCAACCGGCCCGACACGCAGGACTTCCTCGGGAAGCTCTCCGAGATGCTCGAGTTCCTGGTGCCGCGCTACCAGAAGGAAGGGAAGAGCTACGTCACCGTGGCCATCGGCTGCACGGGTGGCAAGCACCGCTCGGTCGCCATCGCGCACGCGCTCACCGCGAAGCTCAAGCAGTCGGCGTTCGGCGCGCACGCGCATTTGTTCGATCGCGACTCCCAGAAGGAATGAGCTCCATGAGCGAGAGCGAGGCCATCGTCGAGATTTATACGGACGGTGCATGCAGCGGGAACCCGGGGCCCGGTGGGTGGGGTGTGCTCCTGCGCTACGGCGCGAAAGAGAAGGAACTCTTCGGCGGCGAGAAGGACACCACCAACAACCGCATGGAGCTCACCGCGGTGATTCGCGCGCTCGAGGCGCTGACGCGGCCGGTGAAGGTGCGGCTGCACACCGACTCGACGTACGTGATGCAGGGCATCACCAGGTGGATTCACGGGTGGAAGAAGAACGGGTGGAAGACCTCGTCGAAGGAGCCCGTGAAGAACGCAGACCTCTGGCAGGAGCTCGAGAGCGCGACGATGCGGCACACCATCGAGTGGCGCTGGGTGAAGGGGCACGCCGGGCATGACGGCAACGAGCGGGCCGATGCGCTGGCGAACAAGGGCGTGAAGGTCGCGCGCGCCTGACTCTCCCTCTCCTCCTTCGAAGAGAGGGGGGCTGCTCAGCACCGCGAGCGTCGACGCAGCAGCACCGCGAGCAACCACAAGACCTGCCCGCCCGCAGCCGAGCACGACATCCCGACCATCTCTTCGTCTCCCGGAGTACTCACTCCTCCATCGGCGCGCACGCCACCATCGCGCTGAGCGCCGGCATTGCTCTGAACGCCGGCATCGCTCTGAACGCCAACACCCGCATCGCTCGGCACGCCCGCGTCGCTCGGCCCGCCGGCGTCGTTCTGCACTCCCGCGTCGCTCTGAACGCCCGCATCGTTCGGCATTCCCGCGTCAGCGCCGACCCCTGCGTCCACCGGCGACACCCCGGCGTCGGGCGGCGACACCGCGGCGCGCGCCCAGACTCCGAGCACGTCGACGATGAGATGCGCGCGCACCGTGCTCTTCGCGCACCACGCGCCGTTCCCGAGCGCGCTGACCGTCAACGCGCCCACCGTGCCGCCTGTCGGAAAGTTGAGCGAGCTCGTCGCGGGCGCCGTGCCTCCGCAGGGGAACACGGTGACGAAGCCCGCCGCGTCGGTGCTCGTCGCGGTGACGTTGGCCACGACCGTGCCGACGTCAGCCGGCATGCCCGCGAGTGATTGGAGCGCGAGGTCGATGACCTGCCCCGCTGCGAGGCGCCCCGTCCACGGCGTGCTCGTGCCCCGCGTGTCGAGCACCCGCTGCGGCGCCACCGGCACGAAGCTCAACGCGCCCGTCGCAGACAGCGCGCTCGTCACGTCGACCACCACGTGCGTCTCGGCTGACGCGACGAGGCACAGCTCTCGCGCAGCGCTCACTTCACTGAGCACCGTGTTCGCGTTCACCTCACCCGCAGCGAAGTTCACGTTCGACGTCGTCGGCCTCGGCGTGCCGCACGCGAAGGCCGTCAGGTAGCCCGCCTGCGCTCCCGCCACGACCGTCACCGTCGCCGTCACCGCCCGCGTCCCCACCGGCACGGGCATCGGCACGGTGCGAATCACGTTCGCCTGCAGCGGCGAGAGCGGAGTCCGCGTGTCGAGCGCCCGCGTCGGCGTCAGCGCGTCGAGACCCAGCTGCCCCGTCGGCGAGAACGCCCCGCTCGTGTCCGCGATGACGTGCGCTTCACCCACCAGCTCGAACGCGAGCCCGCGCCCGGTGCCCAGCGCGACGGAGACTGCGTTCGCCCGCACCTGCCCATCAGCGAAGTTCAGGTTCGACGTTCCGGGCCGCGCGCGGCCATCGGGGAACACGGTGAGGAAGCCGGCGCTTGCGCCAAGCGTCGCCACGTTGAGCCACACGCTCGTCGCGTTGGTGGCTACGCCCACCGAGCCCCAATCGCTGTACGTGCCGCCGTTGGTTGACGAGAGCGGACCCTGGAGCGTGCCGTCATCGCGTCGCAGTCGACTGCTGTCGGCCGCGGTGCGCGTGTCGAACAACCGGCGTGGCTCGAGGGGCGTGAAGCGTGCGGGAGGGGTCAGCGGCTCGATGCGCACCACCGCGGGGCTCGTGACGCGCGCGGCCTGCGCGGGCTCCATGGGCGTCGGTGCTCCGCAGTGCGGCGCGGGCCCAGTGCCGGTGGCGAAGAGGGCGAGGTGGTTGCGCACGGTGCGCTCGCCCGCCGCGTCGGAGGGGCGGTTGATGAGCGCGTCGTTCTTCCACAACGTCGACGAGCCGCCGCCGTCGAGGCCCATCGCGTCGTGCGCGCCGAGCTCGACGAAGAGGTCAATCAGCTCGTCACAGGTCATGCCCACGCTCGCGCTGCTGCGGCCATCGGCCACCACGATGAAGACCTTGCGCTTGTCCGCCGAGAGCCCAATCGCAGTGCGCGGGTGACGCAGCCCCGGCGCGCACACGAAGCCACCCGACGTCGCGGGCCCGTTGTCGTCGATGCCATAGCGGGGCACTCCGTTGCTGAGGAGCGTCCAGCGGCCTCCGAGTTGCTGCGTCACCCAGGGGTACGGCGCGCCCAGCAGCACGTTGTCAGCGGTCATCTCGAGGCGATTCGAGCCGACCGAGAAGTTCCCGCTGTGCGTGGTGTCGGGGTACGGCCACGTCTGCCCGTTGCCGACGTTGAGGCCGAAGTCGTGGTCGGCGAAGTCGCCGTTGATGGCGAGCTGGGCGCCGACCAGTCGACCAAATGACGACGTGGTGCGGTTGCCTTCGCTCGGGGCCGTGACGCGAAACCGAATGCCGGGCGCGCAGCTGTCGACCTCCAGCGCCCACAACCGAATCGGTCGCGACGTGGTGCGCGCGAGCATGCGCACGCCGGGGTACGGCGTCGTCCACACGTCGGCCGCGTTCGCCGTCGCAGCCACCACCGCCAGCAGGAGTCCGAGTCGCACGCCCCATTGTCGTGACCGACCGGCCCGAGACCTTCAGGGCCGTGGTCATGAGACTTTACGAATTCCCCTTCACCTGAAGACTGTCGTGATCTTGAGGGATTGGCGGCACCGGCGTACGGACACGACGGAATATTCCACCCTCATCGAGGAGCCACCCTGCGACGCCTCCTCTCCGTGGCCGCACTGACGCTTGCGGCCTGCCCGCCCCAGGCGGTCCTCAACACCGAGCCTGCGGTCACCTCGAAGGGCGAGGCGAGCGGCACAGCAATGACGGCCACCATCGGCGCGAGCGGCGGCACGTTGCGCTCGGGTGACGGCAAGCTCGAGTTGATCATCCCCGCTGGCGCGCTCGCGAGCGACACGATGTTCACCGCGACGCCGCTCACGACGAAAGCGCCGGGAGCCCTCTTCGCCTACCGCCTCGGCCCCGAAGGAACGACCTTCTCGTCTCCGGTCTCGATTCGCTTCACCGCCAGCAGCGCCGACCTCGCAGGCAGTGAGCCTGCCGCGCTCCGCATCGCGTACCAGGACGAACAGGGCCGCTGGCGGGCCTTCGACGACGGCGTGGTCGACGGCAATGCCATCACCGTGAAGTCGAAGCACCTGTCGGACTGGTCTGCGCTGCTCGGCTGGCAGCTTCGGCCCGGCACCGCGAGCGTCGCGCTCGGCGCCACCCAGACGCTCACCGTGCGCTCTTGCAACACGAAGACGTACGACGAAGGCACCGAGGGCGAATTGGTGAGCCTCGTCGCGGACTGCCAGGAAGAGGGAGAAGAGCTCGCACCCTTGCTGGGGGCCTGGTCGGTCAACGGCACGGCGGGCGGAAACGCTTCGGTGGGCACGGTGGCGCGCGGCAACCCCTCGGCGACGTATACCGCGCCCAGCAGCCAGCCTCCGAGCAACCCCGTCGCGGTCAGCGTCGAGTTCAACCCGCCCGCGAAGAAGAAGACGCTGCTCGTCTCGAATCTCACCGTCGGCTCGAGCCTGCCGCGCTCGTACTCGGGCACCTTTCAGTACAGCCGGCGCATCGGCGGCCCGGGCACCAACGTCGCCTTCGAAGAGATTTCAGGCATGGGTGAGGTCACCTACGAGCCGTGGCCCGAGATGGGGCCCTACAAGTACAAGGTGAAGAGCGGCAGCTTCACGCTCTCGAGGTACGCAGCCGACAAGGCCAACTGCGACTGCACCGCAAGCAGCGGCTCGGGCACCCTGTCGGGCTCGCTGACCGTGAAACCCGACAACACCCTGCACCTCGGGTGGAACGCCGGGACCTTCACGGTGGCGCTCACCTGCAGCAAGCGCACTCCGACCGCGACGTGCGTCAACTCCGACACGCTCGGGCCCTCGTGGTCGCTGACGACGCTGGCGGGCGGGTGCACCGGTTCCTTCGACGAGCGGTACAACACCGTCACCGCCCTCAACGGCTCGTGGGCGCAGAGCTGCCCGACGAGCAACTCCCTCGAGGAGTCGAGCTGGTCGTTGACCGCCGGGCCCTGACGCTCAGGCCAACAGCTCGGCGATGGGCGTCGTCGAGTAGCCCGAGTCCTTGCCCACCGAGGCGAGGCCGGTGCCGAGCGCCTTCATGCACGTCAGCAGGATGTCGCTCGTGTTGCGGCCGTTGCTCGAACGGAAGTGGTACCCCGAGCGCAGCGCGCCGCCGCCCTTGCCTGCGAGCAGCACCGGGTAGTCGTTGATGCTGTGGTCGAGGCCCTCGGCCACGTCGCTCGTGCAGAGCACCACGGTGTTGTCGAGCACGTTGCTGGTCGGGCTGTCGATGGTGCGCTTCAGCGCGTTCAACGTGTACGCGAAGTTGCGCATCGTGAACTTCACCGCCTCGTTCACCTTGTCCTGCTGCGCAGCCTCGTGGGTGATGGAGTGCTCGCTGTCGCGCGGGTCGTTCGGCGTGAGGAACTTGAAGCAGTGGCCGCCCACCGAGCCCGAGAACTGGAACGACGCGACGCGGGTCAGGTCGCACGCGAAGGCCATCGCCAGCAGGTCGCTCATCAAGCTCGACACCGTCTCGATGGGCTCGACGCCGCCGACGTCTTGATTGGTCTGCGTGGGCTGCGTGGGTTTGGCGCACGAGCTCGTGATGACCGGCGGCAGCGCGAGGATGCGGGTGCGCAGCTCGGACAGCCCGGTGAGGTGCGCGTCGAGGCGGGCCCGGTCGCGCGCGCCCAGCTTCGACTGCAGCGCGCTGGCGTCGTCTTTCACCGCGTCGAGCACCGAGGCGCGCAGGCCGTCACGCGGGTCGCGCGGGTCTTTGGGCGTGAAGCCCGCGAAGAGCGTGTTGAAGAGGCGCGCCGGGTTGACCTCCTGCGGCATCGGCGAGTCGGGGCCGCGGTGCGACATGTTGGCCAGCGTGGGGCCTTCACCCGTCGTGTAGCGCTTGCTCACCGCGAGCTGCAGCGACTTGAAGGTGGTGGTGCCCGCGATGGCGTCGGCCGCGACCTGGTCGATGCTCATCATGCCGAACTTCGAGTTGTAGCCAGCGCCGTTGGGCGCGAGGGGAATGATGGGCGCCCCCGAGAGCAGCGCGCCCGCACCGTTGTGGTGGCCGCGCACGTTGGGCGTCTTCACGTTGAAGCCGCTCACCACGCTCACGTAGTTGCGCACGTCGAGGCTGCGGGCCGCGTCGACCAGCGGCTGCAGTTGCTCGGTCGGCGTGTAGGTGGTGCCCACCTGCGCTGGCGTCCACTTGCTGCGGATGACGCCGTTGCCGAAGAACCAGGTGATGAAGCGGCGCGGCGGCGTGGTGCCGTCGGCGAACGCCGTGCCGTGCCCGTTGAGCATCGCGTCGAGCGTGGGCAGCGCAAGCGCAGCGCCCGCGCCGCGCAGGAGGTGGCGGCGTGAGAGTCGGAACGTCATGGGGCCTCCGACACGCCCGAACGAAACGCTTCGGACGCAACGAGTTCGATGAGGAGCGTCTGGTAGCGGTACCCCGACGCGGCGAACGCTTCCTGCACGGCCTTGAGCGGGCGCGCCTCGGTGGCGAGGTCGACGTGGCCGGTGCCCTGGCGGAACACCACGCGCGTCACACACGACATGATGCGCGGGTCTTCACGCAGCAACGCCATGAGGCCGGTGGCGTCGGTGAAGTCGCCCTTGTCTTCGAACCGACCTGAGGCGTCGATGGGCAACCCGTCGTCGAGGCTCTGCGCTTTGCCGGTGGCGTCGAAGCCTTCGAACGAGAAGCCCATCGGGTCCATCAAGACGTGGCACCCGGCGCAGGAAGGGCTGCTCATGTGGTGCTCGACCTTCTGGCGCAGCGTGCGCTGCACGTTGGGCGGGCTCTCGGGCAGCGTGGTGCTGACCTCGGGCGGCGGCGCGGGAATCGTCTGGCACAGCAGCTTTTCGCGAATGAAGCGGCCGCGGTACGTGGGCGAGTTCGCCGCGGGGTGCGACATGAGCGAGAGGAAGCTCGCCTGCGTGAAGATGCCGGCGCGGCCCGCGGGCAGCTGCACCGTGGTCCACCCCGTCGCGTTCGGGAGGCCGTAGTGACGTGAGAGCGGCCCGTCGACGAACGAGGTCTTGCGCGTGAAGAGGTCGCGGAAGTCGGTCGGCGCGTCGAAGGCGAGGTCGACCAGCGTGCGGCGCGTCTCTTCCTTCATCGAGCGGCCGAGCGCGACGTCGAAGCCGGGGAACTTCTGCGCGTCTTTCGCGAGGTGGTCGAGGCCGTTCAAGTCGAGCACCTCGTCGAACAACGCCGTCATCGCGAGGCGCGCTTCGGGCTTCTGCAGCAGGCGCGCCGCCTGCGTGCGCAGCACCGCTTCCCCTGTCAGGTCGCCGCTCTCGGCCACCGCGCGGAGCAGGTCATCGGGCGGCGCGTTGGTGAGGAAGAACGACAGGCGCGAGGCGAGCTCCCACGCAGTGAGGCGGCGCAGCGCGGGGTTGCTCGGGTCGGGCTCGCCCACCTCATCGAGGTAGAGAAACGCGGGCGACTGCAACAGGCCTGCGAGGAGGAACTCCACGCCCTTGTCGAAGTCGTCGTACGCACGCGCGGCGGCGATGCCGATGCCCGTCCACCGCGTGAGCTCGACCTCGGTCGCGGGGCGACGGAAGGCGCGCGGCACGAGGCGGGTGGCCAGCTGCCGCATGCAGGTGGCGTCGGTGTTCGAGGTGGGCACGCAGGTGATGAGCGCCGAGCGGCGCGAGGTGAGGGCAGCCTGCGCCGCGAGGTAGGCATTGGCTTCGTATTCGGTGATGGACGCGGACGAGACCTCGAGTGCGGTGGCGCCGATGGCCGACAGCCCGTTCACCGGCACGTCGCGCGGCGGAACCACCGGGCGCGCGGCGTCGGGGCCGAGCAGGTCGGCGATGGCGTTGACGTACTGCACACCGAGCAGCAGGCGCGGCCGGAGCGGGGCCGGCGAGAAGGCAGGCAGCTCGGGCTCGACGGGCTGCACCGGGCCGGGCGAGCCGGGGTTCGACGGGCCAGTGGGGAAGAGCGGTCGCTCGCCCACGATGGCGCCTTCACAGCCGAGGAGGGCGAGGGACACGAACAAGGAAAACAGCAGGCTCCGCATCGCTCACCTCTTTGCAAGCTCGGAGCCCGCACTCTAGCCCTCGGAAACATCCCGAAACGCAGGTCTTTTCTGGGGGGAGGGGCTGGAAAGTGGAGCATCGATGCGCAGGGTGTGGTGTGCACACCTGTGGTCACTTTCTTGAAATGGGCGATGGCCAACCGTTTTCGAGGGGGGGGGCCTTTCGCGGGCCGCTCAGCTGAGAGAAGAGGCGCCGCGATGAAGACGCTTCGATTCTGCTGGCTGTTGGTGCTCTCGAGCTGTGGCGCGATGGTGCTCGATTCGCCCGACGCCTCGACGGTGGTGGTGGCCGACGCGGGCGTTGATCAAGACGCCGGTGCCGAGCGCGATGCGGGCGCTGATCAGGACGCCGGGGTTGATCAAGACGCTGGCGTTCCCGACGCGGGCGTTCTCGACGCGGGCGTTCCCGATGCAGGCGCTCGGGACGCAGGCGCTCCCGATGCGGGCGCTCCCGACGCAGGCCTTCCGGATGCGGGGACGCGGCAGCCGCCGCCGCTGCCGACGTACTCGATGGGCGCGTGCCCCACGCTGGTGTTCGGCACCGACGGCACCAGCGGCCGCAACCTGCAGTTCCGCTCGGCCGGCGACAGCCGCGAGTTCGTGCTGCTCGTGCCGACGAACTACACGCCCACGAAGAAGTACCCGGTGGTGTTCGGGTACCACTGGCTCAACGCGTCGGCGAACTCCGTCATTCGTGACGCCGAGCTCACCAGCGCCATCGAGCAGTACCAGTTCATCGCGGTGGTGCCCGAGAACCTGATGAACGGCAGCACCAAGGCGTACCAGTTCGACTGGCCCTTCGTGGAGACGCCCGCAGCGCCGAAGGAGCTCACCTTCTTCGAAGACCTCCTCGCGTGCGTCGGGCAGCAGTTCAGCGTCGACCTCGCCCGCGTGCACGTCTTCGGCGCGAGCGCAGGCGGGCTGTGGACCACGTACCTCTCGACGACGCCCCAGGTGGCGCGCGTCGCGTCGGTGTTCACCATCAGCGGCGGGCTGGGTGAGGTGCTGGGGGTCTGGCGCATTCCCTTCGTGGCGCAGCCCAACAAGTTCCCCGCGCTCATCGTGTGGGGCGGCCCGACCGACTGGCTCGGGGTGAACTTCGACCAGGCCTCGAAGCGCTACCGCGACGCGCTGAAGACCGACGGGCACGCGGTGTTCACCTGCGAGCATTCAGCGGGCCATGGCATTCCGCCCTGGGCCGCCCCGATAGATGGCGGCACCCGCTTCCCGATGTTCTGGGACTTCTTCCGCGACCACCCGCTCGGCCTGCCCGCGGGCTCGACGCCGTATGCGGGGGGGCTGCCGTCGACCTTCCCCATGGGCTGTCGGCGCGTGCCGTAAACCTGACAGGCCCGCCGGACACCGGCGCGCGCGGCGGGGGCCATCGCTCGTTGATGGTCGATCCGAACCTCACGAGCGCCTTCAGCTCGGCCGTGCGTAGAGCCGCACGCCTTCCCGGTTGTCGCGGGTCGAACGCTGGCGACGTCGTCACGGTGATGCCAGCACGGGCGCCGGTACGAGACACAGCAGGACGCGTCGCGCGCGAGGTCGTCGGGAACTGTTGCAGCGCCTTCACGCTCGCTTTCATCGCGAGGGGCCTGTCGGCGTCGAGAACCACCGAGGTCAGCGCGAGCCATCAGCGCACCAACGCCTTCACGAGCAGATTGGTCACCGCAAAGAGCCGTCGGCGGCGAGGACCACCCGGGGCGACAGGGCGTCGAGAACCACTGCAGCCTCACGCGCCTTTCAACTCGGCGAGCGGCCAGCGCGAGCCGTCAGTCGCAACAGCGCCTTCACGCGCGCTTCAGCTCGGTGGCCAGCGCGAGACTGGCGCCGATGACCGCCACCGGGGTCAGCGCGTAACGTCAGTATCTGTACCGGGACAGGGTAGCGCGAGCGTGTGCGCTGCAGGGCCTTGACGCGTTCCTTCAGCTCGGTGGTCAGCGCGAGCGGGGCTCGCGTCGCCGCGCGCCGAGCTCCGACGACCACGCGCGGGCGGAGGAATCGAACCCGAGGTCGGTTCCTCCGCCAGCGGTTCACCGGGCTGCCCCGAGCGGACGAATCAGAAGCAGCTCTGCGTGTACTCGATTTCGAGCGGCACGCCCGGCTGCGGCGTCGCGGTGCTGTTGAACTTGATGGAGTTCGACGCGGCATCGAACGTCCACGTGTTCGGCCCAGGCGGTACCACCACGCCGTTCACCTTCACCACGACCTGCGCCATCGTCTGATCAGGTGTGTTGTTCAGGTAGAACTGCGTGCGGTAGCCAAACGCGGTGCGACCGAGGTTCTGCAGCGTCGCCGCCCAGTTGGTGTTGCAGATCTCATCTGAGATGCCGCCCGTGAACTGCACGATGGGGTCGTACCGCGTCGACGTCGCGTTGGTGTCGTCGTACGCGCAGTTGGCCGTCATCGCGCCGCGCGGCGTGATGGCGCTGAACGTGAAGTACGAGAGCCGCTGGAAGCCTTTCACGTTCACGAGCAGGTTTTGGTAGTAGCTCACCGGCTGCGTCGATTGATCAGACGCGTCGGAGATGATCACCACCGCGAGGTTCGCGTCGGTGCGCACGAACCCGGCGTTCTCGTTCGACACGATGGGCGGCGTCAGCGCCAGGGTCGCGCACGCCAGCGCCTGCTCACCACCTGCGCCGTTGGTGCCGACGTTCACCAGCCGCGAGAACACACCCGAGACCGCAGGCGTGGTGGGCCTGACGAACTTGAGCATCGTCTGCGTATCGCGCACGAGCCGACCGCCCCAGCCCCTGCTCTGGTTCGAGAAGCACATCGGGGCGCCGCCGAGCGGGTTGGGCACGCACTCCGTCTGCGCCTCGGTCGTGGTGGTCACGCCAATCTGGTAGTCGACGTTCGCCGCGACCGCGTACTGAATGAACGAGTTGAAGTTCGCCGCGAGCGCCGCCTGCTTGTCGGCCATCGAACACGAGTCGTCGACCACGAGCAGGATGTCGGCCTTCGGCTGGAGGTCCTGCGTGTACGTGTCGACCTGAATGCCCGTGGTGTCGCCGCGCCCCTGCAGGCCGACGAGGTACGTGATGCTCTGGCCGTTCTGGATCGCGTCGATGGCGATGGCGCCCGAGTCGCTGCCGATGTCGATGGGGCGGTACCGCGCCTGGAAGGTGACCGGCGCGCCACCGGGCTGCACCGTGAGGCCACCCCCGGGAATCGGCGTCGAGCCGGTGAGGAAGAACTCGGGGCAGGGCATGGTGCCGGTGCAGTTCGGCCCACCGGGCGGCTGACCCGCAGGCGCCTGCATCGAGAACGCGTTGATGGTCACCGGCGACGAGCACGTGTTGTAGACGTTGAAGTCACGCGAGGCCGAGTTGCAGCCCACCTTCACGGTGCCGAAATCCATCGGGTCGGGCGTGACGGTGATGCACGACGGCCCAATCGACGCGCGGAGCGGAATCGAGACCTGCGGGCGCGCCGCCGAGGTGGAGTTGAAGACGAGCTGACCGGTGAGGGTCTGCAGCGTGGTCGGCGTCGCGCCGGTGGGGGCGACGCGCACCACGACCTGGAAGCTTTCCTGCGGCTGCAGTTCCTTCTCGACGATGTTGCCGCCGACGATGGAGTACGCGAGGTCGCTGCCCGCGCCGAGCTCGATGCCCGAGAGGTAGCAGGTCTCGCCCGCCGTCACCGAGTTGTTGGTGATGGTGATGGGCAGGTCTTTCTGCGTGCCCGGCGCCACGAGGCCGAAGTTCGCCATCGCGGGAGACGTCACGAAGGTGCACGGCGGCAGCTGCTGCACGTCGGCGGTGATGGTGACGGTGATGTCGGGTTCCGACGGGTCGTTGCTCACGACGTGCACGGTGGCGCTCTTCATGCCCACCGACTGCGGCACCAGCGTCACGCGCAGGTCGAGGAAGTTCTGACCCGCGATGGCCTGCAGGCCCACCATCGAGTCGTAGGGCGAGCCCAGGCCGACGGTGAATTCACCGGGCATCGTGCCGGCGCCGGGCGTCAAGTCGAGCGCGCTCAGGTCGACGTACAGGTTCGACGTGGGGTCGGGCATGGGCGGGCGGCTGCCCACGTTCTGCACGTTGATTTTGCGCTGCACGCTGAAGTTCGTGTTGCCGGGGAAGTAGCCGACGCGGCCGAACGCGAGCGCGGGGCGCGGGGTGACCTTGATGCGCGGGCCACCTCCCGTGCAGTTCAAGGTGATGGTGCCCATCGGCGTGGTGTTGAGGCCGGTGAGGAAGGTGACGGTGCCGGTGCGCGCGCCGAGCTGCGAGGGGTTGCACGCGAGCTTCATCGGCGTGGGCTGGCTGTTGGGGAGCACGGTGAACCGTGTCGCGTCCTGGCCGGCGGGCACCGCGTGGTAGAAGTCGGCGACGTTGGTCGACGTGACCGCGGTCAGCGTGATGGGCACCGACGCGGGGTTGATGAACACCACGTCGCGCAGCGTCTCGGAGCCCGGGTTGACGTACCCGTAGTTGATGGTGCTGGGCGACCACGTGAGCGTCTCGTTGCTGCCCTGACCGCGAATGACGATGGTCTTCTCGGGGCACTCGCCTGCACCGCGCATGACGACGGACGACTCGTAGGCGCGCATCTCGGTGGGCGAGAACGTCACCACCACGTCGGTGGTCGACATCGCGCGCACCGGCACGGCGCCCATCGGGGTGTTCATCGCGTACCCGAACGCCGTCGCGTCGGCGCCCATGATGGGGCCGGCGTTGCCCTGCGCCGCGAGGCTGGTCGGGTTCACGAAGGGAACCGTGTACGGGAAGGTCTCGCCGATGAGCACCTTGCCGAAGTCGATGACGTCGGGGAGGTCGCACGCGCCCTTCTCGCCCTGACCGCGCAGCGTGATGGTGGCGATGGAGTCTTCGAGGCGCGTGCCTTCGGTCTGCAGCTTGAGAATCGACTCGTAGCTGCCCTTCAAGCCGCGCGGGGCGAACTGAATCGAGAACTCGACCTGCTCGCTCTGCTGCAGCTCGACCTTGTCGAACTCAGCGGCGAAGGGTGCGGCGTCGCTGGTCGGCGAAGCGCCGCGCAGGAAGACTTCGGTCTCGTCGCCTTCGGAGCGCTCGAGCGTGCTCAGTCCCAGCTTGCCGGCGCCCACGTTGCGCACCGTCATCGTCAACTGTTTGCGCTCACCGACGAGGGCGAGGCCGAAGTCGTAGAGGGCGTCGCGGTTGGTGAGGCGCTCACCGTTCGCGTCGCGCCAGATGACCACCACTTCACCGTTGGTCCGACCGAGGTTCGGGTCGTTGCACCGGCAACCGGCGAGAATCGACGCGCTGACGGCGAGGAACAACACACTTCGCGCGAGGAAGGTGGACTGACGCATGACTGAGACTCCAGAGGTGGGGAGAAAAGCGCGCGCATCCTCGTGCTGTAGGCAAACGAGATCAACCCCCCGACAGTGTGCGCACCATCGGATTCTGCATGAAGTGACGCACCGGTCCGCACACCGAGTGGGTTTCTCAAACTCCGAGAAGCCTCGGCTTTGATTCGCGTGGGCTTGTAGGTGTGGCGCGCAGTGTGTAGACGGCGTCGGCCCTTCCTCCCCGGGGGGACTCTGATCCACGCTGCACTCAGCTACTCGCCGCGAGAGGCCCGGCCGGTCCTTCGAGCGCGCAGGAGAAACACCAACGATGCGTCCCCTCAACTCGACCCACGCTCTCTTCCTTGGCGCCGTGCTTGGCCTCGGCGCGGCGGTGCTCCCCTCATCGTGCGGCAAGCCGCCTGTCATCACGCGCTGCAACGCGAGCAACTGTGACGGCTGTTGCGACGACACGGGCTCGTGTTTCAAGGGCACCTCACCCGAGGCGTGCGGCGCGACCGGTCAGACGTGCGCGGTGTGCTCGATGGGCCAGAGCTGTGCGCGGGTTGATCAGAACAGCGAGTTCGGCGGTCGTTGCACCGGCGGCACCACGGGCGGCGGCGATGGCGGCACGGGTGGTGGCGGCGGCGGCACCACGGGCGGTGGCGGCGGCACCACGGGTGGCGGCAGCGCGACCGGCGGCGGCGGCGGCGGCAGCACCGACGGCGGCACCTGCAACGCGACGACGTGCGCCAACGGCTGCTGCAGCGCCACGGGTGTCTGCATCACCAACACCACGCCTTCTCGTTGCGGCGCCGGCGGCGCGGCCTGCACCAGCTGCATGATGGGCAACACCTGCGTCAGCGGCACCTGCACCCCCTGCGCGGGCTGCATCGACATCAGCACCGGCGCCTGCCAGGGCGGCATGAGCAACACCCTCTGCGGCAAGATGGGCAGCTTCTGCCAGGCGTGCGACCAGCAGGCCGGTCAGACCTGCCAGAACGGCACCTGCTTCGGCGGCACCACCTGCAACGCGACCACCTGCATGGGCTGCTGTGATGGCAACAACTGCAAGCTCCCCACGCAGTACACCAACGCGCAGTGCGGCCAGGGCGCTGCGGGCGCGGCGTGCACCACGTGCTTGAACGGCGCGACCTGCGACGCGATGGACGCGGGCGCCTGCGTCGGCGGTGGCGGCATGGGCGGCGGCGGTGGCGGCCTCCCCGGTCTCGATGGCGGTCTGGGCGGCTTCTGTGACCCCACAGACCCGACCACCTGCCCTGGCACCGATTGCTGCGACGGCATCGGCAGCATCGGCTTCTGCGTCGGCGCCGGCGAAGACTGCGCCTTGTCGCCGATTCCCATCCTCGGCGGCACCTGCAACGGCGGGAACAAGACCTGCGAACTCTGATTCGGGTTCGCTGAGCTCAAGGGGCGGCGCTCTTCGAGGGCTCCGCCCCTTTTCTTTTTCATGAATCGACTCCAGCCCCTCGGCCTCATCGTCGGCGAAGACGAGCTCCCTGCCGGGCTGCTCGAGGCGTGTCACGAACGCCGCCTCGTCGGGGGAATGAGCCTCTCGCTGCGCACGTCACCTGACGAGGCGGTGGGGTGGCTCGCGCACGCGATGGGCGGAGAAGCGAAGAAGCTCAAGGTGCTCGACGTGCGCAAAGGCACGCCGCCGGTGCTGCAGATTCAGTGCGGCGCGGTGCGCGAAGACTGGCCCGCCCACGACCTCGTCGAGCTGGTCGCGTTCCTGAACGAGCTGTTCCCCGACGACGACGCGGTGAAAGCGCTCGTCGTGCTCGGTGAATGGGAAGACATGCTGCAGGTGTGGGCGCTGCGAAACGACCTGCTCGAGGTCTTGCTCGGCACGCAGTTGCTCGAGGGCGCGTGGAACCTGCGTGCGCTGCGCGACCGCTTCGACGAGTGGGCCGACGACGAAGAAGACGACGGGGATTAGGCCGCGAGGGACTGACGACGCGCGCGCATCTCGTCGGCGATGGCGGTGAGCTCGTCGGCGAAGAGCAATCGCTTGAGCGCGGGAATGACGGCCGATTCTTCGAAGGTCTGGTGCCGTTCGAGGCGCGCGCGCAGGTCGGTGGCTGCGGCCTCGAGCTCGAAGCGCAGCGCGTGCAGCCGCGAGACGTCACGCGCCACCATCCTGCAGAGCAGGCGCACGCGGGCCATCGGCGCGTCGAGCGCAAGGTGCTCGCGGCGCATCTGCGTCAGCGCCGCGTCGACGACGGTGTTGCGGCCGGTGAGGCGCGAGGTGACCGACTCGTCTTCGTCGGCGCAGTGAAGCGGCAGCACCCATTCCACGACGTCGGACACGTGCTGCGCGAGCTCTCGGGTCTCGGTGGTGCAGCTCTGGTGGGCGAGCGACTCGGCGAGCGAGACGACCTGGCGCGCCTCGAGCAGCAGCTCCACCACGTCGCGCTGCGTGTCGGTCGAGGTCACGGCGCGGGTGTCATCACTTCAGGGGTGTCGGGGAGAAATTTCATCGTGTATCGGTGACGGCATGCGTCGGTCATTTCCGCTGGTGGTGTTGCTGCTCTCGGGGTGTCGGTATCTCGTGGCGCCCGCGCCGAGCGTGGGGCCGGGGCAGGAGCGGTTGTTGTCGAGCGGCAATCCGACGGACACCGGGCGGCAGCAGTCAGACCTTCCCGAGAACACGTGCGGCGTGGCGTGCGAGGTGGGCTTTCACTGCGACGCGAAGACGGCGCGGTGCGTACCCGACGCGTCGCGCGCGAACGTGCGCGATGGCGGCGCAGCGTGGCTTCCTTGACTCCGCCCCTTCCTCCCTCTCCCCCCACGGGGGAGACGACACCGACTGCGTCGACCACGGGGAACGAAAGTCTTCTCTCCCTCTCCCTGCGGAAGCGGGGAGAGGGTCGGGGTGAGGGGCCCGACCACAGCGCCGACAGCCCCTCACCCGGCGCTTCGCGCCACCCTCTCCCCGCTTCGCAGGGCGAGGGACTTTCAGGACACGGGTGACGTCTCCTCTCCATCAGATCAATCCACTCGCGAGGGCCGTGCGTATCGTACAGTTCCACCTGTCCGATGCTGACTCACCGCGCTGACCGCAGAGAACTCGCCGTCCTGGGCCTCGTCGCCCTCGGCTGGGCTCTGCTCGTCGCGCCGCTGTTGCATCGGCAGGAACACGCGCACGGCCACCAGCACCACCACGGCCCGTCGAGCCCCCTCAAGCAGACCGAAGACCACGGCGCCGGCACCTTCGAGCACCAGTCCGTCGCCTTCGTGAACGCCGCGCCTCTCTCGTTCGAGGGCGTGGTGTTGCTGGCGCAGGTCGAGCCCTCAGCGCGCCCGCTCGCGCCGTCGGTCGAGCTGCGCCGCAGAGTCGAGCAATCGCAGGCCCCGTGACGTCGGGCTGAGGCCCGATGACCGCCGTTCCCATTCACACCCTTCACGGGGCGTCATGCGCACCTGGTGTCTGTTGGCGTTGTGCTTCGCCGTGCCCGCGTGGGCGCACGAAGACGAAGAGGAAGACGAGCGCTCGCCCGATGCGGGCGTCGTGCTCGTGGTGCCTGCGGCGGTCGAGCCGCAGCGCCAGACGACCGTGCGCAGCGCGCGCGCGGTGCACTCCGCATCTGAAGTGACCGTGGGTCGAGACGTCATCGAGGCGGCCCCGCGCGCGGGCGCAACCGACCTGCTGCGGCTGGTGCCGGGGCTCGTCGCCAGCCAGCACTCCGGTGAAGGCAAGGCGCAGCAGCTCTTCCTGCGTGGCTTTGACGCCGTGCATGGGCAAGACGTCGAGCTCAACGTCGGAGGCTTGCCCATCAACGAGGTCTCGCACCTCCACGCGCTCGGCTACGCAGACTTGAATTGGTTGATTCCCCAGGCGGTGCGCGAGGTGCGTGTCACCGAGGGCAGCGGGCGCGCCTCGCAGGGCGACTTTGCCGTCGCGGGCACCGTGCGGTACGAGCTGGGCCTCGAAGACCCGGGCCTCACCGTCGCCGCGGGCTACGGCAGCTTCAACCGCCGCCGCCTCTTCTTCGGCCTGCGACCTGAGGCAAGCGAGCAGACCTTCGTGGCGCTCGAGTACGTCGGAGGAGACGGCTACGGCCCCGCGCGAGACTTCGAGCGCCTCAGCGCCATCGGGCAGGGCGTGGTGCTGGTGGGCCCCGTGAAGTTCCGCGCGCTCCTCACCAGCTACGGCACCACCTTCTCGTCACCCGGAGTGGTGCGGGCCGACGCGGTGACGGCCGACGACGAGACGTTCTTTCGCGCGTACGGCGCCGGGCAGGGCGGCCAGTCGCAGCGCCACCAACTGCTGCTCTCGGCGGAGGTGGCACACGAGACGGGCCGCACCACCATCGAGGCGTACGGCGCGCTCATCGACCTTACGCTGCGCAACAACTTCACCGGCTTTCTCGCCGACCCGCGCGGCGATGGCCTGCAGCAGGCGCAGAGCACGAAGCTGTTTGGCGCGCGCGCGCTGCACACGCGGCACCTGCATCTGCTGGAGCAGGTCTTCCTGCTCGACCTCGGCGTCGGCGTTCGCCACGACGACGTCTCGCAGGCGCAGCGTCGCTACGACGAAGGGACGGGTGTGGTGCGCGGTGCCTCCATCGGGGCGGCGACCAGCTTTCGCGAGGCCATCGACGTGCGCTTCGGGCAGACGCTGGCGAGCGCCTGGGGCGAAGTGGCGTGGGCTCCGGGTGAGTGGCGCTTCATGCTCGGCGGCCGGCTCGACGTGCTGCAGGTCGACCTCACCGACGCGCTCGCGTTCTCGGGGCAGGGCACGCGGCGCCAGGCGTTCGGGCCGCACGGCGGGCTGAAGGTCGGCCTCGAGCGCGGGCTGGGGTCGCACGTGCGCCTCTTCGCGTCATACGGCGACGGCTTTCGCACCCCGCAAGCGCGTCAGTTGTCCGACGGCGAACAGGCGCCCTTCGTGAACGTGCATGGGGCCGAGGCGGGCGTGAAGGTCGAGACGAGCGTGGTCAGCGCCAGCCTCGCGGGCTTCGGCAGCTACGTCGCCAACGACTTCTTCTTCGACCACACCGTGGCCACCACGCGCTTCCTCGGGCCGACGATGCGGGGCGGCGGTCAGCTCAACGTCACCACCCGGCCGCTCGAGGGCTTCCTCGTCAGCCTCAACGTGACGGCGGCGCAGGCGCGGCTCACCGAGCGCGACGCGCTCCTGCCCTACTTCGCGCCGCTCGTCGGCCGCCTCGACAGCTCGTACTCCCGCACCTTCTCCGTCGCGGGGGTGAGCGTGAAGCCGGTGCTGGGCGTCGGCGCGACGCTGCTGGGGCCCCGGCCGCTCCCCGACAATGAGTTCAGCCGCGCGGTGGTCCTGCTCGACGCGCGCGCCGGCGTGCGCGTCGGGTCCATCGAGCTGACGTTCGACGTGCAGAACGCGCTCGACTCGCGCTGGCGCGACGGGGAGTTCGTCTATGCCTCTCGCTGGGACGCATCGGCCACCGCGAGCCGGCTGCCCGCGCGGCAATTCACTGCGGGCTCGCCCCGCACGCTGTTTCTCAACCTGGAGGTTCATCTGTGAGTGTCTTTCGTCGCAGTGCGTGGGGGGTGGTGCTGCTCGTGGCCGTCGGGTGTGGGGGCGTCGGCCGCGAGCGCACCAGGTTTCCGCTGTCGGTCGGCGCCAGCTCGACCGCGGGCCTGGTGACCGACTCGGGCTGGAGCGTGCAGTTGACGCGCGCGCGCGCCTCGTTCGACGCGGTGCGCTTCTTCGAGGGCAAGGTGGTGCTCGCGCAGTCGCGGCCGTGGTGGCGCGGCCTCATCATCTCGGAGGCATGGGCGCACCCGGGCCACTACGTGCCGGGTGAGGCGCTCGGTGAGCTGGTCGCGCCGCTGGAGGTCGACCTCCTCGGGCCGCCGGTGCCGTGGGGTGACGTGCAGGCCCTCACCGGCGAGCACGGCTCGATGCAGCTCACGTTCGCCCCGGCCGGCCTCGAGCTCGCAGGCACGGCCACCAAAGGCGGGCAGACCGTCGCCTTCACCGCGCAGTTCACACCGCCCATCGCCCTCGAGGGCATTCGCGCCGAGCACGTGGTCTCGCTGGAGCGCACGCCGGCGGAGGTGCGCATCGAGCTGGGCGTGCTGCTCTCGCGCATCGACTTCGCGCTCTCCGGAACGAGCACCGCGCCGCTCGACCCGACCAGCCCGGCCTTCAACGGCCTGGGGCGCGGCATCGAAGACACCAGCAGCTACCTCATCACCTGGAAGGAATGACTCCCATGAAGACCTGGACGACGTGGTTGACGTTGACGCTCTGGCTCGCGCTGACCGGTTGCGGCGGCACGGGCACGCTGGTGCTCACCACGTGGGGTGAGGACTACATCGAGCAGGAAATTCCCCCCGCGGAGTTCGAAGACGGCTTCACCGTGCAGTTCTCGAAGTTCCTCGTGGTCTTGAAAGACTTCACGCTCGCCACGAAGACGGGCCGCAAGGGCCCCTCGCAGAGCACCCCGCTGGTGGTCGACGTGCATCTGCCCGGCCCCCTCGTGCTGCAGACCTTCGAGGGCCTCGAGGCGCTCAAGTACGACCAGGTCAGCTACGGCATTGGCCCGGCGAGCAACGCGGTGGGCGCCGGCAACGTCGCGGCGGCCGACGTGCAGGCGATGACGGCGGGGGGGTACTCGTTGTGGGTCGAGGGCACGGTGGCGAAGGGCGGCGTGTCGAAGCGCTTCGCGTGGAAGTTCGACACCGACACCTCGTACACCGAGTGCACCAGCCCCGACTTCGGCGAGGGCGCGACGGTGCCGGTGGGCGGTGAGGCGAAGATCGAGCTGACCATTCACGGCGACCACCTCTGGTACGACGACCTGCAGTCGCCCGACGCAAAGCTGCGGGGCACGGCCATCACCGGCGCCGACGCCGACCAGGACGGCACCATCACCCAGCAGGAACTGACCGCGGTTTCGCTCACCACGCTGCCGCTGGGCCAGTACGGCACCGGCGGCGCGAGCTCGGTGAAGAACCTGAACGACTTCGTGCGTGGGCTGGGGCGCACCGTCGGCCACTTCCGCGGTGAGGGGGAATGCGTGACCGTGGCGCGTTGAAGTGCCAAGACACAGCGCGTGACACGACGCGCGCTGTGTCTGGCTTTGGCGCTGGGCCTCGGCTGTTCCAACGGCAGCGGCACCGTGCGCCGTCGCAGCGACGAGATGTGTCTGTGGCCCGAGAGCTGGTGGGACGACCAGGCCACGCTGCGCGTGCGTGGCACGTCGGTGAAGCTCGGTCGCGCGCGCAAGTTCTGGTCGAACGGGGCGTGGCACGGTGCCTTCGTCGAGGGCGCGCTCACGCGGGCTGAGCGCGGGCTCGCCTTTCAGGGCAAGTGGCAGGCGCACGGGCTGGAACTCGACGCTGACCTCCTCGTCGACGAGGAGCCCGTGTTCACCACGTGGACCCCCTCTCGCATTGGGAAAGCAGGCTTGCTGACGCGCGGGGCGCCGCTGCGCGTGCTCGACGCCCGGCCCGGCGAGGTGCTGGTCGCGCCCTCGCTGCGCGCGGTGGAAGGCATCGTCACCGCAGAGCCTTTGCTCACCACGCTGCGCTGCGAAGACCTCTCGCTCTCGAGTCGCAGCCGCGATGACCCCCTGAGCGCGGTGGTGAGCGCAGGCTTCCGCCGTGACTCGGAGCGCGTTCGCGTCAAGGCAGCCGAGCCGGTGGTGCTGCTCGAGACGCCGCGCGGGGACCCGGTCGGCGCGCTCGTGGCCGACGCGGTGGGCTTCACCGTCGCCAGGCAGGACGGCATGGTGCGCCTCGCCACGGTGAGAGACGGCCTCCTGCTCGTGGGGTGGGCGCCCGCGGCGAACGTCGAGCCGATGGCGGCCGTCACGCTCGCGCCCGCCCCTGAAGACGTGGTGGCGCGGCCTTCGACCTCAGGGCTGGTCTGGCGGCAGTGCGATTCGGAGGTCCCCCTCCATCTGTTCGAAGGGGAAGGCCTCGGGCGGCGCGTCGGCACGTTGGACGCGCGCAAGCGCTTCGCCACCACCTTGCGTTCGCCCTCGGCGCGCGCGTCGGTGGTGGTGCTCGAGAGCAACTGGTTCGAAGCCGACCCGCGTCTGGTGCTGCTCACGCCGGTCGACCTCTCGCAGTGCGCCTCGGTCATCGGCCCGTGGTGAGCGACGGCGCAGACAGCCTCGCGGCGTTTCGACACCCCGGCGTGGCCCGGTTTGCGGTGGGCCGTTTCCTCGCGGCGATGGCCACCACCAGCATCTCGGTGGCGGTGGGGTGGCGGCTGTACGACCAGACCAACTCCGCGCTCGCGCTGGGGCTCGTGGGGCTGGTCGAGGTCATTCCCGTGCTCGGGCTCGCGTTGCCTGCGGGCATCGCCTCAGATCGCTTCCCGCGGCGTCGCGTTGCCATCGCTGCGCACCTCACCTTGCTGAGCGCGTCGGCGGCGTTGATGGCGCTCTCGTGGTTCCACGGCCCGACGTGGGCGTACTACGTGGCGCTGCTCGCGATGGGCACCGGCATGGCGTTTCGCGGGCCCTCGGTGGGCGCGATGCTGCCGCAGCTCGTGCCGGCGCGTGACTTCGCCAACGCCAACGCGTGGTTCTCGAGCACGTACGAGCTGGCGTCCATCTCCGGGCCCGCGGTGGCCGGCTTCCTCATCGCGGCGGTCGAAGATGCCTGGCTGGCGTTCGCCTTCGCGACGCTCTCGCACCTCGGCTTCGTGCTGGTGTTGTTCAGTCTCCCCGAGCGGCCGGCGGCGCACACGGGCCAGCGGCGCGGCATGGCCGAAATCCTCGCGGGGTGGCGCTTCGTGCGCGACACGAAGGTGTTCCTCGCAGCCATCACGCTCGATCTCTTCGCGGTGCTGCTCGGCGGCGCCGTGGCGCTGCTGCCCATCTTCGCCAAAGACGTGCTCCACGTCGGGCCGGTGGGGCTCGGCTGGTTGCGCGCCGCCCCGGCGCTCGGAGCGCTGTCGATGGCGCTGTTGCAGACGCGCCTCCCGCCGTGGAAGCAGCCTGGCGTGGTGTTGCTCATCACCGTCGCCGGGTTTGGCATCTCGACCGTCGTCTTCGGGTTGTCGACCGTGATGTGGTTGTCATTCCCCGCGCTCTTTCTCACGGGTGTGTTTGACAATGTTTCCGTCGTGATTCGCGCCACGCTCGAGCAGTCGCTGACGCCTGACGCGATGCGCGGGCGGGTGTCGGCCATTCACTACGTGTTCATCGGCATGTCGAATGAGCTGGGCAGCTTCGAGTCGGGGGCCACCGCCGCGCTCGTGGGGCCGGTGTTCTCGGTCGTCGGGGGAGGCATCGGCACCCTGCTGGTGGTGGCCTTCGTGGCCCTCGCCTTCCCCCAGCTGCGCACCCTGCCGCCGCTGCGCGACCTGAAGCCGGCGGGGTGAATTTCCATTTAGTTGCATGGAAATTTTGATTGCGCTGCCCGCTACGGGTGTCTAGGAATCGACATCGCAGTCGCAGTCCATTTCCCCGCTCCACCCCGAATCGAGAAATTCATGTCCGTCGACAAGTTGCTCCGAGACCTGGTCGCCGATGAAGTCGCGCGCGCCGTGGCTCCCATTCACGCGGCCATCGCGCAGCTGCAGGCCACCAACGCCGTCGTGGAGCGCCTCGCGTCAGCGCTGGGTCAGCCCATCAAGCGTGGCCCGGGTCGCCCTCCGAAGATCCTCACGGTGGCTGCGGCGCCCCGCGGTCGCCCGGGTCGCAAGCCGTCAGACGGTCGCCTGTGCGCGGTGAAGGGCTGTGGCCGCAAGCAGCGCAGCAAGGGGTACTGCGCTGCGCACTACCAGAAGTTCCGCATGCTCGAGCGCACCGGCCGGCTCCCGTCGGACTGGGTGCCGAACGCCGAGCCGAACTCGGTGAAGAACATCAAGCTGCCGCGCGGCCGGGCTGGCGCGAAGGCGTTGGCTGAGTTGAAGAAGAAGTGACGTTGTTTCCCTCTCCCTGCGCGAGCGGGGAGAGGGTTTTCGTCGGCTGGCCCTGCAGCGCCAAGGTGTGGCTTTTCATGGGAACCCGTGCGTTCGACCAGCCCCCGGCGCCCGTGGGCAGTATGAAGACCGCATGGCGAACCATCGCGAGCTCGAGCAGGGCATCTACCTCGACCTGAAGCGGCAGGAGACGTACGGCGGCTACCTCCACCTCGACAAGGTGCTGTTCGCGCAGGAGCTCCGCTCGGGCCACCACGACGAGATGTTGTTCATCATTCAGCACCAGACCAGCGAGCTGTGGATGAAGTTGATGTTGCACGAGCTCGACAGGGCCTTCGAGTGCGTGCAGCACGATGACCTCTCGTCGACGTTCAAAATCTTCGCGCGCGTCGCGCACATTCAACGCATGTTGTTCGAGCAGTGGGCGGTGCTCGAGACGATGACGCCCTCTGAGTACAACCAGTTTCGCGACTCGCTGGGGCGCAGCTCGGGCTTTCAGAGCTTCCAGTACCGCGCGCTGGAATTCATGCTCGGCAACAAAGACGTCAACTCGCTCTTGCCGCACCGCGACTCGCCCGAGCTGTATGCATGGCTCGAGAAGCGCGTGAAGCAGCCGAGCCTGTACGACGAGTTCCTGCGCTACCTCGCGCGCAAGGGCCACCCCATTCCCGCCGACCGCGTCGAGCGCGACTGGACGAAGCCCTACGAGAAGAGTGCGGGGGTGATGGCGGTGTTCAAAGACGTGTACGACCACCCCGAGAAGCACTGGGTCGCGTACGAGATGGCCGAGAAGCTGGTCGACGTCGAAGAGCGCTTTCAGCTCTGGCGCTTTCGCCACATGAAGACGGTGCACCGCATCATCGGGCACAAGGCGGGCACCGGCGGCTCATCAGGCGTCACCTTCCTGCAGCGCGCGCTCTCGCTCACCTTCTTCCCCGAGCTGTGGGACGTGCGCACCGAGTTGACGCAGGGCCGCACCACCTAAACCGCTCAGGATTTGCTCGCGGCCAGAGTAGGAGGTCCTCTTCCTCGCAGGACCCGTGGGTGAACATGCGGACGCTTCTTCTGGTGAGTGCAGTGGCGGTGTTGGGTGCGTGCACGTCGAGCTCGTCTTCGACCGGCACCAGCGCGTTTCAGTCGCGGCTGCCCGCGATGCGTGACGTGGTGAAGGCCGCGCGCGCCGAGAGCTGGGGCGCCGGGCTGCAGCAGATTCCTGCCACCGTCATCGACGTGGGTGACCTCGCCAACGTGCCGTACGTGTCGTTCGCCGGCAAAGACATCGAGCTCAACGTGTACGGCGACCCGGCGTCGCCTGCGGGCATCGAGCTGGGCACCAAAGACGCCTCGCCTGAGGCGCGCGCGGCGGTGCGCGCCTTCATCGGCAAGCAGCTGGGTGACGCAGACAAGGCGCCGCTGGCCGACCTCCCCGACGGGAAGGAAGTCGAGACCAACGGCCTGGCGCTCGAGGTGACGCCCCCCGAGGCGGCCGACGGCTTCGGCGCGTGGTGGGTGACGGCGTTCCACCCGGTGGCCATCAAGCAGGCGCAGGCTTCGATGGGTGAGATGAACGAGCTCGCGCTTGAGGCCAACGACGAGTTCAACGCGGCGCTCGCGGTGCCCGACGTCTCGGCAGCGCCCGGCTTCATCCGCTACCCGCGCTACCGCGGCACCGCGAAGAAGATCTACGCCACGAGCTACTACAAAGAGAACGGCGTCTACCGTCGCCGCAAGTGAGTCTCAGAGTCGGAAGCCCATCGCGAACGTGAGGCGCTGGGCTCCGAAGAAGCTGCCGAGCAGCGAGAGCTCGACGGCGAAGTCGTCGGCCTGAAACGCGAAGCCCAGGCGCAGGGTCGGCGCGGCGGTGAAGGCGAAGTGTCGCTCGCCTTCGACGCGCGCGGTGAGCACCTCGAGCGACACCAGCAGGTCGACCCAGCCCGCGAGCGGACCGGTGCCTGTGGTCCCCAGGCCCGCATACGGCGAGAGCGTGAAGAAGAGCATCGAGCTGACCGAGTCGTCGCTCGCCTCGGCCGTGCGCAAAGGCGCCGCGCGCAGCACGGTGAGGTCTTCCGGCCAGAGCATCGCGTCGACGCCGAGCTGCCCGCCGAACCGCGCGATGCCGAGGCGCTTCATCAGCTCGATGGTGCCTCCCAGCGTGAGGTCGCTGCCCTCGAGCTTCACCGACTTCTTCGCGGCCCAGGCGGGCGTGGCCTCGAGCCAGCGCCCCGAGGTGGTGAAGTTCACGCTGACGAAGAGCGGCTCGGCCCCCGCGAGGGTCGACACCAGAGCCACCAGGGCAAGCGCGCGCACGAAGGGGCAGACGCGCGCCTCGCGCTTCGATTCAGCCCGCGGCGTCGCGGTACACCTCGAGGTGCCGGATCAGAGCCGGGAGAACTTGCCTTCGTGCTGCACGAACATCTCGGGGCACACCGCGCGCAGCGCTGGCAGCTTCTCGCCCATGGTCGAGGGCTTGAGGGAGTCGCGCAGCCCGTCGAGCACCGCGAGCAGCGCAGGCAGCGAGTCTTCGAAGAGGCAGCGCAGGTGTGGCCCTTCACCTTCGGCCGACAGCACGTGGAGGTGCAGAACGGACTCCCCCGCATCGAGCTCGAGCAGCAGCTTGCCGCCGTCGCTCTGCGTGAGAGAGAGGCCCGCGTCGAAGCCGCTGTCAGCGCCGCCGATGAGCCGCTGCCAGCCCTTCTCTTCGAGCACGCGCAGGTGCTCGACGTTGGCCCCTCGGTGACCCCGCTTGCTGGCCGCTTCGCTCTTGCTGGCGAGCTCACGCAGCACCCGGGTCTCGTCGACGTCGATGTCGAGGGCGCGCGCGAGGGTCTCGAAGGCGGCCGCCTCGGTGTCGGTGACGCGGCCGTCGGCGAGCACCACACGCCACGCGAGCACGAGGCCGTCGCGACCGAAGGGCCCCGCGAACTTCGGCGCGAGCTGGTGAAGGAAGGTGTCGGTGCCCTGCTCGCGCAGCAGCCGGCGTGCGCCGCGCGCCTGGTCGAGCAGCTTGTGGGTCGCCGCCATGCTCTCGAGGAACTCGTCGCCGACCGCGGCGCTCACCACCTCGCGCATGCTGTCGATGAAGACGTCGAGCTCGTCTTCATCGAAGCGGCCGTCGGAGCCGCCGATGAAGACCGCGGCCTCGACCAGCGCCTGCAGCATGCCCTCGACCTTCGGGCGCGCCGCGCGGGCGCTGAGAATCTTGCGAACGGTGCTCATGGGGGCTCCTTCGGTTCACGTCTTCGGCAGCGTAACGCCCGTCTGGCCCTGATACTTGCCGCCGCGGTCGCGGTAGCTCGTCTCGCAGGGCTCGTCGGCGCCGAAGAACAACATCTGGGCGACGCCCTCGTTGGCGTAGATGCGCGCGGGCAGGGGCGTGGTGTTCGAGAACTCGAGCGTGACGTGGCCTTCCCACTCGGGCTCGAGCGGCGTGACGTTCACGATGATGCCGCAGCGCGCGTAGGTCGACTTGCCCAGGCACACCACCAGCACGTCGCGGGGCACGCGGAAGTACTCGACGGTGCGCGCGAGGGCGAACGAGTTGGGGGGAATGATGCACTCGGGCCCCTTCACGTCGACGAAGCTGCGCGGGTCGAAGGTCTTGGGGTCGACGATGGTGGAGTTGATGTTGGTGAACACCTTGAACTCGTCGGCGCAGCGCACGTCGTAGCCGTAGCTCGAGGTGCCGAAGCTCACCGCGCGCTGGCCGTTGACCGTGCGCACCAGCGTCGGCTCGAAGGGCTCGATCATCTTCTTCTCGAGCGAGAGCCGACGAATCCACTTGTCTGACTTGATGCTCATGTGGTCGCGACCATGCCAGATTTGGCAACCCATGAGCGCGCGCATCGGCATCGTCACCTTGTCTGACCGGGCGTCTGCGGGCGTCTACGAAGACCTCTCGGGCAGGGCGATTCGCGAGGTGCTCAGCGAGTGGCTGGCGAGCCCCTGGGAAAGCGTGGCGCGCCTCATTCCCGACGACCGCGCGGCCATCGAGCAGACGCTCATCGAGGTGTGCGACGTCGAGAAGTGTTCGCTGGTGGTGACGACCGGCGGCACCGGGCCCGCGCCGCGCGACGTGACGCCCGAGGCCACCGAGGCGGTGTGTCAGAAGATGATGCCGGGCTTCGGCGAGTTGATGCGCACGAAGTCGTTGCTCAAGGTGCCGACGGCGATTCTCTCGCGGCAGACGGCGGGCATTCGCGGGTCGAGCCTCATCGTCAACCTGCCGGGCAAGCCGGCCTCGATTCGTGAATGTCTGGAAGCGGTGTTCCCCGCGATTCCGTACTGCCTCGACCTCATCGGCGGCGCGTTCCTCGAGGGCACCGCCGCGGCGCCGAAGGTGTTCCGCCCGAGGGCGAAGTAGCCGGTGCGTCTCGTCTGCATGGTGCTGGTGCTGCTCGTTGGCCCTGCGAGCGCGCAGACGCGCCGGCTGCGAAGGCCGTGTGCGAGCGCGGGCATGTCGTGTGAGCCCGGGCCGTGTTGTCGCGGCACGACCTGCGACTCGCTGGGCGTGTGCCGCAAACCCGAGAAGGACTGGAGCGAAGGTCGGAACCCGAACGAGCCGGGGCCGGACGACCTGCCGAAGAAGGTCAAGCCGGCACCGAAGAAGCGTTGATCAGGGCGGCGCGCCCCGGTGCGCCGAATGTTGATCGCCCGAACGAGGGGGGCGTCATAGAGTCCGTCGTCTTTCTTCTCCCGCGGAGTGCACTGCATGTCTGACGAATCGGATGTCCCCTCGACGGGCGACAAGATCCGCTACCAGATCGACCGTTTTCTCTCGTGGAGCCCGATGGCCCGCTTCGTGGGTCTCTTCGGTCTCTCGTTCATCCTCGTGGCCATCAACGCCACCATGGCGCGCATCTTCATGCCGCAGCCTGAAGAGGGTGAAGCGTTCGACTACTTCGAGGCGCTGTGGTGGGCGACCGGTCGCGTGGCCGACGCCGGCACCATGGGCGACGACCAGGGCACTCTGATTCGAGGCATCGCGCTCTTCACCACGCTGTGCGGCGTCGGCGTGGTGGCGTTGCTCATCGGTCTGGTGAGCTCGACCATCGGCGACAAGATCGAAGACCTCCGCAAGGGCAAGAGCCCGGTCATCGACGAGGGCCACACGCTCATCCTCGGCTTTGGTGAGAAAATCTTCGCCATCTTGCGCGAGCTGCGTGAAGCGAACTCCAACCTCTCTCACGCGTCCGTCGTCATCCTCTCCGAGACCGAGAAGGAAGAGGTCGAGAACACCGTCAAGGAGCGCATGGGCGACATGCTCAGCACGCGCGTCGTCGTTCGGCAGGGCTCGCCGTACTCGGTGCACGACCTGCGCAAGGTCGGTGCGGGCCGCGCGAAGAGCATCATCATCATCTCGGCCGACCCGAACGATGACGTCGAAGACGCCGACGGCGCTGCCGACATGAACGCCATCAAGTCGCTGCTCGCGTTGCGGCGCATCAAGGGTGCGTTGGCGAAGAACCACGCGGTGGTCGAGCTCGTCGACGCCGACCGCCAGCCGGTGATTGAACAGCTGGGCACCGGTGGCGTCGAGGTGGTCGCCATGGCCGAGACACTCTCTCGCATGATGGTGCAGACCGCACGGCAGAACGGGCTCGCGGCCGTGTACCGCGACCTGCTCACCTACGAGGGCAGTGAGTTCTACTTCAAGAACTTCCCCGAGCTGGCGGGGCAGCCGTTCGGCGTCGCCCAGTGGAAGATGAAAGACGCCGTGGTCTGCGGCGTGCGCACCGTCGGCGGCAAGGGCAAGGGCTCGTGCATCATCAACCCCAGCGACGAGTATGTGCTCGGTGAGAAAGACGAGCTGCTCGTCATCGCCCAAGACGACGACTCGTTCTCGTTGACGGCCAACCACCAGCCGCAGGTGCCGCCCGACTTCCGGGGCGCGTCGCCCATTCAGCGCACGCCCGAGCGCCTGCTGGTGTGCGGCAAGAGCCCCAAGCTGGGCGACATGCTGCGCGAGTTCGACAACTACGTGCTCCCCGGCAGCGAAGCGTGGCTGATGCCCGGTGAAGACAAAGAGGCCTTCGCTGAGTTCTTGAAGGGCGAAGTGAGCGCCCTCAAGAACCTGCGCCTCAAGCACGTCGAGGGCGACCCCACCGTGCCCGACGCGCTGCGCCGCATCATCTCGCCTGACTTCGCGGTGGCGATGGTGGTGGCCGACACCGAGAGCGACCCCGAAGAAGCCGACGCGAAGACGGTCATCACCGTGCTGCTCTTGCGCGACATGTTCAAGGCGCTGGGCGACCGCAAGCCGCGCATCATCAGCGAGATTCTCGACCCGCGAACGAAGGACCTGCTCGAGACCGACTACGGCGCCGACTTCGTGGTCAGCAGCGAGATTACGAGCATGTTGCTGGCGCAGGTCTCGGAGCGTCGCGAGCTCAACGCAGTGTTCGTCGACCTCTTCGACAGCGACGGCAACGAGGTCTACCTCAAGCGCGTCGAGTGCTACGCCATTTGCGGGCGCAACACGAACTTCCTGCAGGTGCAGAGGGTGGCGCGCGACCGCGGTGAAGTGGCCATCGGGTACATGAAGCAGGGCGAGACGCCGCTCATCAACCCGCCGCAAGACGCGGGCCTCGTGTTTGCCGAAGGCGACCGCATCATCGTGCTCGCCGAAGACGACGCCGAGGCGTTGGGCGACCAGCGGGGTGGTGAGCTGCAGACGCCTCCCGAGCCGATGCCCCAGCCGGAGACGACCCCCTCCGCGGGTCGCTCTGCCCTGCTGCCGCCCGAGCCGTCGAAGCCTGAGGTCAAGCCGGTGTCTGCGGGGCCGCGCCTCTCGGGGCCCAGCACCATGCCGCGCCCGCCGTTGCCCAAGCCCAACAAGTGAACACGTGACGGGCCGACACCAGCTCTCGTCGGTGGTGCTCTTCCTCGCGAGCTCGTTCGTGTGGGCGCAGGGCAAGGTGTCGCTGGCGCCGTCGCTCCAGGACGCCAGGCAGCACCACACGGCGTCGTTGCTGAATGACGGTCGCGTGCTGGTGGTGGGCGGGCGCGGGGCCGATGGGCTCTCGACGCTCGCCAGCTGCGAGCTGTTCGACCCGAAGAAGAGCAGGTGGTCGGCGTGTGCACCGCTCAAGGTCGCCCGCAGCCACCACGCCGCGACGGCGCTGCTCGACGGCAAGCTGCTCGTCACCGGCGGCACCACCCACATGTCGGTCGACGGCAACAGCCGCTTCGTGGCGCTCTCGTCGGCCGAGCTCTACGACCCGAAGACCAACAGCTGGACGGTGCTCGCCCCGATGAACGACGCGCGCAACGGGCACACCGCGACGTTGCTGCTCGACGGCACCGTGCTGGTGGTGGGCGGCGCGCGTGAGCAAAGGGTGCACCTCACCTCGGTCGAGCGCTTCGACCCGAAGACCAACACGTGGACGCGGGAAGAGCCCCTCGACGTCGCGCGTTGGTTGCACTCCGCGGTGCGCAACAGCGAGGGCGACGTCATCGTGGTCGGCGGGCGTTCGAACGCAGCGCAGAACGGCGTGGGGCCGGGCGTGTCCATCCCCGACGTGGAGCGCTTCGACGTGAAGAATGGCGAGTGGAAGACGCTGCCCCCCATGTCGGAGCCGCGCCAGCGCACGGCCGTCATCGCCGAGGCCAGCGACGCGGGCGTCATCGTCATCGGCGGGCAGACGGCGAGCTCGTCGACCAACTACGCGGAGCAATGGGGCCCCGGCCTCGCGGAATGGAAGGCCTTCGAGAACCACCTCTCGATGTCCCTCTCGTCGCACACGGGGACACGTCTGCCCAACGGTGACCTCGTCGTCATCGGTGGAGAGCCGCCCAACTCGGTCGACACCACACGCGTGCAGCGGTGGCTCGTCGCGAGCAAGCAGTGGTGTCTGGCCGGCGAGTTGCTCACGGGGCGCAAGGCGCACTCGGCAACACTGCTCGACGATGGGCGGGTGCTCGTCGTCGGTGGCACCTCGAGCGGGTTGCCTGAGAAGTCGAGCGAGCTGTGGGCGCCGACGGCGGGGAAGTGTGAAGAGCCGCCCGGTGTCTCGCTGAGCTGGTGACCGCTCAACCGCGCGGGGACTCATTCAACCCGCGTCGGCCTCCTGGAGAGGGCCTGCGTCGGGCGGAGGCGGGTCCACCGGTGGTGCAGGGCAGGCGAGGAGGAACACGGCAGCGAGCGGGAGAGTGAGGAGGCGCATGCCGGGCACGATGCCGAGAACGCCGCGCGCGGTGGGCTGACATGACCTGACGATGCGAGCGTGAGAATTCTGGCAGGTGGGTGCGCGGGGCGGCAGCTGCGCTACGCTGTGCGGCGTGTCGCGTCTCGTGGTTCTTCTGTTGATCAGCCTCGCACCGGTCGCGTCTGCAGAGACCGTGCGGCTCGCCGTGGTGGTGGGCAACAATGCGGGCGCGGGCAACCTGCCGCCCCTGCGCTACGCCGAGAGCGATGCGGGCAAGTTCGCGCGGGTGCTGCTCGAGCTGGGCGACGTCACGCCCGACCGATTGCAGGTGCTGCAGGGCCGCAGCGCGAAGGAGCTCGAGGCCGCCCTCAGGCGCGCGCGCGAGCAGGCCGAGCTGATCAAACAGTCGCCTGAGAACCGCGTGGTGCTGGTGTTCTATTTCTCGGGCCACTCCGACGGCGAAGGGCTCGAGCTGGGCAACGAGGCGCTCCCGTTCAGCCGGTTGAAGAGCATCCTCACCGGCATCGGCGACGTGCGCGTGGTGGTGGTCGACGCATGCAGGTCGGGCGCGGGCTTTCGCGAGAAGGGCGGCAAGCAGGTCGAGCCCTTCACCATCAAGCTGACCGACACGCTGCAGTCGACGGGCGACGCCTTCATCGCCTCGAGCGCCGAGAACGAAGCCGCGCTCGAGTCGGCCGAGGTGCTGGGCAGCATCTTCACGCACCACTTCGTGTCTGGTTTGCGCGGCGTGGCTGACATCAGCGGAGACAAGCTGGTGACGCTCGGCGAGGCCTACCGCTACGCGTACGACCAGACGGTTTCGCGCACCACACTCCTTCCCGTGGGCGCGCAGCACCCGACCTACGACTACAAGCTGACGGGGCAGGGCGAGCTGGTGATGAGCACGCTGCAGAAGGCGACGGCGCAGCTCATTCTGCCGGTGGGCTTCGAGCGGGCGGTGGTGAGCGACGTGCTGCGCGACCAGGTCATCGCCGAGGTGCCGACCGGGGTGATGCGCGGGGTGGCGCTGCCCGCGGGGCAGTACGGGCTGCGCGTCTTCAAGGCCGGGCAGAGCTTCGGTGGGCGCGTGGCCATCGCCGACGGCGGTCGGCGCGAAGTGCGGTGGGACGAGCTGAGCCCCATCAGCAGCGCGGTGGCGGTGGCGGCGAAGGGCGGCGTGGTGGCGCAGCAGCTGCTCGTCGCAGAGAACTGGTCAGACGAGCGCGTGCTCACCGCGCAGTTCAACCTCGTGCCGACCATCGCCGGGTTTGGCGTGGCGCTCGGTGGGCGGGTCGGGTTCGAGCCACGGCTGGGCAACGGCTTCAGCTTCGCGGTGCTCGGCGGTCACGCGGCGCGCGGCATCGTGTCGGAGACGACGCTCGAGGCGCGCGTGGGCTGGCGCTTCAGCTGGCGCTTCGGCGCAGTGTGGCTGGGGCTCGGCGCAGAGGTCGGCCCGGCGCTGGTGCTGCAGAACTCAGGCACGCAGACGGCGGCAGGGCCTGCGGGCATCGCGGCGCCGCGGTTGAGCGTGCGCGTGTTGCTGGGTGGCCCGGTGGTGCTCTCGGTGGAGGGCGAGCCGGCGGTGGCGCTGTACGGTACGGGGTCGGCAGTGGGGGTCGCGTTTCGTCCCTCGGGGACGGTTGGACTTGGGTTTCGTTTCTGATGGAATACACACCTATGGTCTCTCGCCTCGACGTCATCGTGAAGCCGCCGATCAACACCCGGCCGACGAGCCCGGTGGTTCCGGGCCGCATCGACCCCATACGCAAGCCGCTGCCGGCGCCGACGCCGAACATCACCCTTCCTCCGCGACTGGGTCGGCCGCCGACGGCCGCTGACCTCATCATCAAGCGCACCTTCGACGGGCTGACGCCGGATCAGGCCGAGAAGAAAATCTTCACTGCGCTCAAGGGTCCCGTGCTCGCAGAGAACCGCGCGCTCGTCGACGGCACCATCAAGCAGCGCGTGCGCGACATGCAGGTGGCGTTGAACAACGTGTTCACGCCGGGCACGCCGAACCGCCAATTCCTCGACAGCCAGATGCCGGCGAAGCTCAACGTCATCGGCTCGATGTCGGGCAGCAACCCGGTCGTCTACCAGGTGACGAAAGAAGGTCAGCCGCCGAAGTACTTCACCAAGGGCTGGAGTGGCGGCTTCACCGAGCTGACCAAGCCGCCGATTCAGCAGGTGATGAACGCTGAGATTTCGCTCGAGCCGCGCGGCATTCGCATGGGCTACCCGGCGTGGGAAAACAAGGCGCTCGCGGGGCAGTTGACGACGATTACCGAGCTCTGAGTTCTTTCTCTCCCTGTGTTGCAGGGAGAGCGATTACAGCCGGCGCAAGACGACGCCGCCGACCCCGACGAGGAAGAGGCCTTCATCGTCCTTCACACCCGCTCGCAGGTCCGCCGTCGTGACGTCAGGCGCTGCGTCTGACCAGTTGCCCGCCACGCGGCGAAACAGCGCACCCTCCGAGCCCACCACCCACATCGTCGAGCCGTCGGCGATGAGACCAAGGAACGGGTCGATGCGCAGCCCCGCGACGTTCTCGAACGTCATCGTGGTGCCCGTGCGGCGGTAGATGGTGCCCTCGTTCGACGCGACGTAGAGGTCACCGGTCCCCGAGAATGCGGCCGTCGTGAGGATGTAGCGCGTGTTGCACGAAGGCCCTGCCGTGAACGAGTCGTCGGTCAAGCCCACCGTCCACGTCGCGCACTGTGCCCCCGCGACGACGAGCTCGCTCGCCTTGCCCTGCGCGTCTTTCTTCAGCGCGAGCGTCGAGAGCTGCGCACCCGGAGGCAGCGCGATGGCGCGCCACACCCCGCTCTGGAAGTTCTTCTCGAACAGCTTCGTCTGACCAAGCACCCACACCTTGTTGGTGTCGAGCACCACGGCCTGCAGCGACTCGGTGGTGAGGCCCACGGCGTCGGCGACCCACGTGCCGTAGCGCCGCACCAGCACGGTGCCCGAGTCGCCCACCGCGTAGACCTCGTTCGCGTTGCGCGCCGCGATGGACCGCAGCGTCTCGGTGGTGCTCGCCCCCAGCGCGTCGACGCTCCACACGCCGTTCTGCCGGCGCACCCGCGCGCCGTCGCTGCCGACCGCGAAGAGCCGCCCGTTGCCGACCGAGGTGACGGCGTTCAGGTCGGCCGTCAGCGGCTTGCGCCCACCGCGCGCAGTGAAGGGCGCCTGGCTGAAGAGCCCGTTGCGGTACCACAGCGCGCCGCGCAGCCCGGTGAGGACGAGCGTGTCCTGGTCGGGCACCCACACGTTGGTGAGGGTGCTGTCGGGCACCTGCACCACTTCGGGGGCGAGGGCGCCGCGGCGAATCACGGCCGTGCCGCTCTCGGAGACGGCGACGACGATCGGCACGTTGCCCGACTGGTCGAAGAAGTTCGTCAGGCCGACGAGATGGCTGGTGACGGTGGGGAGGCTGATGCTCGACCAGCTCGCACCGCGCTCGAGCAGCGTGCCTTCTTTGCCCGCCGCCCACACCGTGTCGCTGAACGTGTCGGCGCTGAGGGCCAGCAGGTCCTTCGTGGTGCCGCTGGTCTCGGTCACGCACGTCGGCGGCAGCGTCGCCGCCTCGCATTTCACGAGCAGCCCCTCGTTGCCCGCGAGGTAGACCTGCTGGCGGCCGAAGAGCCACGCGATGGCGTTGAAGCCCGAGGTGAACCCCGTCGCGTAGCCGGTCCACGTGCCCCCGGAGCGGATGTAGAGCTTGCCGTCGCTGCCGGCGGCGAACGCGCGCGTCGAGTCACACGCGATGTCGGTGAGCAGCGTGGTGCTGCCGACGTTCTGCTCCGTCCACGTGCCGCCGCTGCGACGGAAGACGGTGCCGCCCTCACCCGCAGCGTAGAGGATGGAGCCCAGCCCACACGAGGCGAGCTTCTTCATGCGCTTGCCGGGTGTGGCGCGCAGCTCGTACTCCCACGGGCCCAGCGCGTAACGCACGATGTTGCCCAGGTCGTCGAGCACCCAATAGCTGCCGCGCAGCTCCCCGCCGATGTCGACGATGGCCTGGCCGAAGGGCGTCGGGCTCTCCCACGAGAGCTCGGCGCTGACGACGCCACCGGTGAGGCAGGTGGGCACGTCGGTGTCGTCGGCCTCGGGCATCAGCGTCGGGCACGCGCCACTCGCGACGCAGACGCGCAGGCCCTCGTTGGTGCACAGCCGCGAGTCGACGGTGCACGCGCCGGGGCAGCTCTCGACGCAGTCGACGGTGGCGCCGCTCGGGGTGCAGACGCTGCCGCCGGGGCACGCAGGGAGCGTGCTGGTCCACGTCGGGCAGACGCCGGCGGCGGTGCAGGTCTCGATGCCGTTGTTCGCGCAGCGCTGTTCGCCCAGCGTGCACGACGTCATGCAGGTCAGCGCCCGGGTGCAGGTGTTGCCCATGCAGGTGAGCGCGTCGCCGCAGCCACTGGTGCAGCACTTCTCGCCTTCGTTGCCGCAGGCCTCGCAGAGGTCGCCCGCGCCGCACAGCGCGTTGGCGTCGCAGACCGCGTTCGCGCAGCAGGGCTGGCCGGGCGCGCCGCAGAGCTTGTTGGTGATGCCCCCGCACGACAGGGCGAGGGCGGCGAGGGCGAGCAGGCACGAGTGACGCACGGGCGCGAGTGTACGACCTCGAGGGTCACACTCCAGACAGCAACACGTCGACCGCGCTCACCAGGTCCGTTCGCTGCGCCCCGGCGTTCGCCACGACGGTCCCCAGCTGCTCGATGCGCACCGCACCCGCGAGTTGTGTCAGCACCACGTACTTCTTGCCGCCCACGACGAGCGTCGGGTGCAGCCGGGTGATGGGGCGTGGGAGCCCGCTCGCCAGCGCCAGAGGCGCCACCCACCGCGTCGAGAGACCCGAGAGCAGGTCTGACTGCAGCACGACGACCAACGGGTAGTCCGACGAGCGGCGGTTCTTCACGACGTCGAACTGGCGCATCACCAGTCCCGCTCGTCTTCGTTGAAGACTCCGTGCTTCGCGACGAAGTCATTCATCGCGTCGAAGGCGGCGCGGTTCTCATCGAGCCAGCGGCGCTGCTTCTCGGCCTGCACCACTTCACGGAGCCGTTCCTCGAGCACTCGCGAGAGATTGACCCCCATGGCCTGTGCTTCAGCCAGCAAGACGGGGTCCAGCGAGACGTTGGTGGCGCGACGGCGCTGCGCAGGTTTCATGCGCATACCCTATGCGCATGCTCGAGGTGCTCGCTAGCGGGGGATGGCGACCAGCCGACCGGGGAAGCCGAGGTCTCGCAGCGCCCACAAGCGCGCGCTGACGTCTTCGAGGCTGATCAACTCCATCGTCGCTTTGACCTTGCCGGCCAGCAGCAGGCTCAACCCCTCGTCGAGGTCGCCGCGCGCGCCGAGCAGCCCGCCCGTCACCGTGAGCCCGCGCCACACCAACTCGGCCACCGAGAGGTCGATGCGCCCCGTGGGGCTGGTGCCGATGAGCGCCAGCCTCCCGCCGTGCGTGAGCAACCGCACCGCCTTCTGCAGCGCCTGCGTCGAGGGCGTGCACACCACCGCCGCGTCGACCGGGCCGCTCAAGGGCAGCGCGCCGAGTTCTTCGGCCAGCCGCACCCGCTCGGGGTCGGCGTCGGCTGCGAAGACCTGGTGGCCGAGGGCCTTCGCGACCTGAATGACGAGGTGACCGACGCCGCCGACGCCCATCACTGCGACGCGCGAGCTCTGCACGAGGTGCAGCGAGCGCACCGCGCCGACCGCCGTCCACACCGAGCCGCCCACCAGCGCCAGCGACGCCGCGACGTGCACGGGCAACGGCTCGGGCAGGGGCGGCATGCCGATGGGAATCTCGAGGGGCACGAGGCTGCTTTCCATCGCCACGAGGTGCGTGCCGAGCGCGCCTTCGCCCTGCATGCCGCGCCACTGGGCCTTCGCGCACCGCCGCGCTTCACCCGAGCGGCACCACGCGCACTCGGTGCAGCAGGACGAGAGCGGCGTGACCAGCACCCGCTCGCCCGGCCGCAACGTCGTGTGGCGACCGACCGCCTGCACCACGCCCACCGCTTCGTGCCCCGGCGTGAGCGGCAGCCGCGGCGGCGCGTCGAGTGACAGCAGGTTCCAGTCGAGCTGACCCAGCGCGCAGGCTTCGACGCGCACCAGCACCTCGCCGTCGTTCACCGGCGCGAGTGAGAGCTCATGCAGCTCGACGGGTTCCTTCGGGCGGGTGAGCTGAATGACGCGGGCCACGTCGTGGGCTTACCCCGAAAGTCAGTAGTCCTGTGACCAGACCGCGTCGGCGCCGAAGCTCAGCGCATCGCCGGCGTAGGCCTCGAGGCTCACGCTGCGGCTCATCTGCCACTCGAGCCGACCGGCGAAGGCGTTTTCCCCGCGGTCGCGGCGCGCGCCGATGTTCACCGTCGCCCCGAGGTACAGCGAGTCGCCGAGGTACTTGCCCACGTCGAGCCGCACCTTGTCGAAGTTGTCTGAGGTCTCGAAGTTGAAGACGTCGATGGGCACCTTCTTCGCGAGCACGGTCTTCAGCTGACTGGCGGCGAGTTGACCCACCACCGACGCGGCCTGCCCTGGCGTGATGGCGGCGCCGCCGTTGGTCTTCAGCGTGCGCCGGCCGGTCGCGAGAATCGCGTAGATGTCGGACTCGGGCAGCGGCGGCTCGCTGGTCGCCTTGAGCGCCACGTCGGTGCCCTTGCCTGCGACCGTCACCGTAATCTTCACGTCTTCCTTCGCGTTGACGTGGAGCGCGGTCACGTTCACGTACGGCTGGGTGGCCGGCCCCGCGAAGCGCGCGGTGCTGTTCTTCTGAACGGTGAACTCGCGCCCAATCACCGCCAGCGTGCCCTGCAGCACCTTCGCCTCACCGGTGAGCCGCGTGCCGAGCGCGTCGTTCTCGACGCGGAAGCCGTCGCTCAAGCCCAGCTCGAGGTTCACGTCGGAGCTGCGCACCCACAGGTTCCGCGGCGCATCGATGGATGCGGCGAAGGTGAAGCCTTCGTCCTGAGCGGTGACGACGGTGCTCTTCACCTCGGCGCGCTGGCGCTGCGTGGCACGTGCTCCACCGCGCAGGATGATGATGTCCCTGGAGCGCTGGAGGTCCTGCAGGTCCTTCCGCTTCACCTCGGGCAGGAGCACCTCGGCGCGCGGAATGGTGACGTTGTCCAATGCCACCGAGTCGGCGGTGGCGTCGCCCTCGAGTGAGTACGCGATGGTCAACGCGGCCAGCAGTTGGTCGTCATTGACCAGGGGGAAGCGCTCCGACTGGCCGGAACTGGTGAGGTGGAACTCACCAGGGCCCTGGCGCTCGGCCCGGGCGACGAGGCTCACCGTGCCCGCGCCCGCCTTCACGTCGAGCTTCTTCAGTTCGACGAGGTCGTTCGTCGCGTGCACGACGCACTCGATGTCGCGGTAGTCGCCGCGCCCGGCCAGCGCGAGGCGGCCCTTCATGAGCGTCGCGTCTCCAAGGAAGCGAGGCGTTCCCAATGAGCCGTTCACGCGGCCCTCGAGGTCAAGCCTCCCGCCGACGATGCGCAGGCTCTCGGTCGCGCCCGACAAGAAGCCGAGGTCGAAGCGCTTTGCGTCGAGTGACAGTTCGACCGGTGCCGTCTTCCACAACAGCCCGCGGCGCAGCGACGAGAGGCGCAGGTCGACCTTCGTGGTGCCCTTCGCCGTGAAGGTATCGCCGCTGCTGCCGGTCAGCGCGAGGTCGAGCGTCTGCTCGCGCCCCTTCAAGGTGACCTCGAACTTCGCGGCGCCCAGAGGCAGCTTGTCGAAGCGCAGGTTGCTCACCGTGCCGAGCAGCCGCGCCCGCGGGGCTTCCAGCGTGCCGCTCGCTTCGAGCTTCGCGGTCGCCTGACCACCAGGCAGCCCTCCGCCTTCCCGACGCAAGAGCGGGGCGAGGTCGAAGGGCGCCATCGAGATGAGCGCGTCGAGCGGCGTGTCTTGCAGCGCCGCGATGAGCTCGTCGGCCCCACCGCCCTGCAACACCGGCGCGAGCGCTGCTTCGAGCGGGGCCTCGAGGCCCATGTCCCATTCCACCGCGGGCTTCTCGTCGAGCAGCGCGGTTCCGCTCAGGCGCGTCTGGGTCGCGTCGGCGCGCAACACGAAGCGGAGGTCGGCGTTGCGCAGCGGGGGCGCAGTCACCTTCGCCAGCGTGAGGCGCACCTCCCCGGTCGGAGCGCGCGGCGTGCCCGTCAACGTCCCCTGCATCGAGCCTGTGCCTGCGAGCTCATCGTCGCGCGGCAGCCCGGGGCGCGTCTGGAGCTCCGCCTCGTTGAGCGAGACGCCGCTCGAGGTGAAGTCGAGCGTGAGGGGCATCGAAAGCCACTCGTCTTTCGTCGGAGGCGCCGTGCGCAGCCGCGACAGCGTGAAGGGAATCGTGAGGCCCACGTGGTGAGCGCCCTCGAGCGCCTTCGTGTCGAGCGTGACGCCCAGCGTGTCGTCCTCCTTCGTCGCGAGGGCGAGCTTCGTGTCGCTCAGCACCAGCGGGTCGCCGGGCTCGCGCTTCAGGGTCAACGTGGGGCTCGTCACCTCCAACGTCACGCCGGGGTGCTGCCCGGTACCGCTGAGCACCAGCGCGCCCGAGAGCTGGCCCGACAGCGGCAACGTGCGCTGCACCTGCTTCTCGATGAACGAGCTGGGGATGTCTTTGAACCTGACCTGGCCGCTCATCGGCTCGGGCGTCTCGTCGCGCAGCGCGAGCAGTGGCAGGTCGAAGGTGCCATCGACCGCGCCCACGTCGGTGCGCGCCACGAGCTTCCCGGCGAGTCGGCTCGCCTTCCACTGCGCGTCGGCCGTCAACGCGATGCCCGAGACGCCGAACGCCTTTCCATTCGCCCACTCACCCTGGAGCGAGACGTCGGGCGAGCTCGGGTTGCCAGTGGCCGTGACGTCGAGCGAGACGAGCGTGCCTCCCAGCTCGAAGCGCTGCAGCGCGAGCACGTTGGGCAGGCGCGCGAGGTCGAGCTTCCCGGCGTGGAGTTCAGCGTCGAGCTGCCTCCGGGTTTTCTTGACGTGGCCCGTCAGCCTTCGCTCGCCGTCATGCAACACGAAGGGCTTCAGCTCGAGCACATCGCCCCAGGTGAAGAGCGTGGGGGCCTCGAGCGACCACATGATGTCGCTCCACTTCAGCTCGAGCGCGGTGACGTTCGCCGAGTCGCGACGCGCGTCGAGCGTGGCCAGCACGTGCGCCTGCAGGTCGCCCAGGCCCTTCGTCTTGAAGTCGAGATCGAGCTCGCGGCCGTGCGTGATGAAGTCGAACGTCACCTCGTCGAACTGACGCTCGCCGTACGTGAGCTGCTTCGCGTGCAAGAGGATGTCGGTGTCGAGCGGCTTGCGCACGTCGGGGAGGTCGGCGTCGACGGTGAGTTGATTGACCGACACGCCGGAAATCTCGAAGCGCTCCAGTCGACCGATGAGCGTGAGCGACGGGTGCGCGAGAGGGCCCTTCGCCCAGAGCTGCACCTTGCCTTTGCCGCCGAGCCCCAGCGGCTCGAGCCCGGCGTGACGCTGCAGCGCGAGGTCGAGCTGCTTCAGGTCTTGCGCGTCGACGGTGCCAATGAGCTTGAGCTGGCCCAGCTCCGAGGTGCCTCGCGCCGAGACGCGGAGCCCCGGACCGTCTGCGCGCAGCTTCTTCACCTCGAGCACGCCGTTGGTGGCGTGCGCGTCGAGCGTCGCGTCGAGCAGCACGTCGCCCTGCGCCACCCACTTCGCCTCGAGCGCAGTGGTGCCGCTGAGCGTCTCGGGGCGCCAGTCGGTGAACGACGCCGTGCCCTCGAGGGAGAGCTCGGAGGGAAAGTCGAGGCCGAGGAGCTCCTGCGGGTCGAGTGAGGTGGCGTCGAGCGACACCGTCTCTGCCGACGAGGTGGCGAGGTCGTACTTCGCCGAGACCGTGACGCGGCCCTTGCCGGCCGAGAGCTCGAGCGCGCTGTGCGAGAGCCCCACCACGCCCGTGCCCTGCAGCGGCACCTTCAGCGGCCAGCCCTCGACGAAGGCACCGAGCTCGCGCGGGCCGAGGGTGAGTTGCTGCACGGTGGCCTGCTTCGCAGGAACGTCGGCGTCGAGGCGCAGCCGCGTCTCTCCGAGCGAGATGGTGGCGAGGGCGTGCTGGCCCGAGTCGTGGTTCGCCTCGAGCTTCACGGTGAGCGTCTCGGTGAGCGGCACGGTCATCTGGCCGGTGAGGTCGAGCGCGCCTTCGACCGCGAGCGGAGAGAGCGCGAGCTTCGTGTGGCCGGTGATTCCAAGCTCGTGCACCTCCACCGCGCGCCCGGGCTGCGTGAGGGTGAAGAGGCCCTTCGTCAGCGCGAATGAGTCGAGGTCGACGCGCCAGGGGGTGGACGCCCCGGTCGAGTCGTCTGACGGAGCCTTCTTCGCCGCGATGGCGCGAGAGAGGTTCCACCCGCGCTCGTCTTCGACCAGCAGCAGTTGCGCCTCTTCGATTTGAACGTTCGAGAGGTGCACGCGGTTGCCCGACAGCGCGCCCAGTTCGAGGTCGGCCTCGAGCCTCTCGATGGACGCGACGAGCTGCCCTTCGGGTGTGTAAAGCCGCAGCTTCTCGAGCACGACATGGTCGCCGTCGAGCCCGATGCGGTCGAGGTCGACCTTGCCGGTGAGCGCGTCACCCGCCGCCGAGAGCACCTGCGCCTTCAAGAGCGCTTCACCGGCTGCGGTCTGCAACCACTTCCACGCGCTGACGCCCGCCACGACGGGAATCAGCAACACGAGCAGCAGCCACAGCCACCGGCGCCGCTTCTTTTTCGCGATGACGGTGCGCGACTCTTCCATGGCTTTAGAACGCCTCGCCGATGGACAGGTGCGCGCTGCACAGGTTGTCTGGCGAGCCGCCGTAGGGGCTGGGGGTGGTGCCTGCTTGAAACGGCGCGGCGACTGGCAGCCCTGAGCCGAGGCCGAAGAAGCAGCCCGGCATGCTGAGCACTTCCTTCACCTCACCGCCGTCGGTGCCGCTCAGGTTGCTCACCTGTTGCGCGCGCCCGACGAAGGGCAGGCGGAAGCCGAGGTCGACACGAATCGGCCCCAGCGGAGTGCGGTAGCGCACGCCCAGGCCCACCGCGGTGTACAGCGATTGGCCGAAGTTGGTGGCGGCGCCGAGCGGCTCTCGCGTGACGAGCCCCCAATCGTTGAACAGCGCGAGCACCCAGTTCTCCGAGACGTGCCAGCGCACCTCGAGCGCGCCCTCGAGCAGGCCCGCGCCGCCGAGCGGGAGCGTGCTGCCTTCGGTGTAGTAGGGCCGCAGCGGGCAGCCCAACTGACCCTTGCAGGTCTCGTCTTCGCGAAAGCTCGGCACCGCCACCTGCGGCGAGAGTCGACGCTGGTAGAAGCCGCGCATGTTCGCGCCGCCGGAGAAGTAGCGAACGACGATGGGCGTGTCGTTCTCGGGCGCGAAGAGCGAGCCCGCCTTGAGCCGCATCGCGAGCGTGACTCGCTTTTCTTTGCCGAAGCTCACGTACCCGCGCGCCTCCGGAGTCACCTTGAAGAAGGGCCGCGTCTGCGTGGTCGACGAGATGCCGCCCGCGAGATCGAGCGCCAGGTAAAAGCCTTCTTTCGGCTCGAGCTTGTCGTCGCGCTTGTCGTACTCCGAGGCGAGCTGCAGGTAGCCGACCACGCACACCTGCGGCGCCTGCGGGCACCCCACCGCGCCCGAGGGCACCGTCTCGCGCAGCTCGAGCGGCGTGTAGAGGAGAAAGCCGTTGCCGTTGATGGACGGGAAGATGGACAGGTCGGCCCGCGGCCTCCACACGAGGCCCAGCTTCGTCTCGAGCGCGTCGTAGTTGTACGAGTTGTCGAGCGTGCGGTTGAGGTCGGCGCTGCCCTGAAACGTCACCGTGCGCTGGTTGAAGACGCGCGGCACTTCGTACTGCGCGAACAGCCGCCACGTCGGGCCCCACTTCGAGAGCGGCGCCGAGCGAATCACCTCGACGATGTTGGGGATGAAGGCGATGCCCAGCTTGGCCTTGATGTTGAGCCGGTCGAGCCGCGAGTCGGGCGAGATGAACTTCGAGAAGCCAAGGTCTCGGTTGGTGTATTCGAAGATGGCGCGCGCCTCTTGCCGAATGAGGTCGCCGCCGATGCCGCCGCCGAAGCGAATCGAGTGGAAGGGCCCTTCGCGCGCGTCGATGACGATGGGTACCGTGCCGGCCTTGCGGTCGGGCAGGCCGCGGTTGACGCGTACGCCCGCGAAGATGCCCATCTGCAGCACGCGCGCCTGCGCCTTCGCCATCGCCTCTTCACTGAAGGGTGTGCCGGCGACGAGGTCGGGCTGCGCGGTCTCGGCGATGTACTTCGCGGGCAGCTGGTTGTTCGGGTACGGCACCACGAAGGTCGTGCCGAACTTGTAGCGGAGCCCGGGCGTCACGGTGACGGTGAGGTCCACCTTCGCGGCGTCGGCGTCGACCAGCGCCTCGCCCACCACCGCGGCTTCGGCGTAGCCGAGCTCACGCAGGCGCAGCGCGAGCGTCGACTTGAGCTGCGCCCAGCTGTCTTCGAGGAAGATGTCTCCCTTCTGCAGCGGGAGGTCTCCGGTGGCGGTCTTCTGTTGCTCGCCGGGCAGTTCCTCCAGGCCGACGATGGCGAGCGTCTCGATGCGGGCGGCTTCACCTTCTCGCAGGCGCACCAGCAGCTTGATGTGTTTGGGCTTCGGCTCGGTGACGACATCTTCGAGCACCCGCGCCTGGTAGTAGCCGTTGGCCTCGTAGAAGCGCTGAATGCGGCGCAGGTCGGCCTGCCAGGTGGTGGGGTCGAACCACTGTGGCTCGACGCCGGGCAGCCACGTCGGCAGCCATGGCGAGACGGTGGTGACAATCTTCTCCTTGATGTCGCTCTCGGAGAGCTGCTTCTCGCCCTCGATGTCGAAGGTGTCGATTTCCTTCGCGTCGGGGGGAATCGGCACGGTGGCGCAGCCGACGGCCGCCACCAGACACCCGCCGAGGAGAAGACGCTGCAACACATCAACCTTCTAACTGAGAACGCTGCCCCCGCTGACGAACTCGAAAGCCCCCCGTTCCCCCGCAATCGAGCTGCGAGCTGTCGTCGAGGTGCAGACTCCACTCGACGCATCGTTGCGGTTCTGTCCGTACGAGACGCGGAGTCTCTCGGAGGGCGTCGATGTGCGAAAACGCAGCGTGCTCGCGTTCCTGCTCACCGTTCTTGCTGCACCGCCACCTGAGGCGCTCACGGTGCCTCCCGCGCTCTCTGCGAAGACCTGCATGCCCGAGCTCAGCGGCATCAGCTGGGTGCCAGCGCTCAAGCGCTACGTCGTGGTGAGCGACGACACGGGTCAACTCGACACGCCCACCTGGCACGCGCCCTGGGTCTTCACCGTCGACCTGCAGGGCGTGTTCGACCCCCAGGTGCGGGTGCTCGAGGGGCTGGACTCGCTCGACGACGGAGAGAGCCTCACGCCCGGGCCCGACGGCACGTACTTCCTCACCACGTCTCACGCGATGACGAAGAAGGCGCAGTCGAAGCCGGCGCGACGCCAGTTGCTGTGGCTCGCCGTCGACGGAGAGCGGCTCGTGGTGCGCGGGCGCTTCGACCTCTCGACGCTGGGCCTCGAGCGTGTGGCGGCGGGTCGGGACGATGAGCTCGACATCGAGGCGCTCGCCTTTCGCGACGGGGCCCTCTTCATCGGGCTCAAGGCGCCGCTCGATGAGCAGCGTCGGGCGTCGATTCTGCGCGTGGCCGACGTGGTCAGCGTGCTCGAGGGCAAAGGCAAACCGGTCGTCACGCGCTGGGCCTCGCCGCTGTTCGAGGTACCCGACGTCGAGGGGAAGCTGGTGCCCGAGGGCGTGACCGACCTCCTCTTTCTCGACGACGGTCGGTTGCTGCTGGCGGCCAACGCGCCCAAGTCGGGGAAGCCTGATGGCGGAGGGGCGCTGTGGCTTCTCGAGAAGCCCGACGCGAAGCCCGTGCTGCTGCACCGCTTCACGCAGGGGCTCAAGCCGGAGGGGCTCACGCTCACGCCCGATGCGAAGCGCGTGGTGGTGGTGTTCGACCGCGGGCAAGACGGGCCCCAATGGGTGCACGTGCCCGTGCCGTAGAATGGGCCGATCGTGGTTGCGGCGTGCGACCTGTGGTCTGGTCGTGGTTCCCCTGCTTTTGAAAGAGGCCACATGACCCGCATCTCTGCTGCCCAGACGACCCCTGCCCGCGTCACCCAGCCCACGTACGAGAAGCTCAAGGCCCGCGTCGCGGCTCTCGAGACGAAGCTCACCGCCAAGAGCGCCGAGCTGCAGACCCACAAAGACATCATGGCGCGCTCCCGGTACACGCCGCAGGGGCTGAAGGACGCGACGGCGAAGCTGAAGAAGCTCGAGAAAGAAGTGACCGCGCTCAAGACCGAGCTCAAGCAGGTGAAGGCCGACCTCGCCCGTCTGCGCCCGGCCAGCAAGCCGCCCACCAGCGCCGAGCTGACCGCCGTCATCGAGAAGAACCTCAAGAGCGGCACGCTCGAGTTCAACGGCAAGGCGCCGAAGAAGGAAGACATCCTCACCCAGACCGAGGTGAACAAGCGCCCGTTCTCCTACACGGCCATCGTGCTCAAGAGTGACCCCAACCACGTCATCATCAAGAAGGTGCTGACCGGTGGTTTCGTGCCCGCGCGGCCGGGTGACGGCAGCTATTCGCAGCCCGTTCCCCTGCGCTGAGTGAGCCGACTCGACGAGGGCGCTGGCAACTTCGGCCCTCCCTCGGCGACGATGGTTGGTCATGGCCATCGAGCGCTCGTCGTCTTCTACGTCCCGGTCGTCCTCCAGCACGTCGAGCACCCGGAGCGCTGATTCGAGCCCCATCGAGGCCCGCGCCCGCGAGGTCGCCGCCCCTGAAAAGACGACCCCTGCCGCCAAGCCCGTTCGCGACGGCATGGATGACCCCGCAGCGCGCCGGGAAGCTGCGCAGGCGGCCAGCCGGGGCGTCGATACGTTCTCGGTCGACGTGAAGGGGCCCTCGCTCGACGCGGAAGCCGACGTGTCGAGCAAGCTGGCGACCCTCGACGCCGAGGCCTCAGTCACGGCGAGCACCACCACCGTCACCACCACGGCCCCCGTGGCGGGCGGCACCATGACCGCGACCATTTCCGGTCCCTCCGCCACGGCGAGCGCTTCGGCGAGCCTGTCACCGCGTGCCTATGAGGGCACCGCTGGCGTGTCGGTCGAGACCATCTCCGCCAGCGTCAGCGGCGAAACCACGTCAGGCATCGCGTACACGGGTGACATCAAGGGGCCTTCCGTCTCGGCAGACCTCACCGCCGAAGCCGAGCTCGGCTGGGAAGGGGTCGAAGCGAAGGTCGAGCTCGAGGTCAACGCCACGCTCGTCGACGCGAGCGGGTCCATCAGCAAGTCGGTGTCGTTCGAGGTCGCAGGCGAAAAGTACGACGTCGACGTGACGCTCGAGGCGAACGGCCGCATCGCCGCCGAGGGGAAAATCAGCCTCGACATCGCCATCGGCGCCGACGGCACGGTGAAGATTGAGCCCTCGGCCGAGGGCTTTGCCGGCATCGAGGCGTCTCTGGGTGCGACGGTGACGGTGTCGCACGAGGGCGATGAGCTTGCGTCGGCCGAGGTCGACGTCACCGGTCGGCTGGGCACGGGCTTCACGCCCGGCGTCGACGGCGACTACGAGCTGGGCCCCGATGGCGTGCTCGAGCTGAGCGCCTCCGCAGCGACGCCGAACGTGTCGGTGGAGCTCAAAGCGACGGTCGACACGGCCGCAGTGGGCAACGCCGCGCTCGAGACCGCTGAGAGCTACATCTTCGGGCCGTCTGACGAGAACGCAGCGCCTCCGCAGGGCGTGGAGTTCGACGCCACCTACGCCTTCGGCGCCTGAGCCATGCCGTCGCATCAAGAGCTGATGGCCCTCGGCAAGAAAGCGCTGGGGGCCGGCGACGCGAAGGCGGCCATCGGTGCGCTTCGTTCGGCGCTCGAGCAGAAGCCTGAAGACCCCAACACCTTGCTGCTGCTGGCGCAGGCCCTCGAGCGCGACGAGCAGCTCCCGCAGGCGCAGAAGGCGTGGCTGTGGTGCGCCTCGCGCGTTCGTTCGCCGACGATGCCGCTGCAGCGCGCGCTCGCGATTTCACTGCGCCGCAAGAACGTCGAGGCCACGCACAAGCTGCTCTCGAGCATCACCCGCGAGTACCCGGCGCTGCTCACCTTCAAGGCCCAGCTGGCGCGGCTCGAGTTGGCGCGCGGGCAGGTCGATGCGTGCCTCGAGCTCGCGTTGGCCCTCATCGATGACGCGCTCGCTGCCAACGACGTGCTGCACCAGGCCGAGGGCAACCTCGTCGCGGGCCTCGCCTTTCTGCTCGGCTCGAAGCCCACCTACGCCGAGAAGCACCTCATGCAGGCGCGGGAGCTCAAGCCCGACGCGGTCGAGCCGTGGCTGGCGCTGGCCTCGCTGCGTGCGCACAAGAAAGACCGCGCACGGGCCGAGCAGATTCTGAGCGAGGCGGTGCGCCGTTTCCGAAGGAGTTCGGCCCGGCGAACGACCTCGCGCTGCTCTATTTGAAGAGCAAAGACGCCCAGAAGCGCGAGCAGGCGATTCCGCTCTTCGAGCGTGCGGCGTTGAACGCGCCTGACAACAAAGACGTCTATTTGAACCTCGCGATGGCCTGGTACCCGAAGGACCGGTCGCGCGCGAAGTGGTGCGCGCAGAAGGCGATGCTGTCGACGCGCCCGACGACCCGCAGCGAAGCGAAGCGGCTGCTCGGGCTCATCGACGCCGCTTGAGCTCGAGCCTGTTTGTGCTGTCGTGCCGCCCATGAGTCAGTCGACCGGAACGTGGTGGCGCCCGCGATGGGGCAGGTGACGGCGCCCCTGGGCCTCTCGGGTGAAGGCAGCCTCACCTGGAGCGACGGCGGCTTGCGCCTCACCGGCGCGCTGCAGTCGAAGAATGCGGGCAGCGTGTTCGGCTGCCTGGGCTTCATCATCGGCTTCGTGGGCGTCATCGCGTTGATGATGGCGCTCGACATCAAGTCGCAGGGGTTGGCGGTGCTCGGCATCGCGGGTGCTCCCATCGGCGTGAAGATTGGGCGTTGGCTGTTTCCCGCCAAGCCCGTCGAGCTCAACGTGCGCTGGGCCGACGTCGCGACGCTGCGGCTCGACTCGCGAGAGCTCGAGGGGCGCGAGGTGGTGTCGTTCAAGGTGAAGGGCGGCTTCTTCTCGTTCGCGCCGAAGGGCGCGGTCTACTTCCAGCCCGCAGCGGGAACGCCCGCCGAGTTGATGCACCTGCTTCGCCCCTTCGCTGAGCGGAACGGCGTTCAGGTCGAGAAGCCGGTCGGACAGCGGTAGCGCCGCTCCCCCGTTGAGGCGGTGGGGGACGATTCCGCGAATCCCCGGTCTGGTTTCGCGCCTCTCAGAGGCATGAAGCCCGTCTGGTCCACAGAGGTGGTGGTCGCGCTGATGAGCGCCGCCCTCGGGGTGGGCTCGGTCATCGTGATGGGCGCGCTGGGCTGGCCAGGCACGCCCTTCGATTGCGCGGCAAGCCCCTGTTACTGCGAGCTGCCGCGTGCGGGGCTGGTGCGTCAGCTCGGCAACACCTGGAGCAACCTCGCCGCGGTGTTGGCGGGCCTCATCGTGGCCCTACACGCCGCGCGCGCCCGCCGTGCCCGCGCCACGCCGCACCCGGCGCTCGACCGACTGGGGGTGCTGGCTCCGCCCGCGCTCGTCTTTCAGGGAGTGGGCTCGATGTACTTTCACGGTGGGCTGACGACCTGGGGCTCGGCGCTCGACGCGATGAGCATGTTCGCCATCGCCGGGCTGTTGCTGGTGATGCAGGTGCATCGCCTTGGCTGGCTTGCCTTCCCGCGCCTCGTGCCCGCCTGGGCCGGGGTGGTGGCGGTGGGGCTGCTGATCGGCTTCGTCAGCCCGGCGATTGTGGCGGGGGCCGTTTTTGCCCTGTTCCTCGGCATCCTCTCGACGGAGGTGCTGGCGACCCGTCGCGGTCTCTCGCCGAGCTCGGCGCTGTTTCGCCTGGGCATCGCGGCGCACGTCAGCGCGGTCGCTGTCTGGTTCTTCTCTGCGGCCGAGGGGCTGCCGCTGTGCGCGCCACACTCGGCGTGGCAGGGCCACGCGCTGTGGCACGTGCTCACCGCCGCGTCGGTGGCCCTCAGCGTGTGGCACGTGATGCGGAACCTCGCCACCCAGGCCGTGCGCCGCTGAGCCCTTGCCTGCTCTGTGCGCGAGCGACCGAAGGGAGGCAGGCCGGCACGAACGTCAACCCCGCCTGTGAGTGGGTCGTTCGATGTGCGTGCTGAGACAGTCTGTCTCGTGGCTTGCGCTCGGCGCGGCGGGTGCAGGAATCTCGGTGCATGGCCCACCCCACGCTGGACGATCTCAGGTTGCTGGCGGCGTTTTCCGAAGGCGCGAGCCTGCGCGCGGTCGCGGCCTCGCTGGCCCTCGACAAGTCGACGCTCAGCCGTGAGCTGCAGCGCCTCGAAGACCGGTTGGGTGAAGCGCTCTTCCTGCGCCGGGGCCGCGCGCTGAGCCTGACGCGCACCGGCGAGCTCGTCGTCGCGCGCGCCCGCGAGGTGGTCGCAGGGGTCGAAGACGTGAGCGCGCTGCTCGGTGACGCTGGCGACCGCCCCCTCGTGGTCTCGGCGGCGCCCCTGTTCGCCGAGTTGCTCCTCCCCGCGGCGCTCACGGTGGTGCGAGCGAAGCACCCCTCGGTGCGCATCGCCGTGCAGCTCTCGCACGAGTACCGCGAGCTGTTCGACGAGCGCATCGACGTCGCGATTCGACGCGGGCCCCTCGAAGACTCGGACTCGCTGCAGGCGCGGCGGCTCGGCGAATCGACCATGGTGGTGGTCGCGCACCCCGCGCTCGGGGCCGCCCCCGCACCGCTCGAAGCGGGGCTGCTCAGCCAGCCCTGGGTTCGCGTCGGGCCGACGCTCGAGCCGATTCGGGTGAAGCTCGCGGGTCGCAAGACCACCGCCCTCGTACCGCCGGCCCTCTCGGTCGACAGCCAGCGCGGCGCGGTCGAGCTGGTGAAGCGGCGCGTCGGGGTCGCGCGGGTGAACGCCTTCTTCGTGAAGGAAGCGCTCGCCGCCCGCGAGCTGGTCGAATGGCTGCCCGAGGCCCGCACCCGGGAAGGGGTCTTCGCCGTATGGCCGCGCAGCCGCCGCCCGGTGCGCGCGGCGAAGACGCTCGTCGACGCGCTGGTGGCCGAGGCCGCGCGCAGCGGGCTGCTCGACTCGTGAGACAGGCTGTCTCGCGTCGGAGGGTGGCGGGTCGGTGAGGGGGCGGTGAGTCTGGTCGCGTCGGCGATCCTGCCGACCTTGACCGGAGACACCCATGAAGACCCTGTACACCGCAGTCGTCGACGTTCGCAGCGGCCGTGATGGCAGCGCCCGTTCCACCGATGGTCGCCTCGACGTGCCCCTCGCTTTCCAGCAGGCGCTGGGCGGAACCGGAGAAGGCACCAACCCCGAGCAGTTGCTCGCCGCGGGCTGGGGCGCGTGCTTCGCGAGCACGCTCACCGTGCTGGCGCAGCGCTCTGGCGAGCCCTTGAAGGTCTCGGTGCACGCCGAGGTCGACCTCCTGCAGGGCGCCGACGGGTTCGGCCTCGCGGCGCGGCTGAGGGTGAAGGCGCCGTCGGCGACCGAGGCGCGGCTGCTCGCGCTCATCGAAGAGGGGAAGGTCGCGTGCCCGTATTCGCGCAGCCTCGCCGCCACCGTGCCCACCACGTACGAGGTGGTGCGGTGAGCGGGGTTAGCGAGGCGGAAGGTTGAGCTTCATCCATTCCGCCATCGAGCGGGCAGGGGCGAGGCGGCTGGCCCCGGCGCCGATGCGCTCCTCGACCTTCTTCGCGGCGTTGGCGATCGACTTCGAGAGCATCTCGTGACGAATCGGCTCATCGGGTGGCAGGCCCAGCTTCTCCATCAACGACGAGAGCTGCTGGCCGCCGAACTCGAGCATCAGCGGGTCGTCGAGCGCGCTCCAGCAGAGCACGTGCGCAGTCGGTGAGAGCGCGCGCACCCGCGTGGCCAGCGAGCGGACGAACGCGGCCAGAGGGTGTCGCTCGGCGATGACGACCGCCGCGTTGGGCGGAACGTGCGCGAGGCGATCTGCGCGCTCGAGGACCCGCGTCGCATCGGGGGCGCAGCCCGCGGCGGTCAGCTCTTTCGTGAGGCGCTCGAGCGTCTCGTCGAAGAAGGCGAGCACCAGCGTGGGGCCTGCCTGGCACGCGCGAACGACGGCACGTTCCCGTGCCGCGACGGTGGCCCACACTTCATCGACGAACAGCTCAGGTTCGACCGGCTTCTTCTTGAGCCACGAGAACATCGCCGCACGATGGAGGACTTCACTCGGCGTCTCAAGCCGCGTTCGCTAGAGGCGCCACCAGTGCAGGCCCACCGGGCTGGTGGCGACGGCGAGAGCACCGCCGGGGCTGATGGCCAGCGCGTCGACGACTTGCCCGAAGCGCTCGTCTCCCGGTCGTTGCCCCATGGGCCACGCGCCACGGCTCGCGCCGGTCTTCGCATCGACCCGCAGCAGATGGCTCGGGCTCCGACCCCAGTCGTCGTCGAAGCGGTGCGTGCACACCAGCTCGCTGCCATCCGCGCTGAAGGCGAGGTGGTTGAAGCCGTCTTTCTCGGGCGCCTTCACGCCCCACCGCTCCGCGCACGAGGGGAGGTCGAACACCTTCACCTCGGCGCCGAAGGTGACGGCGAGCGCTCCCGCACTCACGGCGAAGCGAACCCCCCGGTCCCAGCTCTTGCGCAGGGCGCCGTTCGTCGCGTCGAGCAGGTGAACCGCCTGAGACCCGCCGCCGACGGCCATCGAGCCGGCATCGAGCTCCTCGGTCGACACCACGAGCCCCTCGCTCACCGCGCGCATGGTGCGAACGAACGGAGGCATCGTCGCCGTGAAAGTCTCCTCGAGCGTCGTGGCGTCGAGGCGGCGCAGCGTGCCGGAGTGGTTTCCGACGAAGAGCCCGCTCGGGCCCCACGCGACCTCGTGGTCCTGCAGCTTCTTCTTGAGGCGCACCTTGCCGGTCGCGAGCGAGCGGATGACGAGCGCGGCCGGCATGTGGTCGCGGTCGAGCTCGATGACCGCCACCTCGGCGCCGTCGGGAGACACCGCAGCCGAGCGCGCCTGCTGGCTCTTCCAGCGCGGCTTCTCTGTCCCCGCCCGAGTCACGGTGAGCACGTAGTCGCCGTCGACGCCCACCGCGTCTTCACCGGAGAAGACGAGCGCGCGCGGCGTCTCGGGGGTGATGAAGGCAGGGTGGCCCCACGCAGGCAGGCTCGACACCTGCGTCGGCTCGGCAACCTTCGTGACGGTGGCGGCGCGCAGCACTGGCACGCGCTTCTTCGGCAAGCGGGCCAGCAACGGGGCCCAGTCGTCGGCAGGAAAGTCGGCGAGCGAACGCTCGAGCTCTGCGCGCACCTCGATGTTCATCGCGGCCTCGCTCTTCGCGTCGAGAAAAGCGAAGTACCAACGCGCCGTGCCGAAGCGCGAGAACCAGTGCACGAAGGCGTCGAAGTCGAGCCCGTGCAGCTCGTGGGCCTCGTGCATGCGGTACACGAAGTAGAGCCGCTCGGTCTTCCCGGTCAGGTCGATGGCGAGGTCGACCGATTCACCGGCGACGCTGACCAGCCGCTTGAGCCGCAGGCGCAGGTTCAAGCTCGCCAGTGCCTTCGCGCTCACGTCGTCGTCGCTCTCGTCGAAGAACACCTCGTAGAAGGGCTGGTCGGACCACGCGAGGTCCGCCACGGTCTTCTTCGTCACCTGGAGGTGTGGACGAAACGCGCCGCGCTTCAGCCCGCCGAAGAGCTCGGCCAACCCGAAGAGGGTCGCCTTCTCGGAGCCGGAGCCCAGCGAGACGGTGAGCCCGTCGTGTCGTGCGTAGAAGGCCTCGACGCGGCGAGGGAGGCTCTTCCCCAGCACAGCGCGAACGGCAGGGCGCAGCGCAGACCACTTCGACGGGCGCAGACGAACGCGGGCTTTCATGACGTTGAGACCCCACCTGGTGGCGACACGTGCAGCTGGCCTCTCGAATCCGAGGGTCTCCTCGGAATCAGGCGCGGCGGCCTTCGTGCGCGAGCCGCGTCAGCCAGTTCGCGGTGCGTTGCAGCGCTTCGTCTTTGGCGAGCTGCTGCACCTCAGGCCGCATGCGGTAGGCCCAGTTGTGCGGCCCCATCGTGCCTGGCGTGTTGGTGCGCTCGGCCTCACCGAACACGTCCTGCCACGGCAGAATGCATGTCTGTGATTGCGCGTTGAGCGCCGCGCGCAACAGCGCTTCGTGCACCTCGAAGCTCCACGTCTTCGGAGGTGTCGGCAGAAACACGTTGAGCTCAGGCCACGTCTTGCACGCGGTCTCGCGTTCCCAGTCGGGGGTGCCTTCCCACCACTGGCGCAGCGTCTCGGTGTCGTGGGTGCCGGTGGTGACGAGCGAGACCTCCGGGTAGTGGCGCGGGTCGCGGTAGATGCCGTCTTCGCGTGCCCACCGCATCACCTGGTAGCCGGGCAGGCCCAGCGCCGCGAGCGTGTCCTTCGCGAAGCGGGGAATCACGCCGAGGTCTTCGGCGACGATGCCCGCGCCTTCACTGAGCAGCTTGAAGTTCTTCTCACCGCGCGCGCGCTGCGAGGGCTCGTCGACCGGCACGAAGCGCCCCTTCGGCGTGAGCTCATCGCGCACGTACTGCCGGAAGTAGCCAATCGCGTGGTCGATGCGCCGCACGTCGTAGGTCGCCGCCGCGTGCTTCGCGCGCCGTCGCAGCCACGCGTCGTTGTCTCGCGCCAGCGCGTCGAAGTCGAACCACGGCAAGCCCCAGTCCTGCCCGTCGAGCGAGAAGTCATCGGGTGGCACACCCAGCCGCGCGTCACGCCGCAGATAGCGGGGGAAGCACCAGCAGTCGGCCGAGTCCTGCCCGATGATGAACGGCTCGTCACCGCAGATGAGAATGTCGTGCGCTTTGGCTGACGCGCGCACGCGCTGCCACTGCTCGAAGGCCACCCACTGCAGCCACTGGTGGTACCCGATGCGCGCGTGCAGTTCTTTCTTCGCGGCGTCGAGCGCCTTCGGCTCGCGCGTCGAGAGCCCCGTCGGCCATTCCCACCACGGCTTCTGGTCGAACTTTTCCGAGAGCGACGAGTACAGCGCGTAGCCGTCGAGCCACTCGCGCTGGCTGCCGCACCACGCGTCGAAGTCACGCGCGCGCGCGCTCGAGCCGGCCGAAGTGAACGTCTCGTACGCCCGCTCGAGCGCCGCGTTCTTCACCTTGAAGACGAGGTCGTAGCGAACGGTCGGCGAGGCGCGCGCGGCGTCGATGTCCTTCTGTTCTTGTGGGGAGTACTCGACGCCCTCGGGCAACCAGCCGAGGTGAATGAAGAGCGGGTTCAACCCGAACGCCGAGCGCGTCGAGTAGGGGCTGGGGTCACCCGGCGTGGTCGGCAACAGCGGCAGCACCATCACCATTTTCTGGCTGGCCTGCCGCATCCACCCGAAGAGGGCTTCGAAGGCCTCGAAGTCACCCACGCCGATGTCGTGCGCGCTGCGAAGAGAGAAGACGGGCTGCAGGATTCCACTCAGACGGCTGCGAGGCATCATGGCGGCGCCAGTCTGGCGCGGCCTCGGCGCGTTCGCGAGCGTGGCGTCGCGAGGGGCTC